>JAOKHV010000004.1 GCA_028248455.1 Ascidiaceihabitans sp. | reverse complement strand
TTAACCCAAACAATCGAAGCGATGATCGCACTTGGTGCGAAACGCAAAAACATCTGCGCTGCGATTGGTCCATGCATCAGCCAACGCGCTTATGAGGTTGGGCCGGATTTCATGGATAACTTCATAGACAAAGATCCTGACAACGCACACTTTTTTACTCAAGGCAACGGCGATAGGTTACAATTTGACCTGCCCGCCTTCGGACTAAAGAGTTTACGGGAAACGGGTATCGCCACTGCAGAGTGGACCCGTCACTGTACTTACAGCGATCCCGAACGGTTCTACTCTTATCGTCGTAGTGTTCACCAAAAAGAAGCCGACTATGGACGGCTGATTGCTGCAATCAGTTTGTAATTAGGGCTCGAATTAGGCAACCGGGGTCGTGAACTTGCCCAAATTGAACAGCTGCCACAACCCAACAACCTGTGGCTATGCTAATATTGCCTTATATACAGAGCTCTATCACTTTAAGGCAAAACCGCCATATTCTCTGTTCAGCGAACAATAAAATTCGTCAAATTATATGTTCACGGCCAAATTCAAGCCGCATTCACTCGCCATATTGATTTCAACAACGGATTGAAAATGATCCAAACGAAATCAAGCTGGAGAACAACATGAAAACGAACACACACTTTATTAAATCAATTTGCGAAACTGCAGCCAAAGAGGACGTGCTAATGCCATGTGCCCTTGGTGCAAGACGCGCGGCATTTATTGCCAAACGCAAAGAAAACGAAATTCCAGTTCAAAAAGCAGCTTAAGACGCCTAGACGCGTTAAAATGTAATGAGTGCATTATTTAGGTGCTGATTAGCCCGTCTCACGATTCGTGAGGCGGGTTTTCTGTTGTCGGCCCAAATATGGCTAAATTATTTCAAGATTTGGAAACAATCCTTGACAAATTTGGCCATTATTAGGGATCGTTCTCTAGTGTTCATTAACTTTTGACAGATCTACCCTTTAAGCGGGATTGTAGTTCTATCGAAATACATAAATTTTGTGAGTACCGGTGTTGTTGGTGGGGCCAGCTTTGTATGAGATTCCAACTTGAAGATTGTCGCATGAAGATTTCTATTGGCCACCAGAAAAAGAAAACGTTTTTCCCAGCGTATGCTTGAGCATACGCCAACCACGCGTGCGATTACATCGATGACACGCAATTTCGAAGTCGCAGCATTGCGCGCAGATCAAAAAATGCACGTTGCCCTACTCAAAGCGCCTGCAATGCCATTATTTGATTCTGCATTTTCAGCATTTGCGCGTGAGTCATTCATCTCGACAACACAGGGCTGTGTGGCAATTGAAAATCTTTCACCTGGTGACAACTAGCGCACCTCGTACGGTAAAGCAGCAAAAATATCGTGAATTGGTTCCAGCACCTTCGTCCCAGCTGTACCGGACCGGCGCATGCCTTTGATCCGGATTATGGCCGACACGTTCGGTGTTTCCCGTCCATCATCGTTTCTGTCGATTGGCCCATCGGCCCGTCTGTTACAAACGCCACACCACTTGCGCGGCAACGAGCGCGGCATGCAAATGTTCACCCATGCCAGCGAATTTGTTGATGGCGTGAATGTCATCGAGATTTGCCTGCCGCCCCCCGTACAGATGTTCCACATCTGCTTGACGCCACACGCCGCACTCACTTTTGGCGGCATGGAAATGGAAATGGAAATGGAAACCTATCATCCTGGCTCAATAGTCACGAGAGAAATTAGCTCTGAAATGCGCGATATTCTTAGCAATGTTCCCGCATATTGCTCACACAAGCGATTTTGGACCGCTAGCGCACCCTCGCGCACAAGAACAGGAAGCGATCCCCGGGTATTAAGCGTCTTTTAGAAGGCGTGCTTCTAGAACTTCGAATGGCACGCCTGGCTCATCCTTTTCACAACGAATAACGAGCGATGTTTTTACGCTTGCGACGTTTGGTGTTGTCAGCAATTCACCGGTTAGAAACGTTTGAAAGCTCGAGAGATCGGGCGCAACACATTTCAGAATGAAATCCACTTCGCCATTCAACATATGGCATTCGCGCACAAGCGGCCAAGATTTGCACTTTGCTTCGAACGCGCTTAGGTCGCTTTCGGCTTGAGACGCTAGGCCAACGTTTGCAAAAACTTGGACTTCAAATCCAAGTTCTTTAGCATTCACCTCAGCATGATAACCTTTTATGTAGCCATTTTCCTCAAGTGTACGCACACGGCGCAAACATGGCGGTGCAGAAATTCCTACTCTTTTAGCAAGTTCAACATTTGTCATGCGGCCATCAGCCTGTAATTCTGCTAAAATCATACGATCAATTGGATCGAGCCGCGTGCTTGCCATTGCTTGGTAACCTCATTAAATTTCATCTTATTATAACAGACCCCACCTTGCGCGCAATATTATTTCAATTCAGCGCAACAATATTGCATTCTTCACGTTTGGATGCCGCGTGTGTTAACAAAGCTGCAAGGGGTTCCTCATGTCTCTCGGCATCGTTATTAGTTGCACAAACAAATTGAATATCGGGGGTCCAAATGGGCGAAACGCGTAAAACCAAAGTTCTTATCATCGGATCTGGCCCAGCAGGCTACACTGCAGGCGTGTATGCCAGCCGTGCAATGTTGGAGCCCATATTGGTCCAAGGCATGGAGCCAGGTGGTCAACTAACAACAACAACAGAAGTTGAAAACTGGCCTGGAGATTCAGAGGTCCAAGGTCCGGATCTTATGGTGCGCATGCAAGACCACGCAAAAGCAATGGGCTGCGAAATAATTGGAGATCTGATAACATCTGTCGATTTCGACAAGCGCCCTTTTGTTGCACAATCAGATAGCGGTACAGAATATGTTGCAGATGCTATTATTCTAGCAACTGGAGCACGTGCCAAATGGCTAGGTTTGCCATCTGAGGACAAATTCAAAGGCTTCGGCGTTTCTGCGTGTGCCACGTGCGATGGCTTTTTCTATCGTGGCCAAGAAATCGTTGTCATAGGTGGGGGTAACACAGCCGTTGAAGAAGCACTATTTCTGACCAATTTCGCATCCAAAGTAACGCTGGTCCACCGTCGCGACGAACTGCGGGCGGAGAAGATCCTTATCGATCGCCTTGAGAAGAATCCGAAGATCGAGCCATTGTGGTTCCATCAACTTGAGGAAGTCTACGGCACCGATGCTCCTTTGGGCGTTGAAGGTATCAAGGTGAAACACGTTGAAACTGGAGGAATCAAAGACATCGCATGCAAGGGCGTGTTTGTTGCCATCGGTCATGCGCCAGCAAATGAATTGGTCAAAGACGTTTTGGAAACCCATATGGGCGGCTACGTTGTGACAAAACCAGACAGCACAGAAACATCAATTCCCGGTGTTTTTGCCGCTGGCGATCTGACAGATCACAAATACCGTCAAGCTGTGACATCCGCTGGAATGGGCTGTATGGCAGCACTTGAAGCTGAACGCTGGATTGCTGAAAACGAATAAAACACCCTTTGATTTAAAGGCTAAAATTTGGGAAAGGCCACACGGCTTTTCCCAAATGCGTTTTAAGGATGACCTATTTCCCTTTGCTATACTCTCGTGGAACGACACATTAGTCCCACATCCCATGATCGTCACATTGGCCCAAAAAGAGCATTTTTTTGATAATGATGGTCTTTTCTCTCAATTTGAGAGCTAGTTTTCTAGACTTTTGCCACAGTCAAAGCCTATTCCGTAGACTGAGAAACCAAATAATTTGGTATAGGCAACAAAGAGACGTTTATTTTGACCATGTTTAGTAACCTAGCTCCGATCCCAGAGCTTTATGTATCTTATGAATCTGCGCAAAAACTAAAAGTGGAGGCCAGTGAGCTAACCAGCCACGATCTTTCACCGCGACAGATTTGCGATCTTGAACTGTTGATGAACGGCGGTTTCAACCCGCTCAAAGGTTTCCTATCCGAGGACGACTACAACGGTGTAGTAGACAACATGCGTCTCACAACGGGCGAGCTTTGGCCAATGCCAATCACGCTTGACGTTTCTGAAGATTTTGCAACATCCATCGAGCTTGGCCAAGATATTGCATTGCGCGATCTAGAGGGTGTTATTTTGGGTACGATGACGGTCACCGATCGTTGGGATCCAAACAAAGCCAAAGAAGCCAAAAAGGTATTTGGTGCAGACGACGATGCGCACCCTGCTGTAAACTATCTGCACAACCAAGCAGGCAAGATCTACTTGGGTGGTCCAGTCACTGGTATCCAGCAACCTGTTCACTATGATTTCCGTGCAAAGCGCGACACACCAAATGAATTGCGTGCATATTTCCGCAAAATGGGCTGGCGTAGAGTTGTGGCCTTCCAAACTCGCAACCCATTGCACCGCGCACACCAAGAGCTGACATTTCGCGCAGCGCGCGAAGCACAAGCCAACCTCTTGATCCACCCTGTTGTTGGACTGACCAAGCCAGGCGACGTTGATCACTTCACACGCGTACGCTGCTACGAGGCTGTGCTGGACAAATATCCACAAGCAACGACATCTATGTCCCTGCTGAACCTCGCAATGCGTATGGCAGGCCCACGCGAGGCTGTTTGGCATGGCTTGATCCGCAAAAACCACGGTTGCACACACTTTATCGTTGGCCGCGACCACGCGGGTCCTGGTTCGAATTCGCAAGGTGAAGATTTTTACGGTGCCTATGATGCGCAGGATTTGTTTCGCGAGCATCAAGAAGAAATGGGCATCGAAATGGTCGACTTCAAACACATGGTTTGGGTTGCTGAACGCGCACAGTACGAAGCCATTGATGAGATCGACGATAAAGATAACGTCACTATATTGAATATTTCAGGCACGGAATTACGCCGTCGCCTGTCTGAGGGTATTGCAATCCCAGAATGGTTCTCATTCCCAGAGGTAGTTAAAGAACTACGCCGCACCAAACCGCCACGCTCCAAGCAAGGGTTCACAGTGTTCTTCACTGGCTTCTCTGGCTCAGGTAAATCCACCATCGCGAACGCCTTAATGGTTAAGCTAATGGAAATGGGTGGCCGCCCCGTGACGCTTTTGGATGGTGATATTGTTCGTAAAAACCTTTCATCTGAGTTAGGTTTCTCTAAAGAGCACCGCGATTTGAACATCCGCCGTATCGGTTATGTTGCCTCAGAGATTACCAAAAATGGTGGTATCGCGATCTGTGCGCCAATCGCGCCGTACGCAACAACCCGTCGCGCCGTGCGTGAAGACGTTGAATCATTTGGTGCTTTCCTTGAAATCCACGTTGCGACATCAATTGAGGAATGTGAAAAGCGCGATCGCAAAGGCCTTTATAAGCTGGCGCGTGAAGGCAAGATCCAAGAGTTTACAGGCATCTCTGATCCATACGACGTTCCAGAAAACCCCGAGCTCAGTGTTGAGACATTGAACGTAGATGTGGACACATGTGCACACCAAATTCTGTTGAAACTTGAAAGCATGGGCCTGATCGCTGCAGAATAAGCTGTACCCACCGAGAAGGGCAGAGTTAACTCTGCCCTTTTTTCATTAGTTTTTCATTATCAGGGTAGATTGATGGTTCCAGACATCAACACGAAACCTTCACCTGAGACTTCGACACCTGTGATTGCATCGCGGTGACCTAATACCTTAACCTGCGCATGACCTGCGCGGCCCATCCCATGACCTTGTTCTGCAACAAACGCGGGTTCAGAGATCAAACCGTTTGCCCACAAATAGGCAGCCATCGCACCTGTCGCCGACCCTGTGAAAGGATCCTCTAGCGGGCTTGGTGGAGCTAACAACAAGCGCGAGAACGTATCACCCAAAGGCGTAGCCCCTTCTTGAACAACCCAAAACGGCTCCATAACACCATTCGCAGTTTGCCCGAGATGGGAATTGTACCGCCCCAACGCATCCAAATTCAGTGATGCACGTTTCAGCACATCTACTGACTTCAGGACAGTGATACAAAACGGTAATCCAGTAGACACAACTTGCGGCTCGCCGACGATATCTTCTGCAGTTACCCCACCCACTGCTGCAACTATATCAGCAGGAACTTTGGGTCCAAACTTTGGTGCGATCTGAATCATCTGTATATTGGCCCCCTCAACAATGATGGAAACCAACCCAGCCAAAGTTTCCAACACCAAAGACCCCTCACCAATCAGACCACGACTACGCATAGCGGCAACTGTTGCGATTGTGGGGTGGCCAGCAAACGGAATCTCATGGCTGGCCAGAAAGTACCGTACTTTTATGTCCGCAACGTCAGACGGTCCGGTAAACGTGCATTCAACCAATGATGTTTCGCGTACATAACTTAGGCATGTATCCACACTTAACTCTGCACCGCCATGAACCACTGCACACCCGTTGCCTCCAAATGGCTTGTTGGTGAATGCATCGACCCAGTCGAACTCAAACGATTTCAACGTGTTTGTCATGCTTATTGTCCTTTTATATATTCTTTGGCCGCTGTGAAATCACGACGAATTCGCTCAAAGTCTGCTTCGAATTTGTCAAAGGACAAGCCAAAGACCTTTTCAAATGCAACATCACGATCCTTGGTTTGCCCCAAGACAGCGAAGTACTCCAACAAATCTTCAGTTCCGTTGCGTTGCGCCAAAACAAATGCTGCAAACCGCGCTGTGCCATAGCCGCCGCGCCCTTTTGTGCTTCCTGCACCAGTGAGTTGCGTTAACGTCAATCGACTGCGCCGTGCACCTGTTTGCATGTCAAACAACGCTTAATCAGCAGTATTAGCCGCATCTTTTCCTTGCACTTGAACGCTATAAATCCGCTCGAACACTTCGGCGGTTCCCTCGACCATCCAATTTGGGCCAAGCAATAATTCTTTGGTGCCGTTTACCCGCTGGGGCGGATCATCATTTGCCAAATGGTATTGTAATTGATGAGTGAATTCATGGGCTAAGATAGGAGGCAGTCGTTGCTCAATTGAGGCCAACCATCTTCGATCATACGCCTTAGGTTTCAGCCAGCACATAACAGTATAAGAACGATTAGCCGCGGCACCAATCGGTTTTTCATAACACAACTTACCCGCATCAACGGGCGACGATCGTTGCCTCCGCCCCATCTCCTTTAAGGCTTTGGAAAGATGTTCATTTAACAAACTTGGATCACTAGTGCCAATCAGCGCAATTGGATTTTCGATATTTCGCCCAAAGTTCTCAGCAAAAAATACGCGAACATCTTTGTCCGCTTTCGCCAACATTTCTGTTTTCAGCGCCTTGGCGTCTTCATCCGTGAAAATAAGAGACGCATTCTGGCCATATGTTGGCGTTGCAAAAAGCCAAACCAAACATATAGGCAAGCGCATCATCCCGTTTAGTGCAACGGTTGGGGACTATAGTCATGTTGACGGGCAAGCGCGAAAGCAAGGCGACGATCGCCAACCAACGCCAATTGCTTACCATCGGCATCATGAACTGCGAATAATTTTTTAACGCCGTCGACTTGGTTCTGAACTTCACTTGGTAAATCGCTCACCAACACTGATTTCACGTAAACCATCCGGTCAGTATCAACTGACAGATCTTCGTCGAAGTTATATTCTGAATGCATGACTTATCCTTTCTTAATGTTGATCGTCTGGACCACTGTTTCAGCTTTGGCCTGTGTCAAATCGATATGCAGCAGTCCATTTTCCATAACGGCTTCGCCCACATCAACACCTTCAGCCAATACAAATGAGCGTTGAAATTGGCGTGATGCGATGCCACGATGCAGGAAAACTCGTCCCTCAGCGTCATCTGTGTTTCGTCCACGAATTACCAACTGGCGATCCTCAACGGTAATTGCCAATTCATCTTCGGCAAAACCAGCCACGGCCAATGTAATACGATAAGAACGATCAGAGCTTTGTTCGATATTGAACGGTGGATAGCCCTCATTGCCAGTTTTGGCAGTGCGTTCCAGCAATCGTTCAAGTTGTTCGAAACCCAACATATGAGGGTACGAAGCAAGGGTCATTTTGGTCATACGACACGTCCTTCTAATTAAGCGACAGTCAATTTAGGCCCCAAATCATGGCAACCTTGTTGTATGAATATGGGAAGGAATTAACCACCCGACAAGGCCTTTGATGAAATACCTATGCGTAGCCTTTTCAACACCTTATAATGAAACCTTCGAATACGAGTTAGAATCAGCACAATGAACGATCAATCAGACATATCCATGAAAACCGACGACGTCTTACGCGTTGAATTGGAAGTGTTTCGTACGGACCATCGCGCATTGGATGAAGCGATCAGCCAATTGGTTGAGGCCCGAACTAGCGATCAATTGACCTTACGGCGCCTCAAAAAGCAAAAACTATGGCTTAAGGACCGGATTACGGTGATCGAAGATCGGCTGACCCCAGATATTATCGCTTAATTTTTGATAGCTGAGCCTCTCAGCATTGCCTCGAACGCCCATCCCGCTATAGTGCCTGCTTCGCCAAACAGGGGCTTACTAACATGACACAGCATTCAACTACCGCACGAATCAAAGTCGGCATTATCATGGGCAGCCAATCAGATTGGCCAACCATGCGTGAAGCCGCCGATATCCTTGATCAACTGGACGTCCCTTTTGAGGCCAAGATCGTTTCGGCGCACCGTACGCCTGATCGATTGTGGGAGTATGGCAAGACTGCTGTTGATCGTGGTTTGCAGGTTATTATTGCTGGTGCTGGCGGTGCCGCTCATCTTCCAGGTATGATGGCCTCCAAAACCCGTGTGCCTGTTGTTGGTGTACCTGTTCAAACCAAGGCTCTCTCAGGTGTAGATTCGCTGTATTCAATACTACAAATGCCACGTGGGTTTCCCGTTGCGACTATGGCAATTGGCGGCGCGGGTGCAACCAATGCCGCGTTAATGGCCGCTGGTATTCTGGCCCTTCAGGACCCTGAATTGGCCACCCGTTTAGACACATGGCGCAATGACTTGTCCGCCTCAATTCCGGATATACCCACTGATGACTGATTCTCTGACAACCGGCGCAACGATCGGAATTTTGGGCGGTGGCCAACTGGGCCGCATGCTAAGTGTGGCAGCAAGCCGCTTAGGATTTAAAACCCATATCTTTGAACCTGGGGCTAACCCGCCTGCTGGTGAAGTCGCTGATCGTGTCACGACTGCTGCATATGAGGATGCTGATGCTTTGTATGCCTTTGCCGCTGATGTCGATGTAATCACCTATGAGTTCGAAAATGTCCCGACCTCCGCTCTCGACTTACTTGAAACTTTGCGCCCAATTCGTCCAGGTCGCGAAGCCTTGCGCATCTCGCAAGATCGCTTAACCGAAAAGAACTTCTTGCAAAGCCTTGGGTTAAGCGTTGCGCCGTTCGCTGACATTCCCGATGAATCAGCATTAGCAACTGCAATGGATAGCATTGGTGCCCCCTCCATCCTAAAAACGCGCCGGTTTGGCTATGACGGAAAAGGCCAGGCGCGGATTATGAAGGCTAAAGACGCGTTTAACGCGTTCAAAGACATGGCAGGTAATGCAGCAGTGTTAGAAGGCTTTGTTAGCTTTACGCACGAAGTATCAGTCATTGCGGCACGCAGCGTTAAAGGCGAAGTGGCATGCTATGATCCCGGCGAAAACATACACCGCAATGGTATTTTACATACGACCACAATCCCTGCCCGTCTCTCTCCAAGCATGCGAACAGATGCTATCCTAATCGCTGCAAACATTTTGAATGCACTGGATTACGTTGGCGTTTTAGGTGTCGAATTGTTCGTCACCCAAAACGGATTGATAGTGAACGAAATCGCACCGCGCGTACATAATTCGGGCCACTGGACACAAAATGGCTGTGCAGTTGATCAGTTTGAACAGCATATTCGCGCCGTTGCAGGTTGGACCTTGGGAGATGGGAAACGTCACTCTGACGTTGTAATGGAAAACCTAATCGGTCGCGATATGGACCGCGTACCAACCCTTGCTGCTGAACCAAATACAGCACTGCATCTATATGGCAAAGCAGAGGTGAAAACCGATCGCAAGATGGGTCACTTTAATCGCATCAAGTAATGAATAACGTTTGTAGGCTAGTACGCCGCAAGCAGCAGCCTTCAGCATTCTACGTTCGGATTGCCCTTTAGACAGTCAAATCCTTCGCAACCCAAACGCTCAAGCAATGCATCTGCCCAACTAATGGACGGATCAAAAGTACTCTTTTCTAGGAACAGGATCGTCTCAGTGATAACCTTGGGCTTGTTCATCATAAATGTGTGTGTCGCAGGCAAAATAATATGATCTTTCATGCCAGCAACAACAGTTGAACTCACAGCAACTTTTCCGTCATCGGCACCGGGCAAAAGCCGAGAAAAATATACACTAAGCGATTGATCACCCGCAATTACACCAACATGATAGTCGACTGCGGGTAAAGACAGCGGCAGGCTTTCTTTGCCTGTGCCTAACTGTAGCCCAGCAGGTCCATTGATTTAATCGAAGATAAACAAACCTAAAAACGCATCAACAATTTCACTCCCCTTGTTAGGTGGAGCCAACATAACAACTCGGCCAAGGCTTTCGGGGCGATTTCGGTTCAGCCAATCACGTACCCAAAATCCCTCCCATTGAGTGGGTGACAAAGTTAATTTGACCGTAAGGACAGGATGCAACGGCCGCAGGAATGGTTGCATCTGCCAAGTCAGAAATAGTTGCTTTGGTTGAAGGATAACCAGGGCGCACCACTGAATATCCGTCGGCTTCAAGAGCAGTTTCCATCAGCGCAAAAGAGGATTCTGTTCGCGCCAACCCATGGATCAATACGACGCAATTGGCTGCCGCAGGCCCGGCGCAGCTCAATGCTATTAGAATGACAAAGACTTGTTTCATAATGATGCAGATAGACCTTCATGCCCTCACATGGAATGGTGGTGCGTCATTCATTCGCACTGGACCCTAAAAAATGTCAGAAAAGCAGCCGCGCGTCGCCGTTCGCGCGATCATCATTCACAAAGATAGATTGCTCTTGGTCAACGCATGGGCTGGGCAAAAAAGTCCGCTGATGTGTACACCTGGTGGTGGTGTGGATACTGGAACCAGCTTACCAGAAAACTTAAAACGCGAGATTTTTGAAGAAACCGGGTTAGACATAATAGTTGGCGCACCAGCCCTTGTGAACGAATTTCACATGCCAGAAAAAGACTACCATCAAGTCGAGGTATTCTTTCGGTGTACACTCAATGGAAAAACAAACATCGCGGACGACTGGAAAGACCTAGAGAATGTCGTAAACAGACATGTTTGGGTCACTGAAACTGAATTGGCCGAAACGATGCATAAACCGTCCAGTTTAGGACGTGTGGCTTTTGATCCCAATTGTGACCTTATGTATGATCCGCTTGAACTGATCGTTTCGTGACCGCTAGTCCAATACCACCAACAACAAATCCTGCAGCGAAAATCACTGTAATGCTAATAACTTCATCTAGCAAAACGGCACCTGCAACGATAGCGATGATCGGCACACTAAGTTGGACAACCGCCGCTGTACTGGGATTCATTTGTGGGAGAATTGAATACCACAAAGCATAGCCCATTCCGGACGTAATTGCCCCTGCCAAAACGGCTAAAGCGATACCTGTAAAACTCACATTCAGTGTTTGGCCGATCAATAAAAACAAGAGAAACGGCATAGCCAACACGAAATTTGCAGCCGTTGACGCCAGTGGGCTCTGTGCCCCGTGCCCTGCCACTGTATAGGCAGCCCACCCAAGGCCCGCAACTATCATCAGAGCGGTACAAACCAACGTAGTTTCGCTATCTTCGCTCGGCCAAAGCGCAATCAACAGGCCGATAAAGGCAATGCTAGCACCCACCAGTTCACGCTTTGTCGGCGCAGCCCCACTGATCGCTCCGTAGATGAACAGCGCCATTTGGACGACCCCAAACAAGATCAATGCACCCAAACCTGCATCTAAACTTTCATAAGCCAATGAAAATCCGATCATATAGGCAGCAAGTGACAAGGCACCCAGTATACGCGATTTTTCCCAAAGTGGTAACTTTTCGCGACGGATCGCAAGCATAAGACCTAAAGCAATCACACCCGCAACGATTCGCACAGCTGCAAAGCTGGACGGATCTATATGTCCCCCATCAAGCGCCATTCGGTTGAGGACTGAGTTGGATGCGAAAGCCATCATTGTGAGCGCTGTAATGAAAAATAGTTTCATTCTTTGACCCTATGCGCCGAAGCGATGTGCGCCAAGGGCAACTTCTGAATTGATACCCAATTGAAAAATTGATCAGGGCGTCGAAGTGTTCAAAGCGGACCAGGAAGGCGTTCTTCACTCAGCAACACATTGGCCTCCACCTCACCTGCACCTGGCAAAGTCATGATACGTCGACGCAAAACTCTTTCGAAGTCGGACAAGTCCCGTGCAACAACCCGCAGGCGATAATCGTAGAAGCCTAACACGTGTTCGACTTTTTGAATTTCAGGGATCGCACTTACCGCTCTCTCAAAATCATCCAGACTCACCCGCCCTTTGGTAGCCAACTTAACGCCCAAGAACACTGTCACGCCAAACCCCAACGCCTCAGCATCCAGATGTAAACGCCGTCCTTTGATTGCGCCAGCCTCCTGCAATCGCCGAATTCGGCGCCAAGTGGCTGGTTGGGACATCCCAATCTCACGCCCTAACGCACCTGCGCTTTGATTGGCGTCACGCTGCAGCGCACGCAACAAGGCGCGATCGAAGTCATCAATCTCGATCACAACGGCAAGCTTTCATTGGACTTAATCTCAGCCACCCGCATCAATCCCTCAATATCTGCAATGTGCGGCAACGTTAAGATACTGGACCTGTAGATATGTTGATAATGCGCCATATCCCGTGCAATCACAGAAAGGCGAACGTCAACACGTCCCAAGAAGGTCTGAATTTCAATCACTTCCGGCACACAACGGGCTGCCTCTATGAATTCGTCAAAAGCGCGATCGATCGTTTTGTCCAAGGTCACACGCAGTGAGACTTCGAATGCGTAACCCAGCGCAGCCCAATCAATTACCGCCTCAATACCCTTGACCACCAAAGCCTCTTGCAACCGCGCTTGACGTCTCGTGACCTTGGCCACAGTCAAGCCGCAGCGTTCTGCAAGGTCAGCAGGTGACAGCGTAGGATCCGCTTGCCATTGCCGCAAGATGCTGCGATCGAGATCATCAAGAATGATTTTCATAAAAAATTCCAAATACGAGAATTATAAGTGCAACTTATTCACAATATTAGCTCAATTACAACGCTGAACTCATTCACTTTATCCCCTATATTCGCTTCAGAATTCACACCTAGGAGAGAAAACATGCGTGTATATTATGATCGCGATTGCGATGTTAACCTGATCAAAGAAATGAAAGTCGCTATTTTGGGCTACGGTTCACAAGGTCACGCACACGCGTTGAACTTGCGCGACTCTGGCGCGAAAAATGTAGTTGTTGCTTTGCGCGAAGGTTCTGCCTCTATCGCAAAAGCTGAGGGCGAAGGCCTAAAAACAATGGGTATCACAGAAGCCGCGGCCTGGGCTGACTTGATCATGTTCACAATGCCTGACGAACTTCAGGCTGAAACATACAAAAAATACGTTCACGACAATATCCGTGAAGGCGCTGCAATCGCATTTGCACACGGCCTGAACGTACACTTCGGCTTGATCGAGCCAAAAGCTGGCATTGACGTGATCATGATGGCGCCAAAAGGCCCTGGTCACACTGTACGTGGCGAATACTCAAAAGGCGGCGGCGTGCCTTGCCTTGTTGCTGTAGACAAAGATGCATCTGGCAAAGCGCTAGAAATCGGTTTGTCATATTGCTCAGCAATCGGTGGCGGTCGCTCAGGTATCATCGAAACAAACTTCCGCGAAGAATGCGAAACTGACCTATTCGGTGAGCAAGCAGTACTATGTGGCGGTATCGTCGAATTGATCCGCATGGGCTTTGAGACTTTGGTTGAAGCTGGTTACGAACCAGAAATGGCTTACTTCGAGTGTCTGCACGAAACCAAGTTGATCGTTGACCTTATCTATGAAGGCGGCATCGCCAACATGGACTACTCAATCTCTAACACAGCTGAGTACGGGCAATACGTTTCTGGCCCACGCATCTTGCCATATGACGAGACAAAAGCACGTATGAAAGGTGTTTTGGAAGACATTCAAAACGGCAAATTCGTTCGTGACTTCATGCTTGAAAACGCTGTTGGTCAGCCAACAATCAAAGCATCACGTCGTTCGAACGATGAGCACCAAATCGAACAAGTTGGTGGCAAATTGCGCGCTATGATGCCTTGGATTTCCGCAGGCAAAATGGTCGACAAAACTAAAAACTAAAAACCTTTGTGGGGTCGGAACAATCCGACCCCACATCTGTGAGCGTGGTCAAAAACAGACTTTATTCTATTCATTACCTCCCAAATACTCTCTACCCAAGCCAACAGCTTAGAAAACGGGGTACCTCACAATGGAAATTGCATTTCTCCACACCGCTTGGGTTCACATTGAAACCTTCGAAGCGCTGGTCGATGCGATAGCACCAAACCGTACGAAACCAACACGTCGCCACTGAACTGCTTGCGAGCGCACAAACTGATCGATTGTTGAGCATCACAGCCCAAACTTCTGAAATACTTGAACAGTTAAGTACCACCGATGCATTTCTTTGCACCCGCTCAAACCTTGGCCCACTGGTAGATAGCTTTGCGCAAACGCACCCCAATATTGTCCGAATTGATAGCCCGATAATGGAAGCCGCAATGGAAACAGGTAGAAAATTATGGCCGCTATTTGCCTTGAAAGTACACCTAACGCCACATTGGCATTGCTCGAAGACTGCTCAAAGAAAGTTGGATCATCAATATCCACAGAA
The DNA here is from genome assembly GCA_028248455.1 of Ascidiaceihabitans sp. Lineage (GTDB taxonomy): Bacteria > Pseudomonadota > Alphaproteobacteria > Rhodobacterales > Rhodobacteraceae > Ascidiaceihabitans. The sequence goes on along the minus strand of JAOKHV010000004.1, from coordinate 91,303 downwards.
CTCGTGCTTTGTGACACAGCTTGGCCACATTTCGAAGCAGGTGATATGACAAATTTCTCAAACGAAATATGCAAGGTAATTCGCCAGTCCATTGCTAACAATGGTACACCCAATTGTATCGTTTTGGAACAAAACTCTATGCGTGTCGCCACCAATACCTTAGGTGATCTAGGGGTACCCATTTTGTCCTCGCAGATGTTAGAGACTCCAAAAGTCCTAGCTGTCGCTGCCTCTCCATCAGGAAATTTAAAATTATGACACAAACCTTTGAAATCACAGCAAGAAGCTGGATGATGGTGGTGCTTTTAGGCTTCACATGGGGTGGGACGTTCCTTGTTACAGAAATCGCACTAGAGGGCATCACGCCATTTTGGCTTGCGGCTGGCCGCATCGCATTTGCTTCGATACTTATGTACGCAATTTGGCAAGCGCGCGGAGGGGCGTTGTTCGCAGAACCGCCTACACAAAAAACCAAGTTGGTCATGTGGATTATGGGAGCACTAAGCTCTGCAATTCCCTTCATGTTATTGGCATGGGGTCAGCAATACGTCACTGGCGGCTTTGCTGGTGTTTCGATGGCTGCAATGGCGTTAATGGTCTTACCATTGGCACATTTTTTCGTACCAGGTGAACGCCTTACATGGCGAAAATCACTTGGTTTTTCGATCGGATTTTGTGGAGTTGTTATCCTGATGGGCGCGAAAGCGTTTGAAAGTACGGGCGCATCTTTGGAAACCGCAGGACGGCTTGCCTGTTTGATTGCGGCAATGTGTTATGGGGTCAACTCCATAATGATGCGCCGCTTGCCTGCGGTTGACACCATCGGATTGTCTACCGTGCTACTAATCATGTCTGCCGCGATCGTCATTCCAATTGCGCTGATTGTGGAAGGCTTTCCGCCTATGCCACCCACTAAGACAATGATCGTGATCGCGCTTTTGGGCTTAATTCCAACGGCTGCTGCAAACTTCTTGCGTACACTGGTTATCCGCTCTGCAGGGCCAGTCTTCATGTCTATCACAAACTACCAAGTGCCTGTTTGGTCCGTCGTGTTAGGCGCCTTGCTTTTGGGCGAACCATTGCCCGCATCATTGATCATGGCAATGGTGCTGATTTTGGCAGGCGTTGGATTGTCGCAATTCGGTGCGTTTCGTAAGCTGTTTAAAAGATAAACTGCTTACATTAATTCAACTCCAGTCGGCTCCTATTACGAAACTGCATCTTCAACAGCAGCAACAATGCTGTCTACTGCTTGGTTCAAAACTCCCTCGTCCTCGGACTCTGCCATCACACGAACCAAAGGCTCAGTACCAGACTTACGAATTAACAAACGGCCATTACCGACTAAGTCCGATTCAGCTTGCGCTATTGCTGCAATAACTTTGGGATTATCCAGCGGGGTTTGATCTGCGCTATAACGTATGTTCTTTAGCAATTGAGGAACCGCTTCAAAGGAGTTGAGCAATTCACTTGCGGGCTTCACACTGCGGATCATCTCAGCCATAAACTGCAACCCTGCCATAAGGCCATCACCAGTTGTGGCATGATCCGTCATAACGATATGGCCTGATTGCTCACCGCCAAGATTGAAGCCACCACTGCGCATACGTTCAACAACGTGGCGATCACCAACAGCTGTGCGCTCAAGATCAATGCCCTGCCCCTGGAGATAGCGCTCAAGCCCTAGGTTGGACATAACGGTTGCGACCAAGGCATTTCCCTTTAGGCGCTCCTCTGCGGCCCAACGAGACGCCATGAGGGCCATAAACTGGTCACCGTCACCAACCTTGCCGTTCTCATCAACAAGGATCACGCGATCGGCATCCCCATCAAGGCAGACACCCAGATCAGCACCATGGGCAACAACCGTTTCCGCGGCCATCTGCGGGTGCGTCGATCCACAACCTTCGTTGATATTCTTACCGTTTGGATTGTTACCAACAGGAATGACGGTTGCGCCAAGTTCCCACAATGCATCTGGTGCAACCCTATGTGCCGCACCATTCGCGCAGTCCACAACGATTTTCAGACCATCAAGGCTGGTCTGTCGCGGAAAAGAGGACTTAAGACGTTCAATATAGCGGAAGCGACCATCGTCTACGCGTTTAGCGCGACCGATCTGCTCAGGCTCGATAGGTTCAACACCATCGGCGACCAACGCTTCGATCTCAGTTTCTGCGGCAACTGACAACTTAAAACCATCTGGACCAAAGAACTTGATACCGTTGTCGATCGCAGGGTTGTGGCTCGCTGAAATCATCACACCAAGATCGGCACGCATTGAGCGTGTTAGCAATCCAACAGCAGGTGTTGGAACTGGCCCAAGCAAAAGCACATTCATACCTGTACTGGTCAAACCAGCCGTTAAAGCGCTTTCAAACATATATCCAGATAGGCGTGTATCTTTGCCGATAACAACGCGGTGTACACCTGTAGACTCGCGTTTAAAATAACGCCCAACAGCCGCGCCAATACGCAATGCCATTTCAGCAGTCATAGGGTACATATTCGCTGTGCCACGCACACCGTCGGTTCCAAATAGCTTCGTCATTATTTAATTCTTACTCAATTTAGTTCAAATCTTGTGTCACGCTGGCCTGCCATAACACAACTGCCTGCTTATGGTCAGCGATGTCATGCGCACGTATTAATTGCACACCTTGCGCGATAGCAGCAAGAGCAACGCCAACCGAACCGGCTGCACGACGATCTGCAATCGGTTCATTACCAATGGCACCGATAAACTTTTTGCGCGATGCGCCCAACAAAACTGGGACACCAAGACTGTGAAAAAGACTGATACGGTTCAACAGTTTAAGATTATGAGTTTGGTTTTTTCCGAATCCGATACCGGGATCTGCAATTATCGAGTGGCGTGGAATTCCGAATGAAACCAACCCGTCGATCTGGATTTTCAAAAAATCATATACATCCAGCAAAACATCTTCGTAGTACGGTTCATCCTGCATTGTGGCAGGGTCGCCCTGTGCATGCATGACACAAACAGGTGTTCCCGTCTTCAAGCACGATACTGCAAGGGCAGGATCATAAATAAATCCAGAAACATCGTTCACGATGTCAGCTCCAGCAGCAATCGCTGCATGCCCTACACTCGCTTTGCGGGTATCAATTGAGATAGGTGTAACAACGCCTGCGTCTCGTATCGCTTTGATAGCTGGCGCTGTCCTCAAGATTTCTTCGTCAGATGTAACAGTTACTGCACCCGGTCGTGTAGACTCGCCACCGATATCAATTAGGTCAGCACCCGTCGCGACCATTTTCAAAGCTTCTGTGACTGCATCGTGAGGCGTCTGGTGTCGGCCACCATCTGAGAAACTGTCAGGTGTCACATTCAAAATGCCCATCAAACGTGGAGTATCGAAAGCAAGGTCTGCTATTGGAGTACGGACAGCTGTAAGGGCTGCAAGTTCCTCTTGCTCAAGATTTGAAGCGGATAGAACGATTGTTTCATCCGTACGCGACAAGACCTCAACATGTGTGAACCAGCACCAGCCACCAGCAAGCGTATGTGCACCCTGTGGGCGTGCTGGACCGATTTGAACAAGTGGGCGGATATAGCGTTTCATAGTTTCAAAGCACGGCTTGATCAGGACCCACAGTCCGTGAAGGTACTCGGATATTCGCAGGCAGGTCTGCTCCAATCACGATCATCTCTTGAGCGTCAAACGTCGAAGCAAACCATGCTGCTAACTCAAGTGGATCGTTCAATCGCGCACAAGGACCATCAACAGCATCAAGGACAAGTTTGGACGGAGCCCAAACGCAAATTTGACTATTGCGCATCGCCCATTCTAGTTCCGTGCGTGTTTCGACAACAACGCAGCGTTCATCACACGAAGCAACGACCCATGCGTTTTGTTCAATCGCTAGCAAATCGACACGGCGTTGCGTCATCCTGTGACCCGTTTGTGGGCGATCCGTTTCTGCAGGGCCAACGCACAAAATCAACGGCTGATCATTGGCTTGCAATTGATCGACCCAAGCCTTGAAATACGGCGAGGAAATGGCCGCATTGGACAGGAAAACCAACTGCGGACGCAAAGCATCTTCTGCCTCAGTCTGCTCGACGGTCACGTCACCGCGCGCACGAACAATCTCAACACCAAGCGCACCAGCGCCACGATCCAATTTTTCGATGCGTACAAACGTGCGCATCGCTTGAGGTTCTAAAAGAATTCGATCTGCAACATTTTCAGCCAGTGTTTCTAATAGATTGAGACGTTCATCGGCCAATTCGAAAGCGATTGCTTCAGTGACTTTATCATAGCTGAGAATACGATCGACATCGTCATCAATTGGCCCCGTCAAAGGCAACACCTCAACAACGACGTTAAAGCTGATGCGTTGCGTGACGCCGCGCTCGGCCTGAAAGGCACCAATCTCGACATCAACGATATGATCGCGAAGGGAAATTCTATCCAATGGAATGGATGTTTTCGCGGCGTCGGAACGCTCAGACGGATGGGCAAAGGCAAGATACACTTCAGAACTCATAAGGTCAGACCCTTTTGGTCAGGCTGGTGGGTAGAGCCTTTCTAGGCTCGTACTCGGCCTATACCAGTGCACTTTACGTCAGGCTAGGGTGCAAAAGCGTCCCAGCTTGTCCAGACTGATCAGTTAGAAGCAGACCGTACGTTATCGCGATAAAAGATGTGTACGCCGATACGCGCTGTTTTGGTGTACACGCGTGACCAACTCGGGCTAACCGCCGTTGCATGATAATGCGTTGCGCCATTGGTCAGCTTGGGCACATGGCCATCGATTACAGCACGTGCGACTTTTGAAACACGTTCGTAAGAAAGCGGTTCAGATACATTTTCGGCCTTACCATCACATGTATAACTGAACTGGCATCGGAATTTCTTTCCAGTACCTTGATTGATCACACCACACAGTGAGCTGGGAAAGCGCGAATGCGCAACACGGTTCATAATAACCTCAGCAACAGCAAATTGACCTCTGACGGTTTCACCGCGCGCCTCAAAATAAAGCGCCTCTGAAAGACACCTCCAATTCGCGTCACCTTTGGCAACCGCCTGCTTGTCCAGCCAAGAGGTGGAAAACTCAACACCACTCGCAGCAACAGAGGCAGTAATCATATCTTCTAGACGTGCAGGAGTGAGCAACGAAATTTCACGTGTTTCTGTTTTATGCAGCGCATTTGCCTGCTTCTCATTTGCCGTTGCTGTCATTGGCGCAAACACAGCCAATAAAATTGAAAAGAATATTGCGGCCCGCATTCGGCGCTCCAAAGTTACTTCGATGCCAGCCAACTAGTGTGTTTAGTGCAGTTCGTCCAGTTAAGCTTACGTCAGCAACTTAGAGGTATCCAATTAACCAATAGTGAATATCAGGCCGATAACAGGATGTAGCGGAAACCTATTCTTCCCCCTACCCTGTCTTGTCTTTGATCGCCAACTGCGCCGCTGCCAATCGAGCGACAGGAACACGGAAGGGGGAACAGGAAACGTAGTCAAACCCGGCCTCTCGGCAAAAAGCGATTGATTCGGGGTTGCCACCGTGTTCGCCGCAAATCGACAAAGTCATGTTAGGTTGGGTCTTTCGACCACGCTCTGCACCCAATTTAAGCAACTCGCCCACTCCGTCGATATCTAGTGTGTGAAACGGATCTTCAGCAAACACCTCTTGCTGAACGTAATCTGACATAAATCGACCTGCGTCATCACGGCTAAGACCATATGTCATCTGCGTAAGGTCATTGGTCCCAAAACTAAGGAACGCACAATGTTGCGCAATGTCGCCTGCACGCAAGGCAGCGCGAGGTGTTTCAACCATAACACCCAATCGGTAATCGAAATCAGCGTCCTGTTCGACACGAACAGCAGCGGCGATTCCATCAACGCGAGTTTTGACCAACTCAACTTCGCGCTTTGCGCTGACGAGCGGAATCATGATTTCCGGCACAATCGATGCGCCATCACGGCTGGCCACAATCGTCGCTTCGAAAATCGCCCGCGCCTGCATTTCATAAATCTCTGGGACAGTCACACCAAGGCGCACCCCACGCAAACCAAGCATAGGGTTATATTCACGCATTGCTTCGATACGACGCGTGACGTCTGATAATGGTAGATCAAGGGCTTCAGCCAGTTCGCGCTGACCATTGCGATCTGCTGGAAGGAATTCATGCAAGGGCGGATCGAACAGGCGGATCGAAACCGGTTGTCCCTGCATAATGCGGAACAGTTCGGTAAAATCTCCGCGTTGCATCGGCAACAGGCGCTCAAGTACAGCGCGACGGTCTTTTGATGTTTCTGCAAAGATCATCTCGCGCATCACTGTCAGACGGCTTGCCTCAAAAAACATATGTTCTGTGCGGCACAGACCGATGCCTTGAGCATTGAAGTTACGTGCAGTTTGAGCATCAGCAGGCGTATCCGCATTGGCACGAATACCAATGTCGCGCTCTTCATCTGCCCATTCCATCAAGGTTTGAAATGCGTCATCAAGTGCTGCTTCTTGCATCGCGACAGCGCCCAACAAAACCTGCCCAGACGTACCATCAACTGTGACGACCTCACCCTCTTCAAGAATGCGGCCATCTGCCAAAATAAGCTGTTTCTTGCTTGGCACGAAGCGAATGTTCGACACGCCAACGACGCAAGGCAAACCAATGCCGCGCCCGATGACTGCCGCATGACTTGTGACCCCACCCCGTTCTGTCAAAACAGCGCGTGCGGCGTGCATTCCACGAATATCTTCGGGTGACGTTTCGCGGCGCACAAGAATACAATCCTCTTCACGTGCAGCGTGCGCTTGCGCATCAGCAGCAGTGAAAACAAGCGTGCCTGTAGCGGCACCCGGGCTGGCCGCAATGCCGTGACCTACGACATCACGCAGCGCATCGTTATCAACTTGGCGATGAAGCAATTCGTTAAGCGAAAGCGGCTCAACGCGCATCAAGGCTTCTTGACGAGGGATGATCTTATCGTTGGCTAAACTGACCGCGATACAAACAGCCGCGCGTGATGATCTGGTGACACGGATCCCGTCCAAAATATTGAGCTTGCCGTTGTCAACTGTGAACTCCAGCTGCATCTCTTCACGCAAACGCATACGGCTCAAGGCGGCATGGGCTTTGAGCGTTTCAAACAGCTCTGGTTCCAGTTCCTCAAAGGATGGGCCGCGTGGGTCACGCGTGAGGTACATTGCTTCAGCGTCTTGGAACAGCGCTTCTAGCCCTTGGCTTTGGCGCAGATAGCGACCCGTAATTTGCGGTTGGCCGGTATCGCTATTAACCAGTTGGAACATTCCAGAGCCGCTTTGATGCTTGCCTACCCCAAAAGCCATTTGTTGAACCACGAGACCAAGACCGGCACCTGCGGGTGCCCCTTTGCCTTGGCGAAGCAGGCGCGCAGAGGTTCCATCCCATGCACGTGCCATCGATCGCAGCACAGCGGCGAGTTGTGTACCGACGTCAGAGGGGAATTTCTCATCTGTTTCAGCTTCGTACGCACGCAATGTCTCTGACAATCCTTCGGAACCTGATGCGACAACATCGTCAAACATATCTGGATCAAGACGTGCAACGTTAATTGCGTAGGACTGAACAAAACGAGTGTAAATCGCAGTTGCGCCATCTGTCCCTAGTTGAGCGCACAATTCCGCATAGGCATAATCGTTCATCCCGATATTGAGCACAGCGCTGGGGCCGCCCCAATCCGCGTCCTCTGAGGACGGGCGCACGCACAAAAGTGCATCTTTCGGGAACTGTGAAAGTACGGCTTCAATATCTGGCAATTCACCATTGGCAATTTTGGAAACCGCCGAAAAACTAAGCGCCACCGTTTTGGGCACTGGCAGGTCAAGACGGATCAACCGCTGCAAGCATTTTGCACGGCCACCATGCGTGGACGCCGCCATTTTGGCTGTTTGAGTAACAAGTGTTGTATCTGGATTATTCTGCATTGTAGCACCTACCGGTTTCAATAGCAGCATAGGCTTAAATCCAAGGCAAGCAAGGATTTAGCACATGCCGGGGGAGCAGAAAACAAGGGTGCCAGCCCCCACGTACCTACGCCCCCCCGAGTTTATTTGATAAGACGAAGCGGGATCAGCCTTCGATTTTGGTTAGATCCGCCACCGAAGAGCAAACCGTACGGATACGACTGAGAAGGTTCAGACGATTACGACGCACCGTTGGGTTATCAGAGTTAATCTGTACTGCCTCAAAGAAGGTGTCTATGGGTGTGCGAAGCGTCGCCATTGCAGACATAGCAGATGCGAAGTCTTGGGCCTCCATTGCAAGTTTGATTGTTGCCTCAGACGTATCAAGGGCACCAAATAAGGTACGCTCCTCATCTGTTTCTGCAAATTTCACATCGGCACCGTAAGAGTATTCAACCCCGTCCGCAGCTTCCGCTTGAGATAAAATATTGTTGGCACGTTTGAATCCTTGGATCAGGTTTTCACCATCATCTGTTTCCAGCGTTTCAGATAAGGCCCGTGCACGTTTCACCAAAAGGTTAATGTCGTCATTGCCGTCCATTGCAACGCAGGCATCAATGATGTCGTGGCGAATGCCTTGATCTTTTAGGTATATTTTAAGACGATCGTGGAAGAATGAAAGAAGGCTATCTGCATGCTCCGTTGGCATCACGGCATTCAAAGACAGTGCAAGATCGTTTTCTATTACAATTCGAATTATGCCAAGTGCCGCACGGCGTAATGCGAAGGGGTCTTTTGAACCCGTTGGCTTTTCATCGATGGACCAAAATCCATTAAGTTTTTCAAGTTTTTCTGCGAGCGATACTGTTATTGAAACCGGAGCTGTTGGCGCGTCATCAGAGGGTCCAAGTGGTGCATAGTGTTCCTCAGCAGCGGCTGCTATTTGAGCATCCTCACCTGAAGCTTCGATATAATAGCGCCCCATAAGCCCTTGAAGTTCTGGGAACTCATAGACCATTTCAGAGCTTAGGTCTGCTTTGGCCAAACGCGCAGCTTTTTCGGCCATATCGGGGTCTGCCCCAACTGCCGGAGCCAACTCACGCGCTAAAGTCGCCATGCTGTTCACCAACTCAGCTTGGGTGCCAAGCTTGTTGTGGAATGTAACGTTTTCAAGCGACTTCAACCAAACGCTCATATCTGACTTCGCAACGCGCAGGTCGTTTTCCCAGAAGAACTTTGCATCCGCCAAACGAGCCGACAATACCTTTTTGTTGCCCGCAAGGATCGTAGCACCGTTGTCAGCTGTTGTGCGATTTGCGACGGTAATGAAGCGCTCTATACGGCCTGTTGTTGCGTTACGTACAGAGAAGAACTTTTGATGCTCACGCATCGAGGTCTGCAGCACTTCGGCTGGTAGGCCCAAGAAACCCTCACCAATTTCACCCATCAAGACAACAGGCCATTCAACAAGGCCTGCCACTTCAGCCAAAAGACCCGCGTCTTCAACAACTTCAAAACCAGTTGCAAAAGCCTGATTGGTTGCGTCGTTCCAAATTGCGTCTGCCCGTTCTTGAGCATCAAGCACCACATGAGCCGATTTCAGTTTACTTGTGTAACTATCAAAGTTGTTCACAGTGATGCTATCTGGAGATAAGAAACGGTGGCCATGGGTCGTATTCCCAGAGATGATACCATCGACCTCAAACGGCACAACTGATGCGCCCTCTTCAGAACTGGTCATGCACAGAATAGAATGCAGTGGGCGCACCCATTTCAACGTACCATTGCCCCAGCGCATGGATTTCGGCCATGGGAAATTGCGGATTGTGCGCTCTAAAACTTCAGCGACGATATCCGCGGCGGGGCGTCCCTCTTTCGTAATCTTGGCGAAAAAGATGTTCCCTTTGGGTGTCTCGCGTTCTTCAAGATCATCGCGGGTTAAACCTGCGCCGCGCAAGAACCCATCGATTGCTTTTTCAGGGGCATCAGCCTTTGGGCCTTTGCGTTCAACGACAGTTGTTGGCGACGCATCAAGCATACCTTCAACGGTCAGCGTAAGGCGGCGCGGCGTGCTGAACGCAGCGGCAGAAGCATAGGTCAAGCCAGCTTCCACCATACCATCAGTGACCAGCTTTTTCAGGTCATTGGCAGCACGTGTCTGCATACGCGCCGGAATTTCTTCGGAGAACAGTTCAATTAATAGATCAGTCATTCTGTTGCTTCCCGTCCTGGGCATTCTTCGCCAACGATCGTGCCATCATAGGCTTTGTCGCCGCAGTCATTGAGATCGTGCCAGATATAGCCGCGTCCATCGGTTGTGATGGCAACGATGCGGTCAACGCCGAAGTGGACATTTTTCTGACCAAGAAATGGAACAGCTGTTCCCGCCGCCAGCTCTGCACCGATTGCGGCTGCATCAAAGCAGTCGAACCATTTTGGAGCGTTGCGCGGGGACACTTTTTCCAAACCAACATAGGTTTCGCTTAGCAAAGATATGCTGAGGTCTGTTGTGAAACATGCGCGATATCGGATTGGAGAACTTTGTGAATCGATGGCTTGGAAGTTATCAAAGCTGATCGTTTCCGGCAGGTCATCCACAACCGAAACAAGTTGAACATCTCTGGTTTGGACTTCGTCATACAGGCCATAAACCTGCAGGTAATACATAGATGCCCCCGCAATTACGGCACTTCCAAGTAACAACACTGCTAAAAATTTTCCCATTATTCCACCGCTTCGGTAAAGCCGCCAGCGCGGGTTTGGATAAATGCATCTGCGCATTGTTTAGAAAGCGAACGGACACGACCAATGTATGCCTGACGCTCAGTGACAGAGATTACGCCACGCGCATCCAACAAGTTGAAGATGTGGCTGGCTTTGATGCATTGGTCATAGGCAGGGTGTGCCATGATGATACGCTTACCAGTCTTTGGATCGTCAAATGCTTGTGAAAGGATGGCCTGACATTCGACTTCGGCTTCCTCAAAATGGCGCAACAACACTTCGGTGTTGGCAACATCAAAGTTCCAGCGCGCGTATTCTTCTTCGGTTTGTTTGAAAATATCGCCGTATTTCAACGGGATCGGCGCATCAGGATCATTGAAGGGCATGTCCATCACGTGGTCACACTCAAGAATGTACATCGCGAGGCGTTCAAGACCGTATGTCAACTCGCCGGACACAGGCGTGCAGTCATGGCCGCCGACTTGTTGGAAATAAGTGAACTGTGAAACTTCCATGCCATCACACCAGATTTCCCATCCAAGGCCCCACGCCCCAAGAGTTGGGCTTTCCCAATCGTCCTCAACAAAACGAATGTCGTGAAGGTCCATGTCGACGCCGATGGCAGCAAGGGATCCTAGATACAATTCTTGCAAATTCGGTGGGCTCGGTTTGATCAGCACTTGGTATTGATAATAATGCTGCAGGCGGTTCGGGTTTTCACCATAGCGCCCGTCTGTTGGACGGCGCGAGGGCTGCACATATGCGGCTGCCCATGGGTTTGACCCCAAGCTGCGTAGCGTTGTGGCTGGGTGGAATGTCCCTGCCCCAACTTCCATGTCATATGGCTGTAAAATGGCACAGCCCTTAGTGGCCCAATATCCTTGAAGGCGCAGGATGATTTCCTGAAAGGATCGAGGTGTTGTGCTGTTCATGGACGTGTCCTGACTGTGTCGAAATGCTGTTCAATTCGACGGTGATATCGGCGTTATAAGCCGCGTCTTACCTAAGCCCCTCAACAACTGTGGTCAATTGCACCCGAAGCATTCTTTTTATGTTACTCAGCTTATGGCAATTGCAGCGAATTCCTGCTGATTTGACCGATTCCTAATGATTGCAATGTATCCGGCACTATAATTCACAAAGTTATGAGTAATCTTCTTTATCTAACTTTGGTACTGTGGGCTTGGGCAATGCCGGCGGCAGCGCAATCAGCCGATGAAGTCGTTTGGATTCAAATTGAAGCTCAATCTAGTTTGCGTGCGGGCACAGAAGCTGCGCGTGGCTATGCTTAAATTCTAGAAGATGTTAATGGCTTCGTTCTTGGCGGAGATTGGTATGGTATTGCATTAGACCCTTACACACGAGCTGATGCTGAGACGGCGTTGCTGTCTTATCGCCGCGACGGACTAATCCCACGCGATGCATTCATCGCATAATCCTCAAACCTGCGCCAACAGTTTTGGCCGGTTGGAGCAAATATCCTAGGCCTTGAGGTAGCGCCTGCACCTATCGAAGCTGAGACACAAATAATAGATGCTAACGAAACACCAACAGCGGAGCCAACACCCGTTATTGAGGTTGAGCTCGCTGAACCCGCTGGCGAAAAACCTGCCGAAGCGCAGCGTAGCGAGCGTGCACTGAGCCGTGAAGAAAAGAAAAATTTGCAACGGTTGTTACAGTGGGCTGGTTTTTACAACGCAGCAATTGATGGGTCGTTCGGTCGTGGCACACGTAATTCGATGGCTGCATGGCAAGAAGCAAATGGCTATGAAATTACCGGCATTTTAACGACCGCACAACGCGCTGAACTTTTGAAAAAATACAACTCGATCCTTGATGGCCTGGGCCTCGAGGTTGTTCGAGATGACGCTGCCGGGATCGAAATCAAACTCTCAACGCTCGAAGTTGCATTTGAGAAATATGAGTCACCTTTTGCCCAGTATAAGTCTGTGGGTGGTACCGGTGCGCGCTTTTCTTGTCAGCCAGCCTGGTAATCAAAACACGTTCTATGGTCGCTACGATATCATGCAGACGCTAGAAGCGGTTCCACTGGACGGCCCGCGTGAGCGTAAAAAGAACAGCTTTGTCTTAATCGTTAAAAACGCCAACATGGTGAGTGAAACTCATGTTAGCTTGGCCAACGGGAAAATTAAAGGTTTCACCTTGATGTGGCCAGCTGGTGACGCAGAACGCCGCCGTCGTTTGATTAGTGAAATGGACAAAAGTTTGGTCCGGTTAGATGCAGTTTTGGACCCAACAGCAGGGTCTGATGAGGATCAAGCCATCGATTTGGTTTCTGGCCTTGAAGTTCGCAAGCCTGCGGTTTCCCGTTCAGGGTTTTATATCGATAGCCGCGGCACTGTTGTCACGGCAACAGACGCTGTCGACAGCTGCGCCCGCATTACCATTGACGATTTATATGAGGCCACCTTGGTTTCAACATAAAACAATGGTGTAGCGGTTTTGACATCAAATGAGGCGTTAGCTCCTTTGAACGTTGCAGCATTCAGCGCGCAAACACCGCGGTTAAACACTGAAATAGCAGTAGCGGGTTACAGCTATGAAGGTGTATCGGACTCTCCTTCAGTCAACTACGGAACGTTGTCTGATCTACGCGGTTTACGCGGCGAGGAACCGTATGGCGCTAACCGCTCTGGCTGGCGATGCCGGCGGTCCAATTTTGGATCTAACTGGTGGTGTGTTGGGCATGTTGCTTCCAGCACTATCGACTGGCCCACAATTGCCAGCTGACGTTGCCTTTTCGCTAGATCATGAAACTGTTCAGGCAGCATTGCGTGATGCTGGAAAATCGAGCCAGACAGCCAATTCATCAGAACAGATGGCTGCAGAAGACATTTCTGCAGCGGCGCGCAGCCTGACTGTTCTGATCAGCCGCTGGAGATAACACCTTGGGGCTTTGCCCCAAACCCCAGAGTTTGTCTGGTAAGATGAAGATAAGTCAGGCCAAGATTTTGGGTGTTACGTAAATTAGGGTTGGTCCATCGGCATTGAATGCTGATTGAACCACCTTCTGCAACTCAATCAAATTTTCTGGTGCAGATGTCCGTGCACCAAACGCTTCTGCAAGTTTACAAAAGTCAGGATTGTGCGCGATAACAGCATTAGGCGCGATCTGTGCCGCAGTCATGCTGTCTTCTATTTCACCCAATTTCGCGTTGTCCCACAGAACGATGGGTATGCTTAAGCCCAATTCAACGGCGACTCCTAGCTCAGCCATGGTGTAATGAAACCCATAGTCACCAATGATGGCCATAGTCGGCTTGTTTGGACGCGCAATTGCCCCACCAATCGCAGCTGGCGTGGCATAGCCAAGGGTTCCAAACCCAGAAGGATGATGCCAGTGCTTGGGCAAGGCCATGTCCCACAATTCAACTGCCGCGTAGGCCAATTGTGTCATATCTGAATAAATCATCGTGTCTTCTGGCACTGCAGCTTCGAGCACCTCAATGACCGGAGCAATGTATGGCCGTTCCGAAATTACTTCAGAACGCCAACGCGCACGCCACATCGTAACATTGTCAGCGTGCCATTCTGTATTCAGAGGTTCGTCAAACTGATCTGCCAAAGCCAGAATAAAACTTGCACCGTCTGATTGCACAAACATCGATATTTTGGGATCTGCTGCACCCACACTCGCGTCCATGTCCACACGGATCAAAGGTGCTGCGTGTCCAAGTTCGCTGCGCCAAAGATCAACCTCTGCAAGTTCGCAACCGACCACGACAACCAAATCAGCCTTCGCTGCGACCTCGGCACTGCTAGGGCGCGCTAAACAAGCACCAAATGTGAATGGGTCAACAGGATCGACCAATCCACGACCTGCAGTGCTAACCATACTGGCGGCACCGATGGTTCGCATCGCTTTTGCAACACCCTCGCAGTCACCCTTTGCAACGCCACCGCCTAAAATAATAAGTGGGTACTGTGCGTACAGCAACCGAGTGAAGACGTCTTGAATAACGTCTCCATCGGCATTTTTATTGCTTGGCAAACTCAAATTGCGAGCGGCGGGAGCAGCCTGCCCTTCTAGCAGGGCAATGGGTACCTGAATGTGTTTAGGGCGTGGACGCACATTTTGGAATTCTGCAAAGGCGCGATCGATTAAGGTATACGCGGCATCGGCCGATCCAGCTTCATTAGACCAATCACAAACGGTCTCAGCCGCAGCCCGTTGATCTTTCATTTGGTGAAGTTGGCCCTTCCGGGCAGACACTTCATCCAAACACGATGAAATTACCAGCATTGAAACAGAGTCTGAATAGGCCTGCCCCATTGGCGTCATGATATTGCACAGACCCGGGCCAGTAATCACATAGGCCACGCCTGGTTTGCCCGAGGCACGGGCATAGCCGTCGGCCATAAAACCAGCGCCCTGTTCATGACGTGCTAAAACATGGGTGATCCCAGCCTCTTCAATGCCACGATACATTTCTTGATTGTGCACGCCGGGTATCCCAAAGATTACATCAACTCCGCGATCCTTCAACATGTGAGAAATTTGCGCCCCAAGAGGACGGGACAGCGTGTTTGATAGTTTGGACATCTAGGCCCTCCAAAAATGAACAGTAAGAAGAGCGTAAACGACCATCAACTCTAGCCGACCAATCAGCATTCCGGCTGCAAGCAACCATTTGGCGGTGTCATTCAAGCTCGAGAAATTACCCGCGGGTCCGATCTGATCACCAAGGCCTGGGCCGATGTTTGCAAGTGCGGACGCGGCCCCAGAGACCGAAGTGACAAAATCCAAACCAGTCATGCCCAATGCGACCGCTAAAACACCCAGCGTCACTACGAAAAATGTAAAGAATGAGATTACCGAACTTAATACATCATCGCCAACAGGTCGCCCTGCATAGCGCGGTGTGAAAATACCATGCGGGCTACGTGTTTTACGCAATTGTGCGCGGATCGATGCGAATAGCAATTGATAGCGGAATATCTTGACCGAACAGGCAGTCGATCCCGCGCAGCCACCAATCAATCCCACAAAAAAGAAGACCGAGATAACGAAAGACCCCCAACCCATATAATCCACACTGGCGTAGCCCGTACCCGAGATGATTGAGGTGATATTAAACAATGCTTCGCGAATAGCTTGTTCTGGGTTGTGCGGAAAAATTGTCATCAGTGTTATCGCGACAACCCCAACTGCAAACGCAATAACCACCAGGAACGCGCGGATCTGTGGGTCACGCCACAAGGGCAACGCACTGCCATTCAGCAATTGTACGTAGCGTACAAAAGGAAGTGCGGCGAGGATCATAAAGACCGTTGCAACATACTCCATCGGACCAGAGAATTCCCCAAATGAAGCGTCGTAAGTCGAAAATCCACCCGTAGAAACAGTGGTCAGCGCGTGAACAGTTCCGTCAAAGGGGTCCATACCGAACCCCATGTAAAAGATTGCACAGATTGCTGTTAGGCCAACATAGATAACGGAAATTCGGCTTGCAATTTCCGTGGCACGAGGAAGGATTTTCCCCAAGGTATCAAAACCTTCGGATCGGAAGATTTGCATCCCACCAACGCGCAACTCTGGCAAGAACACCATGGCCACAACGATGATACCAATACCGCCTAACCATTGGAGGATACCCCGCCACAACAACAAGCCCTTAGGCAGTGTTTCCAAACCATAGAACACGGTTGAACCTGTGGTCGTAAGCCCTGACATCGCCTCGAAAAATGCGTCTACATAGCGTGCTTCGGTGGCACCAAATACAAATGGAAGCGCCCCAAAAATAGGCAGCATCAACCAAACCCCAGTTGTCAGAAAAAAGGTTTGCTGAATTGTAAGCCCTTGGCGCACCGCATTCGCGCAGCTGAGCGACAAGATGCCACCAACTAAAATGGTAATCATCGCGCTTTCGGCAAAGGCGGGCCAGTGGCCCAGTCCTTCGCCCAAATCCACAACCAAAGGAAGCAGCATGGCAAAGCCAAGCATAGTGACCAAAAGGCCTATCACGTATCCAACTGGTCGTAGGTCAAACATGGCCGCAGCGTTGGCCCGGCCCGCGTCCACTGTCAATACCGCGAGTATTAGATTTGCATTGTCTTAGATGTACAAACGATCGCGGAACACATGCAGAGCGATGTCGCTACGGTTAAGACGCACAGCTGCGAGTTCAGCATCTGATTTTGCGTTCAAAGCTGCAATTTGTTCGCTACTCACTTCAGGAGAACGTGCCATCGCGCTATTTTCGACCATCTTTACAAAAAAAGACAAAATTGCTGCTGTAAAGCCACCAAAATAGATCCCCGTTTTCAATAATAAGCAATGTTTTCACGCCCACCAGCAGCTCACTGTAGGAAACCTTGCCTCCCATTCGGGCTGAACCCAAGGCCAAGTGATCTGAAACCCACCCTGAACTGTCGTTTTTGAGGGTAACTATCCGAACAAATCCTGCTACCAAACCATCAATTCTTGATCGACTTTGCATGCGGAGACAGCACATGGCCACTGATACATCGAAAAAACACGGCGATGGCGTTTGGAAATCTGGCAAAGGCAAAGGGCGTCACCACACCAAAGGCCGTCAATTGACCGATCGGGCATGGGACGAAGTCAAAGCATTGCTTGGCACAGAACCACGCCGTGCGGATCTGTTGATCGAACACCTGCATAAGATCCAAGACACCTATGGCCACCTCAGCGCGGCGCACCTTCGAGCGCTGGCCGAAGAAATGCGCATGTCCATGGCCGAAGTCTACGAAGTCGCCACCTTTTACGCCCACTTTGATGTGGTCAAAGAGGCCGACACTCCTCCGCCTGCCCTGACAATCCGTGTCTGTGATTCACTGTCATGCGAACTTGCTGGTGCACAGGCACTGAAATCTGCCCTTGAGGACGGTCTGAACCCCGAAGAGGTCCGTGTTCTGCGCGCGCCTTGCATGGGCCGTTGTGACACCGCACCTGTTTTGGAAATCGGCCACAACCACATCGACAACGCGACGTTCGAAAAGGTTGAATCGGCAATTGCAGCTGATGACACCCACGCCCAAATCCTAACATACGAAACCCATGCCGACTACGCGGCTGAAGGGGGTTACACAGCCCTCAAAGACCTGCGTGCAAACGGCAATTGGGAAGACGTTCAGGCCAAGATCAAAGAAAGCGGTTTGCGCGGCCTTGGTGGTGCCGGCTTCCCGTCTGGCACCAAATGGGGATTTGTACGTGGCAATGCAGGACCTCGCTATATCGCCGTGAACGGCGATGAAGGTGAACCAGGCACGTTTAAAGACCGCTACTACTTAGAGCGCACACCGCATCTGTTCTTAGAGGGCATGTTGATCGCAGCATGGGCCGTTGAGGCAGATCGCGCCTACATCTACATGCGTGATGAATACCCCGCTGTCTTGAAAATCTTGGCGTGTGAAATCAAAGCACTCGAAGAATCCGGCATAGTTGACGCGGGTTATATCGAAGTACGCCGCGGTGCAGGTGCCTATATCTGCGGTGAAGAATCAGCAATGATCGAAAGCATTGAAGGCAAACGTGGTATGCCACGCCATCGCCCCCCCTTCGTGGCGCAAGTTGGTATTTTCGGCCAACCCACCTTGGTACACAACGTCGAAACGCTGTACTGGATTGCGAAAATTTGCCGCGAAGGTCCAGAATGCCTGAACACAACCGAACTGAATGGCCGGAAAGGTTTGCGCAGCTACTCCGTTTCTGGTCGCGTGGCAAAGGGCGGCGTTTACTTGTTGCCCGCAGGCTCAACCATTACTGACATCATTGCCGCCGCTGGTGGCATGGCGGACGGGCATGAATTCAAAGCCTATCAACCGGGTGGCCCGTCATCCGGTCTGTTGCCTGCGTCAATGAACAACATCCCGCTTGATTTCGATACATTACAACCACACGGCACCTTCATTGGTTCTGCTGCTGTTGTTGTCTTATCCCAAAACGATCGCGCCCGTGATGCGGCTCTGAACATGCTGCGTTTCTTTGAAGACGAAAGCTGTGGGCAATGCACACCTTGCCGCGTTGGATGTGGAAAAGCGGTACAACTGATGCAATCAGAAACATGGGATCAGCCGTTGTTGACCGAACTGTGCACGGCAATGACAGATTCCTCTATCTGCGGTCTAGGACAGGCAGCACCAAACCCTATCAAACTGACAATGCAGCACTTCGCAGGCGAGATCTAATCTACCTTGTTCTTATAAGCCTTGCACGAACACCCTCTGCTGCTGATTTTGCGGCATAGGGTGGTTGCAGCGTTTTTTGTGTTTCACCCAATGCGCGCCATAACGTAGGACGGTTTGCCCTGCACCCGCGATTTGATCGACAAATAGTGCGTCTTTTCTGATTTCACCAACGCACGGCAACTGCTGCACAATCGCGCAACCCTCGCCTTTGCCTCAGACTTTGTCAGTTCAAATGCCAGCTGCACGCCCCACGCTTTGTACTTGGGGCTCGGTGGCGACAATTTGGTTAATCTGCAATCTTTGGCTAGGTTCAAACAGCTTTGCAAAAAATGGCAGGTCCCCATCTAGACGAAAATTATGCACCTTTGGTGGATCATCGCGCTAGCGCTCTGCACTTAACACCATAATAATAGGCACATAGTTCACTGCCTCACTGGCCAGCCCTTTACCCTCTTTTGCAAACCCGTTCGCGCGACCTTCGCATCCATTATAGGCAACCGCCGCTAGACCGTCATTGCCATAAGTACGCTGCAGCTCGCCCAAATAGTTGGCGGATCGCTCAATCGCTTGGGCCGGATTATAGCTGTCAGGGAGGCCACGTAATTTGGCCGTTTGGGGCATGAATTGCGCAATCCCTTGTGCCCCTGCGTGGCTCAGTGCGTTTGGATCAAATCGCTTTTTTGCCGCAGCAAACGCGCAAAAAAAACCCGGATCAATGCCGTTATTGCGGCTGACATTCTCGATTTTCTGGCACAAATCATAGGTGAAATGATCGGGGCGAATACAATCAACCTGCCCAGATTGGGCCCAACTGCACATGGGTCCCGGGGCATTGGCCAGAAAAACAACAGGGGTCGCGGTCCAAAACTCTGCAATAACGCTTGCATACAGAATTCGTTTCATCTGATCTCTTTTCATAGCTCTCTCGCCGTATTAGGTGATATGAAACAAGTATCGGAAGCAAGATGGCGTTTTTCAGTAAACTCAAAGACCGTTTATTTAAATCATCTTCAAAGATAGATGAAGGACTAGAGGCTATCGTTCAAGACAACAGCGCTGAAGAAGCTGTTGTTGTCGAAACGCCTGCACCTCCTCGAGACGTGGTTGAGCCTGAAATTGAGGTCGTGGTTGAGCCCATTGTCGAAGTTTTTCCAGAACCTGAGATCGAAGAGCCCACACCGGAACCCGTTGTTGAAACGCCACCAGTTGCGCCAGCAGAAGCGGCACCTGCTGCTAAAAAATCAAGCATATTGGGTCGCATGTTTGGCCAAGGCGAAACCAAAGAAGTTGTCCGCCGCGTTCTCGACGACGAGATGCTGGAACAACTTGAAGAGTTGCTGATTTCTACAGATATGGGCGTTGATACGGCGCTGCGTGTCACAGCCAATATGGCTGAAAGCCGCATGGGTAAAAAGCTGTCAGTGGACGAAATAAAATCGCTTCTTGCCGCTGAAATCGCCCGCATTATGGAACCCGTCGCCCGTCCATTGCCGATCTACCCAAAGACGCCACAGGTGGTTTTGGTGGTTGGTGTGAACGGATCAGGCAAAACCACAACAATCGGCAAGCTGGCCAGCCAATTCCGCGCCGCTGGTAAGAACGTTGTTATCGCTGCGGGTGATACATTTCGCGCCGCGGCAGTTGAACAATTACAGGTGTGGGGCGAACGCGCAGGTGTTCCTGTTCTAACGGCACCCGAAGGGTCCGATCCTGCGAGCCTTGCCTATGATGCGATGACCAAAGCGCATGAAGACGGCGCAGACCTATTGTTGATCGATACTGCAGGACGCCTTCAAAACCGCGGCGACCTGATGGAAGAGCTGGAAAAAATCGTACGCGTCATTCGCAAGAAAGACGAAACAGCACCGCACAACACGTTGTTGGTTCTGGATGCCACCACAGGTCAAAACGCCGTGAACCAAGTTAAGGTATTCCAAGAAGTGTCTGATGTTTCTGGCTTGGTCATGACCAAACTGGATGGCACAGCCAAAGGCGGTGTGCTTGTTTCACTCGCTGATAAGTTCGGCCTGCCTATCCATGCGATTGGCGTGGGCGAGCAAATCGATGACCTTTCCCCATTCGATCCCGAAGAATTCGCCGCTGCCCTCACAGGTGCACACATCGAATGACCGAATGGTTGATCAGCATTGAGGGCACGCAAACGGGCCATCAAGTTGCTCTTTACCTCGCGATCCTTGCTGCATTCCTGCACGCCGTTTTTGGCGCACTGCAAAAAGGACGGCACGACCCATGGCTCACACGCGGCGCTATCGATTTCAGCTATGGCATCATGGCTGCGCCCTTTGCATTGTTTGTGGTGCCTTGGCCCGAACCCCACATGTGGCCGATTTTTGCTATCGTTTGGGTCATCCATGTCATCTATAAACTGTTGCAGGCTTGGGCCTACACCAAAGGGGCTTACACAGTGGTTTACCCCGTTGTGCGTGGCACAGGCCCATTGTTCGCAGTCATCGGCGCATATTTTGTCTTTTCCGAAAGCTTCACACTTATACAATGGTTGGGTGTTGCCACCTTGATGGCAGGTATTTTCGGGCTCGCCATCTACAACCTGAAATACCTTAGTGCAGAGCGTGACACCCTGCACGCCGCACTTGGGCTTGCGGTTCTGACAGGGTTGTTCGTTGCACTTTACACCACCTATGACGCCTACGGCATTCGCGCGACGGCCAATCCCTTCACATTTTTGGCATGGTTCTTCATGATTGATGGGATCACAATGCCGCCAATCGCCATCCGCCGCTGGCTCAAAATGGAAAACCCTCCTGCCATTCCACCGCTGATGTTGCGTGGATTTGCGGGCGGAATCATCGCATTCCTTAGCTTTGGGTCAATCATGATGGCAACACGCTTGGACAAAGTTGGCGAGGCAGCCGTCCTTCGCGAGACATCCACCGTCTTTGCCGCATTGATCGGCTGGCTGGTGCTAAAAGAAACAGTTGGCCCACGCCGCATTGCACTGATGGCGTTGATCGCGTTAGGTGCCGTTATAGTTGAAATGGGCGGTTAATACCGCAATAGGAGCAGACATGAGCACGGAAACATCTGGAAAAGAAATCAATCCGTTCGTTAAGCTATTGCTTGAAATGGGCCCAATTGTTCTGTTTTTCATCGCCTACATGCGCATGAAGGAAAACGTCTACACAATTTCAGGCACAGAATACGACGGTTTCATCCTTGTAACCGCTGGCTTCGTTCTCTTGCTGATTGCTACGACCGGCCTGCTTTGGTTCCTGACAGGGAAACTATCTAGAATGCAAATCGCTACGCTGGTAATGGTTGTGCTCTTTGGTGGTATGACTGTTTGGCTGAATGATGACCGCTTCATTAAGATGAAGCCAACGATGATCTACCTGCTCTTTGGCTGCACATTAGGTTTTGGGCTACTGCGCGGCAGCTCATACCTACAATACGTCATGGAAGGTATGATGCCCCTCCAAGACGCTGGTTGGATGATACTGACCAGACGCTTGATGATCTTCTTCTTTGGCCTCGCCATTTTGAACGAATTGATCTGGCGTACATCCAGCACAGAAACGTGGGTCTACTTCAAAACCTTTGGTCTGACACTAGCAATGTTCGGGTTTTTCATGACCCAAAGCAAGTTACTCCAGATCTACAGCACCGATGAAGACAGCACCGAAAAAAACTAACATTGCTGTGATGGTCCCCTGCTAAACTTGACCTTCGCTCCACTGGGGCGTAGATCAACAGCGTGGCGATTTGTTACCGGATTGCGGGCCACGTTAAACAAGTACTGCTAAAAGGTCAGGATGAAGCCTCCCTTCGCTTGACCATGCGTTCGGGGGTTTTTTTGTGGCCAACCCATTCTCAGGCCCATGGAGAAGACTATGAGTGATGGATGGAACCCACGGACCAAAGCCGTACATGCCGGCACCCGCCGCAGCCAATACGGCGAAGTGTCAGAGGCAATCTTCTTAACCCAAGGGTTTGTGTACGACACAGCCGAAGACGCCGCCGCGCGTTTTGAAGAAGCCGGCCCAGACGAATTTATCTACGCACGTTATGGTAATCCAACAGTCAAAATGTTCGAAGACCGCGTTGCCACCCTTGAAGGTGCCGAAGACAGCTTTGCCACTGCATCTGGAATGGCTGCGGTTTCTGGTGCTCTGATGTCTATGCTCAAGGCGGGCGATAAAGTTGTGTCCTCACGCGCCCTATTTGGGTCATGCCTTTATGTGCTCGAAAACATCCTAACACGCTATGGCGTCGACGTGACCTTTGTGGACGGCACCAATCTGGATGAATGGAAACAGGCGATCACATTTGAAACAGATGTCGTGTTTTTTGAATCCATGTCCAACCCAACACTCGAAGTGATCGACGTTAAATCTGTATCTGAGATTGCCCACGCCAATGGCGCGTTGGTTGTTGTCGATAATGTCTTCGCAACTCCAGTTTATTCAAACGCCTTTGCCCAAGGTGCCGATGTTGTTGTGTATTCGACAACAAAACACATCGACGGCCAAGGCCGCGCATTGGGCGGCATCGTCTTGGGCAGCCGCGACTTCATCCGCGGTACGCTTGAACCTTACATGAAACACACAGGCGGCTCTATGTCGCCTTTCACCGCTTGGCTTCACCTCAAAGGCTTAGAGACAATGGACCTGCGCGTTCGTGCACAGACGACAACCGCGCATGCGTTGGCAACACGCCTGCAAGGGCATGTTGCGTTGGAGCGCGTTATTTATCCGGGCCTAACTGATCACCCACAATCTGCATTGGTTGCAGAGCAGATGGGCAAAGGCGGCACCATGCTCGCCATTGAACTCAAAGGTGGGCGCGAAGCTTCATTCAAGTTCCTAAACGCGGCCAAGATTGCGATCATCTCCAACAACCTAGGTGATGCAAAAACAATCCTGACGCACCCAGCCACGACAACACACCAACGCTTGCCACAGGATCAAAAGGCCCTGTTGGGAATCACCGATGGCCTTGTCCGAATCTCAATCGGGATTGAGGACACTGACGATCTGATTGCTGACATCTTGCAGGCTATTGAGGCTGCGCAGTAAGCACGACAGTCCAAGTCGCAAAACCGACGCGGGAGTGTCCAAAAACCCTCCTGCACTGGCTCAAATAGGCAGTTTTGCGTTTGTCGATTGGCAAACAGACCCACAGCACCCTATGTATTCAGTACAGACGCAAAAAAGGGGGGCTACTCAATGAACATTCATTCGCCCAAGTCACAATCAATACCCGAACACGATGATGCCAAAGCAGCCCTTAATGTGCTGCGCCAATGGGCATCCGTGGCGACCCAATCCGAGATTGAAGCACTTGATCAGTCTGTCGCTGGCCTGATCGATCTGCCAAACCGCAGCAACACCCCCGAACTAAGCCGCGAATACCCCGCCGATTTCAAAGTTGATGCGGCCTATAAAGCGACGCTTCCTGATTTGCAGAATGGACCATCCAGCCTGATCAAAGGCGCAAAAAAGCAAATCCAGCACGTTGGCATCTCAAACTTCCGCCTGCCGATCCATTATCAAACACGCAATTGCGACCCGATTATCTTGCAGACCTCTGTTACGGGATCTGTCAGCCTTGAAGCGGATAAAAAGGGCATAAACATGTCCCGCATCATGCGCTCGTTTTACAAACACTCCGGAGAGGCGTTCAGTTTCAAAGTGATTGAAGCGGCTCTTGAGGATTACAAAACCGATCTAGAAAGCTTTGATGCGCGTATCCAAATGCGCTTTAGTTATCCAATGAAGATTCAAAGCCTCCGCTCTGGTTTGTCTGGCTACCAATACTATGACATCGCGCTTGAGTTGGTGGAAAAAGACGGCGTGCGCCAAAAGATCATGCATCTGGATTATGTCTATTCCTCCACCTGCCCTTGTTCCCTTGAGCTGGCCGAACACGCCCGCGAAACACGCGGACAACTGGCGACACCACATTCCCAACGTTCAGTTGCACGCATTTCAGCGGTGATGACACCTGGCACTAAAACAATGTGGTTCGAGGACCTGATAGAGGCGTGTCGCCGTGCGGTCCCAACCGAAACGCAGGTGATGGTGAAACGCGAAGATGAACAAGCCTTTGCAGAATTGAACGCCGCCAACCCAATCTTTGTTGAAGACGCTGCAAGGCTGTTTTGTGAGCAATTGCTTGCCGACAAACGCATCAGCGATTTCCGCGTTGTTGCCAGCCATCAAGAGAGCTTGCACAGCCATGACGCGGTATCAATCCTGACCCAAGGGGATACATTCGCGAACGCCAGCGTTGACCCGCGTTTGTTCGATACATTGTTCCACGTTGGCTAAGACTGCTGATTAAAACAGTGATCCTTGATCTGTTGGTTTTGGCGCTGCCTTGCGGCTTGGTGCTGCCTTGCCCCCCACAACGATACGGCCGTCCGCGAATTGGATTTCCAACTCCTGCGCTTTGCCCGCTGCCTTCTTCGTTGTGACAACATCGCCATCACCGCGCACCACAGCGTAACCACGCGACAATGTCGCCTCATACCCCAGTGTCAGGCGCAAGCGATCCATCGCCTCAATCTTGTTGCGGGCCGCGTTCAGGCGTTGCTGCCCTACATCCGCCACCCGTTGGGCCATTGCAGCAACGGCTTGGCGGTGCTGATCGATTGACATACAGCGCTCCAATGCGGGCCCCATGCGCGCTGACAACGCATCCAGACGTCGGTGTTCATTTCCAATCATCCGCTGCATTGCAGCCGGACGCAGTCCGCCTGCCGCCTCAGACAGCCGCACTTTGCGCCGCTGCACACCGCTCATCAAAGCAGGACCAAGACGGGCACCGGTCGTGTCCAAACGCTGGCGCGGACCGTCTAGAAGCGTTTCCAAACGCGGCAGTGCCCGTGACAGGTCACGCAACCTCTGGGAACGACGCTGCAATCCACCGCTAAGCGAGGTGGTCATACGCGCACTTTGCTGATCCAGCCACGCCATCAGCTCAATCCGCACCGGCACAGCCAGTTCAGCAGCCGCGGTCGGGGTTGGCGCACGTTTGTCCGATACGAAATCGATCAACGTTGTATCGGTTTCATGCCCCACCGCAGAAATCAGCGGGATGTTTGAGGCCGCAGCAGCGCGGGCCACACTTTCCTCGTTGAACCCCCACAGATCTTCAACAGATCCACCACCACGCGCCACGATGAGTAAATCAGGTCGCGGCATTGCGCCGCCAACCAGCAAAGCATTGAACCCCTCAATCGCGCGCACCACTTCAGGCGCACATTTGGCACCCTGCACTGCAACGGGCCAAATCAGTACCTTGCGCGGGAAACGATCGCGCAGACGGTGTAAGATATCGCGGATAACCGCACCTGACGGCGACGTCACAACACCGATCACTTCGGGCAGATAGGGTAAGGCGCGTTTACGCGATTCCTCAAACAGGCCTTCCGCACTTAACATCGTTTTGCGCTTTTCCAGCAGCGCCATCAACGCTCCCATGCCCGCTGGTTTAATGTCCTCAATCACAATCTGGTATTTGGATTGTCCGCCAAAGGTGGTCACACGGCCCGTTGCAACAACCTCCATCCCTTCCTCGGGTTCGGTTTGCAATCGCCCTGCGACACCTTTCCAGATCACACCATTGATGACCGATTTGTCGTCTTTCAGGTCCAAATAGATGTGTCCAGAGCGCGGACGCGACACACGCCCCACTTCGCCTTTGATCCGCACATGGCTGAATTCACCCTCGATCACACGTTTGATCGCACCCGAAAGTTCGGTCACGCTGAATTCAGGAGAATTCACACCTTCAACAGGGTCATCCAATAGGTCCATCATAGTCTTCTTTACCTCTAGTCCCGCACAGCTTAGAACGCCCCAACTCTAAGGCCAAGCACATCAGGAGCATCATCATGAATATTCTTATCCTCGGCGGCGGTGGACGCGAACATTCCCTAGCTTGGGCTATCAAACAAAACCCTAAATGTGATCGTTTGATCGTGGCACCTGGTAACGCAGGAATCGCCAAAATTGCTGAATGTGCAGACTTCGACGTGATTAGCGGCACCGCCGTTCTTGAGTTCGTTCAAGAACAAGCCATCGATTTCGTGATCATCGGACCAGAAGCTCCCTTAGCCGCAGGCGTTGCCGATCAATTGCGCGACGCTGGCATCTTGGTCTTTGGCCCCTCCAAAGCAGCCGCAGAACTAGAAGCATCCAAGGCCTTCACCAAAGCCATCTGTGACGCTGCATCCGCACCAACAGCGGCCTACGGTCACTTTACCGATGCTGAGGCTGCAAAGGCCTATGTTCAAACCCAAGGCGCGCCAATCGTGGTCAAAGCTGACGGTTTGGCTGCAGGCAAAGGCGTGATTATCGCTGAAACTGTGGATCAAGCCGTAGCTGCAATTGATGACATGTTTGATGGCTCATTCGGCGAAGCCGGCGCTGAAGTGGTGATTGAGGAATTCATGACGGGCGAAGAAGCCTCCTACTTCATCCTTTGTGACGGCGAAAACGTGCTGCCAATCGGCACCGCCCAAGACCACAAACGGGTTGGCGACGGCGACACTGGGCCAAACACAGGCGGCATGGGTGCCTATTCCCCTGCCCCGGTGCTTACAGATGCGATTGCACAAAAAGCCATTGATGAGATCATCCGTCCCACCATGGCCGAGATGGTGCGTCGCGGCACGGCTTATCAAGGGATCCTTTATGCGGGCCTGATGATTGAAAACGGCCAACCACGTCTGGTGGAATACAACGTGCGCTTTGGTGACCCGGAATGTCAGGTGCTCATGATGCGCTTGGGTGCACAGGTTCTGGACCTCTTGGTCGCAGCCTCTGAGGGGCGCTTGAATGACGTCAAACCAAACTGGGCAGATGATCACGCGGTAACAGTTGTGCTGGCGGCCAAAGGCTATCCCGATGCTTACGAAAAAGGCACCGTTATCGGTGGTTTGGGCGCATTGCAAAGCGACAGCATGAATATGGTGTTCCACGCAGGCACAGCTGAACGTGACGGAATGATCGTTGCAAACGGTGGGCGCGTTTTGAACGTTACGGCACGTGGTGACAGTTTGGCCGAAGCCCAACAGCGTGCCTATGCAATGGTTGATAAGATCGATTGGGCCGATGGCTTTTGCCGTCGTGACATCGGTTGGCGTGCGCTAGGCTAAGGCCAACGCCTTAATCGTCACAGGTCATAACAATGGCAAAGGCAGGTCGGGATGTATCTTGACCAATCGTCTTTGCCACGAAACCTTTGCCGTCAAAGGTCATCGCGACCAACTGAGCCCAATCTGCCCCGGCAACGATCATTTCAGGCATACCGTTACAGGTGCGAATACCACCAGCAATATCGCGTTCGCCAATGCGGTGGTTCGTGTAACCTGCCAACTCACTGACAAAGCGTAATTCGCCGCTTTCAAACCGCCAAATCATCAAAGTCTTGGCAAGATTTGGGCGGTCAATATAGGCCAGTTCAATCAACCCGTCACCGTCTAAATCCGTGGCCCCACGAGGGGTAAGCAAACGGTTTGAACGCCCGATATTAGGCGTAGCAGCAACCAATCCAGTTTCGTCGTAGATGGCCAGATTTGCACCAAGTCGCGCATTGCTTTGCACAACAACCACTTCAGGTGACCCATCCGCATCCAATAGGCGCGACCCGGTGTCTTCAAAAACATCTGACTAGGGTAGCGTTATTGTAACCGTCTTGGCGTTATTAAGCTTGATTATAAGTGCCCCACGCTCAATCGTATAGCCAAGGATGCCATGCACATAACGCGTTGTTGGCTCAGTATAGGCTGCACTGGTGATCGTTTACGCAACAGCCCCGTGGGCCAATGGCAACAACCACGCAACCAGCAGCGCGCGGCGAATGGGGCGCAGCAACGCGCCGAACGACAGACGCCGCGCCCCGTTCAACATTAGATTTGCTTTTCTGGCATCTTGACTATCAAGCCTTCAAGGTCAGCTGTGACCTTCATTTGGCACGTCAGGCGTGACAGTTTCTCATCAGGCTCATATGCGAAATCCAACATGTCGGTTTCCATGTCATCCTTTGCAGGAACCTTCTCAACCCATGATGCGTCCACATAAACGTGGCAGGTGGAGCAGGCACATGCGCCGCCACAATCGGCTTCGATACCTGGAATATTGTTGTCGCGTGCGCCTTCCATGACGGTCATGCCGTTGGCAACTTCAACAATGTGCACTTTGCCACTGTGTTCGATGTAAGTGATTTTGGCCATTTCGGTCCCCTTAAAAAACGTTTGAAACTGTCTACCCAGCGCCTATGCTCAAGACCAGCCCCTTTTTCGTGGATCGCGTGATGAGCGCGTTTTAGACGCCAATCAGGGACAAAAGTTTCAAGCGCTAGGCAGCATCACAAAACCCATAATCAGGGTTAAAAAACGCACAGGCAGGAACTATGACCGAACGAAACTTACCGCTAATAGCCGTGGCACTTTGTTCATTGGTTGGTTGTGACATGCCAAACATTGGCACGCGCTCCAAGCGTTCGCTTGAAATCAGTGGGTTCGCTCCAGACGCGCCAGATGGTGCGGCAGCCGGCACCTGCTGGGGTAAAATGATTTCACCTGTGATCATCGAAACGGTCCACCGCGAAGTACTGTTACAACCCGCACAGGTCAGCACAGATGGACGCATTCAGCAGCCCGCCGTCTACAAAAAAGAGGACGCGCAAGAGATCGTCCAGCAACGCGCAGAAACGTGGTATGAAACCGTTTGTCCAAATTTGATGACAGATAATTTTGTCGCCAATCTGCAACGCGCGCTCAGCATCCGCGGCACATACCGGGGTAAGGTGACTGGTTTGATGGACGACAAGACCCGCCGCGCCATTCGCAAGTTCCAGCAAGGCGACTTTGAAAGTGGGAATCTAACCGTCGCATCAGCGCGGGTATTGGGGTTGGTCGCTGCCCCTGCACGGTGGATTGAACTAACAAAAAAGGCACCCCGAAGGGTGCCTTTTCGCAGTCGTTTAGATCCGCTTAATCGGCAAGACTTAGCGCGACAAAACGTGGATCACCTGCACGGCGTACCAGCAACAACAGTGACTTGCGTCCTGCGTCTTTAACCTCCGCCAAACGTGTACCCAGATCCTCAATGCTGGTTATCTTTTCCTGACCCGCTTCGGTGATCACATCACCTACGCGTAGGCCTTTTTCAAAGGCTTCAGCCGTATCATCGACATCTGTGACCACCAAACCCTCTTGGTCTGCATCAAGGCTCAATTGCTCACGCAACTCGTCTGTAAGGACGCTAAGCGTCAGGCCCAAAACATCTTTAGTCACAGGAGATGGTGCTTCTTCAGGTTCCGCAGCGGAGGTTTGAACTGCTTTCTCTGCATCCTCGCGGCGACCCAATGTAACCTTCAAAGTGATCGATTTACCTTCGCGGAAAACAATCACGCGAACAGATTCACCGACCGGGCTGTTGGCAACCGTGCGCACAAGGCCACGTGTGTCCGCGACTGGCTTGCCATCAAAGCTAACAATGATGTCGCCGTCCAGCATGCCACCTTCTTTGGCAGGACCTTCTTGAACAGAATTCACCAAGGCACCTTTTGTGCTGTCCAAACCAAACCCTTCAGCCAAATCGTCTGTCAGGTCCTGAATACGAACACCCAACCAACCGCGACGGGTCTCACCAAACTCGCGCAATTGATCAACAACACGGGTTACGACGTTGGACGCCATAGAGAAACCGATGCCAATGGAACCACCATTAGGTGACAAGATCGCCGTGTTAACGCCAATCACTTCACCGCCCATGTTGAACAATGGACCGCCAGAGTTACCACGATTGATCGCTGCATCTGTCTGGATATAGTCATCATATGTACCGCTTAGGGCGCGGTTACGTGCTGAAACGATCCCTGCAGAGACTGAGAACCCTTGCCCCAGTGGATTGCCCATTGCGATTACCCAGTCGCCAACACGCGACTCGTCGCTGTTGCCAAACGGAACAAACGGCAGAGGTTGATCTGTTTCGACTTTGAGCAATGCGATGTCAGTTTTTGGGTCTGTGCCAATAACTTTCGCAGGCAATTCTTCACCAGAAAAGAACTCGATCAGGATTTCATCCGCACCTTCGATGACGTGATTGTTGGTTACAACATATCCATCTTCAGAGATGACAAAACCTGAACCCAAAGCAGAAGACCGACGCGAACGTGGGCTACCTTCACCTTGGGGGCGGTTGTTGAACAGGTCTTCCAAAGGAGACCCTTCAGGCACGATGCCTTGCGGGCCCGTTGGGCGCTCAACAACAGTTGAGGTTGTAATGTTCACCACGGAAGGGCTGATCTGTTTGGCCAATGGGGCCAAGCTTTCGGGACGGGCGTTAGCCATCATTACTTGCGCAAGTACCAGCGCAGTCGTCAATAGGCCCAGCCATAGGCCACGCATTTGAATGAGAGGTTTCATTTCCCTCGACAAGGCTACCGCTTTGGGCTGCATTTATCGTCTCCTGTAAGTACGGGCCACTTCGGGCTATTTTGCGCTTCAATACGCGTCACATTCAGCCTGCATTTAGGGTGTGCAGACTACAACCTGCAACATGGTGCGCGGACGCGGTGCTTTCAAGGAATTCTCAAGAAACAGTGAAGCAAAGGGGTATGCATTGAAACATTTGACCCGGTTTGGCCGTATTTACAGACTCACGCCCAATTGAAACGCGCCCCACACCAACAGCAAACCTAACACCAAGACCAATCCGCCCATTTGGCGGCGGGACGCTTCGGGCAAGCTGCGCAGGATCTCAAGGACCTGTTCAATGAGAGAAGGGGCCAGCACATATGCCAGCCCCTCTACTATCATGACCAAACCAATGGCCAATACGATCAACGCAATCACTTTGACGCAGCGCCTTGATCACTCTTGAAATAGTTAAAGAACTCGCTGTCAGGCGACATAACCATCGAAGTATTTTTACCATTGATTGCGGTCTCATAGGCGGTCAAAGAACGGTAGAATTCAAAGAACTCTTGATCCTGACCATATGCTTCCGCAAATATTTTGTTACGTGCCGCATCGGCTTCACCTTCAGCGATACGTGCGTCACGGCGCGCTTCAGATAAGATTTCCTCATACGTACGATCAGCCAACGCTTGAACACGTTGTGCAGCCTCACGACCACGCGCACGTTCATCCGTTGCTTCACGCTCACGTTCCGCAATCATCCGCTGCAAGGTCGCAGCAAAGTTTTGCTCTGGAAGGTTGGTTTGACGCAGACGCACATCCACAATCGACAGACCTAGTGCTTTAGAACGCGAGTCAGACTGATCACGGATTTGAACCATCAATGCCGCACGCTCTGGGGATAGGATGGTGTTAGATGTCACACCTTCGGAACCCAAAACAGCACGAATTTGCGAGTCTAGAATACCGCGTAACTGCACTTCAGCTTCACGTTCACCACCACCACCAAGCGCTTGGCGGAACTGTTTCACGTTAGTAATACGGTACAAAACAAAGGCATCGACTTCTAGACGACGATCATCGGCCGGTGTGACCTCGATCAATTCCGTTTCCATAGTCAGGATACGGTCTTCGTAACGTGCAACCTCGTCCAACAATGGAATTTTAAAGCCCAAGCCAGGTTCAGTAATCTCTTGTTTGATTTGACCAAAACGCAGAACCAGCACTTTTTCGCGCTCGTCCACAATAAAGATCGATGAAAGGATACCTGCGATCGCAATAACAACGACAGGGATCAAATAGCTAGAGTTACGCATTAGTTTGACCCTCCGTTTTTACGCAATTCGTTCAGAGGAAGGTAGGGAACGACGCCCTGCCCACCATCAGTGTTGTTTTCAAGAATAATCTTGTCCACATTGCCCAAGACCTTTTCCATCGTCTCAAGATAAAGACGTTTGCGGGTTACTTCTGGGGCCGCTTGATATTCGTTCAAAACGGCCAAGAAACGGCTGGCTTCACCAACAGCGTCATTGACCACACGGGCGCGATAGCCCTCAGCAGCTTCAAGCAACTGCGCAGATTCACCACGGGCTTCCGCAGTTTTCTGGTTTGCATATGCATCCGCTTGACGCTCTAGGCGGTCGCGCTCTTGTTCTGCGGCCTGAACATCACGGAACGCATCCACAACAGAAACGGTTGTTACGTTGCCGTTGCTATCAACCATACGTACTGTTTGGCTTGGTGGATCGACCTTCTTAACGTTCACACGCAAGATGTTGATACCTGTTTGGCGGTTGTCCAAAGTAAGTTGGATCAATTCGCGCACGTCGACTTCAACGCTGGCGCGGTCACGGTTCAAAATCGGAGCCAATTCTGATTCAGCGATAACTTCACGCATCGCAGCCTCAGAAATCGCAATCACTGAAGATTCAGGAGAGCGTAACGAGAATTTGAAATCACGTGCGTTTTTGACGTTCCAAACAACTTCGAAATCGATGTCTACGATGTTTTCGTCCGTTGTCAGCATCAAGCCATCATTGCCAGACGTCCGCGCAACACCGATTGTCTCGGTGCGGTTGGTTGTGACATCAAACACTTCGGCTTTGACCAGTGGCCAAGGGGCAAAGTTCAGACCCTCAGTACCGATGCCCGAGAATTCACCAAGAAACAATTCGATCGACTGCTGCTCAGGGCGCACAGTATAAAAGCTGGTCATTCCCCACAATACTGCTGCTGCCAAAAGACCAAGTCCAACTGTGCCGCGTGTCAGTGCAGGACCGCCACCGCCGCCATTGTCAGCGCCATTGCCGCCGCCAGTGCCACCACGGCCGCCCATTAGGACGCGCAGTTGCTCTTGGCCTTTTTTGACCAGCTCATCAATCTCTGGGATTTGTGGCCCATCGTTGCCTGGCTTGCGCCCGCCACCGTTATTGCCATTTTCCCCACGGTTTCCGCCGCCGTTGTTACCGCCCGAATTGCCGCCGCCCCCCCAGGGGCCGCCTGTATTGCCAGCCATTTTCGCGTCATTCCTTAAATTGAGAAACTTTAATCTTGCTCTATACCTGTGCTTTCAGGTCAAAAAATCAAGCCATGTGTCTCTATGTTTTACGTGTAGGTGTTTTCATTGTTACCATTTCTTCAGACATTGTGGGGTGAACCGCAACCGTCCGGTCGAAATCTTCTTTTGTAGCGCCCATTTTGACCGCAATACCTGCCAATTGGATCATCTCGCCCGCATTCGGTGCAACGATATGGCAGCCCAAAACAACGCGCGTTGCTTGGGACACGATCAGTTTCATCATAACGCGATCAGGTTTGCATGCGAATGAGGACTGCATTGGCTTGAATGTCGTCGCATAAACTTCAATCGGTTCGATCTCAGCTGCTGCTTCCTCAGACAATCCAACGGTACCCATTTCAGGCTGCGTAAAGATCGCAGATGGGATCAAATCGTGATCGACAGGTGTTGGCTTGGCATTGAACACTGTCTGAACAAAGGCCATGCCTTCGCGGATCGCAACAGGTGTTAGGTTCACGCGGTTCGTCACATCGCCAATCGCATAGATCGACGGGACACCAGTTTGACTATACTCATCCACAACGATTTCGCCACCACGGCCCAGCGCGCCGCCAGCTTCTTCAATGCCCAATCCATCCGTGTTTGGTTTGCGGCCCGTTGCGAACAAAGCCTGATCAAAAATAGTTTCGACGCCAGTAGTCGACTTAACCCAGACCCCGCCGTCACGTTTTTCCATCTCTGCGATGTTCGTGCCCAATTGTAGATCGATGCCTTTTTCGACCATTTGGTCCGCAATCAATGCACGCGCCTCATTGTCAAAGCCACGCAAGATTTGCTCACCACGGTAATACTGCGTCACCGAAACACCCAAACCATTCATGACGCCTGCAAATTCAGACGCGATGTATCCACCACCGATAATCAGCATTGTTTTTGGCAGTTCTGGCAGATCGAACAAATCATCAGACACGATACCAACATCCGCATTTGGAATATTGGGGCGTGTAGGGCGACCACCCACAGCGACCAAGATATGCTTGGCTGTCTTTTCTTCGCCCGTGGACAAAACAATAGTGTGCGCGTCTTTTACAGTTGCGCGTGCATCGAATGTCTCAACGCCAGAGTTGGCAAGCAAGCGGCGATAGATGGCCTCAAGGCGATCCAATTCAGCGTGCATTGACCCTTTAAAGCGTTCCCAGTTGAAATCACCCAAAGTGATATCCCAACCATATGCTCCAGCTTCCGCCTCAATTCCGCTATAGCCTGATGCAAATACCATCAGCTTTTTGGGGACACAGCCGCGAATAACGCAGGTGCCGCCGTAACGATCCTCTTCTGCCAATGCGACTTTCGCACCGTGTTCACCAGCTGCAACACGGGCTGCACGTACGCCTCCAGAGCCGCCACCAATAACAAAAAGATCGTAGTCGAACGCCATGGGCTTAGTCCTTGTTATGAAAGATCGCTAAACAGGTTGTCTGTTTCGGCGAAATCAAGACGGTCTGTTTCGACCGTCCCCGCATTAATATCACGTATCTCGACACGGCCATCGCTGAAGCCGATCACGACCGCATCACAGATATCAACAAACAGACCGTTTTCAACCACACCTGGCATTTGATTTATCACCATCGCCAACTGACGTGGGTTCCCAATGCGGCTCAAATGAAGGTCCAGAATATGGTTCCCCTCATCTGTTATAAACGGGCGATGTCCATTCATGCGCAGCGTCGACTGACGGCCCAAAACATCAATAGAAATAAGAGTTTCTTCAACCAGCGCTTGGGTGGTCTGCCATCCAAAGGGAATGACCTCGATTGGCAATGGAAAATTCCCCAAGGATTCGACCTCTTTTCCGATGTCCGCGATAACAATCATTTGATCAGATGCCATCGCCACGATCTTCTCATGTAGCAATGAACCACCACCACCTTTGATCAGATTTAGGTCGCAGTCAAACTCATCTGCACCATCAATCGTGATGTCTAACCACTTGGCTTCATCCAACGAAACAATATCAAGTCCAACTTCGCGCGCCAATTCAGCAATGCGGGTCGATGTGGGAACACCTTTAATCCGCAAGCCATCATTGCGTACGCTTTCACCTAAAAAACGCACCAACCACGCAGCAGTTGATCCGCTGCCCAATCCAACGCGCATGCCGTCCTCGACGTATTGCGCAGCCCGTTTGGCAGCAACAAATTTTGCCTTGTCGATTGGTGACAATTCTCCGGCCATAGCTGCGACTCCCTAGTTACTGCGCAGCTTATACAAAAGTGCAGGCTAAGGTGCGAGAAGAAAGCACCCCCTTAATCCCGCACAAATGCATCGTAAAAATGGGTCACGTCCCCTCTTCACTTCGAAATGTCGTTTTCAGAAAGACCTATAGGGCCATCTGCCCTATTCATTAAGGCATGAGCTATGTCCTGCACTACGCCCCTGATAACGCATCCCTTGTGATCCGCCTTGCCTTGGAACAAGTTGGCACCCCCTATCGGTGTGCACTGGTGGACCGTAGCCAAGCGGCCCAACGGTCTGATTCCTACATGGCCCTGAACCCCAATGGCTTGATCCCAACGCTGGAAACGGATCAGGGACCCATCTTTGAAACAGGCGCTATTCTGCTTTGGCTGGCCGATCGCCACGGCGGCTTGGGCCCTGCCCCACACAGTGCTGAGCGTGCGGATTTCCTGAAATGGTTGTTCTTCATATTCAACACCGTGCACTCCGCCCTGCGCATGTTTTTCTATCCTGATCAATTCATTGGCGCTGACCCCATTCTCCAAAGTACTTTGCGCGCAAACGCGGCGAACGCACTGGTTCGATATCATACCCAACTCGATGGCCTTGTGGCCCAGGGACATACATGGTGCGGCGGGCAAACGCCCAGCGCTTTGGATTTTTACATCGCGGCCACATTGCGCTGGCCCGCCATTTACCCACAAGATTATGACCATAGTTGGCACAACTTAGCCAACTATCCAGCCCTCCACGACATGTGTCAGCGCTTGGAAACCCTCGCGCCCGTCCATTTATTGATCCAAGCAGAGGGCATAAACGCAACCCCGTTCACAAACCCCAAAGCACCAAACCCTCCTGAAGGAAGCCCTATCTAATGTTTCTATCCGTTTTCGAGATGTTCAAAGTCGGCATTGGACCGTCCTCTTCCCACACGATGGGACCGATGGTGGCCGCCGCCCGTTTCCTTGACATGATGCGCGCCTCACCGTTTGAATTTGCAGGTGTTAAGGCGACCCTGCACGGATCCTTGGCCTTCACTGGCGTAGGCCACGCAACGGACCGCGCCACAATCCTTGGTCTTGCTGGCTTTCTGCCTGACACCTACGACAATGATAAGGCTGATGCGGTTCTCACGACCATGCGCGAGACGAACACACTCAGCCCTGCAGACCTACCAACGCTGAACTTCAACCCAAAGACCGATCTGATCTTTGATTATGACACACAGCTAGATGGCCACGCCAATGGTATGATTTTGATGGCAACCGACAAACAAGGCGACGTGACCCTTAGCCAAGTGTTCTATTCCATCGGTGGCGGCTTTGTCATGACGGAACAGGAATTGGCCGCAGGCAAGGCCACTGATGAAGGGGCCCCCGTGCCCTTTCCTTTCAAATCCGCCGCCGAAATGCTGAAGATGTCCAACGCCTCTAGCAAAACCATCGCCGCGATGAAGCGTAGCAATGAAGAAGCCCGTGGCGGTTCGGCCAACCTTAAGAAAGGGTCAGCGCGTTTGTGGCAAGTGATGAACGACTGCATCAACCGCGGCCTTGAAACCGATGGCATCCTACCTGGTGGCCTGAACGTGAAACGCCGCGCCAAAGGCATTCATGATGCATTGTTGGCTGAACGGGGCATGAACCAACAAGCACCCCACACCATCAATGACTGGATGAGCGTCTACGCGATGGCCGTAAACGAGGAAAACGCCGCTGGTGGTCAAGTTGTCACCGCCCCAACAAACGGGGCCGCAGGCGTGTTGCCAGCAACTCTGCGCTATTACCTAGACCACGTACCAGGCGCATCAGAGTCCCATATCGAAGATTTCCTGCTGACCGCCGCCGCCATTGGGGGTCTTGTGAAATACAACGCCTCAATCTCTGGAGCCGAAGCGGGGTGTCAGGCCGAAGTGGGGTCTGCCGCAGCCATGTCCGCTGCAGCCCTATGCGCTATAATGGGCGGATCACCCGAACAGGTCGAAAACGCCGCTGAAATCGCGCTTGAACATCACCTTGGTATGACATGCGATCCCGTCAAAGGTTTGGTGCAGGTCCCTTGTATCGAACGCAACGGACTTGGCGCGATCAAAGCGGTCTCTGCCGCCTCCCTTGCGCTACGTGGTGATGGCACACACCTTGTGCCATTAGATGCCTGCATTGAAACGATGCGTCAAACAGGCGAGGACATGTCCACCAAATACAAAGAAACCTCTCTTGGTGGCTTGGCGGTCAACGTGCCCAACTGCTGATGAAACCCGCAAACGCAACCCTCACAGGCGTCTTGCTGATGTCATCCGGTGCAATGATCGCGCCCGGTATCGACGTCTTTGCCAAACTGGTGCCCCATGAAATCCCTGTGGCCCAAGTGACGGCCGCGCGGTTCATCATGCAATCCAGCCTTCTGCTGCCAATCGCCGCCTTAATGGCCGTACTTCACCTCCCCAACAGACAAGAGGTGGTGTTACATCTGCTGCGCGCCATTCTGATTATGGTTGCGACAGGACTATTCTTTACCGCCTTACGTTCTATGCCCATCGCAGACGCAATCGCCGTGTTCTTTGTCGAGCCCTTCATCCTAACCCTTCTTGGGGCCGTGATATTAAAAGAAACCGTAGGGCCGCGCAGGATCATCGCCTGTCTTATCGGTTTTATCGGCGCATTGTTTGTAATCCGCCCAAGCTTTGCCAACACAGGCGCCGTCGCATTGTTGCCGTTGGGAACAGCCGCCTGCTTTGCCGTATATATGATCCTCACGCGGCAAATGGCGCAGAAGATGCATCCGTTGGCGATGCAATCCTACACAGCTATTGCAGCCGTGGTGCTGTCCGTCCCCGTCCTGTGGTTCGCAGATGGCTCAAACATTGCAGGCCTCGATCCAGCGTGGCCCAGCGCCTTTGCCGTTCAGATGATGATCGGGGTCGGGATCATGGCAACACTCGCACATCTGTTGATCGGGTTCGCGATGGCCAAAGCACCTGCGAGCACCTTAGCACCTCTACAATATCTAGAAATCGTAACCGCCACGATATTCGGGATCGCTATTTTTGGTGATGTGCCAACACCCACAACTCTGCTAGGCGTTGCGATCATCATATCCTCTGGTCTGTACATATTGGCACGCGAGCGTCAAAGCAGCGACACTTCCAACAAGTTGTGACGCCAATTAGCGGCAATCAAGCCCGAAACAAGGGCAATTTATACGCAACCTGTACGTTGCTTTCAAAAAGTACGCCGCCTAACTTGATGATATGAAACAAGATAAACCCCTCCTCGGAATCCTGCTTATGCTTGGCTTTTGCGTTCTTGCCCCAATGGGTGACGCAGTTGCCAAGATCCTAGGTGAGACAGTTCCACTCGGCCAATTGCTCGTCGTACGCTTTGCAGTGCAAGCGATCATCCTAATCCCGATGGTCTGGGCCACCAAACTGGCGTGGCGCATGAGCGGTCGGGTTCTTCAACTAGCCTTCATTAGAACGGTCCTTCATATCTTCGGCATTGGCGCGATGTTTACCGCCCTACAATACCTTCCACTGGCCAATGCCGTTGCGATTGCCTTTGTCATGCCGTTCATTATGCTGCTGCTTGGTAAATACGTGCTGGGCGAAGAAGTAGGTGCCCGTCGTCTAATCGCGTGCAGTGTTGGCTTTGTCGGTACCCTTCTGGTCGTACAACCCAGTTTTGCCGAAGTTGGTTGGCCAGCCCTGCTTCCATTGGTTGTCGCCCTAAACTTCTCATTCTTCATGTTAATCACCCGCAAAATCGCCAAAGAAACCCATCCGATTGGTCTCCAGGCAGTCAGCGGTGTCATGGCGGTTTGCATTATGGTGCCCCTTCTGGCGATCACAACAAGCTCTGGCATTGATGCGTTGACCCTGATGGCACCCTCAGCGTTTGAGTGGGCCATGTTATGGGCGATTGGTGCTCTTGGCACGATGGCGCATCTGATGATGACATGGTCCTTGCGGTATGCACCGTCAGCAACCTTGGCCCCTATGCAATATTTGGAAATCCCAATTGCAACTGTCATCGGCTTTTGGGTCTTTCAGGATTTACCAAATGGAATGGCTGCCATTGGCATCGCAATCACTGTGGCCGCAGGCGTCTATATCATTTTACGCGAGCGGGCCATTTCACGTGATCAGGCATTGCCGCCAGAGCCCGCGTAACATCTTCGAGCATCCGGCGAGGCAAGATGCACAACATGCCCCGCGCTGACATCTTCAGCTGAATGACACCAGTCGCACGGTTGGAGGTTCCAACGAGTTCACCCGGTGCCAAAGCCAGCCCATCAATCGGCCATTCCAAGCCAACGGAGGTACCTGTCACCGCAGCCATGGGAAATAGTGATACAATATCCCCAACTCTGGTCGGTAATTCGATCTCGGCGGGGCAATGAAACACAACTTCATGCGGGCCCAACAAAACACAGGGGCGATCCGCACGCACAACTAGGGTGTGCATCGCAGCCATCTGGTGATCCACACGCCCGCCCAAGAACCCCACGCCAACGACAACTGGCGTTTCTACATTACGCAGGCATTTATCAAAGTCAGTACTATTCTGCTCAGCGATATGGTACTGTCGTTCAACAGGAACCTGCGCCAAGACAGCAGCGTTCAAAGAATCGAAATCGCCGATCACAGCCTCTAATTGAATTTCCGCAGCCAGGGCCACAATTGAACCACCATCTGCTGCTATACAGGGTGGTGCGACACTGAGGGCAAGATTTAAGTCCTCAGAACCTACGTCGCCACCACCTACAATAGTAACTGGGCGATTACTTTGAAAAACTGACGTCATTTAGATGCAAATATACGCATTTATTGAAGTTCCACCACATTCTCGCCATGAAATGATACCATGATAGGCACAGAATCGGGCTGCTTTCGCCCTAGGTACCACGGTCAACAGTAAGCTGCAAAAGCGCAGAGGACGTAACCGATGATGAGTAACAACAAAATTTTAACAGTATCCTATGGGACGTTTTCCTGCACCTTGGAAGGCTTCGACGATTCATTTGGTATAATGAAGGCCATCGTTCGCTAACAATGGCAGCCTTCGAGTTTGCGGGGATAATATGGAACACAGTTTCTGTCTCCTATCGTCAGCGCAAAATACCAGACGTAATGCTGGGACGCGTCAATAGCTTCTTCGCATGCTGGCATGGGGATTGCTGCCTGTAGGGCTGATCCTTTCAGGACTGATCGTGCGCTAAGCCGAACCGGTGACAGGGCGCAGAGATGCCTTGTACTTACCAATGGTCGTGGCAAATATCGCGGCGCTGATGCTCGGATTGTGGGGATGGCCTGCGCTAAATCGCGGATTTCAATCGCGTTGATCTGGATCAGCCTGCCCTACGCCCTTAAAGATCGCCTTCAATGGGAAGGCCCATATCACGCCAAGACCAAGATAGATCAAGACCTCGACCAAGGTGCTGGGGCGTTCCTCAAAGAACGACATCAGCCATACAGCCATGATGATGTAGACTGGCAGTCCTAGCAAAAGGACTACCAAAGACCAGCGACGACGTGCTTTATAGCTAAGGGCCATCAGTCAGCAAACGGATCAGTAACAAGGATGGTATCTTCGCGCTCGGGCGATGTAGACACCAATGCAACTGGGCATTCGATCAGCTCTTCGACACGACGCACATATTTGATTGCCTGTGCAGGAAGCTGCGCCCAAGAGCGTGCGCCCTCAGTGCTTTCAGACCACCCATCCATTTCTTCATAGATAGGTTTGCAACGCGCCTGTGCATCCGCCGCAGTTGGCAAATAATCCAGACGTTCACCGTCCAAATCATACCCAACACAAATTTTCAACGTCTCAAAGCCGTCCAAAACGTCCAGCTTTGTCAAACAGATGCCGGTAATACCAGAGGTCGCGCATGTTTGGCGCAACAATGCTGCATCAAACCAACCACAACGGCGTTTACGGCCCGTCGTGGTGCCAAATTCATGACCGCGTTCGCCAAGGCGCTGACCATCAGCGTCTTCCAACTCAGTTGGGAAAGGTCCTTCACCCACGCGGGTTGTATAGGCTTTCACGATGCCCAGCACGTAATCAATCGCAGTCGGGCCAAGGCCAACGCCCGTGGCCGCCTGCCCTGCAATCACATTGGAGCTGGTGACAAACGGGTAGGTCCCAAAATCGATATCCAGCAATGCGCCCTGCGCACCTTCAAATAAAATCCGTTTACCGGCTTTGCGCTTTTCAGCCAAAACTTTCCAAACAGGTGCCGCATAAGGCAAAATCTTTGGTGCAATTTCTTGCAACTGCGCCAACAACGCGTCGCGGTCGATTTCTTCGACCCCTAGACCTTTGCGCAGTGGGTTGTGGTGCTGCAATGCACGATCAACACGCGCTTCCAAAGTCGCCGCATCTGCCAAATCAGCAACACGGATCGCACGACGGCCGACTTTGTCTTCATAGGCTGGGCCAATACCGCGGCCAGTCGTACCAATCTTAGTGCCTTTGGAGGCAGCTTCTTCGCGCACGCGATCCAATTCACCGTGGATCGGAAGGATCAGCGGCGTGTTTTCCGCAATCATCAGGTTTTCTGGGTTAATCACAACGCCCTGCGCTTCGACCGTCGCGATCTCTTTCATCAGGTGCCATGGGTCCAAAACAACCCCATTGCCAATGACGGACAACTTACCACCACGCACCACGCCAGATGGCAGCGCGTGCAGTTTGTAAACCTTACCATCAATGACCAAGGTATGCCCGGCATTGTGACCGCCCTGAAAACGCGCGATGACATCAGCGCGTTCAGAAAGCCAATCGACGATCTTGCCTTTTCCTTCGTCGCCCCATTGAGCTCCGACAACTACTACATTGGCCATGATGCGGTCCTTTTTTCATGCAAACCCGCGACCATATAGACGGCAGTTGGCTTGGGTGAAACCCGATTCTTGTGTTTCTTTTCAATCCATAATGTTCATTTCACCATAAAGCGATTTGAGGAATGTGTTAAATGTGGTTTGTTTTGCGTTGGCTTACGGCTTTTGCACTGCTTGTAGCGACATATAATCCAACATCATTTAATTATGTGAAATGAGTGATGAGTGATGACACAGGGCGAACGTCCTGTTTCGCTGATGGTACTGGCGGCTTTTGGTTTTGATCGGCTACATCATCTATTTGCGCGCCACGCTACGCTCAATTGGCGGCTTTGGCATGTTGCTGGTGCTCGCCCTTGTTGGGGCCTTACTATGGGTGCTCTATGATTTTGGCGTTCTTGGCCTCGACAACACAGGGCTGAACGTGTGGCTAGGCTTTTTGGCGCTCTCCCTCGTCTTGAGGGTAGGCATTAGTTGGAGCCACGTGCGCCGCGCCCTCTCAGGTCAGGCAGACATGGATGATGTCGACAGCTAGGGGCGTTATCCCAGTGAAACAGGTTCACCGTGGGGCGTAGACAGATAGGCCTGCTCCCACGCATCACGCATTTGTGCGACGTCTTGTGGCAACGCGGCCCCTGTCTCAGACAAATACGCCTCTAACGTCTCAAGCCATGCGTTAAAGTAATCGTCGC
This sequence comes from Ascidiaceihabitans sp., assembly GCA_028248455.1. Classification (GTDB taxonomy): domain Bacteria; phylum Pseudomonadota; class Alphaproteobacteria; order Rhodobacterales; family Rhodobacteraceae; genus Ascidiaceihabitans. The sequence goes on along the minus strand of JAOKHV010000004.1, from coordinate 47,774 downwards.
CACCATTCAGGTCTTTATCCACACCGTGACGTTTCAGGGTCGCACTAAAGCGATCCGCCCAATCAGACCATGCAAAGCGTCCTGCCTCATTTAGGTGAACCGTCAGGGCAAACAAATGCGCGTGCCACGGGGCCTCAAATACGGGTTCAGGGGCGCTCATGTGGCGGCACTTAGATAGCTTTGCCACAGATCCAAGACGACCTCGTCTTTGGGGTGCTCGGGGTTTGCCCACAATTCAGACGCGGCAAAGGCAACAGCGTACAGTGGTTCCGCCGCATCACCCAAACGGTGCGCACTGCTGTCGGGCAAAATATGTGTGCCGTGGATCATCACGATACGGCCCACAGCGCCAACCGCATAAGACGGCAGGCGCGTATGCCCGCCATTCACATGGCGATTGCCATTGATCTTGCGGGTGCGGACCATGTCGCCAACGCTGTAGGCAACAGTCACATCGCTGGGACGATCCGCAGGGCCACCAGAGGCCAAAACACCAGCAACCCTATCCGCATCCATCCGCTTGGCCGTGAGATCACTTGATCCAATGGCACAGCCCAGTGCCAACTCTTCGCGGGTTAGCACATTGGCATCCACCAACAGACCCGCCAATCCTGCCATCCATTTCTCATAATAAGACATGGATGCATAATCGACAGGCGGCAGGCATTCGCGGCCATGACGGCTGATGTCGATATTCCATTTGCCCAAAGCACCTGCGGCCAAGGTCACAGCCAATGCACGCCCATGCCAGTCTTCCTGGAAAACGGAATCATCTTCGGCCTCTGGCACAATGGCACCATCGCCAAAGCGGCCCCCCATATCGTGAACGCGGCTCATGGTGCGCTCGCCAATCCTGCACCGATCATACTGTCGCGGCTGATCAGGTCCATCAACGCGGCCTCGTCCATTCCATCCGTGCCCTTGGGACGTTGGGGCAAGACCAGATAACGGGTCTCAGCCGTAGAATCCCAAACGCGTACAGCCATATCGCTGGGCAAGGTCACGCCAAATTCGGCCAAAACTTTGCGCGGCTCACGTACAGCGCGGGCGCGGTAGGCATCTGATTTGTACCACGTAGGCGGAATGCCCAGCAACGGCCACGGATAGCAGCTGCACAATGTGCATACGACGATGTTGTGCACTTCGTACGTGTTCTCAACCACAATCATATGTTCACCTTGGCGACCATAATACCCCATCTCAGACACCACAGCGGTGGCATCCTTTAGCAATGCAGCCTTAAAGGCAGGGTCGGTCCAAGCCTTCGCAACCACATGGGCGCCGTTGCGCGGCCCAATCTTGGTCTCGTAGGTTTCGATGATTTCATCCAATGCCGCAGGGTCAATCAACCCTTTTTGGGTCAGGATGGTTTCAAGCGCCTTCACCCGTAAAGCAGGGTCTGAAGGCAACAATGTGTGCGGGTGATCGTGATCAGCGTGGTCATGAGGCATGTTGGGATCATGCAAGGCATATTGCGTTGTGTCCAGCGCATTAGCGTCACAAATACGGTCATTTCACAATTAGCACTCCGGCTACACTTGCCCCGCCCCCCAAACTTGCCTACACACCGCCCGAAGTGATCACACCATTGCAGGTACCTATGGAAAACGTTGTTCTTATCATCCACCTAATTCTCGCACTTGGCCTTATCGCCATCGTGTTGATGCAACGTTCTGAAGGCGGCGGCCTTGGTATTGGTGGCGGCGGTGGCGGCGCACAAGGCGGACGCTCTGCAGCGACTGCACTTGGCAAAGTCACATGGATCTTGGCTATTGGTTTTATCATCACTTCGATCTCATTGACGATCATCGCAGCACAAAAATCATCCGGCGCGTCTGTATTGGACCGCGTGGGTGGTGCCGCGCCAACTGAGAACAGCACGCCAGCCGCGTTGCCAACAGATGACGGTAGCTTACTACCACCAGCTGAAGGCGAAAACGCTCCATTGGTCCCGTCTGCTGACTAATATCTATACCTTGAGGTAACGGAATTTTCCGCAACATCATGTTGCGGGTCCCTTGCCTTATCCACCCGAATCCTGTTAGGCATAAATCCCGTGGTACTGTGAATTTCACAGGCAATTCTGGTGGCCTATCACACCCCTATAATACGACGGGAGAGTCCTTAAATGGCGCGCTATATTTTCATCACCGGCGGTGTTGTGTCTTCACTTGGCAAAGGCCTTGCCTCTGCTGCCCTTGGTGCATTGCTTCAAGCCCGCGGCTTTTCCGTACGTCTGCGCAAACTTGATCCATACTTAAACGTCGATCCGGGAACGATGTCCCCGTTTGAACACGGCGAAGTATTTGTGACTGATGATGGGGCCGAAACTGATCTTGATCTAGGCCACTACGAACGCTTCACTGGCGTTCCTGCGCGCAACACGGACTCTGTCAGCTCCGGCCGTATCTATTCTACCGTTTTAGAAAAAGAGCGCCGTGGCGATTATTTGGGTAAAACGATCCAAGTTGTGCCCCACGTCACCAACGAAATCAAAGAATTCTTGCACGTAGGCAGTGACGAAGTTGACTTCATGCTGTGCGAAATCGGCGGAACAGTGGGCGACATCGAAGGACTGCCGTTCTTTGAAGCGATCCGCCAGTTCAACCACGATCTGCCACGCGGGCAATCCATCTTTATGCACCTGACACTACTGCCATACCTTGCAGCCTCTGGTGAGCTGAAAACCAAACCAACACAGCACTCCGTTAAGGAATTGCAATCCATCGGGATCGCACCTGACGTTTTGGTCTGCCGTTCGGAGCACCCCATCCCGGAAAAGGAACGCGAGAAGATCGCGCTGTTCTGTAACGTGCGCAAAGAGGCCGTTGTGGCCGCCTATGACCTTGATACCATCTATGACGCGCCGCTTGCCTATCACGCTCAAGGGCTGGATCAGGCTGTTCTGGATGCCTTTGATATCTCCCCTGCCCCAAAACCTGACCTAACGGTTTGGCGCGATGTGTCTCAACGCGTGAACCAGCCAGAGGGCGAAGTAACAATCGCAATCGTTGGTAAATACACCCAACTTGAAGATGCCTATAAGTCCTTCAAAGAAGCGCTGACACACGGTGGCATGGCCAATCGCGTGAAGGTTAACGTGAAATGGGTCGACGCCGAGGTCTTTGATAAATCCAAAGACGTCGCGCCGCACCTCGAAGGGTTCCACGCGATCCTAGTCCCTGGTGGCTTTGGTGAACGCGGAACTGAGGGTAAAATCAAAGCGGCGCAATTTGCCCGTGAACATAACATCCCGTATTTCGGCATCTGTCTGGGCATGCAAATGGCCGTGATCGAGGCAGCACGCAATATTGCAGGCATCACTTCAGCCGGTTCCGAAGAATTTGACCACGAAGCAGGCAACAAACGCTTTGAGCCAGTGATTTACCACCTCAAAGAATGGGTGCAGGGCAACGCCAAAGTCAGCCGCAAAGTCGGCGACGACAAAGGTGGCACCATGCGCCTTGGCGCCTATGACGCCACGCTTGTTGAGGGCAGCAAGGTCGCTGCAATCTACGGCACTACATCTATCGATGAACGCCACCGTCACCGCTATGAGGTGGATGTGAAATACCGCAAACAGCTCGAGGATGCGGGCATGGTATTCTCAGGCATGTCACCAGATGGATCACTGCCTGAAATCATTGAGTGGCCAGACCACCCATGGTTCATTGGTGTGCAGTTCCACCCAGAACTTAAATCCAAACCCTTCGCCCCACACCCCTTGTTCAAGGACTTTGTACGAGCCGCGAAAGAAAACTCCCGTTTGGTATAAACGATTAAAGACCCGCAAATAGCGGACCTTTTCTACATTCAGAGACGCAGTTCAGCGTTTTGACATCTCCATCAACAAAGTCACCGCATCCTGCTCGCGCCCATCAGGGACAAACAGGTGATCGTGGAAAAGTCCGACACTGGATTAACGCCCATGTCGTGTTTGGCCAACTCCTTCGCAATGCGGGCCATAAACCCAACGGCCTCTAGGGACGAATGGATATTACATTAACTCTTGCTCGAAACTGCGTTTGCCTATTCCGAGGCAAGCGAGAAACTTCTCCATACCTGCTAAAAATTCTGCCTCATAGTCCAGATGAAGACTCGGATCAAACACATCCTTTTGGAAGGCAACGGGCCTTTGTAGCGCCAATTGTATCCGCTGCCCAACCGCCTCAAAGTCGCTGAGATGCGCAACTTGCAAAGCAATAGGTCGATCAACTGGCCAATAAGTAAAGGTCTCTGAGGCCGGCAACGCGACCCCGACTTGCCCAAAACAGTAGAACGAAGCGTAACTTTTTCCCACTTGATGGCGACAATATTTCCATCATGCGACCATTTTTCTGAGACGTTCAATCAAAGGCGCACCTTCTACATTTGGCGAAGCTGCTTTAACCCCAACCATAGTTAAAGCTAATGCTAATCCGCTCGTCTTCGGCCATGTTCACCGGCACCTCGTGACGCAGCCAGCTTTCCCATAACAACACATCGCCCACATCAGGGGCCACGTAAAAGAAGCTGCGCATCTCGTCGCGCGCGTCCTTTTTGCGCACAGGCGCGGCCATCATCATGGCGGAACGGGGATCTTCAAATTTGATTGCGCTGGTATCCATGGGCATGTTCACATAGGTCGTGCCACTGATCACGCTGTGGGGATGAATATGGGATGTATGCACACCACCTTGAGGCAGAATGTTGATCCACAATGAATCCAACGTGATCTTCTTGTCATCCAGATCAAAATCCAGATCTTTGACAAAGGCGGCCACGTGCTTGTCCAAAACCTTGATCAAATCGGCAAAGATCGGAAAGCGCCAGCCAAGGTCGGACAAAGAGGCGTAACTGGTATAGCCAGGAAAGCCGTTCTCCTCGCACCATTCTTGGCCTGCTTCATCGTCATTGGCGATGGACCAGCAAGAGTTTTCTAGTTCGTTGCGATCCACAGCCTTGCCCATTTCGGACAATTGAGCGCGGTAAAGACGGGTGACAAAGAGTGTTTTTATATCTGACATAGGGAGAGTTTATATGAGGTTAATCGGGATGGCGAGAGGGAGGCTCCGGCACAAAAGGCCTTTTTCGCCGACCTCGACGGCTAAACATTGGCAGACGCGAATCGACAACGCAGCGCCTTGGCGAAGTTGCAGGCGGTTTAGATCGTTTCAGACATTCAGAGAGCAAAAGGAAATTCCACCCGAGCAGCATGTCGCATTCGGTAAACGTTTTGGTCCTTTGCATGCCCATCCTGCGGTACCGACGATGGCGGGGCACCCCGAGATTTTTGAAATCCACGCGACCAAGGATACAAAGATCGCAAACGGCGAGTTCTGGCATTCCAATGTGTCCTACGAACAGTCTTTACGTCTAGTCGAACTCACCCCCGCCCAGACGCAATCGCCAGGCCATCAGTCACCACCGTAAACACCTCCGAAAACGAGTGATCCGCAGCTGGGAATTGCGTCTTCATCGTGTCACACACCAGTGTCAGCAGGCTCGACCCGCCTACGTAAATCACGCGTTGTACGTCGCACGCCTGTAGCCCTGCCAGGCGCATCGTTTCAGCCGCGCCGCCGTTCAGCGCTTTGGAGTATTCATCCAAAATCACACCCAAATCATCCGTGCCCAAATGGGCGGACAATCCGCGTTCTATCAGGCCCAGTGAAATCACCGCATCCGCATCACCAGAGTTGGCGGCGACTTTTCCCTGCTCCACGGCAAAGGATAACTCGTGCCCCAACTCGTTTTCCAGCACCGATGCCATACGCCCCAGCTTGTCCGGCTCATGGGCAAGGGTCAGCATTTCCTCGATCAAACGGCGGTTCTGTGCAGTGTAAAGAAATGGGATTTTTTCCCATGTGGCCATGTCATTGAAAATCGAATGGGGAATGGGCGATGATCCCTCACCGATCCATTTGCGCAATGTGCCGCCCTTGCCCAACAGTGGCATGACACGATCAATATTGATGGCGCGGTCGAAATCCGTCCCGCCCACACGCACACCATGGTTGGCGAGGATTTCAACGCCGTCTTCGCCAGAGCGGAACAGCGAAAAGTCAGATGTACCGCCGCCGATATCAACGATCAGGCCCATTTCGCCCAATTGTTCCAACGCACCACTGGCAATCGCCGCCGCCTCAGGTTCGTCCATGAACGACACCTCTTTGAACCCCGCCGCGATGTAGCAGGCGCGCAGGTCATCTTCGGCCTGCTGTTCGCGTGGATCGCCCGCGCCGTGAAACACAACGGGGCGTCCCGAAATCACGTTGTCAAATGTCAGGCCCGTGTCGGCTTCTGCCCGCACCTTAACCTCACGCAGAAACCCCGCGATGATATCAACAAAGGTCACGCGCTTGTTCAGAACTTGGCGTTTCTCATGCATCAGGGTGGTGCCCAAAACGCGTTTGAGCGCGCGCATGAAACGCCCGTCCAAACCGTCAAGCAGCGCTTGGTTCGCGGGTTCCCCGATCAGCGTTTTACGGTTGTCAAAATCGAAAAAGAATGTGGTGGGCATCGTGGTTTGATCCCCTGCCAGTTTGACCAGCTTGGGTTTACCGTCCACCGCGTATCCAGCCGCCGTGTTGGAGGTGCCAAAATCAATACCCAATGTGTGGGTTTGAGTGGTCATGATGAAGCCCCCGAATTGATCAAATGAATTGGGTCTCTAGGGTCACCAGCTTGGGCCGTCAATCGCGAAGTACCTCTATCCGTTCTGTGCAATTCATAACCAAAGATTATTGCCCGTTTTCAAACGTTAACACGCTGCCGTGTTTAACAATTGATTAAGTGGGGTTGCGGCACTGAACTTTACAGAACACGCCCCATTCTGCACATTGCGCCCCCGCAATCGCGGCGAACTCCCCGTTTACCGTTGCGCCCCACCCTCACTTGGCCTCATAAACCCTTATGCTTAGTTATCAACATACATATCACGCAGGGAACCTCGCCGACGTCCACAAACATGCTATTTTATCCAGCATGTTGAAGTACTTAACGGCTAAGGACAAACCCTTCACCTACTTTGAAACCCACGCGGGTCGTGCTGTCTATGATCTGGACGCCGATGAAGCCCTCAAAACAGGTGAAGCCGCCAAAGGCGTTGGCCTTTTGGGCGACAAATTCAAGGGCACAGCGTATGGAGATGTGTTGGCGCAAACTACTGCAACGCATGGGAAAACGGCTTATCCCGGTTCCCCGCTGATCGCCGCCACGCTGTTGCGCGAGACAGACAAAATTCAACTGTGCGAGTTGCATCCAGGCGAACACGCAGCGCTAGATTACGCCATGTCGCCCTACCCCGTCAGTTGCCACAACCGCGACGGCTTCGCCACCGCCCACAGCCTCCTCCCCCCGACCCCGCGCCGTGGCATGATGTTGATCGATCCGAGCTATGAAATTAAAACCGATTACGATCTGATCCCCGGCCACATCCGACGTTATGCGCGGTCTTGGAACGTGGGCATTATTGCCCTTTGGTATCCGATTTTGATGGACGGATCACACACCACTATGTTGAGAATGCTGGAAGAGGTTCACCCAGACGCAATGCGCCATGAAGTTCGGTTTACCCCTGCAAAACAAGGGCACGGCATGATTGGATCCGGCATGTTTATTATCAACGCGCCATACGGCACAGACACCATAGCCAAACACCTGACAAAGGTTTTCACACCACTTTAATCAAAGGAACTAAGATGACTGCCAAAGGATACTGGATCGCCCACGCCACCGTACACGACCCTGAAACCTATGACATTTATCGCCAAGCCAACGCCGAGCCTTTGGCCAAATTTGGTGGCAAATTCTTAGTTCGAGGTGGCGATCAGAAAAGCCCTGAAGGTGCTTGGAGCCCACGCACCGTTATCATCGAATTTCCAAGCTATGCAGATGCGTTGGCATGTTATGAAAGCGAAGAATATCAGGCGGCTAAGGCCATTCGCGAACCAGTTTCTGAAGCTAATATGGCAATTGTTGAAGGCTATTTGGGCTAGGCCCATTGGCGTAGCGTCTGACAAACGCTATACCGACGTTATGTTTGCAGATTTCCTTAAGCGTTTGACCGCTCCCGCCCCAACCCAACTACCCAACCACGATGCAAGGCTGGCCTTGACCGCGTTACTTGTGCGCGTTGCGCGCACTGACGGCCAATATGACGCCGAAGAAATGGCGCGCATTGATGCGATCACTGAAGTGCGTTACGGGCTTGATCACGCCCTTAGCAAGGCACTGCGCGATGATGCCGAACAGTTAGAAACTGAAGCCCCAGATACAGTACGTTTCACCCGTGCGATCAAAGAATCTGTTGATTATGAAGATCGCGTCGGCGTGATTGAAGCCTTGTGGCAAGTCGCCCTTGCAGATGGCGAACGCAGCCAAGAAGAAGATACCGTTTTGCGTTTGGTTGCTAACCTTTTGGGTGTATCAGACCGCGACAGCGCCTTTGCGCGCCAAAGGGTAACACCTTGATCCAAAGTGGAATTGCATCCCTTGGGATGTATGACTACCCCCACACCCGCGCCGCAAACACACGACTTTGGTCCCTGATCCGTGAGCAGCTTGGCTATGGCCCTGCCGAGCTGACCCATGGCAGCAACCCATGGGATATTTGGCAAAGCCCTGAATTAGTATTCTCTCAAACTTGTGGATTGCCGTTTCGTGCACGTCTATATGACAAGGTCCAGTTGATCGGAACCCCAGACTATGGGCTGACCGGTTGCCCTGCAGGCCATTACAACAGCGTTATTGTTGTCTCATCTACTTCAACCATTCAGGATCTAAAATCTCTTAAAGGTCAATGTATGGCCTATAACGAAGGGCTATCCCAATCTGGATGGGCAGCACCCCAAGCGCATCTAAAGCAAGCTAATATCTCATTCAAAACGGGCCTTTGCACGGGCAGCCACAAAGCGTCGGCGCGGGCGGTGGCCGATGGCAAAGCAGATTTCGCAGCGATTGATGCGCTGACATGGGAAATGTTGCGCGCCAATATTCCTGAGATAACTGACAAGATTCGTGTGCTAGATAAAACCCTGCCAACGCCCGCTTTGCCCTACATCACATCCATGTCCCAAGACGCCGGCACAATCGCAAATGCAGTTGAAAGTGCAATCAAATCCTTACCCACATCGGCACGCGAAACACTGCACTTCAAAGGGCTCGTTCGGCTTTCGCCAAGCGCGTATCTGAAAATGCCATTGCCAACCGCACCGTAACTGTTTCCGCAGCGTCACCTCCGTCTTCAAAAGGTTTCCGTCTCTGCGTTGCGTTTGTAAGTTGCGAATCTTAGGATTTTACCGCCTTATAAACTTCTTAAAACAATAAGGTTGCTCCAAAACGTGACGCACGCCGACCACCCAGTTATCCAGATCCAGAACCTTCACAAAGCCTACGGCAATCTGGAGGTTTTAAAGGGCGTTGATATCACCGCTAAACGTGGGGATGTTGTGTCGTTAATTGGGTCATCTGGCTCTGGAAAATCGACCGTTTTGCGGTGCTGCAACCTTTTGGAAGACAGCCAACAGGGTGAAATCCTGTTCAAGGGCGAACCCGTCACTTGGAGCGGCACCGGACACAATCGCCGCCCCGCGCACAACACCCAAGTGCTGCGCATTCGCACAAACTTGTCAATGGTGTTCCAGCAGTTTAATCTATGGGCGCACATGAGCATCCTCCAAAACGTCATGGAAGCTCCGCTAACGGTTCTGAAACGCGACCGCGATGAAGTAGAGCAATCTGCGCGTCGTTATCTGGAAAAAGTTGGCATTGGTGACAAATGTGATTCCTACCCCGCCCAACTATCGGGCGGCCAACAACAACGCGCGGCCATCGCCCGTGGACTGTGCATGGAACCAGAAGCATTGTTGTTTGACGAGCCCACCTCGGCCCTCGATCCAGAGTTAGAGCAAGAGGTAATCAAAGTCATCAAGGACCTTGCAGCTGAGGGACGCACAATGATGATCGTTACTCATGATATGAAATTAGCCGCTGATGTATCGGATCACATTGTGTTCCTTCACAAAGGGTTGATCGAAGAACAGGGCGCGCCCAAAGACCTATTTGGCGCGCCCAAATCCAAACGCCTCCAGGGTTTCCTTTCGGCAACCCAACCAGCGTAATGAAATTACAAAACCACCTAACGGGAGTACTACACATGAAAAATCTTATCCTTACTAGTGCAGCTCTTGCAGTAACTGCTGGCATGGCAATAGCAGACGGCCACGCGGTTGTGCGCATGGGCACAGAGGGCGCATACCCTCCATATAACTTCATCAACGATGCTGGCGAAGTTGACGGCTTTGAGCGCGAGTTGGGCGATGAGCTTTGCTTGCGCGCTGAATTGACTTGCGAGTGGGTCACAAACGAATGGGACAGCATTATCCCGAACCTCGTTTCCGGCAACTACGACACAATCATCGCTGGCATGTCCATCACTGACGAGCGCGACGAAGTAATAGACTTTACGCAAAACTACACACAGCCAGACCCATCCAGCTACTTGGTTGCATCAGCAGATGCGGACATCACGGGTGGCGTTATTGCTGCACAAACTGGCACAATCCAAGCATCGTTCGTTGCTGCTTCCGGCGCGACATTGGTTGAATTCGCAACACCAGAAGAAACAGTTTCAGCTGTTAAAAATGGTGAAGCCGATGCAGTCCTAGCGGACAACGCTTACCTTGCGCCAATCGCTGACGAAGATGGCGATCTGCAATTGCTTGATCAAAAAGAATTGATCGGTGGCGGCGTTGGCATGGGCCTACGTGAAAGCGACAGCGAGCTGAAAGGCAAGTTCGACGCAGCCATCCAATCCATGAAAAACGACGGCACATTGAACGCGCTGATCGCTAAATGGGAAGTTGGCGAACAATTCTAAGTTAACCAATCGATCTGTGAAGGGGGGAGGCAAATGAGCTTCCCCCTTCATCTTAATAAATAAACTCAAATCCCGCCCTCAATGAGGTCTCCCCATTTTCAGTTTTTGCACAGACCCCAGCCTCTTGCCTGACTGGCAATGGATGGCCTGCTATCTGACCACCGGCAAACACATGTCGATCTATTGGTCCGTGCTTACTGTTCTATTGCTATTGGGGATCACGGCCCCCACCGCTCTTGCTTTCGGGTTTGCCGGCGCCTCTGCTACCCGTTCACGTATTGCACCCGTCTCTTGGCTGGGCCGTGGCTACATAGCCGTTGTACGCGGCGTACCAGATATAGCCTTTTTCCTATTTTTTGTAATCGCTTTGGATCAAGTCATTGAGGCCACGCGCCACCATGTTCTTTGTCCCGACTGGGTCGAACCAATCCGCCAAGGTAGTGACTTTGTTGTTTGTCAGGCCGCAAAAATGCCACAGGGCAACGCGCCACAATGGGTACACGAAAGCTATGGTTTCGCCATAGCCGTGTTCACCTTCGCGATTGTATTTGGTGCTTTTGCCGCCAATGTTATTCAAGGTGCCATGGCTGCAGTGCCGCGTGGCCAGATCGAAACAGGCGAAAGCTATGGCATGACATCGCGCCAAACGTTTTGGCGCATTCTTGTCCCACAGATGTGGGTATATGCCCTGCCCGGCCTTTCCAACCTATGGATGGTTTTGATCAAAGCAACACCATTGCTGTTTCTGCTCGGTATCCAAGACATCGTTTACTGGGCCCGTGAACTTGGCGGTATCAAGACATCCCGCTTCACTGACTACCCGCACGGTGATTGGCGCATGTGGTATTTCCTTGCTTTACTTGTTTTCTATCTCATTTTCACCCGCGTTTCTGAAATCACACTCGAACGCTTAATGACCCGGCTTACTCGTGGCCAAGCGACCACCACTGGTGAAGCACAGCGCAAAGCGGGTACAACATGAACGCCTGTGTACAAACGATAGCGGACTATGGCTTGCGGGCCATCGGGATCGGTAAACGCTTGCTCCCTCGTGAAGACTTCACATTGTGCGAACAGTTCACCCTCATCGGCTCAGGTATGATTTGGAACGTTTACTTCGGCGTCCTTGCCTTGATTGCAGGGTTCGGTTTTGCGACATTGCTAGCTCTTGGAAAAGCATCAAATACCAAGACGGTACGCAAACCATCTGAATGGTTCATCTTCCTGTTTCGCGGGTCCCCACTGTTTATCCAATTCTTCTTTGGGTACTTTCTGTTCCTGAAATTAAAAACCGTCTTTCCAATTTTTGCGCCCTTCACTGCAGCATGGTTGGGCGCGTTGGTTGTCTTGTTTTTTAATACATCGGCCTACACTGCAGAAATCTTTTATGGTGCTCTGCGCTCTATTCCCAAAGGTGACATTGAGGCTGCTGATGCATATGGCCTTTCAGGCTGGTCCCGTTTCAAACACGTTATTTGGCCGACAATGCTACGCCTTGCATGGCCTGCCTATACCAATGAGGCGATCTTTTTATTTCACGCAACCACTTTGGTTTTCTTCAGTGGGTTCCCTGCATGGCAACAACGCGGCGATGCCCTTTATTACGCAAGCTACTTTGCGGACAAGACATTCAATCCCTTCATTCCATATCCGATTTTGGCTAGTTATTTCATTCTCCTAACGCTCTGCGTGATTGGCCTGTTCAGTATCGTGAATCGTCGCTTGAATCGCCATCTTCCAGCAAACACACGCCAGCGATTGCGCATTCGTCCCAATCTTATACGATAAGATAAATCCTGCTTTGTATTCGCTGAATGCACGCTAGAAAAATCGAATTTGGGACCTGAACAATGAACTTAACTGATCTCCAAACCTTCCGAGTCGTTGCATGTGACCTGAACGGCCAAATGCGTGGTAAGGTTGTTCCCGGTTCATATGCTGACAAGTTACCATCTGGATCAGTCCGCCTACCATTTTCCGCACTCGATGTTGATTTGTGGGGTACAGATATTGTCGACAGCCCGCTTGTTTTTGAAAGTGGAGATGCAGACGGAATGTTGTTCCCAACAGACCGTGCACCTTGCCCCGTTCCTTGGCTAGAAACACCTTCGGCAATTGTTCCTGTAACGTTGAGCAATGAAGATGGAACACCTTTTGTTGGTGATCCACGACACGCTTTGGCCCGTGTGTTGGCTGATTATGACGCTCGCGGGTGGCAAGTAATTGCAGCAACTGAGATGGAATTCACGCTTGTTGATGACAAAGGCGATGAGCCCACACCTCCAGCTGATCCACGAAATGGTGTTCCTCTTGACGGTGGCGAAGTATTGTCTGTGTCTCAAATTGACGCTTTTGCTGCTTTCTTTGACGATCTTTACGCAGGGGCTGCAGCGATGGGTATTCCCGCTGAAACAGTCACATCAGAGGCCGGCATAGGACAATTCGAAATCACCATGCGCCATGGCCCTGCGTTAGAGGCCGCAGACAATGCGTGGCTATTCAAATCACTGGTGCGTGGCTTGGCCCGCAAGCATGGCATGGCCGCAACATTTATGGCGAAGCCCTATTTGGATGACTCTGGAAATGGCATGCATGTCCACTTTTCGATCTTGGATAGTGAAGGGAACAACGTCTTCGACAATGGCGGACCTGAAGGCACTGATACTATGCGTCACGCTATTGCAGGATGTTTGGCGGCAATGCCCGCCAGCAGTTTGATCTTTGCCCCTTTCGCAAATTCATATGATCGATTGGTTGATGGAGCCCACGCGCCCACCGCTGCCGCATGGGGATATGATAACCGCACCGTCGCGATCCGTATTCCTGGTGGTCTAAATGGCGCACGCCGGATCGAGCACCGCACCGCTGGTGGAGACATCAATCCCTACCTTTTGCTAAGCGCAGTATTAGGTGCAGCGATGATTGGTATCAAAGATGAATTGGAGCCAAGCGAGCCAATCGTCGGGAACGCGTATGACGTTGACGATTTACCTCGCCTGGCGGCAGATTGGACGGCTGCAACCGATATATTTGCAAGCGATCCACTGATTTCACGTATCTTTGATCCAATGCTGATCGGCAACCTTGTGCGCTGTAAACGCCAAGAAATTGAAAAGTTTGAGCAGATGCCTGCCTCAACACATTGGCGCGCCTTACTGGAACGTGTCTAACGACGCTTGCCGCGCACTAATCCCTTGCAGTAGGGTAAAAAAAACTAAGGTGATTTATGAAAATCGGACTACTCCAAGCGGGCCATTTTGTTCCGGAGCTGCAATCAGAACTTGGTGATTATAATGAGTTGTACAGTCGCCTGTTAGAAGAACATGGGTATGATTTTGATCTGGAAACCTTCAGCGTTGTTGATATGGAATTTCCTCACAATTTGGACAATATTGATGGCTGGCTAATCAGTGGCTCTAAGCACGGCGCTTATGAGGATCATGCGTTCATCCCCCCTCTTGAAGAATTAATCCGCGCGATACATGCTTCGGGCAAGCCATTGATTGGTATATGCTTTGGTCATCAGATCATTGCCCAAGCTTTGGGCGGAACCGTCGCGAAATTTGATCAAGGTTGGTCAGTTGGCCGCGTCGAGTATGACATACAAGGTCAAACATTTGCGTTGAACGCATGGCATCAGGACCAAGTTGTACAGCCTCCAAAAGGCGCTGAAACAGTAGGCTCCTCTTCATTTTGCGCGCACGCTGCTTTAGCTTACGGTGATCAAATCTGGACCATGCAGCCGCATCCAGAATTCGAAAGCTCCGCGATCGATGGGCTGATCCAATACAAGAGCGGGGCAGTCGAAGTTGATCGCGTTGAACATGCCAAACGCCAATTATCTGCCGCCAACAACAATGCCGAAATCGGCAAAAAAATGGCTGACTTTTTTATGAAAGAGAGGGCATGATGGCCACGAACTGGAATGGCACCCTGCCCGAAGCTGCGCAAGAGTACCTAAAAGACCGCCGTCTAGACGAAGTAGAGTGTATTATTTCTGATTTACCTGGCATCGCACGCGGTAAAGCGGTGCCTGCGAAGAAATTCATGCGCCAAGACTCGTTTCATTTGCCAGACAGTATCTTTTACCAAACCATTACAGGCGGATGGGGTGAAGCCGCAGGCGATGAGGGATTCATCGAAAAAGATATGATTTTACGTCCTGACATGTCCACTGCAACTGCAGCACCGTGGACCGGTGATTGGACGCTTCAAGTGATCCATGACGCCTTTGATCGCAACGGCGAACCCGTTCCGTTCTCGCCGCGCAACGTCTTGAAACGCGTTGTGAAAATGTACCGCGACAAAGGCTGGGAGCCTGTCGTGGCTCCTGAAATGGAATTCTTCCTTGTGGCACGTAACATTGATCCCGCCCAAGAAATCCGCCCTATGATGGGCCGTTCCGGTCGCCCTGCGGCTGCACGTCAGGCATATTCGATGACAGCCGTTGACGAATTTGGGCCTGTTATCGACGACATCTATGACTTTGCAGAGGCGCAAGGTTTTGAGATTGATGGCATCACCCAAGAAGGCGGCGCGGGTCAGCTTGAAATCAACCTGTTGCATGGTGATCCCGTGAAACTGGCCGACGAGGTATTTTACTTCAAACGCCTGATCCGTGAAGCTGCCTTAAGACACGATTGTTATGCAACCTTCATGGCCAAACCGATTGCGGATGAACCTGGCTCTGCCATGCACATCCACCACTCGATCTTGGATATTGAGACAGGTAACAATATCTTCTCCGGCCCTCAGGGCGGCGAAACCGATGCTTTCTTCCACTTTATCGCGGGCCTACAAAACCACATGCCATCCGCATTGGCTGTGATGGCCCCTTATGTGAACAGCTATCGCCGATATGTGAAAGACCACGCGGCCCCCATCAATTTGGAATGGGCGCGTGACAACCGTACAACTGGTATTCGCATTCCACTCTCATCCCCCGAAGCCCGCCGCGTTGAAAACCGATTGGCTGGCATGGACTGCAACCCGTACCTTTGCATCGCCGCATCTCTAGCCTGTGGTTATTTGGGACTGCTGGAAGAAAAGCGGCCCGACAAACAGTTTAAGGGCGATGCTTATGATGGCGCTGAGGACGTCCCACGTGTCTTGGGCGAAGCATTGGATTTGTTCGAAGAAGCAACTGGGCTGCATGAAGTTTTGGGTGCCGATTTTGCACGTGTTTATTCCATTGTGAAGCGTGCGGAATACGATGAATTTTTGCAAGTTATCTCCCCTTGGGAACGCGAGCATCTCTTGCTGAACGTCTAGGTCGCTAACATGAACCTACTTGATGCCAATGACATCCCTGGGTCTTATCCTCAAAGCTGGTATGCTGCGACGACTGACGCCTTGCCGCCTTGCCCTCCATTTGAAGGCCGCATCAAAGCGGATGTTTGTGTGATCGGCGCAGGGTTCACGGGGCTGTCCGCAGCCCTACATTTGGCGCAAGCTGGACGTGATGTTGTTTTGATTGATGCACAGCGCGTTGGCTTTGGGGCATCGGGCCGCAACGGTGGACAATTGGGCAGTGGCCAGCGGGTTGAACAACCCTACCTGGAAAAGATGTTAGGCGAAGATGATGCGCTTAAGCTTTGGGAGCTTGGTCAAGATTCAAAGGCGCTGGTCAAAGGGTTGATCAAAGAGCACAATATTGACTGTTACTTGCGCCCCGGTGTTGCGTGGTCTGCATCGACGAAAAGTGATGTTGATGAACTGCATCAATATGCAGGGCATATGGATCACAAATATGGATATGCAATTCAGCAACTAGACGCAGCCGCAATGTATCAACTTTGCCCATCACCTGACTATGTAGGCGGCCTTATAGACCGCGACGCCGCCCATTTGCATCCCCTTCGCCTCGCTGTTGGCCTTGCCAAGGCAGCCATCGCTGCGGGTGTGCGCATCTATGAGGGTACCCGCGCCCAAACCATTGCTTATGGCCCGCCCTGTACGGTTATCACGTCAAACGGTAAGATCACTTCAGATCACATCATACTCGCTGCCAATGGCTATCTTGGCGGCCTTGCGCCCAAAGTGGCGGCCCGCGTTATGCCAATCAATAATTTCATTGCCGCGACTGAACCGCTTGGGGATGAGACAAAGCGGGTTCTGACGGAGGACGTCGCAATAGCTGACGGACGGTTTGTGGTTAACTATTTCCGCCTCAGTCATGATGGTCGCCTGTTATTTGGTGGCGGTGAAAGTTATGGCTACAAATTCCCCAAAGACCTTGTCACCAAAGTCCGCAAACCGATGACTGAGATATTTCCACACTTGAGTGATGTTCGCATTGATTACGCATGGGGTGGCACACTTGCGATCACGATGAAGCGCCTGCCATACCTAACGCGATTGGCCCCCAATGTGCTAAGCGCGTCGGGTTATTCAGGACACGGCGTTGGAACGGCGACGCATGCGGGACAACTGATGGCTATGGCTATTGAAGGTGAAACAGATGGTTTTGATACGATGTCACGTATCCCAACATATCCGTTCCCAGGCGGAGCATCGCTGCGCACACCACTGCTGAGCCTTGCAATGACTTGGTATAGCATGCGCGATCGACTTGGATTTTAAACAGCCGTTCAACGCAAAACTAAAGGCTGCTTCATCCATTCGCGTATCGCAGCTGTTGTCGCAGCTGGATCATCAAGTGTCATAAAGTGACCCGCGTTTTCAAGGACGACCAGTTCAGCGAACGGGATAAGTTCTGCCATGAAGGTATGTCGTTTAACTGGGCAAATCTGGTCGTGCGCTCCACATAAAACCAGCGTTGGAACTTTGCATTTGCGCAATGTGCCCTGCTGATCACGCCTACGTTGTAGCGCACGTGACTGGCGCACGAATGTTTCCCCGCCAAGGGTCAACGCCATGTCGACGACCAGCTCGCAAACATCATTGCGCTGCGGCCCTGGTGCAAAGTGATGCGTTTCCAGTTTTTTGCGCATCACCTGTTCTAGACAGCCAGTGCGTACACCAACAATTTGTGGTTCACGTTCTGCAGCCGTGGGGGGCGTTTCAGCGAGTGGATTGGTCCCCATCAATGCAATGCGGGTGATCCGGTCAGGGGCCCGACGCAGCAACTCCATCGCAATGATGCCGCCCATGCTAAGACCAGCAAGTGCAAAGCGCACTGGAAGCTGATCAAGCAGATTAGATGCAATTTCTTCAACCCGCTCACCTTGGGTGATCGGTGCAACAGTGACACATGTGTCCGCTGACAATTCCGCAATTTGTGGCCCAAAGAGGCGTGCATCGCACATCATCCCAGGCAGGAAAACCAATGGTTCAGCCATGTTTTCCTACCACATGATCGATCAAAAACTGCATCACTCTACGTGTCCGCCCATCGACTTTTCAATATTGATCCACAATGGCCTGCCTGCCCAAAATGAGCAAGCAGGCGTTGGCATATTTCAGCCTTTCAGTCGCTCCCCAAAATAATTGAGATGACGGCTGACGATTTCGTTGTCGCGATCCGATTGTTTTAGGGTCGCTAGCCCTGCGTTGAAACGGTAAAGGTGTGTCGTACCTCACCAGTGACGTTTCAAAGTCACGACATGAAGGCCCTGAATAGAAACTGGTTTTGGCAACGCGGACACTTGATCATTTAAGCTACGATTGTAAGTGATTTCGGCTCCCAAAAATTCGTTCCCTGAAACCGCATCAACCTTTCCATCCAACAACAAATCGAAACAGGATTCTGCTGTGGCCCCGACTGTCAATGTGATCAATTCATCAGCCAACCAGTTGCGGCCATCCTGATCAAATCATAGGTCAAAAAGCCCTTCGGTCGGTAAATGTTCTTACCAATCACATCGTTGTCCGTCTCAAACTTCATCGGGTCATCTGAGTTCACAAAAAACAACATGACAAGATCCAATAAAGGGTCCAAGAAATGGAAGTTCGCACAACGATATTGCGTGGGTTCGGCTTCACAATTTGGGCGATACCACGGGAACTCCATATCCATCATCGCGTTGCTCAGCAGCGGATCAAGGTGCGAAGCTCAATCGTTGACCCAGTGCAGTTTATAGTTTTCCGCAGCAGTAGAGGCCCTCATCAAACGTACAACAATTTCGGTCACAAGACCGTCGTTATCCAAACCCGAATGTACGAATGGGGCAAAGTCACTGCCTGTTAAGACATTCAAATTTTGCTCAAGTTTACGACCACTTGGTGCTGCACGCGGTGCAGGTGCCGCCGCAGTTTCAGTTGCAATCACGGCTTGTGTTCCGCCTTCCATACCGACAGGGAAACCGTCGATACAGCTAAGGCGCAATTTCATGCCAGCACGCAATGCATTCGGATTCTCGCCAATAAGACTGAGGTTTTCTGAATGGATCGCGGTCCACTTACCTACCTCTTTGTATTGGCGGTCAGCGATCAAAGAGGTAGGCTTTCACTATTTTCAAACACATAAGTACCACCGCAAGATTGCGCGAAAGCTGGCATCGAAAACACGGATAGTGTCAGCGTTGCCGCTGTTAAGAATCGTTTCATAGGTCACCCCCCAGATGAATTTAGAAAGATAATCCTAGTTTAGAGCCTTCCCGTCAAAGTGGAGGCTGCATTTTGTGCCCGCACCTATAGTTTACGAAGCATATTGCTTCACGGATAGAGTATTCCCCGAAAGACTGGGAAATCTGCGTATCGTTTACGACGTAGAGGCAATGTTTCAACGGCCTCTTCCCCAGAGCGCAGCAACATACCACGCGGGGCGATGTAGCTTGAGATCGTGCGTTGCGGTGTTGGGCGCCAAACCAAATTAAATGCTGCTAGCTTGGGGAAAAACCACATTTCAGAATATGGAATATGGTCGTGGACCCACCATGCCAAATCCTGCCAATCACGCCCCTGGTCATATTGATCTGCAAACCACGGCACCACAATAGTGGCTCCCGCAACTGTGTGATCACCGACACTCAAGTCCCAGATATGGCATTCAGTAGGATTGTCATTGCGCGCGCAGTTTAGGTTATGCTTGTTTCCGTAGGCATTCAGTTCGGGTGACCGATAGCCCGAGCGAAGCGCAATTCGCCCAAATGTTTCCTCCAACGGATCCAAAAGTTGGGTGCAAAATTGCCGACCGTTTTCCAAAACAAGGTCGGGCTGCGTCGGCACATTCCGCACCCCATGAAAGCCATTAATCTCTGAGTACATAAAGTCGCGCATGTAAAAATGTTTAGACAGTCGTTGGCGACCAAAGTTTTCCAAACTCCACATACTGCGCGGTTGACGCATTAGGCGGCACCGTTCCATTGGAAGTCACCTTTAGATCCCAACGGGCTAAACGGATTATGCGCAATTTCCCAAATATGTCCTTCTGGATCTGCAACGTACTCGTGGTGCCCGCCCCAGAAGACATCCTGAGCAGATTTAAGGATTGTACCTCCAGCATTTTCCGATTTGGCAATGATTGCTGCAACCTCAACCTTCTCTGCGACATTGCATCCAAGCGTCCTCATTCTGCGTCTCCCATAACTTCCAGCACTGCACGTTCGATCAACCCCAAGCATGGTCCATCTGAGAACCGGTGATCTGCGTCTTTGATCAAGGTCAGGCGCATGTCTGGGCTGCTTGCGTGTCCTTGCAACCTTACCGCACAATCCGTGCTGACCGCCGTATCTGCGGTACCCTGAAGCATGCGCACAGGAAACGGTAAATCTAATGGGCTACGCATAACCAACTGATTACGCCCATCCTCGATCAATCTTTTGGTAATAATGTAAGGTTCCATATAATCAGAGGGTAACTCGATCTGCCCATCTGCCTCGAGTGCAGACTTCTGTGAAACGCTAAACGATGCCCAATACCCGTCTTCTGTAAAATCTGGCGCCGCTGCAATCGTCACCAGCCCGGCCATACGCTCAGTGTGGTCACGCGCAAACAACAGTGATTGCCATCCCCCCATACTGGAGCCAATCAAAACCACCTTGCCCTCTGTCAAAGCATTGATCACAACAAAGGTATCCTCAGCCCAATCACCTATACACCCAGTTTCAAAGGTGCCCGAGCTGACACCATGGCCAGAATAATCGAACCGCAAGAACGCTTGCCCTCGCGCACGGGCCCACGCCTCGAGATGGATCGCTTTCGTGCCTTCCATATCAGATTTCAAACCACCCAAGAAGACAAGCCACGGGCCAGCCCCTTCTGAAAGGTGATATCCAATGCGACGGCCTTGCGGCGTGTTTAAGTACTGTGGTTCTGACATGACTGGCCCCCTGAATTCCGGTGGATAATGCGACACGCAAACGGCCTGACGCAATCCGAAATGTGTCCCGTAAACACGAAGTCCGATTTGATCATCCCCTCGGCCTTGACCCCTCCCGACGCTTTAGGCAAAAGCGCTGGGAACCATATAACCCGCAACCGGGCGTTTCGTAGGCGCCAAACTGACGAGGAGTGCCCAAATGGCATCAATCTCCCTTACCTTTCCCGACGGCAATGCACGCGAATATGACGCTGGCATCACAGCAGCAGCAGTTGCCGAAAGCATTTCAAAATCCCTCGCCAAAAAGGCGATCAGCGCCACAGTGAACGGCGAACATTGGGACCTGCAATGGCCAATCAACGAGAATGCCACCATCGCTCTGCACACCATACAAGACGATGTGCAAGCCAATGAACTGGTGCGCCACGATCTGGCCCACATCATGGCCCGCGCTGTGCAAGAGATTTGGCCTGATACCAAAGTGACCATCGGTCCTGTGATCAAAAATGGTTGGTACTATGACTTTGACCGCAAAGAGTCATTTACCCCCGAAGACCTGATCACGATCGAAAAGAAGATGAAGGAAATCATCAACAAACGCGACGCCGTGCGCACCGAAGTATGGGAGCGCGATGTTGCGATCAAATACTACGAGGATCGCGGTGAGCCGTATAAGGTTGAACTGATTGAGGGAATCCCGGGGGATGAACCGCTGCGCATGTATTGGCACGGCGAATGGCAGGACCTGTGCCGTGGCCCGCACTTGCAACACACGGGTCAAGTGCCCGGCGACGGCTTCAAACTGATGTCCATCGCAGGTGCCTACTGGCGCGGTGATAGCGACCGCGAAATGCTACAACGCATCTACGGGGTGGCCTTTACTGGCAAGGAAAAGCTCAAAGCGCACCTGAACATGCTGGAAGAGGCCGCCAAACGCGACCACCGGAAGTTGGGCCGCGAGATGGATCTGTTTCACATGCAAGAAGAAGCCCCGGGCCAAGTGTTCTGGCACCCGAACGGCTGGCGCATATATACAGAGTTGCAAGACTACATGCGCCGTCGTCAGCGCGCAGGTGGCTATGTTGAGGTGAACACACCACAAGTTGTGAATCGTCAGCTGTGGGAAAAATCCGGCCACTGGGAAAGCTACCAAGAGAACATGTTCATCGTTGAAGTTGACGAGGATCATGCCCGTGAAAAAACAGTCAACGCGCTGAAACCTATGAACTGCCCATGCCACGTTCAGGTCTTTAACCGAGGTATGAAATCCTACCGCGACTTACCTTTGCGGATGGCTGAATTTGGTTCGTGCAACCGCTATGAGCCATCAGGTGCGTTGCATGGTATCATGCGCGTACGTGGCTTCACCCAAGATGACGGGCATATTTTCTGTACTGAAGAGCAAATCGAAACAGAGACAAAGATCTTCATTGAGTTCCTGTCAGAGATTTACGCCGAATTGGGCTTCACCAACTGGGCTATCAAATTGTCCACCCGCCCTGAAAAGCGGATTGGTTCTGATGCAATCTGGGACCAGCTCGAAACATCACTGGGCAATGCCTGTAAGGCGGCGGGATACGAATACGATATCCAAGTAGGCGAAGGAGCGTTTTACGGCCCTAAGCTTGAGTTCGTGTTGACCGATGCGATCGGACGTGACTGGCAGTGTGGTACATTGCAGGTCGACAGCAACATGCCGGAACGCCTCGATGCATCCTATGTTGGCCAAGATGGTAACAAGCACCAGCCATTCATGTTGCACCGTGCAACACTGGGATCATTCGAACGTTTCATTGGTATTTTGATCGAAGAGCACGCTGGCAAGTTACCGTTCTGGTTGGCCCCGCGTCAGGTTGTTGTGGCATCCATCATCTCGGATGCGGACGACTATGTGCATGAAGTTGTTGCAGCGTTGAATGCTTCGGGTGTGCGTGCAGAAGCCGATGTTCGAAATGAAAAGATCAACTACAAGGTCCGTGAACACTCGGTTGGAAAAGTGCCTGTGATCTTAGCAGTTGGCGCACGTGAAGTCGAAGAACGTACGGTAACTTTACGTCGACTGGGTGAGAAACAGACATCGGTTCAAGCATTGGATGATGTCAAAGCTGCATTGGCTGTTGAATCAACACCGCCAGATTTGCGCTAATCCCCGACCAAAAAACCGAAGCGCCCCATGGAATTTCCAGTGGGGCGTTTCAATTGCCTCGTACCTATCGCTATAAATGAAAGTTTAGGCGAAAGTCGGCAACGAACCCAAAACGGAAATACTTTTGTATCAATCAAACTACTCCTCTGGTGACAACCCAAACAACCCAAATACGCTTTTATAATGAGCTTCAAATGTAATGAAACCATCGAACTATTTCAGATTAACCCAGACGCCTCGTTAAGTGTCTCTGGGGAGGCAAACGTACTCAGAATTGTACGTTGTGGAGTTAGATTTTAAGTTACGGTGCCGGTAGATGTACTTGAATAGTTTGCCGATGTCTTTGAGGAAGATGCCACAATAGTTGAGGATTGGTGGGACGATGAAGGTTATGACAAAACACCGAGGGAAGAGCTAGCGCGCCTTATGTCATCCGACATTGAGAATTTCGTATCCGGCCTTTTAACACGCAACATTAGGCTCGCAACTCGTCCCTAAACACGAATGCATAAATTTGCGTCAAAGCTAAAATTGCTACTTGGAAAACAATCTGCAGGCAGGGTAATTCTTGAATGGGAGAGTAATGGGGTTTGGCAACAGGCACTCCCATTTCACTGAACAGCCAAAGGTTATTTTATCCGCATAGCAACCCACAACCAAAAACTGATTCACCCCAACAAAACCGCTTGAACATCCTTCGTCCAACCCAAATACATCTTATCGCCATCCACAATCAGCGGACGCTTCATTAACGCCGGGTGCTGCGCGATCAAATCAAGCGGCGCACCTAAGCGCTCGCCTTCAGACAATCCACGCCAAGTGGCTGAGCGCGTGTTCAACAATAGGTCGCCAAATTGGGCGGACGCCAATTTCAAAACTTCGGCAGGCACACCATCAGCGCGAACATCAACCAGTGCAGATTGCCCCAACACTTTCAGTGCTTTACGGCAGGTATCACAGTTCTTTAGGCCAAAAATTTTCATGAAATTCCCCATTAATTCCCTACACTTAGATTAATCTCACCCAAATATCACGCAGTTTTTCTTGATTTAACATCCATTCGGACAAAACATACAGCCAGGGATTGGGTAGATTCTATCGCCCAGATTACCTAACCAAGAGAAAAGCACTTGGGTAACTATTGAACACAAGGAGGCCTTAGATATGCCAAATGGTACCGTAAAATGGTTCAACACCACCAAAGGATTTGGATTTATTGCACCTGATGATGGAGGAAACGATGTATTTGTCCACATCTCAGCTATTGAACAATCAGGGCTGACAGGCCTGAGCGACAATCAGAAAGTCAGCTTTGGCATCGTCGACGGTCGTGATGGCCGCCAAATGGCAAGTGACATCACACCTCTTTAAAAGAAAAAACCGGCGCTTAAGTTTTAAAAATTCGGTTGGATAATCCTTAGATCAATCGTAAGTGCAACCTTTCGTACCAACTTGGTAAGCAGCTTGGCGTCTAATAACACATTGCTGCACTACTTTGGGCGGTGCAGGTGTCATCATCACCTGCTGATAAGACATATTTTGGTTTGGCACTCCACAACATACAACGCCAGAGATTGTAACTGGCTGAAGACCTGCAGGGCAAAAATTCTCACCGTGGTGGTGATAAATTTTAGCCCCTTGGGAAGACGCTTGTGCAGCGTAACTGCCGCTTGTTACCGTCATGTTTGTCAGGACAATTTATGTCACTGAAACGGATGGATAGTCCTGTGCTAATGTAGGCGCTGTACCCGACATCAAAAGGCCACAACCCGCCGCCAAAATCATTTTAAAACGCATATCTGCCCTCATTTTGGACAACCGCCACTAAATATGGGTCGAATATTGCCTGATGAATACAACCCAAGTCTAGCGTTTTCTCGTATTTAGAGACTGCTATTGCGTATACAAATCAAGTGCTTGGTAAGAAGTTTTGGATTCTCGATGCAAATCATCGCGGGGTTATCCAGTTAAGCACCACGATTACCGGCATGCTTAATTTCTCAAAAGCATCGGGAACTCAGGCACGGATCCATTCCCCTGCAATACACCGCGGCTCATCCGTTCTGATCTCAGTCTGCGTGTTAAGTCTCCACTCGGCCCCATCAAAGGGTGGAAAGAACGTATCGGCGTCATCCACCACTAAGTTAACTTCAGTCAGGCACAGCCGATCTGCCAATGGTAACATCGCAGTATATATCCCTGCCCCGCCTACGCCATAGATCCGGTGATAGCCAAGCCTGGTCGCAAGCGCGAGCGCTTCGCTCACAGACGCTACGCAATGCTCTGCTGCGCATCCCTTGGACGTCACCACGATGTTCAACCGATTTTTCAGTGGCGCATTTGGGAGACTGTTCCACGTGTTGCGTCCCATGATCATCGCACCGCCCATAGTTTCGCGCATGAAATATTTCAAATCTTCAGGCAGATGCCATGGCATATCACCATCTTTGCCAATCACGTTTCCACGGGCGCGTGCTGCAATCAAGGTGATCATACTGCCACCTCGCCCTTGATCAACGGATCCGGGTCATATCCATTGAGCTCGAAGTCCTCAAACTTGAATTCAAAGATAGATTTTACGTCCCTCTTAATACGCATCGTGGGTAAAGTTTTTGGTGTGCGCGACAGTTGCAATTCCACTTGATCCATATGATTTGAGTAAACATGTGCGTCGCCCAGGGTATGGATGAAATCTCCGGCTTCATAACCTGTCACATGGGCCAACATTTGCAGAAGCAGCGCATACGACGCGATGTTAAACGGAACACCAAGGAACATGTCAGCAGAGCGCTGATACAGTTGTAGGTGCATCTTTTGGCCAATAATTTTGACTTGCCACATTGTGTGACACGGAGGCAGCGCCATCTCGCCGATCTCGCCAGGATTCCACGCGGACACGATTAGACGGCGGCTGTCAGGAGTCGCTTGGATGTTGGTAATCAGCTCTTCAATTTGGTCAACGGAACCACGTTCGCTGAATGCAGGGAATGCACGCCATTGTTTGCCATAAACCGGACCAAGGTCACCATTTTCATCAGCCCACTCATCCCAAATACGCACACCATTTTCTTTTAGATATCTGATGTTTGTGTCGCCCGACAGGAACCAAAGAAGTTCATGAATGATAGACTTAAGGTGCACTTTTTTCGTTGTGACCAATGGAAAGCCATCCGCCAACGGATAGCGCATCTGCATCCCAAAATACGATGTAGTCCCTGTGCCAGTGCGGTCAGTTGTGACTTCACCCAATTCCAAAATCTCGCACAATGCGGCGTGGTATTGTTTCATGTGGGTCTCCAGTGCTTTGGCTTTGCAATTTCGGCAACGATACAGAATCTAATACAGTCCACCTTATCTAGCGCCACAAGTTTTTTGAACCGCTATATCCTGAAAAGAAAGTCATCTAATATCAGTCGCTTTAATAGCAAAGAATTATCAGTTTCCCTAAGAATTCAGTCAAAATTCTAAGAGGCGTCTGGTATCCTTCGGTACCTGTGATATGTCGTGACTAAACAACGAAAAGGATTGCATGATGCCTCTGAAATACCTTCATACGATGATCCGCGTCGCTAACCTTGAAAAAACAATCAGTTTTTTTGAGCTGCTCGGCATGACCGAAACTCGTCGTCACGAAAGTGAAGAAGGACGTTTTTCACTGATTTTCATGGCTGCACCTGGGAATGAAGACTGTCCTGTCGAACTCACTTACAATTGGGACGGCGATGATGGCTTGCCGTCAGACAGTCGTCATTTTGGTCACCTGGCCTACGCAGTAGATGACATCTATGCGACCTGCCGAATTTTGATGGACAATGAGGTCACTATTAACCGTCCACCACGCGATGGCCATATGGCGTTCGTTCGCACCCCAGACAACGTGTCCATCGAATTGCTTCAAGCAGGCGACAGCTTGGCCCCAGCCGAACCATGGGCCAGCATGGAAAATTCTGGCAGCTGGTAGCCTTGCCAAACAACTCAACCCATAACCTGCGCACCATCATCAACGCAGGCTGGTTAAAACTTAGAAAACGACTGCATTGCGTGCGCAAGTGATAGTTTTTCTTGTGAGACCTTCCGTCGATCCAGAAAAGGCCAAAATCGTAAAACTCAATAAATATAACGAATTTGATCAGTCCAGTACCGCTCAACTCGTTTCAAAGAAGATGTAATCACCTCGAGCCCTTCGTGGCCAAGGACCCCGCGACTTTGCAACCCGTCTGCGTGGTGTTCAAACAGTTCTGTAACGACGCTGCGTACTTGGCGACCTTGGTCTGCCAATTTAACGCTAACTGAACGACGATCAATTTCGCATCTCTGATGATGCATATAACCCATTTCGACAAGTTTCTTAAGGTTATAGCTGACGTTGCTGCCTTGGTAATAACTACGGCTTTTAAGCTCTCCCGCAGTCACTTCATTATCTCCAATGTTGAACAACAATATGGCCTGAACTGCGCTAATCTCTAAAAGACCAACTCGTTCAGATTCATCTTTGATCACGTCTAATAACAATCGGTGCAATCGTTCAACCAACGACAGCGCCTCTAAGTAACCACCCAGAAAGCCCTTATTTTGGGCCATACTCAAGGAGTGGGCCATAGGGTCTTGAATGCTCATTTATGTCTCCGACTCAATCTGCTCTCTCACTGCAAACTGAGCCAAATTCACTAATAATACGTTAAACTCAGAAAATTAGGCCTTAATACCCTGCATTTGCACGGAAATCTCAGAAATCATTTGTCCAAACCTTTCCGGCGCAGCAACCTGACCCGTCACCCATTGATAAAGATCTTGGTCATTTTCATCGAGCAATCGATCATACAACGTGATAGTTGTCTCATCCATCTTTACTAGATTTTCTGTGGCATACGCCGATAAAATAATGTCCATCTCTTTGATCCCGCGCCGCATAGAACGCATAACAAGGCGCTTAATGCGGTGTTCTGGAAGCTCAGTCATTCACCACTCTCCAACATAACAAGACGCAAACGTTTTTCCAAACGAGCCATTTGTTCCGCGCGCGCAACCATATCTGCGCGCATTTCACGTAGCTCGTTCAGAATTGCCCGCATATCAGGCGTTACTTCCCCCGTATCAGGCGGGGCTTCCAGGCCTTCACCCTTGCCGTTGATCAGCCACATCATCGAAACATTCAACAAGCCTGCCATCATAGACAAACGGTTCGCACGCGGTTCAGACATATCATCTTCCCAGTTGCGCACGGTGCTTGTGCGAACACCCAATCGACGCGCAAGATCCTTTTGGGTCAGACCAGATTGCTCACGTGCCGCAGCTATTCGATCCCCAAAGGTTGCAGTATCCTGACTGTACCAATCAGATGTTTCGTCTTGTGGGTTCGACATATTGATATCCTTTATCGGGAACATTTCTCGTTAATGCAGCTTGATCGGTTTGATTAGCACGCCTATTGAAGTCTTATTTAAACCTATAAGGCTGAGATCACAATGAAACTGCTCTCTGATACTCTGGACCGCGTCAAACCGTCGCCAACAATTGCCGTCACCAACAAAGCTGCCGAACTTAAAGCCGCCGGACATGATGTAATTGGTCTAGGTGCAGGGGAACCCGATTTTGACACTCCTCAGCATATCAAAGACGCAGGCATTGCCGCGATCATCTCTGGCAAAACCAAGTACACCGCAGTGGACGGAATTCCAGAGTTGAAGCAAGCAATTTGCGCCAAGTTTAAGCGCGATAACAACCTTGATTACCTGCCTTCCCAAGTTTCCGTGAGTTCTGGAGGTAAACAAGTCCTTTACAACGCATTTATGGCAACCCTGAATAAAGGCGATGAAGTTATTATTCCAGCGCCTTACTGGGTTAGCTATCCAGATATGGTGCTGTTAGCAGGTGGCACACCAGTTGTAGCCGAAGCCTCTTTACAAACAGGTTTCAAACTGACTGCTGACCAACTTGAGGCTGCGATTACCCCTAACACGAAATGGTTTCTCTTCAACTCCCCTTCCAACCCAACGGGCGCTGGATATACTTGGGACGAGTTGAAAAAATTAACGGATGTATTGATGCGCCACCCCCACGTTTGGGTAATGACGGACGATATGTACGAACATCTAACCTTTGGTGACTTTCAATTCTGCACACCAGCTGAAGTTGAACCACGCCTGTATGACAGAACACTAACGGTAAACGGTGTCTCAAAAGCCTACGCAATGACAGGCTGGCGCATTGGGTATGCCGCGGGCCCCATTGAGTTGATCGCAGCAATGCGCAAGGTTCAATCGCAAAGTACATCAAACCCATGTTCAATAAGCCAGTTCGCCGCAGTCGAAGCGTTAAACGGGCCGCACGATTTCATTGCAGAGAACAACGCCGCTTTTTTACGTCGTCGCGATATCGTCGTCGAGATGCTAAATCAGGCTGAGGGAATAACATGCCCGAAACCAGATGGTGCATTCTATGTGTACCCTTCGGTTACTGGCCTTATCGGAAAAACCACACCTGAAGGGGTCAAAATCGTCAATGATGAAGCTTTCGCCACCGCTTTACTGAATGACACTGGTGTCGCTGTCGTTTTTGGTGCAGCTTTCGGGCTGTCGCCAAATTTCCGGGTTAGCTATGCTACCTCTGACGAAGCGCTAAAAGAAGCATGTGACCGCATAATAAAATTCTGCGCAGTATTGAGATAACTGGGTAGAAGCGTGTCTGGTGAATTGCCCAACTACTATTTCCGCGTTCGTGAAAACGCAGCCGCTGTGTTCCGTGTCGACACAGAAAATCGCCAGCAGCGCATTGAGATGGATGAAATTGCTATCATCAACATGCGCAACGGCGAAATCAAACCACATGGCCAGCGCAGATGATCTAGAACGAATCCACAAATGGATGGAGGAACGCGCAGCCGTCCTTGCAAATAGTGATATGGACGACATCCATCGGGTAGTCGGTTATCTTAACCTCACAACGCAGCGGGTTCAATCAAAGGCGTCTGCTGATCAGCTAGGATCTGCCACGGACGCTTTACTTCTCGCAATGCACGATTTGCGCAGCACTTTGGTCCGTAAAAAGGCAGATCGTTTGATGAAGGACTAAGGTTTCAACTTAGTTAACCTCAGACACAGCTCCAACACGACCAAGGATAACCGACCAAAAGCGGACACTGAGCATTACAGCAGCACTGGCTAGTCCCACAACCAATCCCATCCAAACGCCTACCGCCTCATATCCCAGCACAAAACCAAATATATATGAACATGGCATGCCGATCACCCAATAGCTGAATGCAGCCATATACATAGGCACCGTTGTATCTTGGACACCGCGTAAGAGCCCAAGTGCGATTGCTTGCGCCGCATCCACCAGCTGAAACAACGCAGCCATTGCCAACAAAACAACACCAATCGCAACAATCTGATCCCGTGCGGGTTCGCCAGACTGTAAGAAAACAAGAACCAGCGGTTCAGGCCAGAGTAAGAACCCAATGATTGTCAGCAATGCAGCAACCAAGGACATACCAAAGACGACATACGCCCCTCTTGCCAGATGGTTCCGATCACCGCGCCCAAAGGCATTGCCTGCACGAATAGTGGCCACATTGCTGATCCCAAGATGTAGCATAAACGTTATACTCGCGCATTGAAGCGCAATGCCATGTGCCGCTAATGGAATGGTGCCAAACCAGCCCATCATCACAGCTGTTGCTGCGAACAAGCCGGTCTCCGAAAGCCCCGTGAAACCGATAGGCACACCCAAGCGAAACACGCGTGCCATCATTTCCCAGTCAGCCCGCCAAAACCGGACGAACAATTGGTGTTGCGGGAAGATAAAAGATGCGTAAAAAACGATGCCAATCATTCCAACCGTATGCGTCAAAAGTGATGCTACGGCAGCCCCTTGGAGACCCATTTCAGGAGCGCCCCATTTGCCGAATATCAAAGCATAGTTAATCAAACCGTTGAAAACCGTTGCAAGTACAGCAATCAAGAACACAACTCGTGTGCGTTCAAGGGCCGACAAATAACTTTTAATGACCATTGTGATCAACCAAGGGAACATCCCAAATCCAGCTATGCGCAAATACCGTTGTCCATCCGCAGCTACTGATGGTTCTTGCCCCATCAACAAAAACAGCGCTTCGGACCAAAAAATGAATGGCATGATGACAATGGAATACGCAATTGACAGCCACAGCCCCATCCGTGCCACGCGCCGAATGCTGATTTCGTCTTCTTCGGCGTTAAAAGTTGCCACCATCGGCATGACGGCAAAAGCGAACCCTGCCCCCATAATGAAAAGAACGAAGAAGTAGCTGGCGGCTAGTGTTACCGCGGCAAGCGCATCAACACCGTACCACCCCAACATGACAGTATCCGTCACGCCAATCGTGATCTGTGCTAAGTGTCCACCGACCAATGGCAAGCCAAGGGTAGCGACTGCTTTCGCGTGAGCGGGATATGACATGATTTTTGAACGCATGTAGCAAGCCTTAACTAGGCATGCTCGCAAGGCAATCCAGAAACGTATACCCAGACAATTATCATCCTGAAGCGATCCGCTTACTCCGCAACAGCACGCGCCTTTGGTTTGATGCACCAATACCAGACATGGTAGGCCTCTAGTCGAGTGAAAGGCAGGAAGTGCACTATTGCAGCCGTTGGGTGTTCCCAATTGTGCGGGGCAGCCCAATGCAACAATGTCAGAACCGCAGCGCTAAAGGTCTAACGTTGCAAGGTCCTCCACCACCGCCCCATATTTAGAACAAAATAGTCGGTTGATGTAGTGGCCAACGACACAAAAATCACGAATGCGATCCAACCAGTCCAAATATAAAAGCGGGAAATTTCGCTAATAACGCCCCCCATTGATGTTTTACCAGCCTTGCCCTTGGAAAAGCTAAAGGTACACTGTTGACCACCTGCTCATCTGGGGGATGAACGATACTGCATTGTTGCCACAAACAACCCAAGAGTTGGAAGACCACTGCGCCCAACTAAAGCGCGTCGAAATTGAAGATGCCAATCATTGGATTCTCCACCAAAAACCGGTCGAAGTGGCAGATGCCATTATCGATTGGGTAATTGGGGATGACTTTTACACCCCTAGTCCAACCACAATCGCGAGCGATGAAGTAGACAGATCGGCAGTGCGCGCATAAGGTTTTCCAAGATGAGGAATCAATGGGTAGCAATATGAGCACTGCATCAAAAGCATCAAGAATTGCGTTTTGGACTATCGGGATCATCGCCCTTCTTTGGAACGCAATGGGCTGCATCAATTTCATGCAACAAATCAGTCCTGCTGGGATCGCGACTTTACCACCAGAATATCAAAGCTACATTGAAACACGTCCAACATACGCGTTCATCGCATTTGGAGTATCAGTCATTGCAGGCCTAAAAGGTGCCATTTTTATGTTGATGCGCCTTAGTCAGGCCACAGTACTGTTCTTGGCATCTGGCATTGGCGCGTTCGTTGCCACTATCCCAGCACTTAACGCCGGCATCCCATTCATCGTTTTAGGCAGCGCAATGTCGATCGTATTGGCCGCAAGCTTTGCGCTATACGCGTCACGCACACGCGACTAACCAACCTTCCACAATCAACCTGTGACTTTGGCACAATGAAGCAACGATGGCGTCTTTCCCAACCCGTCATGCTCTGACATACTGCTGCTCAAACAAAATCAATAATTCCGAGCATGCCCATGTCCAGCGATCTTCTTTCCGGTTCAACAGCCAGCCCTGACGATTATGATGCGTCCTCCATCCAAATCTTGGAAGATATGGAGCACGTACGCCTGCGTCCGGGGATGTATATCGGTGGTAAAGACGATCGTGCACTGCACCACATGGTCGCAGAAATCATCGACAACTCGATGGATGAAGCTGTTGCAGGACATGCTACTTGGATCGAAGTGGAACTACACGAAAACGGCCACGTGTCTGTGCGCGATAACGGACGCGGCATTCCAACGGGCCCACACCCCAAGGATCCTGAGAAATCAGCGCTCGAAATCATCTTCTGTACGCTGAACGCGGGCGGTAAATTCTCGGGCGACAGCTATGAAACGTCTGGCGGTTTACACGGTGTAGGCTCATCCGTTGTGAACGCCCTGTCCGATCATCTAAGGGTCGAAGTCGCACGTAACAAAGAATTGTTCGCGATGGAGTTTTCGCGCGGCGTCCCACAGGGCAAACTAGCCAAAATCGGTGCCGCCCCAAATCGTCGTGGCACAGCTGTGACCTTTCACCCCGATGCCAACATCTTTGGGTCGCTCACGCTAAAACCTGCACGCCTGTTCAAGATGGCACGCTCAAAAGCATACCTGTTCTCAGGCGTGGAAATCCGCTGGAAAACACACCAAAACGACGGCGAAACACTGCAAGAGGCAAAGTTCCACTTTCCTGGCGGTTTGGCAGATTACCTGTCTGAATCCCTTAAGGGTGCAACCACCTACGCCGAAGCCCCATTTGCGGGCACTGTATCCTTTGAAAAATTCAAGGTGCCGGGCAAGGTCGAGTGGGCCATCAACTGGACCCCTTCCCGCGATGGATTTATTCAGTCCTATTGTAACACTGTTCCAACGCCTGAGGGCGGCACGCATGAAGCAGGCTTTTGGGCCGCGATCCTCAAAGGGGTCAAAGCTTACGGCGAACTGGTGAACAACAAAAAATCCAGCACAATCACACGCGAAGATCTGACCACAGGTGCGGGTGCCCTTGTTTCCTGTTTTATCCGTGAACCTGAGTTCGTGGGCCAAACCAAAGACCGCCTTGCCACCGTTGATGCACAGCGCATGATCGAAAACTCGGTTCGTGACCACTTTGACAACTGGTTGGCGGCAGACACCAAATCCGCTGGTGCGATCCTCGACTTCCTAGTGCTGCGCGCCGAAGAGCGGCTGAAACGGCGTCAAGAAAAAGAAACTTCGCGCAAGACAGCAACCGCCAAACTGCGCCTACCTGGCAAACTGACTGACTGTTCATCCAAAACCCGCGAAGGGACAGAGTTGTTCATCGTGGAAGGGGACTCTGCGGGCGGTTCTGCCAAAATGGCACGCGATCGCAAGACCCAAGCATTGTTGCCGCTCCGTGGTAAAATCCTAAACGTTCTGGGCGCAGCCTCTTCAAAACTGGGCAGTAACGCCGAGATCTCTGACCTGACCCAAGCATTAGGTGTTGGGCTTGGCAGCAAATTCAACGTCGACGACCTG
Organism: Ascidiaceihabitans sp.; assembly: GCA_028248455.1. GTDB lineage: Bacteria > Pseudomonadota > Alphaproteobacteria > Rhodobacterales > Rhodobacteraceae > Ascidiaceihabitans. The sequence goes on along the minus strand of JAOKHV010000004.1, from coordinate 13,354 downwards.
CGCTATGACAAGATCATCATCATGACCGATGCGGACGTCGACGGCGCGCACATCGCGGCGCTGTTGATGACGTTCTTCTTTACCCAAATGCGGCCCATGATTGATGCAGGGCACCTGTACCTTGCCTGCCCCCCCTTGTTCCGGATCACGCAGGGGGCCAAACGGATCTATTGCATTGATGAAGAGGAAAAGGACATGTGGCTTGAAAAAGGGATCGGCGGCAAAGGGCGCGTCGATCTATCTCGCTTTAAGGGATTGGGTGAGATGGACGCCAAAGACCTGAAAGACACCACAATGAATCCCACCACACGCAAACTGATCCGCGTGACGATCGATGATGATGAGCCCGGCGAAACGGATGATCTGGTTGAGCGGTTGATGGGTAAGAAGCCTGAGATGCGCTACCAGTATATCCAAGAGAACGCGCGGTTTGTTGAGGAGTTGGATGTTTAGATAAAGGGTCTACAGGACTTGAGTTTCTATGACGAAGGCAAAATCAGGAAAGCACTCGTTTCTATATCCATATTCACACTCATAATATCAAACCTGGAACTCGCCTCAAACGAATTAGATTTCTTTGGCTTGAAAATCGTAGTTTCTATAGGAAAAATATCTGCTGTATTTAGGCTTTCAACTTGGTTGCTATTGTCGGGGCTGATCTTAGTTCTGATGGAACATTCTCCAAACAGAACCATAAGGGTACTACGAGTACGCGACGAAAAATGGTGAAATAGTGTCCTCCCTGATATAAGAGAATTTCAAGAATTCCAAAACAGTGGCCACGACCCTTCAGATTACTATGAAAGAGATCCTGAGTGGGATGACAAATTTTATGACGAGAAGCACAAGCGAACCCAAAAACGCTTGGAAATAATTAGATACTTTAGGCTGATCGCCCTTTTTTCCAGAACCTTAACACACCACATCTTTCCAATTGGTCTTGCCCTTTCGCGCATTCCTTCGGAATACGCTGTCGGGTCCGCGCTCACGTCGTGAACGCTGAGGCGGCGAAAACGCGGGGCGTTTCCGCGAATTACCAAAACCCATAGGGTGGGGTTCACCCCGCCACCCCTGAATTCAACGACACGCGGTAATACAACTCGACCATCTGATCATTCATCAAACGCCACAGCCATTGAACACACCACCTGTCCTCAACAGATCGCTTGCGCAGTGCCGTCAATATCGTAACATCGCGAACTAAGGGACGGCACGCGCATTTTACCAAGCATGACGTCGCCCTTAAGCGTGAAGCTCAGTCAAATTACACCTGCGGACGGGAGGAAATCGCGATGACACAGTACGCTCTGACGATGTTGTTGGCAGGGATCGGCATTCCACTGCTTGCTGGCCTGAACGCGGCACTTGGCAAATATATAGGGTCGCCTGCAACTGCTGCTGTGATCCTGTTCCTTGTGGCGCTCAGCATCAGCCTTGTCGTTATGGTCGCAACCGGAACCGAAGGGTTCAACCGATTGTTAACCGCCCCCAAACACCTGTTTTTAGCGGGCGCGTTCGTTGCGTTTTATGTGCTAACCATAACCTACATCGCCCCACATTTTGGGGTCGGAAACGCCGTCTTCTTCGTCTTACTTGGGCAGTTGATTAGCGCGGCTGCCATCGACCACTTTGGCCTTTTCGGCGCGCAAGTCTCACCTCTTGGGTTGGCGCGCGCGTCAGGAGTCGCGTTGATGGCTGCGGGTGTTTGGCTGACCCAACTCGCTTAGGTCAGCCAATTGTGCGTTACTTAGGACGCGTCCAAGCCTGACAGTTCCATCGCCTGCGCCCAGACTGCGTCTGGGACGTCAACGGGATCGCTTTCCGTGCGCCCTTGGCCCGGCATACGCGCGCCTTCGTCTTCGCTAATGGCCTCAGCGATACGGGCCAATCGGTCCGTAAATCCATCAGACACACTAGGGTCTATGATAATATAATACTGACCCAAATCGTGGTGCGGTCCTTCGGGTGCCTTCAGTGGTTTCACGTCTTGGCTAAGGGTAGAGCCAGTCATGCCAGCAGCCAAAATTTCAGCCATCAGACCCAAACCCCAGCCTTTGTATCCGCCCATCGAAACCAGCGAACCAGTCAATGCGGCTTCTGGATCCGTCGTTGGATTACCGTCTTTATCCACGGCCCACCCTTCAGGAATTGAGTTGCCAGCTGCCTTAGCCATGGTAATTTTCCCCAATGCAACGGTTGTCGTAGATTGGTCAAACTGCATAGCCAATCCGCCCTGCCCGTCAGGCACAGAAAACGCGATTGGGTTTGTGCCGATGACGCGCGTTTTACCGCCTGGTGGGGCAACGATAGGTGATGCGTTCGTCAGGCCAAAACAAATGAAGCCGGCACGTGCCACCTGTTCGGTAAAATACCCCAAGGACGTACAGGTGTGTGCATGACCAATGGCCAGTGTCGCAATCCCAAACTGACGCGCAGCATCCAGCGCAGGTACAAGGCCATAAGCAAACGCAGGTTGTGCAAAGCCAAATTGCGCATCGACATGAATTGTTGCCAGACACGGGGCGGAAACTACAGGGGATACGTTCCCGTTCACTCGACCAGTGCGTAATTGCTGACAGTAGCTTTCTAGATAATACAGCCCGCAAATACGGTTCCCATGCGCCTCAGCTTTGCGCACTGCACGCGCAACTTCCGCCGCAGGGAATGCGTCTGCGCCATGTTCAAGTAAGGCCGCAAGGACAACACGTTCAATTTCATCTAGGGTAACATGTGGCATCGCGCATTCTCCATTGATATTGCGGTTTTTGGGTTCAGATTGAATATGAGGTTAGTTGCGCAAAACGCCAGCATCTAATTGCACGATCCGGTCCATGCGAGCGGCCAATTCCAAATTATGTGTCGCTATAACAGCTGCCAGCCCTGTTGAGCGCACCAACTCCATCAACGCACCAAAAACCTGATCAGAGGTGGTCGGGTCAAGGTTGCCAGTTGGTTCATCCCCTAAAAGCAATCGTGGGCCGTTTGCTAGGGCACGACAAAACGCAACGCGCTGCGCTTCGCCGCCAGACAACGCCGCAGGGCGGTGATCTGCACGCTCTGCCACACCGACACGGCCAAGAAGATCAAGCGCACGTTCATGGGCTGTTTTGCGTCCAATGCCGGCAGCGAGTTGCGGCAATACGATATTCTCAAGTGCTGTAAATTCAGGCAGTAAATGGTGGAATTGATAAACAAAACCAATGTCATCTCGGCGAAGCCCTGTGCGTTTCGCGTCGTTCAGTCCTTGCATGTTTTGACCACCAAAAGTGACGTCACCCGCATCAGGTGTGTCCAATAGACCGGCCACATGAAGCAACGTGGATTTACCTGCACCAGACGGGGCAACCAAAGCAACAACTTCACCGGCTTTGACCTTTAGGTCCACGCAACGCAAAACCTGCACCTCATTAGGTAAACCAACATTGTAGGTTTTGCTCATCCCGCTCAGCTCAAGAACTAGATCACTCATGACGCAAAGCCTCCACAGGATTCATTCGGGCCGCACGTCGCGCTGGAAAGATCGTTACGATGAATGACAAACCAAGGGACAGAGCTACCGCTGACATGACATCTGCAAAGTGTAATTCCGCAGGCAAAGCATAAATTCCACGAATTGCAGGATCCCAAACCCCGCCCCCCATCAGCCAGTTTATCGTGCTGAAAATTGGATCGATATAAATCGCGAACAAGCAGCCAAATAACACCCCCAAGGCGGTGCCAATGATCCCAGTGAAAGCACCGCAGATGAAGAACACCCGCAAAACCGAACCCTCGCTTAGACCCATAGTACGCAATATCCCAATATCGCGTCCCTTGTTCTTCACCAACATGATCAAACCACTCACAATGTTCATTGCCGCAATTAAAACTAAGATGGATAGGATGACGAACATGACATTGTCCTCAACCTCAAGAGCACGCAGGAACCCACCAGAGGCCTCTAACCATGTGAAGGGCAACGCCCGGTCGCCTGCAGCGGCAATAATTTGAGGTATCAAACCATCAATCGCTTCTGGGTCTTCGACCATAATTTCCAGTTCGGTTGCACCGCCTTCACGATTGAAAAACGCCTGTGCATCCTGAATTGGCAAATAGGCTCGCGTCCGATCAATATCGTAGCGCCCGGCGCTAAACACATAAACAACCTCATAGGCATTGACCCGTGGGCTTGTCCCAAAAGCAGTCTTGACGCCGTTGGGCGAGATGATCTTGATTTTGTCCCCAACGCTTGCACCCAATTCACGCGCAACTCCTGACCCAATAGCAATGCCTTGGTCAAAGCGCGTGATATCGCCATATGAAGTTTCGGGGTTGGCAATTCGCGGAATTGTCAAAAGGTCTGTCCTAGAGATACCGTAAATCTCAATGCCAGAGTTCGACTGACGCAAATTCGCCATCGCCTGCGCGCGTACCAAGGGGGCCACGCGGATAACGCCGTCAACTTCAGACACACGTTCCGCCATAGCGGTATAATCTTTGATCGTACGATCAATTTGGCCGCTGTCTAGAACCTCGCCCATATTATAGACAGTGACATGCGCATTTGATCCAAGGATTGTATCAACAAACTCAGCGCGAAATCCCGACCGTACTGCAAGGGTCACAATCAATGCGAAAACCGCCAGTGTAATCCCAACCAAACTAATGACCGTCATAACACTTACGCCACCTTCAGCACGGCGCGCGCGCAGATAGCGCCAGGCAATCATCAACTCGAAAGGTGCAAAGGGTTTGGGCGTATTGGCCATTTTAGGCTCTTTCTTGTTTGGTATGCTCAATTACATTCAGCCTGTGCCGTTTGTACGCCGTGGTCAAGCGGTGCGTCGGCGAAACGGCCAGCGAATAACAGCCAAAAGACTGCTCATTGTGATAAAGCCAACCAAAAAGCCAAAACCAGCAAAGAATGCGCCCGTCAGGTTCAGCGGGACAGCAGGCTGAAACGCATCCCATGCCGCACTTGCCACATCGCCATCGGTAAAGCGGGCCACTTGATAGGCCCGCATGAATGGACCAGCTTCAGCCAATAGCTTCAAATCGTCAGTCAAAATCGCATGGCGGTCAAAAGTACGTTCCATATCGGTGCGACGCCGTTCGATAAAATCGGCCCCGGTCATCTGCACCAACGCTTCAGATCGCGACAATCCTTCTGCGGCAGCAGAAGTGTCAAAATCTGTAGCAACCTCGCTCAGAGCGTCAACTGCTCCGCCCAAACGTTGCGCGTATTGCTGACTGAACTCAGGAAATTGGGAGGTACCAGCACCGACAGCCAAGCCTCCAGCAAGCGTGATTGCACGAACGATCATCGCAGCACCTCCCTTTCTTGAGTTATAGCGCCGCGTAAATTTCTGAGATCTTCTGCACTGCCAATTCTGGCGTTATCTCTTCACTCTCACCCGTTCGGCGGGAGGTCAGCTCAACAACACCATTCTTCAAGCCACGAGGACCAACCGTAATACGCCAAGGCAAACCAATCAGATCCATAGTTGCGAACTTGCCACCAGCGCGCTCTTTACGATCATCATAAAGGGGTTCCAAGCCAAGGGCAGTCAACGACTTATATAGCGCATCACAAGCTGCATCTGCTTCTTCGTCACCCTGCTTCAGGTTCACAATACCACAGTGGTACGGTGTCACGCCTTCGGGCCAAATAATACCTTTATCATCGTGGCTGGCTTCAATGATTGCACCCAAAAGGCGGCTGACGCCGATCCCGTGTGACCCCATGTGAACTGGTACAGGCTTACCATCAGGGCCTTGAACTGTGGCCTTCATCACTTCCGAATACTTAGTGCCAAAGTAGAAAATCTGACCTACTTCAATGCCACGGGCCGTCATGCGACGGTCCTCAGGAACCTGATTAAACAGCGCTTCATCGTGCGTTTCGTCCGTACGGGCGTATTTGGTTGTGAATTCTTGCATCACGGCTGCACACTGCTCAACATTGTCATAGTCGATGTCGCGGTCCCCAAACGTCAGGTCAGTCACTGCGCTATCGTAAAACACCTCCGATTCACCTGTTTCAGCCAAAACCAAGAATTCATGCGTATCATCACCACCAATTGGTCCAGAGTCCGCACGCATTGGGATCGCTTGCAAACCCATCCGTTCATAGGTGCGCAGATAGCTAACCAAGTGACGGTTATAGGCGTGCAACGCATCCTCTTTGGTCAGGTCAAAGTTATACCCGTCCTTCATATAAAATTCACGTCCACGCATAACGCCAAAGCGTGGGCGCCGCTCATCACGGAACTTCCACTGAATTTGATACATGGTCAAAGGCAAGTCTTTGTAGCTACCAACATGCGAACGGAAAATATCCGTAATCATTTCTTCAGCTGTTGGTGTAAACAGCATGTCACGGTCATTGCGGTCTTTGATGCGCAACATCTCTTCACCGTAATCATCATAACGACCACTCTCGCGCCAAAGGTCAGCCGATTGAATGGTCGGCATCAACATCGGCATGTGCCCAGCGCGGTGCTGTTCTTCGTGCACAATGTTCTCAATTTTGCGCAAAACTTTAAAACCAAGTGGCAACCATGAATAGATCCCCGCACTTGATTGTTTGATCATGCCTGCACGCAGCATCAAGCGGTGGCTGACAATCTGCGCCTCAGCAGGGTTTTCCTTTAGAACGGGCAGAAAATAACGGCTCAAACGCATGGCGCGGCTCCTCAAATAACAGTTGATGCCTGATTAAGCCAAACGGCCAGCCCTCGCAACGCCCCTGTTGCATCAGTGAAATTTTCCAAACTTCACTTTTCCTGAAAAGCTCTAGGGGAGACGCGCAGCGTCCAGGAAAAGCCTTTTAAAAAGCACCGATTAGTTAGCCCAAACCATGGCATATCTCTTCCAACAAGTCATGCGGCTTGGGGAAAAACATGGAAGGTTATTTACAAAGATTACTATGTGCAAATTGGCAGCGGTGACGGCTGCGATACTTACATTTGGTACTGCAGCACAGGCTGCAAACATAGTTGAAATCGCATCAGGCGACGATCGTTTCACAACTCTAGTGGCCGCCGTATCAGCCGCGGGACTTGTTGAAACGCTTCAGGGGCCTGGTCCATTCACTGTCTTTGCCCCGCTCAAAGATGCTTTCGCAGCATTGCCAGCAGGAACAGTGGAAACTTTATTAAACCAGAAAATAAGAGCATCAGTTGTGGTTGCCAATATCAAAGCAGACACCGACGTGATCCACGTAATTGACAAGGTACTTCTCCCAGGCACACGCCCAGATTGCCACTAAACAAAACTTAATAACCATCAAAGGCCCCGCAATGCGGGGCCTTTTTTCATCTGCCCTTGAATACCATCCCCAAACACGCAATTTGTAAGAAAGATTAATGAGGAGCCGAAGATGGGCCTGCCAGTACGTGATCAACTAAAATATTGGGGTCTCACCGCCGCGATTTTCTTTGTCCTGCTTTGGGCCTTGGGGGACGTACTTCTGCCCTTCGTCCTTGGCGCCGCGGTTGCCTATTTCCTTGATCCCGTTGCGGACCGTCTTGAAGCCCTTGGTGCCAGCCGTGTTTTGGCAACGGCCGCTATCACCCTGACTGCGGTTTTCATCTTTGTTCTGGTCGCTTTGTTGTTAATCCCAACCCTCATTCACCAAACCACATCTCTTTTTGCCAGCGCTCCACAATATGCGACAGACCTAGGGATGATGCTGACGGAACGCTTCCCTGCGTTGCTCGACGAAACATCGCCTCTTAGCCAAACCTTGTACAGTGTCGGGGAGACGATCAAAAGCAGAGGTGGCACATTGCTGAATACGGCCCTCAGCTCAGCAGCATCTTTGATCAGCATCATTACGCTGTTGATCATCGTACCAGTAGTGTCAGTCTATTTATTGTTAGATTGGGACAACATGATCGCCCGCATTGACGAACTGATGCCCCGCGACCACGCACCCATCATTCGCACACTTGCCAAACAAATCGATCAAACCTTAGCCGCATTTATTCGCGGCATGGGCACCGTTTGCTTGATCCTTGGAACATACTACGCTTTTGCGTTGATGATTGTCGGCTTGCAATTTGGTATGATCGTTGGCTTTATCGCGGGTCTAATTACCTTCATTCCATACCTTGGCTCACTTATGGGCGGCGCATTAGCCATCGGCCTTGCCCTGTTCCAGTTCTGGAACGGTGTTGAGGTCACAACAGATGGCATCATCACATATTCAACCGATTGGATGCGCATTTGCCTTGTCGCGATCGTCTTTGTTATTGGACAAGTAATCGAGGGCAACTACCTGACCCCGAAACTCGTCGGCAACAGCGTTGGCCTGCACCCTGTTTGGTTACTTTTGTCTTTGTCAGTGTTTGGAACAATCTTTGGTTTCGTAGGCCTACTTGTCGCAGTGCCTTTGGCAGCTGCAATTGGTGTAATCATCCGCTTTGCAATAGGACAGTACAACACCAGCCTGCTTTACAAAGGGCACAGCCGCGAGTCTGACGACGTATGAACCAACAACTTAGTTTTGATCTTCCCGTTGTACCTGCACTTGGGCGCGACGACTTCATGATTGCACCCAGTAATGCATTGGCACTCGCGATGATGGAAACCTCCCAAAACTGGGAAGGGGGAAAGCTCATTTTATGTGGTCCTGAAGGTTCAGGCAAAACTCACCTATCGCATGTTTGGGCAGGTACACACGATGGGGAAATTGTCTCTGCTATGGATCTTTCAGATGCTGATATTCCCACCCTTGCGCAAACGGCTGTTGTCGTTGAGGACGTCACAAACATAACTGCAAACACCGACGCCCAAACCGCGTTGTTTCACCTGCACAACTTAATGCGCATGAACAAACATCCCTTGCTTATGACTGGCACAGGCACACCGAACCATTGGGGCCTCAGCCTCCCTGACCTACAAAGCCGGATTGACGCAGCGGGCGTTGCGACCCTTGAAGCCCCTGACGATACGCTACTGGGTGCCGTAATTGCCAAACAATTCAGCGACCGTCAGCTCATACCCCGTCCTGATGTTATCCCATATTTGGTCCTACGCATTGATCGGTCATTTGCAGCAGCACGAGACGTTGTTTGCGCGATGGATGGCCATAGCCTTGCGCGTCACAAACCGCTGACACGCGCACTAGCCTCCCAAGTGCTGGACAACTTGGCATAAACGGCGCAATAATCACCACTTAACCGTCATAGTTGAGTGTTAACAAAACCCTATGTCACACGCTGATTTCCTAAAAGCGCCCTTTGATGCGCCAACGCACCTCCCTGATTTGGATCCATCCAGCGCAGATAGGTTCTATAATCGCGAGCTAAGCTGGCTTGGTTTTAATTGGCGTGTCCTTCAAGAAGCCGAAAACCAACATGTCCCACTGCTTGAACGACTTCGTTTTCTTTCAATCAGCGCAGATAACCTAGACGAATTTTACACTGTTCGCGTCGCGGGTCTGCGTGAATTAGCGCGCGCAGGTAACGTGACGCCGGGCATTGATGGGCTATCCCCTGCAGAACAATTGAAACTGATCGACGAAAACGCGCGTGATCTGATGTACACGCAACAGCGCGTTCTTGGTGAGTTGCACAGAGAGATGGAAGCGCAGGACATTACGATCTTGCAACTTGACGATTTAACCGATGATGACCGCGTATTTCTCAAGGATTTCTTCCTAAGCCAAGTGTTCGCCGTGCTCTCGCCTTTGGCGATTGATCCGGCTCATCCCTTCCCGTTCATCCCAAACACGGGTTATGCGCTGGCACTACAACTGCAACGCAAACGTGACAAACGTAACTTGCAGGCCCTATTGCCAATCCCAGCACAGATCGACCGTTTCATTTCAATACCCAGTGCCAAAGGTCACAGATTTTTACCGCTTGAAGCACTGCTCGTCCTTAATATCTCCGGCCTATTCCCAGGATATGAACTCAAAGGTCACTTTGAATTCCGCGTCCTAAGGGATAGCGATCTAGAGGTAGAAGACGAAGCCGAAGATTTGGTGCGCGAGTTTGAAGTCGCGCTGAAACGCCGCAAACGCGGTCAGGTTGTTCGAATTAACATTTCGGCTGGTGCGCCGCAAAAGCTCAAATCCGTCGTTATGGCCGAACTGGGCGTGGGCGACGAAGAACTGATCGAGATCGACGGCATGATTGGCGTCGATGACTTAAGCGAATTGGTACTAGACGAACGTCCCGATCTTTTATGGCCCTCTTTCAAGCCACGCGTGCCTGAGCGCGTAACCGATTTTGAGGGCGACATGTTCGCCGCTATTCGTCAAAAAGACATGCTTCTGCATCACCCTTACGAAACCTTTGATATGGTTGTTCGTTTCTTGCAGCAAGCTGCACGCGATCCAAATGTAGTTGCAATCAAGCAAACGCTTTACCGCACATCCAAGCTGTCCCCGATTGTCGAAGCGCTGTGTGAAGCCGCCGAAGATGGCAAGTCTGTCACAGCATTGGTTGAGCTAAAGGCTCGCTTTGACGAGGCTGCCAATATCCGCCAATCACGCCGTTTGGAGCGCGCAGGTGCGCATGTTGTATACGGATTTATCGATCTAAAAAACCACGCCAAGATCAGCACCGTTGTGCGCCGTGAAGGCAGTGAACTGGTGACTTATACCCACTACGGCACCGGCAACTATCACCCGATTACTGCGCGTATCTACACCGATCTATCGCTGTTTACATGCGATGCAAAATTGGGTCGCGACGCGACCAAGGTATTTAACTATCTGTCAGGCTATGCCCCGCCCGAAAACCTGAGCAACCTTTCGATTTCGCCCACAAACCTAAAAACGCGCCTGCTCGAAATGATCGCAGCAGAGGCGGAACACGCACGTGCTGGTCGGCCTGCTGAGATCTGGGCAAAGATGAATAGCCTGATTGAAAAGGAAATCATTGATGCTCTGTATGCAGCGTCCCAAGACGGCGTTAAGATTAGCCTTGTCGTGCGCGGCATTTGTGGCCTGCGTCCTGGCATCAAGGGTCTCTCTGAAAACATCCGAGTTAAATCAATAGTCGGACGTTTTCTTGAGCATTCGCGCATTGTTTGCTTTGGCAACGGCCACGGCCTGCCCCACAAAAAAGCAAAGGTGTTCATATCCTCTGCTGACTGGATGAGTCGCAACTTGAACCGCCGCGTGGAGACATTGGTCGAGATAACAAACGGCACAGTTAAGGCGCAAATCGTGTCCCAAATCATGGCAGCAAACCTCGCAGACGTGACCCAAAGTTGGGTTATGGCACCTGATGGCAGCTTCAATCGACCACCCGTTGATGAAGGCACCTTCGAATTCAACTGCCACCGCTTCTTTATGGAAAACCCATCGCTGTCAGGCCGCGGCTCTGCGGGTGCATCCGATGTTCCAAAATTGACCCATACGAAGAACGAACCACCAAAGCCCAATTGATTTCTATCTTTGCCGCGCCTAACCGAACGGCGCGCACGACATTGCACATCCTGATAGGGAAGAACGGACGTGAAAACAGTAACCTCTGCTAACGAAACCGGCTCATTCGGGCTTTCCCTTTTTGATGATCCCAGTACGCGCGCCCTATCACGCGTTGGCGTCGTGGATGTTGGATCAAATTCGGTCCGTATGGTTGTGTTTGATGGCGCGGCACGTAGTCCCGCATACTTTTATAACGAAAAAATCATGTGTGCCTTAGGCGCTGGCGTATCTGAAACGGACAACTTAAATCCAAAGGGGCGTGACCGAGCGCTGGCTGCAATGATCCGGTTCAAACATCTTGCCGATGGAATGGGCCTGTCCGAACTAACTGTTGTGGCAACAGCTGCCGTGCGTGACGCCCAAGACGGTCCAGCATTCTGTGCTGATGTACTACAACATACTGGCCTGCACGTCTGGGTTATTGATGGCAAAGAAGAAGCGCGGCTTTCAGCACAAGGCGTGTTGCTTGGCTGGCCCGGTGCTTATGGTTTAATTTGCGATATTGGCGGTTCTTCGATGGAGCTGGCTGAGATATCAGAAGGCCGCGTTGGCAAACGTTTAACATCCAACCTTGGCCCGTTGAAGCTTCAAGGGCTTAGCGGTGGGCACAAAGGACGTAAAGCTCACATTAAAGAAACTATTGCGAGCCTTGTTGAACAAATGGGCGCACAGCGTGATCGCCTTTTCTTAGTTGGCGGAAGCTGGCGTGCGATTGCGCGCATCGATATGCACCGTCGTGGCTATCCGCTACATGTTTTGCACGAATACCGGATGACCCCGGCTCATGTGTCACGCACTGCAAAGTATATTGCTGAGGCTGACATCGAAAAGTTGCGCAGCGCTTGCGGCATATCATCCGCCCGCATGATCTTGGTTCCCTTGGCAGCCATCGTCCTCAAGCAGCTCGTCAAAGCATTCAAACCCACAGATATCGCCATCAGCAGCTATGGTATCCGCGAAGGGCTGCTTTATGAGCAAATGCCCCAAAGATTGCGTGACCGCGATCCATTGATTGAGGCATCACGTTTCGCCGAAAACAAAGACGCCCGCATGCCCGGATTTGGAAAATCTCTTTATGACTTCGTTTTGCCTCTGTTCAAATCAGCACCCGAAACGCGCAAACGCTTGGTCAAAGCGGCCTGCTTGCTGCACGACGTCAGTTGGCGTGCACACCCAGATTACCGCGCAGAGGTCTGTTTTGATAATGCGACCCGCGCCAATCTCGGTGGCCTGAACCACCACGAACGTATATTCCTTGGGCTGGCATTACTGTACCGCTACTCCAACACCCGCGAAGGCACACGGTTCGAAGAGCTGTACACACTGGTTGACGAAAAGACCCAGTTAGAGGCTGAGGTTCTGGGCAAAGCCATGCGTTTTGGTGCCATGCTCTGGATGGAGAAAGGCGCCGAACGGGCCACGTTCAAATGGTATCCTAAGAAACGGATATTAGAGCTGCGCCTGACGCACGATGCATTGCCGTTATTTGGCGAAGTCGCTAAGGCACGTTTGAAATCCCTAGCGTCCTCATTGCAGGCCGAACTGGTTGTGAAAACCCGCAAGGATTGATCGCAACTTAAACGTCCATGTCCAAAGTTACCGGAAAATGGTCTGACGCCGTAACCAGCGCATCGCGTAGTTTGGGCGTATCCCAACATTTCGGATCATCCAAAGGATGCCATATGCGCCATGATGCATTGCGTTTTTCAAGATCGGGCGAGACCATGATGTAGTCTAGCAAAGCCTGCAAAAACCGTTTGCGGTGTTTAACAAAGAACCGCGATGTTGTTGGCGTAGCTGCCAAACGGCGAGACAATGCAATCTGTGTATGCGGCTCAATCAGCTTTGGCATGCCTTTGTCCCCCAACAGTACTTCGACCGAGGAACGACCAAACAGATGTTCGTATTCGTCCAATCCTTGGCCATCGT
>JAOKHV010000039.1 GCA_028248455.1 Ascidiaceihabitans sp. | reverse complement strand
TTTGGGCTATTTTCGGGCCATTTGTTTGACAATCCGGTTCCCCCATGTTGTTTATCCGCTAATTTAAAATGACGGGAAGACGACACCATTTCGTTTGTATCAACATTTGCGAATTTGAGCGGTGCTCTGAACGTGTTGCTGGCGCTGGGAAATTGCGCGGGCCAAGGACAGAGCGAGCTGAACGCTTGGTTTGAGCCATCGTGAGATAAGTGAAACACGAATCATAATTACCGATTACGCGCCACCTGTGGTGGATATAAAAAGTTTGATCAGGCTGCCCCTTAACGCGCTGCATAATTAATCAAACACCAAAATAAAAAGCTGGGATACCTTACATGGCCAACTTCGAAAAAATCCTGATCGCCAACCGTGGTGAGATCGCCATTCGCATTATGCGTGCTGCCAATGAGATGGGAAAAAAGACTGTTGCGGTTTTTGCTGAAGAAGACAAATTGGGCCTACACCGTTTCAAAGCTGATGAAGCGTATCGCATTGGCGAGGGCATGGGCCCAGTTGCGGCATATCTGTCCATCGAGGAAATCATCCGCGTGGCCAAGATGTCTGGCGCAGACGCGGTTCACCCAGGCTATGGTTTGTTGTCAGAAAATCCTGAGTTTGTAGATGCCTGTACTGATGCTGGTATTACATTCATTGGCCCTAAGGCCGCAACCATGCGCCAATTGGGCGATAAGGCGTCTGCTCGTGATGTTGCTGTTGAGTCTGGTGTCCCAGTTATTCCAGCGACTGAAGTTCTGGGCGAGGACATGGCCCTGGTTAAGAAGCAGGCGGCTGAAGTTGGTTATCCTCTGATGTTGAAGGCGTCATGGGGTGGTGGTGGTCGCGGAATGCGCGCCATCATGAACGAAGAAGAACTGGAAGAAAAAGTTCTGGAAGGTCGCCGTGAAGCTGAATCTGCGTTTGGCAACGGTGAGGGTTATCTTGAACGGATGATCATGAAGGCCCGCCACGTTGAGGTGCAAATTCTTGGGGATAGCCACGGCGAAATTTACCACCTTTGGGAACGCGATTGTTCAGTACAACGCCGCAACCAAAAAGTGGTTGAACGCGCGCCGGCCCCGTATCTGTCAGAAGAACAGCGCGAAAAAATCTGCGAACTTGGCCGCAAAATTTGTGAGCATGTGAATTATGAATGTGCGGGTACTGTCGAATTCCTGATGGATATGGATGACGGTGAATTCTACTTCATCGAAGTAAATCCACGTGTTCAAGTTGAGCACACCGTGACCGAAGAGGTTACAGGGATTGATATTGTACGTTCACAAATTCTGATCGCTGAAGGCAAAACATTGGCTGAGGCCACAGGCTGTGCATCCCAAGCAGATGTTAAGTTGGATGGTCACGCTTTGCAGTGCCGTGTGACAACTGAAGATCCGCAAAACAACTTTATCCCTGATTATGGTCGCATCCAGATGTATCGTTCGGCCACTGGTCCGGGCATCCGTCTTGATGGTGGTACTGCCTATTCTGGTGCTGTGATCACCCGTTTTTACGACAGTTTGCTGACCAAAGTGACGGCACGCGCCGCCACGCCTGAAATGGCGATTGCACGTATGGACCGTGCGCTGCGTGAGTTCCGTATTCGCGGTGTATCTACCAACATTGCGTTTGTGGAAAACCTGCTGAAGCACCCTGTTTTCTTGAACAATGAATACCACACCAAGTTCATCGACGAGACACCAAGCCTGTTTGATTTCAAAGCGCGCCGTGACCGCGCGACGAAATTGTTGACATATATTGCTGATATTACGGTGAACGGGCATCCTGAAACATTTGGCCGTGCCAAGCCGTCGACTGAGGTGAAGCTGCCGAAACCACCAGTGAAACCAACCACTGATGTTGCAGACGGCACCCGCCAAATTTTGGACCAACAAGGCCCAGAGGCTGTGGCCAACTGGATGCGCGATCAGTCGCAACTGTTGATCACCGATACAACGATGCGTGATGGGCACCAATCTCTGTTGGCGACTCGTATGCGTTCTATCGACATGGTCAATGTTGCACCTGCATATGCTGCCAAAATGAACCAATTGTTCAGTGTTGAGTGCTGGGGTGGTGCGACGTTTGATGTGGCGTATCGTTTCTTGCAGGAATGCCCATGGCAGCGTTTGCGCGACATTCGTGTGGCGATGCCAAACATCATGACGCAAATGTTGCTGCGTGCTTCTAACGGTGTTGGTTATACGAACTACCCAGATAACGTGGTGCAATCATTTGTCGGCCAAGCGGCCGACAGTGGTGTGGATGTGTTCCGCGTGTTTGACAGCCTGAACTGGGTTGAAAACATGCGTGTTGCTATGGATGCCGTTGGTAAATCGGGCAAAGTGATTGAGGGCACCATTTGTTACACGGGTGATCTGCTCGATCCTGCGCGTGATAAGTATGACCTGAAATACTATGTTGGCATGGCCAAGGAACTTGAAGCCGCTGGCGCACATGTTTTGGGTCTGAAAGACATGGCTGGTTTGTTGAAGCCTGCGGCGGGCCGTGCGCTGGTTAAAGCGCTGAAAGAAGAAACTAATCTTCCGATCCACTTCCACACACACGATACCTCTGGTGCTGCGATTGCGACGGTTCTGGCTGTTTCTGAGGCGGGCGTTGATGTTGTTGATGCGGCAATGGATGCATTTTCTGGCAACACGTCCCAGCCAACACTAGGCTCAATCGTCGAGGCGCTGAAAGGCACCGATCGCGATACAGGTCTAGACGTCAAAGCGATCCGCGAAATCAGCAACTATTTTGAGCAGGTGCGTGGTCACTACACTGCGTTTGAATCAGGTCTTCAGGCCCCAGCGTCTGAGGTATATTTGCACGAGATGCCCGGTGGTCAGTTCACCAACCTAAAAGCGCAGGCGCGCTCTTTGGGATTGGAAGAGCGCTGGCATGAAGTGGCGCAGACCTATGCAGACGTGAACCAAATGTTTGGTGACATCGTTAAAGTGACCCCGTCGTCCAAAGTTGTGGGTGACATGGCGTTGATGATGGTCAGCCAAAACCTAACCCGTACGCAGGTTGAAGACCCTGCAACGGACGTTGTGTTCCCTGACTCTGTTGTGGACATGATGAAGGGCTCTTTGGGTCAACCTCCGGGTGGCTGGCCTGCTGACATCCAGAAGAAGATCTTGAAAGGCGAGGCGGCATCTACGGATCGTCCGGGCGCAATGTTGGCTCCAGTTGACCTTGAGGCGACGCGCAAAGGTTTGTCCAAACAGTTGGATGGTCGCCGCGTCGATGATGAGGATTTGAACGGTTACTTGATGTATCCAAAAGTGTTCTTGGACTACATGGGCCGTCACCGCACTTATGGTCCTGTGCGCACATTGCCAACTTCGACTTTCTTTTATGGTATGAACCCAGGCGAAGAAATCAGCGCTGAAATTGACCCAGGTAAGACGCTTGAGATCCGCATGCAGGCTGTGTCCGAAGTATCGGAAGATGGCGGCGTTAAAGTGTTCTTTGAACTGAACGGCCAACCGCGCACCATTCGCGTGATGAACCGTTTGGCATCGTCTGAAAAGATTGCCCGTCCAAAAGCGGAAGCCGGCAATGCCAACCACATTGGTGCGCCTATGCCGGGTGTTGTGGCTACCATTGCCGTGACTGCTGGTAAAGAAGTCAAAGAGGGTGATCTGTTGTTGACCATCGAAGCGATGAAGATGGAAACAGGTATCCACGCAGAACGCGATGCCGTTGTGAAAGCGATCCATGTGAACGCTGGCAGCCAAATCGATGCTAAAGACCTGTTGGTTGAGCTAGAGTAACACCCAACTGCATTTGAGATTGAGTAGGGCGTGAGGCGATAATTTCGTTTCACGCCCGATTTGTTTGTAGGGGGCATTGTTTGCGCAACGCTAAGGGCTATGGTTTCTTCATAGCGCGGGCCAAACGTGGCCCTAGAAAGGCTGTGGGCAGATGAGCGATCTTAAGAACTTAATTGATGCGATAGCCGCAGTACCATTGCGCGGTGGCAGACGGATCATTGCAATTGCTGGTGCACCAGCGAGTGGAAAATCAACACTGGCTGAAACGCTATCTGCTTATATCCCCAATTATTGCATCGTCCCGATGGACGGGTTCCACCGCGACAACGATGATCTTTCACACCATGATTTACTGTCACACAAAGGCGCGCCTGAGACATTTGATGTTGCTGGTTTTCTCACGGTTGTGCAGTCCTTGGCCAAACAAGGCGAAGTTGATTTCCCAGTCTTTGATCGGGGCAATGATTGTGTCGTTGAGCAGGGTGGCAAAATTTTGGCTACGGATGAGACGATTATAGTCGAGGGGAACTATCTGTTGCTGGACGAGATGCCATGGTGCGATTTGGCCAAGTGCTGGGATTTCAGCGTATTTCTGGATGTGCCATTAGAGGTTCTAGAAACGCGGTTAGTTCAGCGTTGGTTGGACAATGGGTATGATTATGACGGTGCTTTGAAACGTGCGCAGGGTAATGATATCCCGAATGCAAAGCGCACCGTTCAAAAGTCTATGAAGGCGGATCATGTTGTGTCGCTGGACGGTCTGTAGCGTGATAAAATTAGGAACAATTGCAAATAGAAAAATCAGCATCACGTGCGGTGCCTGTCAGCATCAAGCGGTGCTAGAGGTGGCAAACCTTATCTTTGTCGTTGGCGAAGATGCGACAACCCACGATGTAAGGCAACGCCACGTGTGCCCAAAATGTAATTCAAAAGGCAATAATACCTATAAAGTCTTATAGGTCGGGTAAGGCCGCTCGGCGTTTTACCCGCAGCCCCACCCGTATTCGCGGTTAAATTACTTAGCAGCTTGTTTGGCTTGGTAAGCCGCTTTCTTTTCTTTGTACTGTTCTTCGGTCAGGTTGTGCCACCCGATGCAGTTACCTGTCGGGCTGCGCCCACATCCACATTCAGCCATGTTAAACTCTTTTATCGTTTCATAATATATTAAGTGATGTTTGGATCGTTTTTGGCAAGCAAATACAGTGAAATTTTTCTCAACAATTTCGGTGATCTAAACACGAGTCCGTACCGTACCTGGTAAGTAATCAACATCTGTTGATACTAATTTCAATGGGGTGCAAACATGTCTGACAACTCCAGCCAGACACATTTTAAAGCTCGCCAAGTTAGACAAGTTCATCGCGCGGAACAAAACCAACAATAAGCCGACACTGGCCGTCGCTAACGTCTGAGGGCGCTGCACAGAGGAAGGGGCTACTGAAAAGCGATGCTACAACACCCCGTTAAGCCCCTTTAACAGTCCCGTATTTGCCAGAGAAAAACGCCAGCGGTTTGCCCACGCTAAGTTGTGCATTGTTGACTTGTCCAACCACGATCACATGATCGCCTGCAGGGTGGGTCGCCACGTGGCGGCATTCGAAACGTGCAAGGCACTTGTCGATCAAAGGCACGCCGTGGTCGTTTAAGTTGTGCTGGATATCTCCAAAGGCATAGCCGTTTTTAGCGAAGGCTTCGCAGATGTCTTTTTGCTGGTCTGACAGCACATGGATCGCAAAATGTTTGGCATGTGAGAAGTGTTTGAACCGGCTGGAATTAATCCCAGGCGACCACATTACAAGGGCAGGATCCAGCGAGAGGGAGGAAAAGCTGTTGGCCGTCATCCCGATCACGCCGTCATCCGTCTTTGTGCTGATCACGGTGATGCCGGTTGCGAAACGCCCAAAGGCGTCCCGCAGCAGTCGCGTGTTGTCGCCATCAGGGGCGAAGTTTTGCGCGGTTTGATCTGTCATTTCAGATGCCATATCTTTCATCAAGCGACCTCGCGGCCCAGTGCTGCTGTGTAGATTTTGAACCATGTGATGCGGTCCATGTTGACCTTCAGTGCATCTGAAAGACCAGCGATGCGGGTTAGGTTATTGGTGCCCATGACAGGTAGTACTTTTGCAGGATGTGCCAAGATCCAAGCAACAGCAACCGCCGCGCGGTCCACACCGTTTTCGCTTGCGATCACATCAAGGGTTTTCATCACTTCTGTGTTGCCGTTCATCAAAGAACCGCCGCCCAAAGGTGACCATGCCATTGCGTGTTGGCCGTTCTTTTGGTGATAGGCGAGGTCGCCGTTGGTCAGGCATTCATGCGCTGTTGCAGACATTTCGATCTGGTTGGTGACCAGTAGGTTTTTCATGCCAGATTGCAGCAGATCATAATCCCATGGTCTAAAGTTGGACACACCGATGTTGCCAACCTTGCCCGATGAAACAAGTGCATCAAGGGCCGCGCCGGTTTCATTGTGATCCATGAACGGGTCGGGACGGTGCACCAGCAATAGGTCGATATGGTCGATGCCCATGTTGGTCAGGGATGCTTCAACCGATGCGTTAATGTGCGCGGTGGATGTGTCATAATATTTGACAGGTGCATCGCTGTATTTGCCGCAGGGCGCGATGATGTCGAACTTTGTCACAATCTCCATCTTGGCACGCAAGGATGGCACGGCGCGCAGGGTTTCACCCAATACGGCTTCGGCGGAATAATCGCCGTAAATGTCGGCTTGGTCAAAACTGGTGATGCCTTGGTCTAGGCAAGCGTTGATTTTCGCCTCAACGTGTTTGACCGAGGTGTCGGCATCGTCCGCAACGCGCCACATGCCATAGACAATACGGCTAAGTTCAAGAGAGGGGGAAAGTGTGACGCGTTCCATTAACGGCGTACTCCTGCAGCTAGGGGTGTGAATGGGGTGGCAGCTGGTACTCGACCATATGTATGTGGAAGTGAACAGGTTTCCAGGTGCGGCATGACCAGTTTGCCGAAATATTCAGCTTCCTCAATATGTGGATAGCCAGAGAAGATGAAGGCGCGAATGCCCATTTTTTTGTAGTCTTCGATTTTATTCAGAACTTGATCCGCGGAACCAACCAATGCGGCACCACAGCCAGAGCGCGCACGACCTATGCCAGTCCACAAATTAGGTTCGATGTACCCGTACTCATCGGCCAGCTCACGGTTTTTGGCCTGATGTGAAACACCAAGGGAGGTGGAATCCAAAGCACGTTCACGGATCATGCGGCCATATTCGTCATCCAATTGGGATGTGATGTATTCCGCGTATTCTTGCGCCTCTTTTTCGGTGTCGCGCACGATCATGTGGACGCGCAGCCCGTAATCCAATGTGCGGTCATATTTTTCGGCCACTTTGTTTACAGCCTTCATGCGTCCCGCCAATGCGTCCTGTACCTCAGGCCACATCAGGTAAACGTCACAGTGTTGACCGCAAAGCTCAAGCGCCGCTGGGGAATAGCCGCCAAAATATAAAAGTGGGCCGCCTGTTTGGTATGGTTTGACGGGGTCTGTGGTGAGCCCCTTAAAGTCATAGACCTCGCCGGAATAATTGATCTCTTCCTGTGTCCATGCCTGTTTGAGGATTTCAACAACCTCGCGCGAGCGTTGGTAGCGATAGTTGCTGTCTTCTTTTTGGCCAGGGAAATCAGAGCTGATGATGTTGAGGGTCAAACGCCCTTCCAACATGTGGTCCAGTGTCGAAATGGTGCGGGCCAGCATGATGGGCTGCATCTCGCCGCAACGCACAGCTGCCAACAGGTTGATGTCTTTGGTGATTGGCGCACAGCCTGCGACGAAGGACAGCGTGTCCTGACCAACTTGATAAGAGGACGGGCATAGGATGTTGCGAAAACCCTGCTGTTCTGCGATTTTAACGATGTCGCTGCAATGTGCCCAGCTAGATCGCAGGTCGCCGTCGGGCACACCCAAAAACTGATAGTCGTCCGAACATAGGGCAGAAAACCACGAGACCTCAGAGGCCGTCAGATCGGGCGATGTGATTGGTACAACTGTCATTTTGAAACCTGCGAAAATTAATCAATTTCATATTGCATAGCAATCGATCTAGTGTAAATCAATGGTGTATCAATTCTTTCATTCCAGCGTTTGCGCGCGATGAGGAGCCCTGTGTCTGACCAACCCAAAAATTCCAATGCGCTGCCCAAATATGTGCAGATCAGCGAACTTCTGATACGCGATATTGCGGCTGGGCGTTTGATGGATGGGGAACGGTTGCCGCCTGAACGCGAGATGGCAGATGGGTTGAACACTTCCGTGGGCACCCTGCGCAAAGCCCTTTCTATACTAGAGAAAAAGGGGATGCTGGATCGTCTTCAGGGGTCGGGCAACTACATCCGCCACGGCGCGGATGAGGCCAGCATATACAGTATGTTCCGCCTTGAGTTGCCTGAGGGCGGGGGGTTGCCGCGCGCGGATACATTGGATGTACAGCCATTGGAAAAGCCTGCTGATTTGCCCCAGTTTGGAACGGCCGATCACGGCACGCGGATTCGTCGCCTGCGCTATTTGAATGAAACAATCATCGCGATTGAGGAAATCTGGCTCGACGCGGATGCGGGCACCTTGCCCCCCAACGCACTTTCGGATTCGTTGTACCACTTTTACCAAAAACATCTGGGGTTCTGGATCACCTCGGCAGAGGACCGCGTCAGCGTGGCCGCTGTACCAGACTGGACCCCTGACACCTTTACAAAACCTGCCGGTGCGCTGACAGGATATATCGAACGCTTTAGTTGGGCAGACGGCCCCAAAGCGGTCGAGTTTTCACGCACTTGGTTTGACCCATCACGCGCAATCTATGTGCAAAGACTGAAATAGGAATACGAACATGGCTAAGTTAATCAACTACGGCATCATCGGCTGCGGCATGATGGGACAAGAGCACCTGCGCAATATCACCTTGCTACCTGACACCAACGTGGCCGCCATCTTTGAACCCGATGTTGGCATGGCAGGGATCGCCAAAACCTTGGCTCCCAACGCGCAGTTCTGTGACAGTATTGATGCCCTGTTGGCGATTGAGGCGTTGGATTGTCTGGTTATTATCAGCCCGAACTTTATGCATTTGGAACAGTTGGAACAGATCGCCCAAACGCGGTCTTTGCCGATCTTGGTGGAAAAGCCACTGTTCACAGATCCAAACGCATTTGCCCGTGTGCGCAAGTTCAGCGAAACCTATCCATCCCCCGTTTGGGTCGCGATGGAATACCGCTATATGCCGCCAATCGCTGCCCTGCGGGCAGAGGTGGAAGAGGCCACTGGCGGGATCAAGATGCTGTCGATCCGCGAACACCGTTTCCCGTTCCTTGAAAAGGTCGGCGATTGGAACCGCTTTAACGCCAAATCGGGTGGCACATTCGTTGAGAAATGTTGTCACTTCTTTGATCTGATGCGTTTGCTGACCAAATCAGAACCCGTGCGGATCATGGCCAGTGCGGGCCAGAACGTGAACCATTTGGACGAGGTTTATGACGGTCAAACATCAGATATCATCGACAACGGTTATGTCATTGTGGATTTTGAAAACGGGATGCGTGCGATGCTGGAACTGTGCATGTTTGCCGAAGGATCGCGTTATCAAGAAGAGGTGAGCGTGGTTGGCCCCAAAGGTAAGATCGAGGCGCTTGTGCCAGGGCCGGGCCGTTTCTGGCCTGCGCATCTGGGCGAAGCCCCAATCCCGCAATTGATCGTCAGCCCGCGCAATCCCAGCGGGCCAGAGGTACGCGAAATCCCCGTTGATCCCACATTGCTGGATGCCGGGGATCACAACGGGTCTACATTTTATCAACACGAGGGTTTCTTGGCCTTGGTGCGCGGGGAGCGTGATGTTGCAGACGTGACGTTTGAGGATGGATTGCGGGCCGTGGCAATGGGCATGGCCGCACAAGAAAGCGCGCGGACAGGGCAAAGCGTGCTATGGGCTGAGTTCATGGATAAATAGGCAGAGCAATGAAAGCGATGACGTTTTGAAGTTGGACATAATAGGCATGGAATGTTCATTCCGGAATCTCGCCACTGGCCCTTTAGGCGGCTTGATAAATACGCTGTTCTTGGCTGTGCCCAATCGATTGAATTTTGCAATCAAACATCATTGGCGTTTGAAAACCCGAACTTGAAGCGGAGACCCACCCATGACGGCTTACAACCCAGAAGAAGATGGCGCAAAAATGTCTTTTGCCAAAGATATGAGCTATATTGACTACCTGTCGCTTGATCCCATCCTGGGATCGCAAAACCTTCAATCTGATGCACACGATGAAATGCTCTTTATTATTCAGCATCAGACCTCAGAGCTTTGGATGCGGTTGGCCTTGCACGAATTAAGCACTGCGCGCGAAAAGCTCGCGCAAAAGGATTTCCCACCTGTTTTCAAGATGCTGACACGCGTCGCACGTATTTTAGAGCAGCTTAACAATGCATGGGACGTGTTGCGCACCATGACACCAAGTGAATACACGGAGTTTCGCGGCGATCTAGGCGCGTCTTCGGGTTTTCAATCGCATCAATACCGATTGATTGAGTTTATCGTCGGTAACCGCAACCGCTCTATGGTTAAGGTCCACGAACATCGACCTGATTTGCATCACATGTTGGCGCAAGAGATGGGCAAAAAATCACTTTATCACGTAGCATTAGATTGCCTTGGACATGAACTGGATATGACATTTCCGTCTGAAGCATATCGGATGGACGCTCCCCATCAAGCTTGCATAGAAGTCATGGATGCTTGGACACAAGTTTACCGCGATCCGAAAGCGCATTGGCATCTTTATGAATTGGCTGAGAAGCTTGTCGACCTAGAAGATTATTTTCGACGCTGGAGATTTAACCATGTCACAACAGTCGAACGGATAATCGGTTTCAAACGTGGAACCGGTGGGACGTCTGGTGTCAAATATCTTCGCAAGATGCTTGAGGTCGAACTTTTTCCAGAGCTTTGGAACCTACGTGGTCAATTGTGAAAGCCGGGCGGAGGTCATAACCCCCGCCCAAAAACCTTAAACGTAGCGGTTTACGATGTTTTCCAGCTTTTCTTGCTGGCCTGACACCGGTTGCGGATCAAGTCTGCGCGCCTCGGCCTGTGCCGCGATTCCGTCCAGTGTCGCCCCATTGCCCAACATCGCCTGTGCATCGTCGGTTGTCCAACCGGCGTAGCGCCCCTCGCGTGGGCCTTCCAACGCCTTGTCTTCTATCATTTTTGCCGCTGCTTTTAGGCCGCGTGCACAGATGTCCATGCCGCCAACATGGGCTGCAATTAGGTCTTCGGCGTCAAGTGATTGACGGCGCAATTTGGCGTCGAAATTGGTGCCGCCTGTGGTGAAGCCACCCGCCTTTAACACCTCGTAATAGGCCATTGCCGCCTCTGGAGCGTTGTTGGGGAATTGGTCGGTGTCCCAACCGGATTGGTAATCATTGCGGTTCATGTCGATAGAACCAAAGATGCCCAAAGCATTGGCCATCGCCAGTTCATGTTCAAACGAGTGACCCGCCAAAATCGCGTGACCCTGTTCAACATTCACCTTCACCTCGTCCTCAAGACCAAAGCGCTTGAGGAAGCCGTAAACTGTGGCAACGTCATAGTCATACTGATGTTTTGTTGGCTCTTGGGGTTTTGGTTCGATCAGGATCGCGCCCTTGAACCCGATCTTGTGTTTGTACTCAACCACCATGGTTAGGAAGCGGCCCATCTGTTCCAACTCGCGCGACAGGTCGGTGTTCAAAAGGGTTTCATACCCTTCGCGACCGCCCCACAGCACATAGTTTTCACCGCCCAATCGGTGTGTCACATCCATCGCGTTCTTCACGATAGAGGCACAGTAAGCGAATACATCAGGGTCAGGATTGGTGCTGGCCCCTGACATGTAGCGGCGGTTTGAGAACATGTTGGCTGTGCCCCAAAGCAACTTGGGACCATTTTCCATCTTGGCCTCAAAGTAATCGGCCATTTCATGCAGGCGGCTGTTGCTTTGCGCCAGCGTTGCACCCTCTGGGCGTACATCGTGGTCGTGGAAGCAATAGTAGGGCACACCCAAAATACGGAACATGTCAAAGGCCGCATCGGCTTTCATCTTGGCCAGTTCCATGGTGTCTGCAGGGAACCACGGGCGATCAAACGTTTGGCCGCCAAAGGGGTCATTCCCCTCCCAAACAAAGTTGTGCCAGTAGCACACGGCAAAACGCAGATGCTCTGACATGGGTTTGCCCATGATCATTTCGTTTGGGTTGTAGTGACGGAAGGCCAATGGGTTGGTGCTGTCTGGCCCTTCAAACTGAACAGGGGCGATGGCGTTAAAATAGTTGCTCATAGGGAGGGGCCTTTTTCTGGGCCATCTGCTGGTGCAGACGGCATGTTATCTTGGAAATAAAGGGAGGGAACGATGGTTCCGAAATCTGGAGGAAGGGTTTCGCCGTCGCTTAACGCTTTCATGGCATCAAGTGCGCGGGCGATTTGTTGATCAGGTTTTTGGTCAATCACTGCATCTACCAGCCCGATGGCGAGGGCCGTACGTACGCTGCCAACCAAATCGTGCAACACAACAACGGGGAGTTGGTAGGTGACGGACTTTTGAACCTCTTTCAGGGCGGCAAACAGGCCATTTTGGCCAGAGCCGATGCTGTAAATACCCGTCAGATTTGGATGGGCCTCTAGCGTGCTGCGCACCGCGTCGGCCACATTTTCTGGTCGATCAAAGCTCTCAATGACAGGTAAAACAGTGGCATCGAAGGTGATAGCTTGCTTAAATCCCTTGAAACGCAGCGCGTGGTCCGTCGCGTCCAAACTGCCCGCGATGGGCAGAACAACACCGCCGTCGCGACTTGCAAGCGACAGAACACGCCCGGCGGTACGACCAGCGGCCAAGTTATCAAGGCCAATATAGGCATCACGGCTGTCGCTTTGCGTATCAGCAACCAAGGTCAGAACAAACACGTCTTTGGCCCGCAACGCTTGGATGGCTTTGCGCACCCTTGGGCTGTCGATAGCAACAAGGCAAATGCCTGATAGATCACGATCAATGCAGCTTTCTAGAACTTCGGCCAAACCATCGCTGTTAAAGGCGGGCACTTCTTCGATCATTATGTTTATGCGCTGGCTGGCGCGGGCTTTAGCCTCTGCTTTGACCGCAGCGCGCATTTCCCCAAAGAAAGTGCCAGCTTGGGCAGGGATAAGAAACGCATAGTTATAGGACCGACCACGGGCCAGATTGGCCGCTGTCACATCGCGCGTGTAACCCAGTTGCTCAATCGCGGCTAAGACGCGCAAAACGGACTTTTCCGCAACGCCACCACGACGGTTCAGCACGCGATCGGCTGTGGCATAGCTAACGCCCGCAGCTGCGGCGACATCCATCAGTGTTGGCTTGACCATGATCACTCCCATTTGTAGTTTCATCGTAGAATAATGAAATGATAGGCGTCAATCATTTTTTGATAGACGTCTATCATTTTGAGATGTAAATAATGCTATGCCATCATTATTATATAATAAAATTAATGACATAGCGGCCTATGACCTGGCATTTTTTCTG
>JAOKHV010000038.1 GCA_028248455.1 Ascidiaceihabitans sp. | reverse complement strand
TACCCATTAGCTGCAATCGTTGCGCTTTCCATATCAAGGGCGACTGCACGCGACTGACTTAGGCGTTGAACGGGCCCAGATTGATCGCGTAATTCCCAATTGCGGTTATCGATAGTAGCGACGGTACCAGTCCGCATGATGCGCTTCAGTTCAAATCCCTCAAGTTTGGTCACCTGGGCCACCGCTGTTTCCAGTGCAATCTGAATTTCGGCCAACGCTGGGATCGGGATCCAAACAGGTAGGTCGTCATCCAGAACGTGGTCTTCGCGCAGATATGCGTGGGCTAAAACGAAATCACCCAAGGCTTGTGTGTTGCGCAATCCTGCACAGTGACCAACCATTAGCCATGCATGTGGGCGCAAGACAGCGATGTGGTCAGTTGCAGTTTTCGCGTTTGAAGGGCCGACACCGATGTTGACCAACGTGATGCCAGAGCCATCAGCACGCTTTAGGTGGTAAGTTGGCATTTGGGGTGTCTTGTCAGAAGTTGATAGTTCTTCTTCGCCGGTTGTGATTGCTTCATTCCCTGTTGAGACAAAGGCGGTGTACCCGCTTTGGGGATCACTCAATTGGCTGCGTGCGTAGGATTCAAATTCGGACACATAGAACTGGTAGTTTGTGAACAAGACGTGGTTTTGGAAATGTGATGGATCAGTCGCTGTGTAATGTGACAATCGCGCCAACGAGTAATCGACGCGTTGCGCTGTGAACGGGGCCAATGGTCCAGTGTCGTCTAGCGAAACATATGTACCATTCACGATATCATCGTTTGTTGTGCTAAGGTCAGGCACATCAAAGAAGTCGCGTAATGTAAAATCTGCCGCGCCGTCTTGGGGCACGGTGATACTGGGGTCACTTGCTACCGCGAAATGCACTGGGATCGGCGTTGTCGAATAAATCACTTGGACTGATGTTTTATGGTTCTCGATTAGCAATCCAATTTGCTGAATTAAATAGTCTCGAAACAGGTCAGGGCGCGTGATTGTCGCCGCATATGTGCCCGGTGATGAGACATGACCAAATGCCAGTCTAGTATCGATTTTGGCAAAGCTGGTCGTCGTGATGCGAACCTCCGGGTAAAAAGCGCGAATACGTCCCTCTGGCGCACCGTTAACCATCGCTGTGGTGAAGGCACCACATAAGAATTCGCTTGCTTCGGTGTATAGCTTTTCGAGCTGTGCAACTGCGGATGCTGCATCATCAAATTGTTTTGGGGCATCTACGTCGGGTGTTATAATTTCTTTGCTCATTTTACGTCTCTATTACAGGAATAAATTCAAATGTACGTACGTCGACCAATCCAAGGTCTGAAATGCGCAGTTCAGGTATTACGACTAGGGCCAGCAACGAATGTTGCATGTAGGCATTGTTTAAGGTGCAGCCGCAGTCGCGCATTGCTTGCATCATTCTTTCGGCACTCGCTGCCACTTCAGTCGCGGGTTTGTCAGACATAAGACCCGCAATCGGCAGTTCAACCGATGCTGTTTCGTGACCATCTTTATAAATTGTTATTCCCCCACCGATCTCAGCTAGACGGTTGGCGGCCATTGCCATGTGCGCACGATCAGTTCCCACAACGATCATATGATGGCTGTCATGCGCCACGGTTGAGGCCATTGCCATTTTGCCCTCATATCCAAAGCCCGAAACAAAAGCGTTCACCACGCCACCTGTCGCGTGGTGTCGTTCAACCAGTGCAATTTGGCAGGTGCCATTCGCACCCTCAACCAGCCCATCGGACACGGGCAGACCCATTTTCAGTGCTTTGGTCGGTGCCTGATTTTCAACAACACCGATCACGTTGGCTGTAACCGAATTTGCGCCACCCGGTGCGCTGACTTCGAAGTCAGCCGCTGAAAGGGTTTTACCCATGTTGACGGTTCGGCGTGCACTATCGGGCCAATCTAAATGCGGGCAGTCTGTGATGATCATGCCGTCCACTGCAATAAGTTGTCCACGGGCAATTACTTTCTCAATGGTTAGCGTGCGCAAATTAGAGGTGAGGATGACGTCAGCACGCCGCCCTGGGGTCAGGGATCCAATCTCGCGCTCTAACCCGAAATGGGTGGCCGTATTGATCGTCGCCATCTGCAATGCAACCAGAGGATCACATCCACACTGTATCGCGTGGCGTACCGCGCGGTTCATGTGCCCGTCATTGACCAACGTGCCTGAGTGGCAATCATCGGTACACAAGATCATATTTCGTGAATCTAAACCTTTTTTGGTGATAGCAGTGATTTGGCTTTCGACATCATACCATGCAGAACCAAGGCGGATCATGGACCGCATTCCTTGGCGCATCCGCGCTATGGCATCCGCTTCACAAGTTCCCTCGTGATCATCCGCAGGACCACCTGCGACATAGGCTGCAAAGGCAGGACCCAGATCGGGAGAAGCATAATGCCCTCCAACTGTTTTTCCTGCATTTTGCGTGGCTGCAATCTCGGCTAACATTTTTGGATCGGCGTTACTGACACCAGGAAAATTCATCATCTCACCTAAGCCAACGATGCCGGGCCAATTCATTGCCTCAGCAACATCTTCGGCACTAATTTCAAAACCAGTTGTTTCCATGCCGGGAGCAGAAGGGGCGCAAGACGGCATCTGAGTGAATACATTGATGGGCTGCAACAACGCCTCGTCATGCATTAAGCGTACACCTTCAAGGCCAAGAACGTTGGCGATTTCATGGGGGTCTGTGAACATTGACGTTGTGCCGTGCGGGATAACCGCACGTGCAAACTCCGCAGGGGTCAACATCCCTGACTCAATATGCATGTGGCCGTCGCAAAGGCCTGGGATCATATAACGACCTTCGGCTTCGATCACTTCAGTATTATCCCCAATGCAATAGCTGGCATCAGGCACGACACAGGCAATCCGCCCATGTGTAATGGCGATGTCATGACTTGGAAGGGTTTCACGGGTGTGCACATTCACCCAAATACCACCACGGATAACTGTCTGGGCAGGCGCGCGTCCTGCAGCAACTTCGATAAGATATGAGGCGACGTCGGGCCAGCTTGGGAAAGGGTTGTGTTCCATGTTTTGATTATTCGGGGATTTGCAGCGGGCGCAAGGGGGGTTCGTATCGTGTCTTGAAATTGTTACATTGTGCAAGGTATTTAGGCGTATGAATATAACAATACATCACTTCCCCGAATGCGGAACATCAACCCACACGCTGCAAATCATTCGAGATGCGGGCTATGATCCGATCGTTGTGGAATATATGAAAACGGGTTGGACTAAGGTCCAGTTGATTGAGCTGTTTGAGGCCGCTGACATGACGGCCCGCCGCGCGTTGCGCATCCACAAAACCAATGCAAAAGAGCTGGGTTTAACGGTCGAGGGTGTAAGCGAAGAAGCGATTATTGAAGCTATGGTTCAGTTCCCCAAACTGGTGAACCGCCCGATTGTTGTAACAGAATATGGAACAGCATTGTGTCGCCCATCAGAAGACGTTCTTGAACTGCTGCCTAAGTGGCCTGCAGGACCTTACAACGCCAAAAACGGAACACTGTTGATTGATGAAGAAGGCAACCGCGTAGATTTATCATGACAACGCCGAAGTGATTGTGCCATATTTTTGGATATGGATTTTGCAACAGTAAGCCCCGAAAGCTTTGGTAAATCCTTGTGTGGAATAGGGTTAAGCCTAATCGTGCGGTATGTGCTGAAGCAGTGTGATTTTCTTGCTGCGGTATTCGATATTAAAGCGCATCGCGTTTCCGCCGACTTCGCCATCGCGACTTACGGCGATCCGGTGTTCCAGCTGCACAGTGATGGCACCTATCATTCAAATTCATTGCTTGGGCTTCTGCCTGAAAATCCACCGCGGGGTGCTGGAGTTGAAATAAGATTGTATGACACTGATCCAGAAGACGCGATTCAGCGAGCGATCGCAACTGGTGTTGTCATATTATAAGAACCAACTGATAAACCACACGGTCTGCGCAAAGCCTATATTTTGTGCGAAAATGGATACGCTTGGGTTCCATCAACCCAGCTATAATCATCCGACATTTCGTCTTTGATCCAGTCGGCGAACCACCGAACTTGTTGGTTGCGTTCTGTGTACGGATTCAGAGTTAGGTAATAGGCTTCGGGCATGGTGACAGCATGAGAGAAGGGGCGGATTAGTCGCCCATTATCGATCAAGTGCTTAGCAGTGCAATCATGGGCCATGGCCAAGCCAGCACCTGATTCAGCAGCTGCTAAAGCTGTTCCCAAAACCTGACAGTGCGTGATTTTAGGACGTCGACAGATCATTTGATCTTCGGCCCAGGTATCCCATGTTGTCATCATCGCGGTACAGTAAAACAATCTGTGTTGATCTATGTTTCCCAGATTCACTTGGTAGCCTGGGGCACAAACTGGATAGAATTTGTCCCAAGTTAGGCGTTCTGCATTCTGGTCGACATCAGGCGAAATCAGGAATCGTATTTCTATATCCGCCTCTTCGGCGCGTTCCATCGGATCCCAGATTGCCGTAGAGATGTGCAGGTGGATGTTTGGGTGTCGAGCATACAGTTTGGGCAATCGTGGAGCGAGCCAATAGTTTGCAAACGTGAGGTTGGTTTGCACGTGTAATTCTTGGCCGGTGCCATCATCCAAAAGCATGCGGGTGCCACGACTGAGTGTTTGAAACGCTTCACGTACCACTGGTACATAATTGAGCCCCATTACGGTCAACTCCAAGGTGCGTGGCCTTCGGTAGAAGAGTGGTTGCCCAAGGTGTGCTTCAAGAGATTTGATTTGCTGGCTAATAGCGCTTTGAGTCATGTTCAATTCACCAGCTGCTGCAGTGAATGACAGGTGACGTGCCGATGCTTCAAATGCATGAAGTTGATTTAAGGGGGGAAGGGTTCTGCTTTTCATAAGTTAAGCATTAGTCAAACTTATGCGTTGGTGATAGTTTTTTCGTTGGTCACTGGTGGGTCTAGCCTTCAATGTCGGTTTCAACAGCAAGGAGAGTTAAAATGACACGGACTGATAAACGCCCGAACATGGATCATTGGCAGGAACGAGTCGACCTTGCAGCCGCATTCCGCTGGACCGTGCGATTGAATATGCACGAAGCGGTCGCCAACCATTTTTCTTTGGCTATCAATGACGAGGGAACCAAGTTCCTGATGAACCCAAATCAGGTGCATTTCAGTCGAATCAAGGCTAGCGATTTGATTGAAGTAGATGCCAATGACCCCACCAGCATGGAGGGACCTGATGCGCCGGATCCAACGGCGTGGGGCCTGCACGGCGGGATGCATCGTCATTGCGCGCACGCACGCTGTGCAATGCACGTTCACTCACCTTACGCTACAGCTTTAGCTGCCCTTGCTGACAGCCGCTTGCCGCCTGTGGATCAGAATGGGTGCACATTTTTCAATCGCTACGTAATTGATGAAAGTTATGGCGGTTTGGCCTTTGAGGAAGAAGGCACGCGATGTGCCAAATTGTTTGATGACCCAAAGAAGAAGGTCATGATTATGGGGAACCATGGGATTATGATTGTTGGCGATACGGTCGCAGATACTTTCAATCGACTGTATTATTTTGAGCGGGCGTGCATGACGTACATCATAGCCCTGCAAACAGGACAGCCACTTCGTGTGATCCCTGACGATATTGCAGAAAAGACAGCGCAAGAACTTGAGGGATATCCCGAACAAGACGCACGTCATTTGTCTGAATTAAAAGCGATTTTGGACGACGAAGGGGCCAATTACGCCAGCTAATCCACGCCGCCACATACACCTCTATGAAGAAGTTGAACCTATGATCTACGGACAAACAGACGAACAGTTGATGATTGCGGACACGGTCCGATCTTTTGTTGAGAAAGAAATTTATCCTCACGAGGAACTTGTTGAACGCACCGGCGAAGTCCCCGCAGAAATTGCGCAAGATATCAAACAAAAGACGCTGGATTTGGGTTTTTATGCCTGCAATTTTCCTGAAAGCGTCGGGTGCGCTGGACTGAACCACGTTGAATTTGCGCTTGTTGAGCGCGAGTTGGGGCGTGGTTCTATGGCGCTGAACCATTTTTTTGGGCGACCTCAAAACATCCTGATGGCATGTGAGGGGGAACAGATTGAACGGTATTTAATGCCAGCGGTTCGCGGTGAGCGCATGGATGCCCTCGCTATGACTGAGCCCGGGGCAGGCTCCGACGTACGCGGTATGAAATGCGCCGCTGTCCGTGATGGCGGTGATTGGGTTGTGAACGGCACTAAGCACTTCATTTCTGGAGCAGAACACGCAGACTTCATCATTGTGTTCATCGCAACAGGTGAGGATGAAACCCCCCGTGGACCGAAAAAGCGGATCACAACATTTCTAGTTGATCGCGGCACGCCTGGCTTCACCATTCGTGACGGGTATAAGTCTGTCAGCCACCGGGGTTACAAAAATATGATCCTTGATTTTGACGATTGCCGCATACCTGATGCTCAGGTTTTGGGCGAAGTTGATGGTGGATTTGAAGTGATGAACGAATGGCTTTACGCCACACGGATTACGGTTGCTGCAATGTCAGTGGGACGCGCACGTCGTGCATTTAATTACGCGCTAGACTATTCAGCTCAACGCGAGCAATTCGGCCAACCTATTGGTAAATTTCAAGGTGTGAGCTTTCAACTCGCTGATATGATAACCGAAATTGATGCTGCAGATCTGCTTACAATTGCAGCGGCGGACCGCCTGGACAAAGGGTTGCCTGCTAACCGTGAAATTGCATCAGCGAAGCTATATGCCAGTGAGATGTTGTCACGCGTAACGGATGCAGCAATCCAAATCCACGGTGGTATGGGGTTGATGGATGATTACCCTCTGGAGCGTTTCTGGCGTGATGCGCGTGTAGAACGAATTTGGGACGGCACTTCAGAAATTCAACGCCACATCATCAGTCGCGACTTATTACGCGCTTTGGGAGCATGAAGGGCTTTGTGCCTCCGGCGGTGATATTTGGAAATAGAAGAAACAGGTGCCAAAAACTTCGGTACCTGCTTGAAAAGCACAAGTGCTTCTCCTGTTATGGCCATCTGGGTCCTCGCCTGTTCCGCACCACCAAATAATATGATGAGGGTTAATAAACTGTTGCTTCTGCTATTTCTGAATATTCCCGCCGGAGGCATTCTAACATTTGAGAATGTTAGTCGCCATGCGTGATCTTTCCCGTCTGTTACGCCCTACGTCCATTGCAGTCGTTGGGGGCGGGGCGTGGTGCGAGCAAATCATCCTTCAGTGCCAGAAGATAAAATTCCCTGGGCATATTTGGTTGGTTCATCCACGTGAAATTGAGGTCTGTGGTGTCAAAGCGGTTGCTTCATTGGCTGCGCTGCCATCTGCTCCGGACGCTGTATTTTTGGGCGTGAACCGCCATCTTGCGATTGAGTTGATGCGTGAGTTATCGTTGATGGGCGCGGGTGGGGCCGTCTGTTTTGCTTCAGGGTTTTCTGAGGCTATTGCTGAGGATGCATCAGGTGCTGATCTCCAAGCGGCGTTAATAGATGCGGCTGGTGAGATGCCCTTTTTGGGTCCGAATTGCTATGGGTACGTTAACGCGTTGGATAGTGCGTTGCTTTGGCCTGACCAGCATGGATGTACGCTGGTCGAAACAGGTGTTGCGATCCTTACTCAGTCCTCAAACATCGCAATTAACTTAACCATGCAACAGCGTGGGTTACCGATTGCGTATACGATTGCTTGTGGGAACATGGCGCAAACCAGTCAGGCTCAGATAGCTACCTCACTTTTAGACGACCCGCGTGTCACAGCAATTGGCCTGCATATTGAAGGGTTTTCAGATATTGGTCAGTGGACTGAACTTGCGCGTAAAGCGCATAAGCGTGGCGTGCCATTGATTGCGTTGAAGGTTGGGAAATCCGATCAGGCCCAACGGGCGACAGTATCTCATACTGCGTCTCTTGCAGGCAGTGACGCTGGCGCGGATGCACTGTTGCGCCATTTAGGTATTGGGCGTGTTTACGACTTGCCGGCCTTCCTTGAGACTTTGATGGTGTTGCATTGCAATGGGCGCTTGGATGCCCCCACGTTATCGTCGGTCAGCTGTTCGGGTGGTGAAGCTAGTCTAATTGCAGATCTTGCGCATAATACTTCGATGATATTTCCTGCATTGACTGAGAGCCAAAAGATAGAGTTGTCAGGGGCGTTGGGCCCTATGGTCGCTCTATCCAATCCGCTTGATTATAACACATACATTTGGCGTGATACTGAAGCGATGACACGCGCATGGTTGCCGATGACTGCTCCGCATATCGGGATGACCATGTTGATTGTGGACTATCCCCATACAGATGCGAGTGACTGGGTCTGCGCAACGGATGCTGCGATTGCAATTCGGGAAAAGAGCGGCAGGCCAGTTACAGTTGTCGCAACTTTGTCGGAATTGATGCCACTTAATATTGCTCAGAAATTATTAGCTGCCGGAGTTACACCACTGAACGGCTTGCGTGAAGCAGTTGCTGCGGCTGAAATTGCCTCATCTGCTGTCGTTTCGTTTGTAGATGTGCCCCTGCCTGTGGGTGTAGATAGGGACGCGATTGTTTTGAATGAAAGTGATGCGAAGGCAGCGCTAGCATCTTGTGGCATGCGAGTTCCACAACAAGCGGCAGACGTTGAATCTGCTGGCGCTTTGTCTGAGCCATTCGCGGTTAAAGGAACAGGGTTTGCGCACAAATCTGAGGCAGGTGCCGTTGCATTAAATGTCTTTCATTCTGAGCTGGCGAAGGTTGTCAAAAGCATGCCTGGTGAAGGTGTCTTGATTGAAGAGATGATAACAGGTTCGGTTGCTGAAATGCTGATTGGCGTCGTGCGTGATCCTGCGCATGGTTTTATCCTGACTATAGGTGCAGGAGGTGTTTTGACGGAAATTATGCAAGACGCTATTTCCTTTATTATCCCGACCCGTGCAGAAGTTATTCGTGCCGCGTTACCAAGCTTAAAAACATACCCTTTGCTTTCGGGTTTTCGGGGTGCAGCTGCTGCAAATATCGATGAATTAGTCGAGGGGATAATGGCGTTGCAATCTTATGTGATTGTGCATGCTGACAGACTCGAAGAAGTAGAAATCAACCCAATGATGTGCACACCAACTCACGCCATTGCTGCGGATGCCTTGATCCGTATTGCCCCAAGAGGAACTGACCTATGAACCCGATTAAGACACACCGTGAAGGCGCTATTTTGCTGGTTACTTTGGATCGTCCCAAAGCGAATGCAATCGATTTGGAAACAAGTCGTATCATGGGAAAAGTGTTCGCTGATTTCCGTGATGA
This sequence comes from Ascidiaceihabitans sp., assembly GCA_028248455.1. Taxonomy (GTDB): domain Bacteria; phylum Pseudomonadota; class Alphaproteobacteria; order Rhodobacterales; family Rhodobacteraceae; genus Ascidiaceihabitans. The sequence goes on along the minus strand of JAOKHV010000038.1, from coordinate 4,799 downwards.
TCCCGAACTGCGGGTCGCTATCATTACTGGTGGCGGCGAAAAGTTCTTTTGCCCCGGTTGGGACCTGAAGGCTGCGGCTGATGGTGATGAGGTGGATGGTGATTACGGCGTTGGTGGTTTTGGGGGCCTTCAAGAATTGCGTGATTTGAACAAGCCTGTAATCGCAGCAGTGAATGGAATTTGCTGTGGTGGCGGTTTGGAATTAGCGCTGAGTGCGGATATGATTTTGGCGGCAGATCACGCCAGTTTTGCGTTGCCTGAAATTCGGTCAGGTACAGTCGCGGATGCTGCAAGTGTAAAATTGCCCAAGCGCATCCCCTATCACATTGCCATGGAGCTGTTGCTTACTGGCCGTTGGTTCGACGCAAGTGAGGCCAAAGGGTGGGGTATTGTGAATGAGATCCTTGCGGGTGATCAATTGATAGACCGTGCTTGGGAACTGGCGCGCTTGCTCGCATCCGGTCCCCCGCTTGTTTATGCTGCGATCAAAGAGATTGTGCGCGATGCTGAGGATTCAAAATTCCAAGATACGATGAACCGCATTACGAAACGCCAGTTGCCGTCTGTCGATAAGTTGTATGCGTCAGAGGATCAGTTGGAGGGTGCCAAAGCATTTGCTGAAAAACGTGATCCGGTTTGGAAGGGCTGTTAGGCCTTACGAAACAAGGTGACGAGGCCAGTGTCTTGGGCGTGTTCGCCTGAAACGTTGGTTGCGTAAATCGGCAACTCTCGAAATTCTAGGTCGGTAATAATATCGCCAAGGGATGCAAATTTTGCTTCAAACCCATGAGAGGCAAAATGTCCGCTGTTGATCGAAATGACTATCCATCCGCCGTTTCGAACAAGCCGTATCAGTTCATCAATTGCCTCTGGTCCAACGTGCCCATGGGTAAAGGTTCCTGAACTGGTAATCCCTGCATAAATGCCAGCCTCAACATCTAAGCCAGCCAATATGTCGCCTTCAAATAGGGTGTGGTAGATACCTTTGGCTTTTGCGACTGCTAGCATATCCGGTGAAATGTCGGTGGCGTCAACGTGATCCAATCCACGTTCACGTAGTGCTTGGCAACATAATCCTGTTCCCGCACCTACGTCTAATACGGGTTGGAAGCCCCCTGCATTTACATAGGCTCGTGCGACATGTTGGTGCATGATATAGGCGTGGTCTTTGGCAAAGGTTTCATCGTATGTTTCCGCCCAATCGCGATAGAGGCGAAGAGAGTCTTCAGGTGTTTTGAGGTCATATGCCTCATCTAGATCAGGTTTTCTTGTCATAAAGGAAGTGGAACGCACTGTGGTAAATTGCGCAACCCCTTGTGTTCAGCAAATACGCGCGGCACCTATAGTCTATGACACATACGCTTCTTTCTTTTGGTCACGGATATTCAGCCCGTGAATTGACCAAACATTTGTTACCTCAAGGCTGGCGGGTGATTGGCACAACACGGACGTCTGAAAAGGCGAATGAATTGGCGGCCTCAGGTGTGGAGCCCTTGATATGGCCTGATAGTGATATGAATGCGGCGATTGAAGCCGCGGATCATATTCTAATTTCGGCAGGTCCGGACGAGGACGGGGATCCGACGCTGAATTTACTGCGCAATCAAATTATACAAAAAAGTTCAAAAATTAGGTGGGCAGGCTATTTGTCGACCACTGGCGTTTATGGGAATTTTGACGGTGCGTGGGTCGATGAAATGACACCACTAAATCCCACAACGAAACGTGGGCAGTTGCGTAAGGCAGCTGAAGAAGATTGGTCTTCTGTCGCAGGGTTGCCGCTCCATATTTTTCGTTTGGCAGGTATTTATGGTCCGCGCCGTGGCCCTTTCGCAAAAGTACGCAATGGGACTGCGCGGCGCGTAATCAAAGAGGGACAGGTTTTTTCGCGCATCCACGTTGAGGATATTGCGCAGATCTTGTGGGCGTCGATCCAACTTCCCAATCCGGGTGCAGCCTATAACATGTGCGATGATGATCCTGCGCCACCCCAAGACGTGATTGCATATGCTGCTAATTTGCTAGGGATGCCAGTGCCACCTGCGACGGCCTTTGTGGATGCTGATTTCACGCCTATGGCACGCAGTTTTTATGCTGAAAATAAGAAGGTGCGCAACGACCGGATCAAGACAGAGCTAGGCGTGGAGTTGATCCACCCCACCTACCGTGAAGGATTGCAATCGTTGTTAGATCAGATGGCTTAGGCCGTCGCAGCACCGATTTGGGCGATGCCTAAAACGTCCAAAACTTTCGTCTCGATGTCGTCTGCATTTAGTCCTGCAGCTGCATACATGTCGGAAGGGTTCGCATGATCGATGAATGTGTCGGGTAGGACCATTGAGCGGTATTTAAACCCGCGGTCAAAGACACCCTCATCTGCGAGTAACTGGGAGACATGACTGCCAAAGCCGCCAATTGCGCCTTCCTCAATTGTGATCATCGCGTCATGGTTTTCAGCTAGTAACAAAATCAGATCGCGATCAAGCGGTTTGGCAAAGCGGGCGTCTGCAATCGTTGGTGTAATTCCTTTAGCGGCAAGTTTTTCTGCGGCTTTTTCGACTTCGGCCAAGCGGGTGCCAAAGCTTAGTAATGCAACTTTTGACCCTTCTTTGATCATTCTGCCCTTGCCAATTTCCAGTGGGATACCGCGTTCAGGAAGATCTACACCATTGCCTTCGCCACGTGGAAAACGGAATGCGATTGGACCATCATCATATGCTGCAGCTGTTGCAACCATATGCGCTAACTCTGCCTCGTCCGCTGCCGCCATGATGACGAAGTCGGGCAAGTTGGCGAGGAATGCGATATCAAACGCCCCCGCATGTGTTGCGCCATCTGCACCAACCAAACCAGCGCGGTCAATTGCAAAGCGAACAGGCAACCGCTGGAGGGCAACATCATGCACAACTTGGTCATAGCCACGTTGCAAGAATGTGGAATACATCGTGCAAAACGGCTTCATTCCACCAGCGGCAAGGGCAGCTGCGAACGTTACTCCATGCTGTTCTGCAATACCTACGTCAAAACAGCGGCTGGGATAGCGTTCGGCGAATAGGTTTAGGCCAGTACCGTCAGGCATGGCTGCAGTGATGGCGCAAATCTTGTCGTCTTCTGCGGCAGCTTTTAGGAGGTAGTCAGAAAAGACATTGGTGTAACTTGGTGCATTGCTGGGCGCTTTTTTCTGTTTGCCAGTAATGACGTTGAATTTAGCTGTTGCGTGACCTTTGTCGCGGGCGGCCTCTGCGGGTGCGTAGCCTTTCCCTTTTTTCGTCAAGACGTGAATCAGAATGGGTCCAGTTGCGCGTTGCTTAACTGTCCGGAGAACAGGTAAGAGTTGATCTATGTCGTGACCATCAATTGGGCCAAGATATGAAAAGCCCAGTTGTTCAAACAAGGTCCCACCAACCGCTAAGCCTTTGAGTAAATCTTTGGCGCGGCGTGCGCCTTCACGGAAAGGTTCTGGTAACAGGCTTGCCGCACCTTTTGCCGCAGCTTTCAATTCTTGAAATGGCTCTTCTGCATATAGACGGCTGAGGTAAGCAGACATCGCGCCTACAGGTGGAGCGATCGACATCTCGTTGTCGTTTAGAATAACGATCAAGCGCTTGCCCAAATGACCCGCGTTGTTCATCGCCTCATAGGCCATACCAGCGCTCATTGAGCCGTCACCGATGACTGCAATCGCGTCGCCTAATCCTTCGGGGACATTGCCACCTAGATCACGTGCGACAGCAAAACCAAGTGCAGCACTGATCGATGTTGAACTGTGCGCAGCGCCGAAAGGATCGTACGGGGACTCACTGCGTTTGGTGAAGCCGCTTAGGCCATCTTTTTGGCGTAGTGTACGAATGCGATCACGGCGCTCTGTTAGTATTTTATGAGGGTAACATTGGTGACCTACGTCCCAAATAATTTTGTCCTTTGGTGTGTCGAAGACCGCATGAAGCGCAACGGTCAATTCGACCACACCCAAACCTGCACCCAGATGTCCACCGGTTTCCGAAACAGCGGAGATTGTTTCAGACCGAACTTCCTGTGCCAACTGGGTCAGTTGGGCATCCGACATTTGGTTCATATCAGCTGGGCGCTGTATGGTGTCCAAAAGCGGAGTGTTTGGGCGGTCAGTCATTGTGGTGTCCTAATTCTTGCGAGTGATCACAAAAGCCGCTGCTTCACGTAGTGCTTTTGCATCATTACCGTATACGCTTAGCGCATCAGATGCAGATTCGACTAGTTCACTTGCGCGGCGTTTCGCCTCGTCCAAGCCCAATAGCGACACAAATGTCGCTTTACCTGCCTCTGCATCTTTGCCCGTGGCTTTGCCAACGGTTTCTGTATCGCCTTCGACATCTAGAATATCATCGGCAATTTGGAAGGCGAGCCCTAGCGATTGGGAGTAGTGCGATAGCGCAGTTATGTCGCTTTGTGCCATGCGTGCACCTGCCGTGGCGGACCATTCTATTAAGGCTCCTGTCTTACCTTGTTGGAGTGTCGTGATTTGTTGTAGCGTCAATGGAATGGCTGATGTTTCTGCTGCGATGTCCAGCGCTTGGCCTAGAACCATACCTTGTGCGCCGCTGGCTTTTGCAAGGCTTAGGGCGAGGTTGGCGCGGACGTCTCCATTTCCAACTTCAACCCGTGATACCATTTCAAATGCGAGTGTTTGAAGGGCATCACCAGCTAGCACTGCAGTCGCCTCATTCCAAGCTTTGTGAACAGTCGGTTCTCCGCGCCGCAAGTCATCATCATCCATGCAGGGCAAATCGTCATGAACCAAAGAATACGCGTGCAAGGCTTCG
>JAOKHV010000037.1 GCA_028248455.1 Ascidiaceihabitans sp. | reverse complement strand
AGGACATCAAGCGGGCAACCCGCAAGCAGTATTCATCCGAAGAGAAGATCCGCATTGTGCTGGACGGGCTGCGTGGCGAGGACAGCATTGCGGAGCTGTGCCGTCGTGAAGGGATATCTCAGGGCATTTACTACAAATGGTCGAAGGACTTCATGGAAGCTGGCAAGAAGCGGTTGGCTGGCGACACGGCACGCGCTGCGAACACCGATGAGGTTAAAGACCTGCGCCGTGAAGCGCGTGATCTGAAGGAGGTTGTTGCTGAACAAACGCTCGAACTCCGACTGCTCAAAAAAAGCATGTTCGACGGTGGGGGAGACCACGAATGAGGTATCCCGCATCCGAGAAGTTAGAGATCATTCGGTTGGTCGAAGGATCGCATCTGTCGGCCCGCCTGACGCTGGCCAAACTGGGCATCCCCCGCACCACATTCTACCGTTGGTACGATCGGTATCTGCAGCGTGGTGAGGCTGGATTGAAGGACCAATCTCCCAAGCCGAAACACGTCTGGAACCGCATTCCTGATGAGGTGCGTCGCAAGGTGATCAAACTGGCGTTGAAGGAGACAGAGTTGTCGCCACGAGAGCTTGCGGTGACCTTCACAGATAAGGAAAGCTACTTTGTATCAGAGGCTTCCGTCTATCGTGTCCTTAAGGCGCATGACCTGATCACTAGCCCAGCGTTTATCGTCATCAAAGCGGCAAGTGAGTTCAAAGACAAAACTACGACCATCAATCAGCTGTGGCAGACGGACTTTACCTATCTGAAGATCATCGGGTGGGGCTGGTTCTATCTCAGCACAATCTTGGATGATTACAGCCGCTACATCATCTCATGGAAACTCTGTACGAACATGAGAACCCAAGACGTGACGGATACGCTCGATCTGGCTTTGCAGGCGTCAGGATGCGACCAAGTCCACGTCATCCACAAACCGCGCCTACTGAGCGACAACGGCTCCAGCTACGTCTCTGGGGAACTGGCCGAGTGGCTGCAAGACAAAGGCATGAAGCATTCGCGTGGCGCACCGTATCATCCCCAAACTCAAGGCAAGATCGAGCGTTGGCATCAAACTCTGAAGAACCGCATCTTGCTGGAAAATTACTTCTTACCCGGTGATCTCAAAGCTCAGATCGAAGCCTTTGTAGACCACTACAACCATCAGCGCTACCACGAGAGCCTGAACAACGTCACGCCGTCTGACGTCTACTTCGGACGAGACAAAGCCATCTTGCAACAAAGGGAAAGGATCAAACGAAAAAACACTCGAAACGCGCCGCTTGCATCACAGCATGCGCGCCGCATAATGCAATCAACCAGATGGGCCGAACTCACTCTTAGTTTAAGACGCTATTGGACACAAAAACCCTGACGACGGACACTTAGAGTGCTGTTCAGGCGACACCTGTGAGACAGATCATAACTTGGCTGTTGGTTATAAGCGGGGTTAGGGATGAGGAGCGCGGTGCTGATCGAAATGGTTATCCTTTACTGATGCTTCGCTAAAATATTTTTTACGATCAATGCGATATCTCCATGCTTTAATCGAAAACTGACATGATTTGGTCTAATGGTTTTTTCATTTTTGCGACGCTCGGAACGGTTGCCTCAGGTGCAGGATGTCCAACAGCCAGGATCATCACCGGTTTTTCAGAAGCAGGCCGCCCCAAAAGCCTATTGAGAAATTTCATTGGATTAGGTGTATGAGTGAGGCAGGTCAAACCTGCGTGATGTAGAGCAGAAATCAGAAAACCCGTTGCGATGCCAACGCTTTCAGGCACGTAGTAGTTTTTGTAGCGCGTACCGTCTGCAAATTCGCCCCAACGCTGTGCGAAGATGATGATTAACCAAGGCGCTAAATCAAGATGAGGCTTGCTGGCGTCTGTTCCAATCGGCTCTAGCGCTTTGATCCATTCATCGCCGGCTCCACCCGCATAGAACTTTTTTTCTTCTTCCTCAGCCGCGAGACGGATTTGGTGTTTCACATCCGCGCTTGAGATAGCCACAAAGTGCCAAGGCTGATGGTTCGCACCCGATGGAGCTGATCCCGCAGCCTTAATCGCCGCGTCAATCACAGCCTGAGGTACAGGCGTCGGGACAAAATCGCGTACCGAATGACGTTTGCGCATAAATTCCAGATGCGCTTCGGCCGCTTTAACGCTGTTATTTGCATTCATCTCGACCCGGTCGGGCAATTGGATAGCGCTGTAATCTAATTTTTCTTTGGCGAACACGTTAAGTTCCTCTTGCTCAAAGCTGTTTTCCACAACTGTTTGTTGAGGTGTGGCATTTTAGTACCCGAAAGCGCGAGCATATTCCAGATGAAGGCGTACCCAGGGCGTGTTCCTATCCTGTCACAAATTAGTTATGCTAAAGCCTCGCAAAACAGCAACCAGCGTATTTAAGCTTACACCAAGCGCCATTTCCTCCAGTTTGCCACCCTTGTCAGCCAGGGGCGCTAACTCGGCTGAGTGTGGGGTTGTATTGGCTGTGTGGTGGGCGTTGGAAGCGCTTTCTCTCTTCACGTATCAATTTCAAGCTGAACCGTGCCGCTGCTCTTGCTGAATGGCGTCAATTATTGGGCGCATAGATTTAGGCTGTGCCAGCAATCCAATTTTTGGCATTATTTGCTACGATTATTTAATCCGACTTGATTATTGTTGTAGTTGGGAAAGGTATATCGATTCCACCCTTATCAAAGGCTTCTTTTACTGAACGCGTCATGTCAAATTTGATGGGCCAATAATCGCTACGATCGCACCAAACTCTTACGGTAAAGTCGACTGAGCTGTTGTTGAGGTTACCAACTTTTATTAACGGTTCAGGAGTGGTGTGGATGCGCTCATCATCGGAGATTAAACTCATTAATATGTCTTCAGCAACGTTAAGATTACTTCCGTAAGAAATGCTAAAAACAAAATCTACCCGGCGAGTTTCATAGGCAGAGTAGTTAGTGATCGACGACCCCCAAATTTGTCCATTTGGTACTATCACTTGGATATTATCAGGTGTCGCTAACTCAGTAGTGAAAATTGATATTTCTTCAACTGTACCGGAACTCCCACCTACAGAAACGTAATCACCCTTCTGAAACGGACGAAAAGCAATCAGCATTATGCCTGCAGCAAAGTTTGAAAGAGTACCCTGCAGGGCCAATCCAACAGCTAAACTTGCTGCTCCAAGTAAAGCAATTATGGAAGTCGTCTGTACTCCAAATTTATTTAAAATCACTGTGCCACCGAAGACAATCATTAAAACCTGCACTACTTTGCTTAAAAAAAGAAAAAGTGTGTCATCTAATTTTTCATATTTGTACCCAATGTGAATAATCCGATTTTTTATCAACGTCGAACACCACAAGGTGAGAAAAAGAATAGCTACAGCGACTGCAATATTTGTCACTGTATTTGCTAGCCATTCTGAGGAGAAAACGCTTTCTACCAAAATGTTCATATTATTACCTTTTCTGTATCTGAGGCGAACTTCTGGGGTTACAGTAACCTTTCGAAGAGAGCTTCGTAAGGGGGTTGCTCATTGTGTGCGCTTTGTTACCGCATTGCACAGAGGGTGACGAAGGACGATGAAATGGCGTTGTAATCTGCTATTAAATTGAAGCGTGGGTTTGATTTGGCTGCGTGGGGGCGCTTGAAGCGCAATATAGACAATTACATATTTTGAGCCGACCCAGACATCCCGACACCCCTGTAGGGGTGTGTCCGTGACTGTCCGATCTAGGTATGTCGGCGGATGTGTCGGACATGTCCGCTATTTGTCCAGTCCCAATAGGTCCTGCTTATGTGACCTTCTATTTGAGACTATAAAATGGGGCCTTTTCCTCGCACCCTGTCAAATCTATTTTGAATAATGTTTTTCCTTAAACGACTTATTCAATCTTTTGACACAAGGCTTTAGAAAAGTACTTCATTGAGTTCTTAGGTGTTCTAACTTGCGTCTCAAAATCAACATGGACCAATCCAAAACGCTTTTCGTAGCCCAAAGCCCATTCGTAATTATCCATCAACGACCAAACGTAATATCCGGCCAATGGAGCACCTGCAGCAATGGCATTTTTTACTGCATCAAAGTGGGATTCTAAATAGGCTATCCGTGCTGCGTCATTTACCTCGCCGTTTACCACAACATCCGCATTCGACATGCCATTTTCAGTGACATAGATTGGAATGCCTTTTGTATATTCGTTGTGCATTCTCATGATAAACTCATATAAACCATCAGGATAAATTTCCCAGCCCATTTGTGTCTTATCAAGCGGTCCTTCGACCGTATCAAGGTTTGGCCATGCACCCTTAGCGGCGCGGATGTTTGAGCGGGTGTAATAGTTGATGCCGCACCAATCAACGGGTGTGCCAATAACGTCAAAGTCATCTTGCCAACCTTTTGGCAGGTGCTGCTCTAATCCTTCTAAAACCAAATCAGGGTATTTTTTATGAAATATTCCACCTATAAAAAATCGATTGTAGATTGCGTCATACCGCGCGGCTGCTGCAACATTTTCAGGGGTTTCATCGGCTGGGTTTGAAAACTCGAAATTACAAACGGCACCAAGGTTTTTTAAACCCATGTCGCGCATTCTATTGACCGCAGTTCCGTGTGCACAAAGGATGTGGTGCATGGCACGTGCTGTCGCTCGTATGTCACGCAAGCCGGGAGCATGCGCACCCAAAAAATGCGATAACCATCCTACGCACCATGGCTCGTTGATTGTGGCGACTGAGAACATGCGATCACCAATACGATTCATTATGACTTCGGTATAGTCACCGAACCATTTGGCGATGTCTGGATTGCGCCAACCACCTAGATCATCCAATGCAGAAGGGAGTTCCCAATGGTATAGGGTTGCAGCGGGTTTCAAACCGCGCTCCAGCATCGCATCGGTTAGGCGATCATAGTAATCTAAACCATCTTGATTCACGGCTCCGAATCCATCAGGAATCACACGTGCCCAGCTGGTTGAAAACCGATAGGTATCAAAACCTGCAGCGGCAATCAGATCGAAGTCGGCTTCATAGTTTTGGTAGTGATTACAAGCCAGTTGGCCATGCTCTGCGCGGACAACATTTCCGGGTGTAGCAGCAAAGGTATCCCAATGGGTTGAGCCCGCACCACCAAATTTATGTCCTTCGATCTGATATGCAGAAGTGGCGACACCAAAAAGAAAATCATCGGGGAACTGGCTTCTATTCATCAAAACAAATGCGCCTTTCCCGTTTCAAAACCAAATTTAACCGTTTGTCCAATTTCTAGGTTGGACCCTTCGGACGATGCTAATCGAAATAATGTTCCATCTGTTGCATTAAGCTCGACGATTGTTTCTGTTCCTAGACGCTCAATAATCGTCACGGTTCCCTCGATCGTACCGTTCGGATTGATATAAAGGTGTTGAGGACGAATTCCGATGCGAACATTGTCGCCTATGGCCTTGTCTGTCGACACTAAACGGATACCGTTTGTTTCGAAGTCAGCGCCTTGGAAGCCAGCCGTTGATTGATCTTTGCCGATGTCCGTCAACGTCCCTTCAAAGAAGTTCATTTTTGGAGAGCCCAAGAAACCAGCAACGAATTCGTTTGCAGGCATGTTGAACAGGTCCATTGGTGCACCAACCTGCATGACTTCACCGTCTTTCAGAACCACGATCTTATCTGCAAGCGTCATTGCTTCGACTTGGTCGTGTGTAACATAGATTGTGGTCGCACCTAGTTGGTTGTGAAGGCGCGCAATTTCGACACGTGTATCATGGCGCAACGCGGCATCTAGATTGGAAAGGGGTTCATCAAACAAGAACACATCAGGGTTACGCACGATGGCACGCCCAATGGCGACACGTTGGCGTTGCCCACCAGACAGGGCTGCTGGGCGTCGATCTAGTAACTCTTCCATCTGAAGGATCTTGGCGGCTGCTTCTACACGTTCCTTGATCTCTTTTTAGAAAAGCCCTGAAGGTCCAAGGAAAACGCCATATTGTGATATACTGTCATGTGTGGATAAAGCGCATAGGATTGGAAGACCATCGCGATACCACGTTTGGATGGGGGCAGGTCGCTTACAGCTTTGTCAGCGATGACGATATCGCCTTCGCTGAGCGTTTCCAAACCAGCTATTAGGCGCAACAAAGTAGATTTACCGCAACCCGACGGGCCGACAAAAACGACAAATTCACCTTTGTTGATTTCCAATTCGACGTTACGGATAACTTCTGTTTTTCCAAAGGATTTGCAAACCCCACGTAGTTCGACTTGAGCCATTTAGATCTCCATAAACGATGCAGTTAAGTCATTAAAATCAAAACAACATCGCAGTGTTTGATTATCCGAAATCCGGTTGAAAACGATCTGTTCTGGACCGCTTTCAACCAATTCAATTGTGTTGGCATTCATAATGGCAGATTGGCCTTTGCGCCATTTTAGGAAAGCCCGAAGTTCATTGTAAACCGACCCTGTTTTGGCGGCTTGATCTAAGGCGGCCCGTTCCAAATGCGGTTGGGAAATAGGTAACCATGTGTCATTGGCATCTGAAAACCCGCCAGATGGCGCGTCACGCTGCCAAACCATTGGCGTGCGACAGGTATCGCGGCCTAAGAATATGGGGGAAAACTCAATGCCCCATGGATCCTGCATCTTATCGAGTGGAATGTCTTGGACATCACCTAAAGCAAGTTCTTCGCCCTGATAAATGCAAGTTGAGCCAATTAAACTGGTCTCTAACTTAAGAAGCATCAGCTGAAGTGCTTCTTGGCTGTCCTCACTCAAGTCTAGCGGAGCCAACTGACGTGTCGCGGAACGTGGAACATCATGGTTCGAAAATGCGAATGTGAGTTTTCCAGTGCCGTTAAAGGCCTCTACAGCTGATGAAATTGCTTGCTTAAGTCCCGCGACATCTAAGCCAGCCCACTCTAACAAGTTGAAGTTATAAGTTGCATGTAAACGCCCCGGAGCAGTGAAGGTTGTGCTGGCCAAAACAGGGTCATCGCCGTGTAATTCGCCCATTAAAAAGCGATCACCATCGTAGCAGTCTGCGACTTTACGAAAGCTTTCGATGAATTTTTGAATCTCAGGTTGATTGAGTTGGCCAGTGTCATGCAGTTGACGAAAGAACGGTTGTTGCTGTTGGGGAAGATCGCCAACTACGAAATCTGGTTTTGGTTTGTTGTTTTGGTATGGCGCAACGCTGCCGTTAACCGTGTGGACAGCATCCATGCGAAACCCGTCAACGCCACGGTCGAACCAAAACCGTGCGATATCTGCAAAGGCTTCGATAACATCAGGGTTTGCGTGGTTAAGGTTTGGCTGGCTGGCCAAGAAATTGTGCAGATAGTATTGTTGTCTGCGAGGTTCCCAAGACCACGCATTCCCTCCAAAGAACGACAACCAGTTTGTTGGTGCGGAACCATCACGCATGGGATCAACCCAGTGAAACCAATCTGCTTTTGGATTTGTTCTGGATTGGCGACTTTCTTCGAACCAAGCGTGCTGATCTGAGCAATGCGCAGGGACTATATCGATCATGAGCTTAAGGTGGAGACAATGAGCTTTGTTAATCAGTTCGTCAAAGTCAGCGAGTGTTCCATAATCAGTGTTGATGGCGCAGTAATCTGAAACGTCATACCCGAAGTCTTTTTGGGGTGATTTGAAGAATGGGCTTATCCAGATAGCATCCACACCCAAGGCCGCAATATACTCCAGCCGTGAAGTAATCCCTTTCAAATCGCCAATTCCGTCAGAGTTGGAATCCTGAAATGAGCGAGGATAGATTTGATAAATTACAGCGGTTTCCCACCATTTTAAATTGCTCATTTTTAGCCGCCTTTGACCGAACCAGCCAAAAGGCCACGGATAAAGTAACGTTGCATGGACAAGAAGACGAGAACTGGAACGATCATGGAAATAACCGCGGAGGCGTTCAATAAGTGAAGCTGATCCTTAAACGTTCCAAGTTGTTTTTGAAGTCGTATTGGGAACACTAAATCATCCGCATTGTTTGGGCCGATATACAAAGCAACGATAAGATCATTCCAAACCCACAGAAATTGGAAAATACTGAACGATGCAAGGGCAGGGACCGAAAGCGGAATAATGATCTTAGTGAATATTTGCAGGTGGCTTGCGCCATCGATCCGAGCACTTTGCAGCAGTTCCTTAGGCAGGCCGACGATGTAGTTGCGCAAAAGGTAAATCGCTAGCGGCAGACCGAATGCGGTGTGTGTAATCCATAGACTTGCAAAGGATTTTGATGCAACCTGACATGTGTCGGTCAGTTCGCAGTCCGTTAACCATTGGTTCAATGATGTTGCCCAAGAGGCGATGCCGCTGAAGCCCTGTAGGATAGGTAGAAATGCGAGTTGTGTTGGAACCACCATCAACGACACAACAATCACGAACAGCCAGTCGCGCCCAGGAAACTGCATCCATGCAAATGCATAAGCAGCAAAGGCTGCAATCGTAATCGGAATGATCGTTGCTGGTATGGTAACGATGAAAGACGAAATTAGCGCGTTTGGTACGTTTTTGTTATCAAACAGGACTTCAATGTATGCATCAGTTCCAAATACCGGATCTTGATTGATGAAGACATCCAAGTTCTTTGGCTTTGGAGTGGCCGGTTGTTCAAAAGTCCAAGTAAAGTCTCCGTTCGTTTGGAAGACAAAGTCTCCGCCACGCACGTCCATCACTTCGCCGGCAGGAACCAGCTTGCGGACAAGTTTTGTCTTCTCTAGATTTTCAGGATCAGGGATGCGTGTTTTGATTAGGATGGATTGGACATCGCCTGTAACGGGGAAACCAGAGGCCTCGTTGTTTAAACGTGCAAGGATGTTGCCAGCCATAGTTAGAATTTCGGTGTCATCGTCCTTGTCGTGGGTGCTAAAACGGTGACCCAGCTCAGTCGGCGTAAAAGCAGTCCAAAAGCCTGCGGTTTTTGCTTCTGTTTCAGATCTTAGAGACGTTGAAACAAGCGCGACAAATGGGACAACCCAAATGAAAACGATCAACGCCAAAACAGAATGACTTAATGTACGGGTAATCATCACCTGTGTTCCTTAATGTCCAAGTTCTTTTTGCTCGCGACGGATGCGCGAGCCATTGAAAATCATGTTTGGAACAACAGTCAGCATTAGCATGACCGCGATTGCAGCAAACAAATTGTCTACATTGTCTCCGCCGATCGACCAGTTGTTCCGTGCGTTTTCCATCATGGTTGCCAGCAATAATTTGTCATCATCGTTTGCAGAAAGCGCATAGGGGATATCGAAAACCTTTAGCACTAAGATCACCAAAGTCGTCCAAACCACCAACACTGTTGAATAAATTTGGGGTAGCTTGATGCGGAAGAACATCTGGAAAGGATTTGCCCCATCAATTGTTGCGGCCTCTATCGTATCCTCTGGTACGCCGCGCAAAGCAGCGGAAAAGATCACCATCGCGAAACCGGTTTGAACCCAAACCAAGATCCACATGAGGAAGAAGTTCCCCCAGAATTTCAGGCTGTAAAGAGGTTCGTTATATTCCGCGGTATGACCCAACAACGATTTCATTAAGCCAATCTGGTAAGAGGGTGTAACGCCGTTTATTGTCTGCAGCGGCTCGATGCCGCCACCCGCAAAAATGTTACGCCAAATCACAGCTGCGCCAACGAAAGAAATGGCCAGTGGGATGAAGATGAAGGTTTTGGCGATAACGCCCCATCGTACGGAGTCAGCTAGAACAGCGATCAAAAGGCCAAAGATGATACATACAGTCGGTACCAAAATCAGCCATAGCAAGCTGTTACGCATAGCCAGACGGAACTGCAGGTAGCCTAGCGCATCCCGGTCCCAAAGAAAGGCGTAATTACGTAGTGAAGGGGTGCCGTCTGACTCCTGAAAAGACAGGCCAAGCGTCGAAAGTGCGGGCACCAAAAGAAATAGCAATAGCAATACAAGGGTAGGGCCCACGAATATCCAAGGCTGAATTGCTTCAATGATCCGAGATTGACGTCCGGCCGCATCGCGCTCACGGTGACGTGCCAAACTCATGTTGAGCCAGTTTGTAATGCCGAAATACATGAATGAGATACCAACAGCGATGATAACTGAGCGTATGGCAAACCCAATTTTAGAAAATCTCTCAATGGTGTCCATTTCTGGAAATGACCACTTAAAGGCGCTGTGCATCCACAATCCGAAGTTTGCCATTGCATCATCCAATGGGCCCGACACAACGAAAGCAACGATTGCCGTGATCGGAAGCAAAAAAACAATTGTCAGAAAAATTGCGAGACTGTTACTTGCTATTGCAAGTTTTAAAGAGCGCATATCGATGTCCAGAATTTAAGGGGCGTGGCAGCTAGGTAGCTTGAGGCGATATAGAGCGCAGAAAGTTGCGCTCTATATCAATGGTTTACTTATTTGATCGCATCCCAAGCGGCCTGGATGTTATCACCAGTTGTTTGAGCGTCTTGACCGTTCGCAAATGCAGTCATTTCTGACCAGAACGCACCAGCACCAATTGCGCCAGGCATCAGGTCAGATGCGTCAAAGCGGAAGGTTGTTGCTGTTGAAAGGATCTCGCCTTGCTTGCGCAATGCTGGTGTTGCGTATGCGTCCAAGCTTGCACCTTTGTGCGCAGTCAAGAACGTACCCTGACCCATCCAAGCTTCGTGAGCAGATGCTTCTGTCATGAACTCAAAGAATGCGCGTGTAGCAGGAGAGTCTTTTGTCATCGTCCACAATGTACCAGCACCCAAAACAGGGTTGCCTAGGTTTGCTGACTCATATGGTGGGAAGTAGAAGAAGTCTGCTTCGCCATTCGCAACTTCTTCGCCTTTTTTCGGAAAGAACGCTGGAATGAATGACGCTTGACGGTGCATTAGGCAGCTAACTGGTGAAGAGAACAGACCTTTTGGCGCATCACCAAAGAATGTTGTCGCAACAGATGAAGCTCCGCCGGCTACATAGTCGTCATTGCGTGAGAACTGACCATAAACTTCCATGGCGTTGATTACTTCAGGGCTATTAAAAGCAAGCTCATTAGAGACCCACTTGTCATAGTTCTCTGGTGATGTCGTGCGCAACATCAGATCTTCCATCCAGTCGGTCGCCGTCCAACCAGTTGCGTTGCCTGATTCAACACCGATACACCAAGGTGTATTGCCGTCAGCAACCATTTGGTCTGACAGTGCGACTAGGCCTTCCATTGTTGTCGGAATATCATAGCCGTTGTCTTCGAACTGCTCAGGTGAGTACCAAACTAGTGATTTAAGGTCCATTTTGTATGCGAAGCCGTAGAAGTCTTTTTTGCCATCTGCGTTTGCATATGTGCCCAAATCAACCCAAGACGAGCCAGCGCCATAGTTTTCAGTCATCCATGATGCCAAGTCGTCGCCAAGTGGAACCAAATGACCCTCTTTAGCCATATCACCAGCAAGGCCGGGCTGCGGGAAGATTGAGATGTTTGGTGCGTTGTTTGAACGTAAATCAGCAACGATCAAAGCAGCAAAGTCACGAGAACCGGAGTATTTTACAGTCGCGCCAGTGGCTTTCTCAAAGCAGCTCACTGTGTTCAGCAACATCTTTTCATCCTGGCCTTCCATCGAGCCTGCGACGGTGATGACTTCACCTTCAAAACTGCCCAAATCGCCAAGTTTAGACGGTGTATCGCAAACGTCTGCCTGTGCAGTACCTACGAATGTGAATGAAGCTGCAACTAGTGCGCTTGCACCTAATGTTTTTTTAGTAATTTGCATCTATTTTCTCCCAGAAGTTGTATCGGAGTTGATCAAAACAAGTGGTCTAAAACTTAGCTTTAGATTCGCTCGTCGACCTCCCAGTCAAATAGTGCACTGTGATTTTGGATAGAGCAAGTGGAACGGATATTAAATTCGTAAGTTGAACTTAGTCAGCCGTGATAACGTCACTATAGTGTTTGAGGCTCGGAAATTTGTGTGCCGGGGCGCTAGGTTTTGAATTTTGAGATAGTTAGGTTTAAGAAAGTCAGGCAGATGAAACGGGTTATGAGTCGATCTCTGCCGCCATGATCGCAATGGCTTTCTGACAAACGATAGCAGTATTTCTCTGCTGAATGGCTATGCAATTTAGTTGGCCTATTTTGAACGCTTTGCCATGCTTTCAGCTTTTTCCTGTTAAGAAGTTTGCAGTTGAGGCCAGTGGATCGGCTACATTGTGGAAATTAAATTTTCCGTCACCATTCGCGTCAACGCCGCTTCTAGCGGCTTTGCCTGGCAAGAATTGCATATGGCCCAATTCGACGTGCTTCGCGCCCTTTGTTGAAGTGTTGATTGCGCCCTTGTCGACTAATTTCAATCGGCCAATCGCATGAGGTTCGAAAAACGCGGAGCAGGGACAGTTATATGTTAGTGTTGTAATCGCAGAGACAGCGGCGCTATCGCCAATGAAACTTACTAATTCAACCTTCATACTTTGGATTTCTTGTATTACTCTGCCGGGGACACCTTTTTTTCGAGAGAGGCAAAAAAGGCGGCAATGGAAGCCTTCGTCTTTGGGAAGGAGGTGGTGGTTTAACCGCCCGCCCGCATAGATTTTCTAGATATATTTAAACGATTTTTGGTTGCGCTCTGCTGCGATTTTTCCTGTCGTAAAAATTGCGCTGGAAGGGATGCGATTGCGATGATGGCAGAGACTATAGATGGTTTTGAAACGTCTAAAAAATGCAGGGCTCAATATAATTTAGGAGAAGGTGGACTACTTTGGAGGGAAGCGTAAAGGCTGAGATATTCAGGCTCGAGATATTGTAATTTCCAACTAAAAAAAGCGCCCCAAATGGGGCGCCTTCGTTTAAATTTAAACATTAAATCCAGAATGATTTAGAGATTAGCAGGAATAGTACATTGCGTATTCAACTGGGTGAGGTGTGTGTTCGTAACGTTCAACCTCTTCCATTTTAAGCGCTATGTAGGCCTCGATTTGGTCTTTTGTGAACACGTCACCAGCCAGCAAGAAATCCATGCCGCTGCGCAATTCGTCCAAAGCTTCGCGCAAGGAACCACAAACTGTTGGGATCGCTGCCAGCTCTTCTGCTGGCAGGTCATATAGGTTTTTGTCCATGGCTTCGCCTGGGTCGATCTTGTTTTGGATGCCGTCTAGGCCGGCCATCAACAAGGCAGAGAAGCAAAGGTACGGGTTTGCAGATGGATCTGGGAAGCGCGCTTCGACGCGTTTTGCTTTCGGGGACTCAGTCCATGGAATACGAACGCAGCCAGAGCGGTTGCTTGCAGAATATGCGCGCAGAACTGGTGCTTCAAAACCCGGGATCAGGCGCTTATAACTGTTTGTACCGGGGTTTGTGAAGGCGTTTAAGGCTTTTGCATGGTGTAGAATGCCGCCGATAAAGTATAGTGCTTCTTGGGACAGGTCAGCATATTTGTCGCCTGCGAACAATGGCTTCCCATCTTTCCAGATTGACATGTTCACGTGCATACCAGTGCCGTTATCACCAGCGATTGGCTTTGGCATAAAGGTCGCTGATTTACCGTATGCGTGCGCCACGTTGTGAACAACATATTTGTATTTTTGCAACTCATCGGCTTGCTTTGTAAGTGAGCCAAAAATCAAGCCTAGCTCGTGTTGGCACGATGCCACCTCGTGGTGGTGCTTGTCAACTTTCATGCCCAAACGCTTCATCGTAGAAAGCATTTCGCCGCGTAGATCATGTGCTTCATCAATTGGGTTTACTGGGAAGTAACCGCCCTTGATTCCAGGGCGGTGGCCCATATTACCCATTTCGTATTCGGTGTCGGTGTTCCAAGACGCATCCGTAGCATCAACTTCGTAAGACACTTTATTGATTGTGTTGGAGTAACGCACGTCGTCAAACAGAAAGAACTCGGCTTCCGGACCCATATAAGCAACGTCACCAATACCTGAAGAGATCAGATAAGCCTCAGCTTTTTGCGCTGTGCCGCGCGGGTCACGTGTGTAGGCTTCGCCCGTGTCTGGCTCAACAACAGAACAGTGAACGCAGATTGTTTTTTCTGCATAGAACGGGTCAACATATGCGCTGTCCACATCCATCATTAATTTCATGTCTGATGCTTCGATTGATTTCCAGCCTTCGATAGAAGAGCCGTCAAACATAAAGCCCTCAGCGATCAAGTCTTCGTCGACTTGGTCAGCGCACAATGTAACGTGCTGTAGTTTACCGCGTGGATCTGTGAAGCGCACGTCGACGTAGTCGGCTGCTTCATCTTTGATCATATCAAGAAGTAGGTTGCTCATTTCGTGATCCTTCGTGTTCGTATGTTCTATTGTGATAGTTATTATAGCGCGTCAGAGCCAGATTCACCGGTACGGATGCGGATTGTTTGTTCGACAGGGGAGATAAATATTTTGCCGTCACCAATTTTGTCTGTTTTGGCAGCATCAACTATAGCTGCTATAGCTGCGTCCACTTGGTCGTCATCAAGGACAACTTCAATTTTTACTTTTGGTAAAAAGTCGACAACATATTCTGCCCCACGGTACAATTCTGTGTGGCCTTTTTGACGGCCGAAACCTTTGACCTCAATAACGCTAAGGCCTTGGACACCAACTTCTTGAAGGGCCTCTTTAACCTCATCAAGTTTGAAGGGTTTGATAATCGCTTCGATCTTTTTCACGTGGGCCTCCCTTGGCTTGGCTTTGAGCACCTTCTCTCACTTAATGACATGGAGGTCCAGATTGGAGATGGGAAGTGATGTGGGTGGGGGGGAGGTTTTGCTTGGCTGCATTATTTTAGTGCGTGTTGACTAAAAAGTAAGCAAATTTGAATCTGTCATTTTCGTCATCAGGTAGTGTATTTATGTCTGAGTTCAGTAAAATACGTAAACCTTCGATTGGGGTTATACGTTATTATCTAGAAGGCTTGCCGAGGCCGCGATAGCAGCAATAGCTTTTGCCAGTGGTACTGAAATTTCTAAACCGTCGGCGTAGATGACGTGCTGTCTGTCGAAAGTAAGATGCACTAGTTGCAAATCGAGCGTTCCTCGATCGGTGATGAATTCACCATCGATCAAATCACCTGCCTCTACAACAGTCTGGGCTTTTCCAAACATTGATTATTCGCGCCAGTGGCGCACCAATAAATGTCGTATTGCAGGGATAATAACATTGTGGTCGGGGCGGTTGTGCCCTAGCGAACCAGCTGTGATAGCAATAGCCGCAGCTGAAGTGCGGCGAGCGAATGTATCCAGCATTGTAACCATCCCTGAATTGCGTGTGACGACTTTGTAGCGGGTCAATAGTTGTTTTACAGGGATTTCGCCCTCTGCTGTAAAAATTATGCTGCCAGCAACAATGCCAGCGTGTATGGGGTATGCGCGTGTTTGCGAATCTCGTTCGCTTTGGGCGCGCCTGACCGTTTTCGGTTTCATTGGCGTTTTTTTATTGCAACCTGCCTCTAGGCTAATTTCAATCTATGATGAATTCGGTCAAATACGCCAGTTTTTTAGCCATTTAAAATAGTTGTGGTTTTTGCGCATTTGCTCTTTCATCCCGCGCAAACCTTTGCTAGTTCCTAAATTGCCCAAATAGGGCATGCGTGCGGGTGTGGCGGAATTGGTAGACGCACTTGGTTTAGGTCCAAGCGCCTATGGCGTGGGGGTTCGAGTCCC
>JAOKHV010000036.1 GCA_028248455.1 Ascidiaceihabitans sp. | reverse complement strand
AAAGCTGCTGCACTGGGTGTGACGGCTGCTGTCGCTTCAACTATATTGGCTGACGCCGCTTATGCAGCGGGCCCCGTCAAAGGTGGAACTTTCCGCATGGGAGTTTCAGGTGGTGAGTCAACAAATTCACAAGACCCTGCAACATGGGCTTCCGACGCACCTCTCGCTGGTGGCTTCATCTGGGGCGAAGCTCTAGTTTACCCTGGTCCAAATGGTCTCGAACCAAGAGTTGCAGAAAGCTGGGAGGGCTCCAACGCCGCAAAAACTTGGCGTTTCAAGGTCCGCAAAGGTATTACATTCTCTGACGGCACAGCAGTAACAGCCGAAGACGTTTTAGCGACTATGCAGCGTCACTCGAATGAAGACTCAAAATCAGGCGCTTTGGGTATCATGAAGGGCATCGAATCGATGCGCACAGATGGTAACGTTTTTGAACTGACGCTCGTTATTGGCAACGCAGATCTTCCATACCTCATGGCAGACTACCATTTGATCATCCAACCGAACGGTGGCTTTGACAATCCAGCAGCTGCAATTGGTACTGGTTTGTACACACTTGAGACAGATGAGCCAGGTGTTCGCATGACGTTTAAGAAGAACCCAAACCATTGGGCTGCGGACGAAATGGGACACTATGATGCGGTCGAATTGATTGTGTTAAATGATGCAACAGCACGTACTGCAGCATTGCAGTCTGGTCAGGTCGATACAGTCAACCGTGTTGAACCAAAAATCGCCAAACTATTGGGCCGTGCACCTACAATCGACGTTAAAACGACTTCTGGTCGTGGCCACTACGTATTCATTGCACACGTCGACACAGCACCGTTTGACAATAATGAACTTCGCCTTGCACTGAAGCACGCGATGGACCGTCAAGAAATGGTAGACAAAATTCTACAAGGCTATGGTTCTGTAGGCAACGACATGCCAATCAACGAAGCGTACCCACTGTTTGACGAAACAATCCCACAGCGTTCATTCGATCTAGAAAAAGCAGCTGCACACTACAAAGCATCTGGCCATGACGGATCACCAATTATTCTGCGCACAGCAGATGGTGCGTTCCCTGGCGCGGTTGATGCTGCAGCATTGTTCCAGCAAACTTGCCAAGCAGCTGGTATCCCGCTCGAAATCAAGCGTGAGCCAAACGATGGTTACTGGTCAGAAGTATGGAACGTTCAACCATATTGCGCATCTTATTGGGGCGGTCGTCCGGTCCAAGATCAGATGTACACAACAGCGTATCTATCGTCAGCTGACTGGAACGACACACGTTGGAAACGTCCAGAGTTTGACGCGATGCTCCTAGAAGCACGTGCCGAACTAGACGAAGGCAAGCGCAAAGAGATCTATTCAAAAATGGGTCGCATGTTGAACGAAGAGGGCGGCGTTATGGTCCCAATGTTCAACGACTTTGTAGATGGGCTCTCTACTGAGATCCAAGGTTGGGAAACCAATCCATCAGGACCACAAATGTACTGGTATGCATTTGCAAAGACTTGGAAAGCGTAAGCCAGACTTATGCACCCCATTGTTAAATTGGTTGCCCAGCGTTTATCGCTGGGCATCCTCCTGCTCTTCGCCGCCTCTGCGCTTCTCTTTGGCTTGACAGAAATTTTGCCTGGTGACGCTGCACAGGCGCAGTTGGGCCAATCAGCTACGCCTGAAAATCTTGCCAACCTGCGCGAAGAAATGGGCCTAAATCGGCCTGCTCTGACGCGTTATGCAGAATGGATCGGCGGTATTTTAACTGGCGACATGGGTAACGCCCTTTCCAACAAATTGCCTATCGGCGAACAAATCGGGAAACGATTGGGCGCAACGATGTTCTTGGCCTTCTGGGCCGCTCTCATCTCTGTTCCTGTTGCTATCTTGCTTGGGTTAGTCGCTGTGCGTTACCTCAACAGATGGCCTGACAAGGTGATCTCTGGCTCAACACTGGCGGCGATTTCGTTGCCAGAATTCATGATAGCCTATATTTTAATTTTCGTTTTCGCAGTGAAATTGGGCTGGGCACCATCTTTCGCCAATGTCCCACCCGACATGCCGCTGCTAGAAAAACTACATTCAATTGCCCTGCCAATTGCCGTTCTTACAATGGTTGTACTGGCACACATGATGCGCATGACCCGCGCCGCAATCTTGAACGTGATGCAGTCTGCCTATATCGAGACTGCAGAACTAAAAGGGCTGTCCAGCTTTGAGGTCATTCGCAAACACGCCTTTCCAAACGCTGTTGCACCAATAGTGAACGTCGTCATGATCAACCTTGCCTACCTCGTTGTGGGCGTTGTCGTGGTTGAGGCTGTGTTTGCCTACCCAGGCATGGGCCAGTATTTGGTTGATGCTGTGGTGAAACGCGACGTACCGGTTGTTTTGACTTCAGGTATTATCTTTTCAGCAGTTTATATCATCCTGAACATGATCGCGGACATCGTATCGATCCTGTCCAATCCAAGACTGAGGCATCCAAAATGAACGTGCTGCCTTCGCTTCTTTCAGCCCCGTTGATTTCTCGCGCCCTTGATTTAGCGCATTCTGCTACCAGTGCTGGGATTTTTTGATGCGTATACCACTTTCCGCCATTATAGGCCTATTCATAACAGGCGTCTATTTCTTCTGCGCCATCTTCGCCTCATGGGTTGCCCCCTACGGCATGGCCGAAACAGTTGGCGAAGTATGGGAACCCTCCCGCCTTGGGTTCCTACTCGGCACGGCCCCTGAAGGCACTATTGACGCC
Source organism: Ascidiaceihabitans sp. (assembly GCA_028248455.1). GTDB lineage: Bacteria > Pseudomonadota > Alphaproteobacteria > Rhodobacterales > Rhodobacteraceae > Ascidiaceihabitans. Next base: position 13,874 of record JAOKHV010000036.1, on the reverse strand, counting down.
CAATACTGGCTTGGGACAGACCAAATTGGTCGCGATCTGTTGACCCGCATGATCTACGGTGGCCAAACGACCATTCTTATTGCAACTGCCGCTACGCTTCTCAGTTTTACCACGGGTTCCGTTCTTGGGTTCTTTGCGGCTGTTTCTGGTGGCTGGGTTGATCAGGCCCTGTCGCGATTTGTAGACCTCGTGATGTCGATTCCATCATTGATCCTAGCACTCGTAATCCTATCCGCGATCGACGTGACTGTTGTGACATTGATTGTCCTGATGGGCCTATTGGACTCCACTCGTGTATTCCGCCTTGCTCGCGCGGTAGCCGTAGATATTTCAGTCATGGAATTCGTCGAAGCCGCCCGTCTACGTGGTGAGAAAATAGCATGGATTATCTTCCGCGAAATTCTGCCAAACGCATTGTCGCCGCTTGTTGCTGAGATGGGTTTACGTTTTATCTTTATGGTGTTGTTCATCTCAACCCTATCCTTCCTTGGTATTGGCGTTCAGCCACCGTTGGCTGATTGGGGCGGGATCGTGAAAGAAAACAAAGACGGTATTAACTTTGGTATCGGCGCAGCCCTCTACCCTGCTGTCGCCATCGCAACATTGGCAATTTCGGTCAACTTGGTCGCAGACTGGGTGTTGAATCGCACAACCTCACTTAAAGGGGGGCGTGGCTAATGAGCACTCCATTGCTATCAGTTCGTGGCCTTGACATTGGCGCAACCGTCTATCCTCCAGATGCCAAACCACATGACATCGAAATTGTGTACGGCGTCGATTTTGACGTTGAGGCGGGTAAGGTTCTTGGACTTATCGGTGAATCCGGTGCAGGCAAGTCAACTATTGGCCTTGCCACCATGGCCTATGGCCGTGGTGGCGTGAAGCTGACAGGTGGCACAATTTTCGTAAATGGCCGTAATGTTCTGCAGTCAGATCGTCGTGACGTGCGCAACTTGCGCGGCGGCGAAGTTACCTACGTTTCTCAGTCAGCTGCAGCGTCGTTCAATCCCGCCAAACGGATCATGGAGCAAGTGATCGAAGCTGCAGTTTCTCAAAATAAGTTCTCTAAGGCCGATGCTCAAGCACGCGCTGTTGAGTTGTTTCGCAAACTCGACCTTCCAGAGCCTGAAACTATTGGCGATCGTTTCCCACATCAGGTATCAGGCGGTCAGTTACAACGCTGCATGACTGCGCTCGCGCTTTGTCCTGAACCCGATTTAGTGGTCTTTGACGAACCAACAACTGCGCTAGATGTAACCACCCAAATAGACGTGCTAAAAGCAATCAAAGAGGCAATCCGCGACACTGGTGTTGCCGCTCTTTATATCACGCATGATTTAGCCGTCGTCGCCCAAGTGTCTGACCACATCATGGTCCTACGTCAGGGCGCAATGATCGAATACGGCACCACCGATCAAATCATCAACGCACCGGTTGACGAATATACGAAAGCGTTGGTTTCCGTCAGGTCCATTAACCACAAAGAGAAATCGCCAAGCGGTGAGCCATTGCTGCGGGTTCAAAACATCACGGCCCGTTATCGTGGTACAAAGTTTGATGTTCTAAAGGACATCAACGTTGATCTACACGCCGGTCAAACATTGGCAGTCGTGGGTGAATCCGGTTCTGGAAAATCAACACTGGCACGTGTGATCACGGGCCTTTTGCCTGCACGCGAAGGTGTTGTGAACTTCAATGGGCGTGAACTGTCCCCAGAGTTGGCTAATCGTAGCCAAGATGATCTGCGTGAATTGCAAATGATCTACCAAATGGCTGACACAGCAATGAACCCGCGCCAGACGGTGGGCACAATCATTGGGCGTCCACTTGAGTTTTACTTTGGCCTGAAGGGCGCAAAGAAGCAAAAGCGGGTCAAGGAACTCTTGGACGAGATCGAAATGGGTGACGGCTTTATTGACCGTTATCCGGCTGAGTTATCAGGTGGGCAAAAACAAAGGGTATGCATTGCACGCGCCCTCGCCGCGAAGCCCAAACTGATCATTTGCGACGAAGTCACATCTGCCCTTGATCCATTGGTCGCTGATGGCATTCTCAAGCTCTTGCTTGATTTGCAAAAAGTTGAGGACGTCGCTTACTTGTTCGTTACCCACGACATCGCAACGGTCCGCGCCATCGCCGATAGCATCGCCGTGATGTATCAAGGCGAGGTTGCGCGCTATGGCGGCAAGACCGCAGTGCTTTCACCACCGTTTGACGATTACACTGATCTGTTGCTGTCCTCTGTTCCAGAAATGAAACTGGGCTGGCTTGAGGACGTGATAGCAAATCGCAAAATGCAAAGTGGTGGAAATTAGATAACCCAATCACACCGCGACGAAGAGACGTACATGGAAAACAAACTGCTGCTTATCATCTTAGATGGTGTCCCTTATCGTAATTGGCGCCGTCTGTTTGGCAACCTTGAGGGCTGGGTGGATTCCGGTGATGCGCGGGTTTGGAAGATCAAATCGGTCCTCCCGTCAATCTCTGCCAGTTGCTATGCCTCCATCCATACAGGCGTGACGCCCGCAGAGCACGGCTGCACGGGCAACGGCAACGTATTCCGCCTGTCCCAACCGGATGTTTTCTCACAAACACGACTGGCAGGTGGCACAACAGGTGCGGTTGCTCATTCCTTTTGGTCCGAATTCTTCAACCGCCACCCCTATGACTTTGTGCGCGATGTCGAATATGACGAACCCGAAAGCGACACAATCAATCATGGTAGGTTCCACACCATGACGGGCTATGGGCACGCCAATCAGATGACACCAAGCGACATTGATTTATTTGGATCTTTGACCAATCTTTGCCTGCGGTTTGGCCTAAATTACGGGATGTTGCACACTTGTACGCTCGACAGCATGGGCCACCGTTTTCAGCATGAAAGCCATGAGATGGATCATGCCTGTTTCGTCATGGACGAGATGTTGGCCCCTTTCATCACCAAGTGGCGCGATGCGGGATATGAGGTGATTGTGACGGCAGATCACGGACAGGATGAACGTGGTCACCACGGTGGACGTGGTGCATTACAGCAAGAGGCTGCGTTGTACTATTTTGGAGATGCTGAAGGTCCAGACGAAGACACCGTCATTGATCAGCTTCAATTGGCTCCAACGATCCTATCCCGATTGGGTGCGTCTATTCCAGACAGCATGAAAGCCAAGCCGTTTTTATCTTAAAACTTTGGCAGCTCAGCTTTAGCCAATGCACTTAATGACTGCGTCATGCGTTCGAAACTTGCGCCTGCCTTCGCGGACATAACCCGCGCGCGAAGATAGGCGTGGACCAATCCCGTTTCGTTGATCCAAACAGCCTGCCCTCCAACAGCCAATATAGCATCTCGGTAATCCTTCCCATCGCCTGACAATGGATCACATTCCGCAGTGATAATTACTGTTGCTGGAAGGTTCGTAAAATCCTTGTCGTGCAAGGGTGCATAGGTCGGATCGCCGTACTTGTCCTGACCTGCAGATCGGATGTTCATATAGAATTCCATATCCTGCGTGGTTAGTCCCGGTGCATGTGCATGCGTGATATAGCTACCTTTGCTATGATCCCCACCTAGCCCCGGATAGATCAACATTTGCCCTGTAATGCGGCCATCAAAACGGCCACGCGCATGGTGCGTCACAGCGGCAACAAGGTTACCACCGGCACTGTCACCACACATGACAATAGCGCCCTCAAAGGCTGCACAAGACGCCTCAAATGCTGCCCAAGCGTCGTCAAAATCATTTGGATGGGGGTGTTCTGGCGACAGGCGGTAATCTACAGCAACAACACGCAGTCCTGTAATCGAACAAAACTCTGCACAGACGCTGTCATGGCTATCCAGACCACCAACAACAAAGCCACCGCCATGACAAAAGAATACCGTCGCGATTGCAGAGGCTGCCGGCGAATAAATGCGGCAAGGGACGCCGCCCAAAGGCACATCTTTGACAGTAACATTTGCTGGGCGGCCCTGATCAAAGGCCACACACATCTTGTTATAAAGCTCCCGTTGATCTTCGATGCTTAGGCCCACCGCATCACCGGGATAGTGACGTGCGCTTTCGTTCAAAAAAGCCCAAACCTCATCGTCCAAAAGCGCACTATAGTCAGCCATTAGTTTTCAGTTTCCGCATGTTCCCATTTACCAATGAACCCACCAAGGATGGTTTGGATCGCAATATCAGAAACACCATTCGCTTCAATTTGTGCCACGAGACCGCGTTTTTTGTCGTCGATGATACTCACGGCGCGGGCTTCCAATCCATTGGTCTCCAGTGCCTCATTATACACACGTGTAATCGCGTCTTTACGTAGGTCTGGTTTAAAGATTTTGCCAACTGCAGTCTTTGGCAATTCATCCATAATCTTGATGTGTTTTGGCTGCGCAGCACGCTCTTTCACATGTGTTATGCAGTGTGCGATCAGCTGTTCTGGAGTGACGGTTGCACCGTCGATCAGTTCAACAAACGCACAGGGCAATTCGCCAGCATGGGCATCGGGTTGGCCGATTGCACCAGCGAAGCTAACGGCAGGATGCCCCAAAAGCGCCTCTTCGATTTCGGCAGGATCAATGTTGTGGCCCCCACGAATGATAAGATCTTTGGCACGGCCAGTGATCCACAAATACCCATCTTCATCCACACGGCCCAAGTCGCCAGTGCGCAGGTATTTTTCGTTATAATAAAGGTCTTTGTTCTTTTCAGCTTCAGTATAGGTGTGCCCGACATAAACACCGGGGTTAGAAACACAAATCTCACCAACTTCATCGACCTCGGCATCGATTGGGCCGTTGTCTGTGCCTTTGATGATTTTGATGTCGGTGTATGGGAACGGGATCCCAATACTGCCAATTTTCTTCTCACCGTCCACTGGGTTACCAGACACAAGACAAGTTGCCTCTGTCATACCATAACCCTCAACGATGGTAACGCCTGTTGTTTCCTCAAAGCGTTTGAACAACTCCACAGGCAAAGGCGCAGAGCCAGAGAATGCAGTCTTAACCGTGCTGATATCTGCATCCACTGCACGCTGCATCATTGCAGCCAACGCCGTTGGAACCGAGACGATGAAGGTCACTTTCCAGCGCTCTGTCAGCTTCCAGATATTATCCAGAACGCCTTCGCCGCGGTACCCTTGCGGCGTTGGGAACACGACATGTGCCCCACTGGCCAGTGCACCCAGCAACATGACCTGACAGGCCATCACGTGGAACAATGGCAATGGACACAACATAACGTCGTTTTCATCCAGCAATATTTCTGCGCCAACCCAACCGTTGTAAATTGTGCCAGAATAAAGGTGCTGCGCAACCTTTGGCATGCCTGTCGTGCCACCAGTGTGGAAATAGAAAGCGACGCGATCTTCCTGAACGTCGTCGAAATCAAGCGTCGTCTTTTGCTTATTAAGCTCTGTGTTAAAGTTTTTGTACTCCACGCCCGGTGCTTGCGTCATCTTTGGGCGGATCAAAGGGATGATCCAGCTTTTTGGCGGGGTCACATAGCGCAACAGGTCGACTTCCAAGACTGTCTTCACATTCGGGGCCAAAGCAACTGCAGCGGCTGTTTTCTCAGCAACATCAGTCTTTGGGAACGCACGTAAAGTTACGACAACCTTGGCACCTGTCTCACGCAAGATCGCGCCAATTTGCTCTTCATCCAGCAGCGGATTAATCGGGTTTGCAATCCCTGCAACACCACCACCTAAAAGGCTAAGAACCGCTTCGTTACAGTTTGGAAGAATGTAGGCGACAACATCTTTTGGCCCAATATCAAGCGAACGGAATAGGTTCGCGGCTTGGGTCGTTTTGTCTTTTAACTGGGTCCAGTTAAATGTCTCAGCCTTGTCTTTTGGGCCAGAAAAAATCTGATAGCTCACCGCATTATTTTGCGGGAACTTTTCAGTTGTTCGACTAATAAGACCATAAAGCGTAACCGGCAGGTCGCGCACCTCCCATGGCATCTCAGCTTCGATACGGTTGCGATCAGTCATGCCTTCGTAAGCCATGTTTATTCCTCCCAAATCCACCCCTCTGACGGGGGTGATAAATTCCCTGAAAATAAGATGCGGTGGAATAGAAAAATACGCAAGGATTAGAGGACGAATTCAGCGCCGGTAAACGCCACGTCAAGTTAAGTTAGGTTAGGTTAGGTTAGGGCTCACAACTAAAAAGGACGATCCAATTATGGGCCGCCCTTGTATTCCATGCGTTAGCCGCCCGAGGGTTCACCCCAGAAACCAGACCGAATTAGGCTTGCGGGATAAGCAAAACTTAGCATGGGTCGATTTTGTCTGGGTGGCTTAGTATTGGCTTATTTGCTTCAAACATTTCTTCGTAGCGCGCGTCGTTGCCGAGTGTCTTAGAAGAGATTGCCCAAAGCGTATCGCCCTTTTTGACAGTGTGGAACACAGGCTCGCCTGCACTGGACACACTGTCTTAAACAGACGCAACACCGCTGACGTTGCCAACCGCCAAAATAACTTTTTCTTTCATTTCTTGGCTAACGGCTTCGCAGGGCACTTTGACTGTGTCACCATCAATGGTGATCTCCATGCCAGTCGCGTCGAGACCCAACTCTTTAATTTCGTCTTGTAACGCACCACCGCCTAGCGTTGGCTCATCGCCGACACCAAATAGTTTTTTGCCACTGCCTTTAGCAAAGCTACACAAACCCATCGAAAATCTTTCATATTAAATTTATGAGTTATTACTGTAGTGGACGACCCTCAACTGGAAGGGGAATAATTATCGAAATCAGTCTGCGGCATGGCCATCCGTAAACTGCAATCGTGCAAGGCGTGCGTACAGACCCTCCTCAGCAACCAACTCATCGTGTTTACCAGAGGCAACAATGCGCCCTGCATCCAACACAACAATACGGTCTGCCTTCTTCACTGTTGCCAAACGGTGCGCGACAATCAAAGTTGTGCGGTCCGCACTCAGACTATCCACAGCTGCCTGCACCAAAACTTCACTTTCTGCGTCCAAGGCAGATGTCGCCTCATCCAACAGCAAGACCGGCGCGTCGCGCAGGATTGCACGGGCAATCGCAATGCGTTGTTTTTGGCCACCTGAAAGCATCACACCACGTTCGCCCAATGGACTGTCATACCCTTCAGGCAAGCTTTGGATAAACTCATGCGCAGCGGCAGCTTTTGCAGCGTTTTCGATTTGCGCGTCTGTAGCGTCAGGACGACCAAAGCGGATATTTTCGCGTGCAGAAGTTGCGAAGATAACTGGATCTTGAGGAACCAACGCGATGTTTTCGCGAAAAGCGTCGCGCCCAAGATCAGATAGCGCGTGACCATCCAACAGTATACGACCCGTTTGAGGATCATAAAAACGGAGGATCATCTGAATAATTGTGGTCTTGCCCGCACCAGACGGACCAACAAATGCAACGGTTTCACCCGGCTCAATCATCAAATCAACTTCGTGCAACGCCTTAACTGCAGGACGCGCAGGATATGAAAAGGTCACGTTCTCAAACTGGATGCGCCCGCGCACAGGCTTGGCCAACGAGAACGGAACCTCCTGATCCTGAACACTATCAACCGTTTGTAGCAACTCGATCAATCGCTCGGTAGCACCTGCTGCACGCTGTAATTCACCCCAAATTTCAGAAAGCGCCGCAACTGCCCCTGCAACCATCACAGCGTAGATGACAAACTGGATCAACGCACCTGAACTCATGACATCAGCACGGACATCGTTCGCACCAATCCACAGAACGCCCAAAACGCCTGTGAAAATCAGAAAGATAACAATCATCGTCATCGCCGCGCGGGTCGCAATCCGGCGTTTGGCCGCATCATAGCTTTGCTCAGTTACATCAGAAAATTGACGACGGCTGATCTTTTCATGCGTGAATGCCTGTACTGTCTGCACTGCGGTCAGCGCTTCAGATGCACTGCCAGAAGATGCGGCAATCCAGTCTTGGTTCTCGCGGCTGATCACACGCAAGCGACGGCCAAGTACAAGGATAGGAATGATAACAGCGGGCACAATCAACAATACCAGTGCTGTCAACTTTGCAGAGGTTAACATCATCAAAACCAACCCTCCTGCAAAAATCAGCAAATTGCGCAGCGCAATCGACACCGAAGATCCAAGGACACTAAGGATCAACGTAGTATCTGTGGTGATCCGACTTAGAACCTCACCCGTCATGATGTTTTCGTAAAATGAAGGCGACATGCCAATCACACGGTCAAAAACTGCTTTACGAATATCTGCTACAACCCGTTCGCCCAATCGGGTCACCAAGGCGTAGCGCAGACCAGTACCTAGCGCCAACAAGGCTGCAATAGCGATAGCAACTAGAAAATACTGATCCAGAATGGTTCCATCAGCGGTCCCAAAATTATCTATCACTCGGCGCACGGCCAGCGGCAAAGCCAACGAAATCATCGCCGTCAGAACCAGTGCAAATATAGCGGCTGCCATAAGCAAGCGATAGGGCAACATGAACGGCCAAAGCGCGCTTAGGCCGCTAATTTTCTTGGATTTTTCACGTTCATCTGTGGCGTTCATCGCAGCTGGCGACGGTGCCACATTGGTATGCGATGAAGAGTGAGCCATGAAATTTCCTTTTTGCAACTGCAGCGTTTTTGGCAACCTGTCGTACATAGGTCAAGAACCCAGAAAACGGATCTACCTGATCGCGCACATCTACTGTGGAGAATTTTGGAGCGGGTAGCGGGAATCGAACCCGCGCCTTAAGCTTGGAAGGCTCTTATGATACCATTTCACCATACCCGCACTGTGTGACGGGGTACGTCAAAGCCCAAGGAGGGTCAAGATGCTATGGTGCAGATTATACCCTCTAATGGTCACAAAATTCGCAGATGATCGCCGCACAATGGCAACCCAACCCTGTCACCGAAGCTAAAGGCGATCACTTCATGAAAACCCTCATCTTGAAATCAGTTGCCGTCCTTCTCCCGATAACAGGTTTTGCACAATTACCAGATTGCTTAGCACTCCAAACGCAGATGGACTTGAATGACTGCGCATCACGCGCCTATGGCTCTGCAGATGCATTGCTGAACCACACATGGAAAATCTCAATCCGCGACGCCACAATTGCGATATCTACCAAGAAGTTGGCGATATCCCCAACGAGGATATGTTGCGCACAGCGCAGCGCACTTGAATCAAATACCGCGACCAAGCGTGTTTGGCCGAAAGCACCATCACACGGGGTGGGTCAATCCAGCCGCTCATTGAATACATCTGTCTTGAGCGCCTGACCCTAAACCGTGTTGAAGATCTGGAGTTCTTTCAGGGACCCGATTAAGCCTTAGCGTAATCTCCCCAGCCCCGAAAACGGCATCCCGGCAAGTTGCGCCATGTGCCAGCCAAGAACCAAATTGCTGCTGAGCACAGGTATATCCAGCTCAGCCTCAAGCGGCGCAACCACATCCAATGTCCGCAAATTCGTACAGGACAAAAACAACCCATCCACCTGTGCATCTGCACATAAATCGCGCGCTGCATTGATGATGGATGGCTCATCAATACGCACAACCTTTTCCTCAACCTCTTCGGCAAAGCTGCCAAAAACAGGCGTTTGAACATCAGCATCCGCCAACACGTTACGCAAACGCCCCGATACCTCAGCGATATAAGGCGACAAAAATGCCAATCGTTTAATACCCAGATGATTGCAGGCTGCGATCAATGCGCTGACAGGCTCTGTCACGCCTTGGGTCGCAGTCCCTGCCTTGACCAAATCAGCAATTTGATTAGGGCCAATCTGCGCGGTTCCAGAGGTACAACCATAACCAATCGCGCTGAATTCAACCGCTTGTGGCAGCAATGATGCCGCCCCCGATATCTCATTGGCCATCTGCTGCAACGTTTCAGAGGTCACCACCGGCGCACTGGGTACCCGCGTCACGTACAGCGGCGCATCCCCCAACAGACGGCGCATATCGCGTTCAATGGTCTCGTCGGTTTGCAACACGATCAACCCGACGGGCGGCGCATCATTGGGGGCTAGAGTGTAGCTGTAATCACTCATACGCTGACCAACGAACGTCCTGAACGCGCGTTCAAGAACATCGCTCCCGTTTCGGTGATCGCAATGTTTTCTTCATGCACCATGATACGCCCATCAACGGTTTCCACCGATGGCTCAAGCGTCAGCACCATACCTGCTTCCAACACTGTTCGGTCCGTAGGTATAATCGACGGCCATTCCGTCAACTGCATCCCTAAACCGTGACCCAAACGCCCTGCATTCGCCACCGCGTCACTGTCACCAGCAACCACCCCTGCCATTGCATGGAACAAATCACACATCATCACACCAGGTTTTGCAGCTGCCATCCCAGCATCAACAGCCTCAATCAAATTGCTATGGCCCGACTGGGCAATAGCAGACGGTGCCCCAACCGCAAAGTTGCGATCGAAATCACAGAAGTATCCGTCCCATACAGCGCCAGTATCCAACATCAGGATATCGCCCTGCACCAATGGCGCATCAGTCGCAGGAGAAATCACGTCGTAATACCCGTCCTGACCCGCCGCTCCTGCCAGATAAGGCACCCAATCGGCCCCTTCCTCTAGCAGTAACATTTGAAAATGACGGAACACCTTTTCCAACGGCACACCTGCCTGCGCAATTTCAGGCACACGCTCAAAGGCAAGGGTTGCAATTGCACCTGCCTGCGCAATTTTGGCAATTTCAGCCTGTGACTTGATCTTGCGCAAACGCACCCCGATTTCGGCATCGTCTACAATCGAAAGGCCCTGTTGCAGCGCATTCCAGCTGTGCATAGGCATACGCACATGGGTTTCTAACCCGCTCGGCACACCAATTTTTCCATCAGTCCCTGCCACTTCGCACAAAGCATCGCGTAGCAAGCTGACGCCATCATCTTGCAAATCAGGGGACCGCCAGCTGCGGATATCCTTGATCCAACTGCGCGACATCAAAGCCACGCCAATGGATGGGATCACAGCAATCGGATCGCCAACCGCAGGGACAATCAGAAACCACGGACGCGCTGGGCTTTCCCAAAAACGGGTCAAATAACCCGTGAAATAACGCACTTCGGGTTCAGTGCTTAGCAACAAACAAGCTAAGCCTGCTTTCGCTATCATCGTTTGTGCACGGCTCAAACGATGACGATATTCGGCCTCGCCAAACCCACGTTGTGGGGCCGCGCTCATGCGGGACCTTCGCTAAGAATACAAAGCACAAGCGCATCATTACCGATGGCTAAAGCTTCCTTCGTTGAGATCAGACCTGCCAAACCAGCGGCTCCTGACGTACTGGATGGGTATCCATGCGCCTGTGCCAAATCCGCGCCCACAGTGCCCTCATCCTCGGTCAACGTGATGAACACATCCGCGTCACGCGCCAACCCTTTAAGCGCGATCAACGATGGTTCCTTACAATCCAAACGACCCATGTTTGAAACTGGACCTTCCGCAGTCACAAATTTACCTGCCTTAACAGAGGCCACCAAGGCTGGCGCCAACTCAGGTTCGACAACCACAATTGTTGGTTCAGCCCCCCACGTGTCACGTGCCAACGCCGCACATGATCCGGCCAAACCGCCCACACCTGCTTGCAAAAAGATATGGGTGGGAACCTCTGGCACCTGCGCAATCGCCTCGCGCATGAGCATCAAATAGCCCTCCATCAAACGATGTGGGCGCTCGTAATAACCTAGCCATGACGTGTCCGACAGAATATCCCAGCAATTGTCATTAGCTGCCTTCAACGCAGCCGCCATGCTGTCCTCATAGATAGCACCTTCGCGCACAACCTGCGCACCCAAGCCGCGCAAACGATCAGCAAAAACGTCAGGCACCGATTCCGCAATATAGACTACGGCATATGCCCCAAAGGCCGAAGCCCCCGCCGCGACCGACATACCATGATTGCCAGCGCTTGCTGTCACGTATGTACGGCCTTTTGCCCGTCCTGCCTTGGCATCATGTGCGATCACATATGCTGCACCCAATGCCTTAAAACTGCCCAGCCCCATGCGATTGCGCTCGTCCTTGACCCAAACGGATGCAACACCTAAATCATTGGCCAAACTGGCCACATCATGCAGCGGTGTTTCTGCTGCCTCAGGGCAACGTTGGATCAAGTCTGCAACGGATTGGTGATCGACGCTAGGGATTGGAACATCATCCAAGCCAGATACATGTGTGCGGGGGGTGTTTTGAAAAATCTCCATGCGTCAAACGACGATTATTTGGACCAAGCGTCAAGTAATTTTACGCCCATAACACGTCGTTCTTGGATCATGCAACGCAGTGGCCCTATCCCAACAAGGCCACCGCGATTTTTTATACGAAATCGATAAACTTGTTCATCGGCATTTCGCGAATACGTTGGCCGGTCGCCGCAAAGATCGCATTAGACAATGCAGCAGCAGCTGGTGGAACCATGGGTTCGCCCATGCCACGCACGTGGTCGCCGTTTTCCAAACCTGCGACCTCAATCTTTGGAGATTGATACATCCGCAAAGATTCAAACGTATCAAAGTTCTCCTGCTCGGTCATACCAGCGGAATAAGTAATCTCAGACATAATCGCATGCCCCAAGGCCCAGTTGACGCCGCCCTGAACCATATTTTCAAACATGTTCGGATCAACCACTTTGCCAACCTCTGCCGCAACCCAAACCTTGTCTAGCTTGATACCATCCTCGGTATTGGTCACCTCAACAACCTCAGCCACAGCCACACCAAAGGACATGCAAAAACCAACGCCGCGCCCTTTGTTGGGTGCCAAAGGCGCGCCCCAACTGGACATTTCAGCGACCTTTTCCAATACCTTACGCGATGGTTCATGCCAGCACAGACGCAAGCGTTCTTCCATTTGGTCTGCACCAGCTGCTTGGATCAGTTCGTCCAAAAACACGTCGTGGAAAAATCCGTTTGTAGAGGCCCCAACGGAACGCCAGCTTGAGATCGGCGCAAGCTCTGGCGCGCGATATCCAGTGATCCGGTAATTTGGGATGCTCAGTGGTTGTTCCCACGCCCCCGCAACAATTTGCGTATCAGGCCCCGGTAAGGACAGACCCTGTCGGCCCATTTGGCTGGCAACCACTGACGGCATCGCAATGCCCAAATCCATTGTTTCAACCAAACCATTTTTCACAGTTCCGCGCCCACGTGCCATAGCGATTTGGCGTGTGTCATTGTGCGCCATATCTTCTTCGCGTGAATAAGTCAGCTTAACCGGAACACCCGGTATTTGCATTGCGATTTCAGTGGCTTCTTTCACCACGCGGTCCTCAAGGCGGTGGCCAAAACTGCCACCCATCATCAAGACATGCACATGCACATCTTCAAAATCGACGCCGGTAAGCTTAGAGACATTGGTCTGAACAAAACGCGGAATTTGCGTTCCAGTCCATACGTCGACCCGACCCTCAGACACCTCAACCACAGCACTGATAGGCTCAAGCGGCGCGTGCGCGAGATAGGGTGCGCGGTACTCGGCCTCGATCACATCTGCGCCGACCATAGCGGCAACGACATCGCCGTCATCCCGCTGGCGGCTGTCTTGCTGATCCTCGTTAAAGCTATCGGATAAAGCCTGCCAATGCGCATCCATTTCAGCAGGATACGGCGCAGCGCCCCATTCGATCTCAACAGCATTCGCGGCTTGAAAAGCGCGCCATGTGTTATCCGCCACAACGGCAATGCCACCAGTGATCGGAAGCACCTTTTGAACGCCGCGCATCGCTTTGGCTTCAGTATCATCAAAGCTGATCATTTCACCGTCACGACGTGGGTTAGTGCGCACCATCGCATGCACCATACCGTCGCGTTTGAAATCAATACCATAGGCTTGGGTGCCCGTGGATTTCGAAACTGTATCAAATCGTTGATGTTGTTTCCCC
>JAOKHV010000035.1:7500-17446 GCA_028248455.1 Ascidiaceihabitans sp. | reverse complement strand
GGTATCGACGGTCAGGCCTTGATCGACGAAGCACGTGCTTTGATCGAAAAACACTCGAACTAAGTGGGTTTTGAATTTGGCTGCGGCGCACATTTGATGCGCCGCAGTTTTGGTACTAATATTAAAAGGCAGGAATGGTATGCACCGTTTCATTATATGGCTGGCCCGTGTGACAGCCATTCTTGGTGGGTTCGTCCTGATGGTTTTGGTCGCAATGACCACGTTGTCCATCATCGGCCGCACGCTCAGCAAAATGTTTCATTCAGACTTTGCGATGTCGAGTTTCGGATCCCTCTCGCAGTGGATCATCGATTTGGGCGTTGGTGAAATCAATGGCAACTATGAACTTCTTGAGGCAGGGGTGGCTTTTGCCATTTTCTCGTTCTTTCCGATCTGTCAGCTTTATAACGAACACGCGACTGTTGATGTTTTCACATCGGGCATGTCCTTCAAAGCGCTGCGCATTTTGCGTGCCTTCTGGGAGGTGGTTCTGAGCGTAACAATCATCTTCATCACATGGCGTTTGTATGAGGGCATGCAGCGCTACATTGGCAACGGAGAAACAACGCTGTTTCTGCAGATGCCACTGTGGTGGTCCTATGCTGCCAGTTTAACCGCTGCTTTTGTTGCCTGTATTATTTCAGCCTACTGCGCAATCATGCGTGTGGGCGAGGCGGCAACTGGCCGCGCAATTCTTCCTGAAAAATAAAGGGTCACAGTATGACCGCCTTACTTGATCTTCTGCCATTTGCAGACATGTCGCGACTGGAATTGGGCTTTTGGTCTTTTGCGGTTCTGTTGCTCCTTATCTTTTTGCGCGCCCCCATCGGATTGGCGATGCTGTTGTGTGGTTTTGGCGGGTGGTATTTTGCGATGAACGGCAATCCCGTGCCGCTGTTGGCCAAGCTAAAGTCTGAAACCTATACGACCTTTTCCAGTTATTCGCTGACGATCATTCCACTGTTCCTTTTGATGGGGCAATTCGCAACCTTGTCGGGGATGTCCACAGCATTGTTTAAAGCCGCTGAAAGTTTCCTTGGGCATCGCCGCGGCGGTGTTGCGATGGCGGCAGTTGGTGCGTGTGCTGGCTTTGGTGCAATCTGTGGATCGTCTTTGGCTACGGCTGCCACCATGGGCAAAGTCGCGCTGCCAGAATTGCGCCGCTATGGCTATTCCGGTGGGTTTTCCACGGCCACATTAGCGGCTGGTGGGACGCTTGGCATCCTCATTCCGCCCTCAGTGATCCTTGTTCTTTATGCGATCATTACTGAGCAAAACATCGCCAAACTGTTTTTGGCGGCGTTCATTCCGGGCATCCTAGCCGCAATTGGCTACGTCCTCACCATCTCTCTTTATGTCCGGCTTTATCCGAACTCTGCGGGCATACGTCCTGCTGTCCCGATGGCAGAACGTTGGAAGGCACTGGGAAACACATGGCCAGTCCTCATGATCTTTGGCCTGGTTGTAGGTGGTATTTACGCTGGTTGGTTCACACCTACTGAGGGGGCTGCGATTGGCGTGGCGGGCACGGGTATTGTTGCCATGCTGTCTGGAAACCTAGAATGGCCAGTCTTCAAAGTTGCGCTATTGGAAACGGGCAAAACAACGGCGATGATCTTTTTCATCGTGTTGGGCGCTAGTTTTTATAACGGCTTCCTTGCGCTATCAGGTGTGCCGCAAATCATGGCCGACTACGTGTTGGCCCAAGGGTTTAGCCCTTGGTTTGTATTGACCATCATCCTGACATTCTACTTGGTCTTCGGATGTGTGATGGACAGCCTGTCCATGATCCTGCTGACGGTCCCGATCTTCTTTCCGGTCATCTCTGCAATGGATTTCGGCCTTAGCCCAGAACACGTTGCGATCTGGTTCGGTATCTTGGTTCTGATTGTGGTCGAGGTGGGATTGATCACGCCGCCCGTTGGAATGAACCTGTTCATCATCAATGCAATGGACCGCGAAACCAAGATCACAGAGACCTACAAAGCGGTCATGTTCTTTGTTGGATCAGACATTGTGCGGGTTGCGATTTTGGCCGCTTTCCCTGCAATCACATTGTTCCTCATCCCCTAAACAAATTCGTACTGGGACGAGTGATGATACTTTGGTGAAATATCTCAACGCGGCATTGGCACGATCGATTGAAGTTGCTGTTTCAAACGGCGCAGATCGAGGGACTATGATCGCCATAGAAATTAAACGCCTGCATTTCCCTGCCGCCAAAATCGCAACCCTTTCGACAAAAATAAGGGGGCCGCGAAAACGCAGCCCCCTTATAGTCTCGCAACACTTTCTTATGACCAAGCAACGCGCTCTGGGCGGAACTCGAACGAGATGTGCATGTCACCACCAACAATACCTTCGCGGGTGTTGTTGTATAGGGAACGCCAGTACGGCTGGATCGTAACGCCTTCACCTTGAACAATCGCTTGGCCTTTGGCCATTAATGCGCGACGTGCTTCTAGATCGGGTGTTGCAAGTGCTTCGGCAAGGATGCCGTCAAACTCTGCGTTAGACCAACCAAATTCGTTCCATGCCTCATCAGAGCGATAAGCCAAAGCCCAAACTTGGACGCCCAAAGGACGGTGGTTCCAGTTGGTGCAAGAGAACGGGTATTTCGCCCAGTCATTCCAGAACGTAGAGCCCGGTAGAATGGTCCGTTTGACTTTGATGCCAGCATCACGCAATTGCGCTGCAACAGCATCGGTTGTGTCCTTGCGATACGCATCGTCGATTGAAATTAGTTCGTGCTCAAAGTCGCCCATGCCTGCTTCATCCATCAGGGCCTTGGCCGCGACTGGATCATACTTGCGTGGTGGCAGTTCTGCGTACTCAGGGTGCACAGGACCAACGTGGTGGTTTTCAGCAGTTACGCCGCGACCAGCAATACCAAGCTCAAGCAAGATTTCGTTGTCGACAGCCATAGCAATCGCCTGACGAACGCGTTTGTCCGCATAAGGCTTCTTGCCATCAACTTCGGCCAATTGGTTTGGACGCACAACAACAGTTGCACCTGTAACCACGTCGTTGGTGTTCCAACCGTCGAGCGTATCAAAGATGTCAACGAACTCGCCGTTCATCTCATAGGTCATGTCGATTTCGTCAGCTTCTGCTGCCGCAACCCACGCTGAAGGATCAGTGCCGTAATCGATGTATTCGATACGGTCCATGTATGCGCCGTTGCCAGCGTTCCACCATGCGTGATCTTCGTTGCGAACCAAGACAGCCTTAACGCCAACTTCCAAAGATTCTGGAAGGTATGGGCCAGTTCCAACTGGATTGCTAAGCGCAGTTTCAGCAGTGTAGGATGCTGGAACAATTGCTGCTGGATAGTCGGCCATACCTGGGATCAACGAAATGTCAGCCGCTGGTAGGTTCAAACGTACGGTGTGCGAATCAACAACTTCGATCGCGCCTTCAATTGCTTGCTCAGTGTCAGCATCGATGAGTGTCGCGAAACGACCAGCCATCGAGTTGCCTTCAAGGCTCTTGTCACACCAGCCGGTGATGTTGCGTGCGACGTCTTCAGCCGTAAAGTCAGAACCGTCATTCCATTTCACGCCTTTGCGGACGTTCAATGTATAGATTTTTGCGTCGGCTGAGATTTCCCAGCTCTCTAGTAGGCGGCCTTCAAAGGTACCATCGTTCTCATAGTGAACAAGATACTCAAGCCAACCACGTGAGAAGTTGGCAATTTGGGACCAGTCATAAGTGCGTGGATCTTTTAGTCCGCGTACTTCTGTTTGGTAGCGCAGCGTGCCGCCCATTTTGTGGCCAGCAGCCATTGCAGGAGATGCCATGCCCAACATGCCATAGGCAGTTGCAGCAGTCGCGCCAAAGGCACTTGCGATAGCTAGAAATTCGCGGCGGCTTACTTCGGAGTCACCAGCGGCTTTAGCTGAATCCACGACGTGCTGTGGCAGCGGCTTACCGGTGCTTGTTAAAAAGGTCATATTCTTCCTCTCTGTTGTTGCCACGAGACTTTGCGTGGCTTTGTTGTGCAATCGTTTGCTGCACTAATCTTTGCAGGTTTTTCTGCTGTGTTATTTTCCCCGTGCTAACGATGTTGGGAGTGTTGACAAGCAAACGCTCTAGGTCAACCCCATGACGCGATTCAAAGCGTATGGGATTGTGAATAGAATATGAGATTATGGGTCGGCTTTTAGCGTTCGTTGCTGAGGGGCCGTCTGTTTGGCCGCTCAGCCAACTGTGGAAGGTCGCGTTACGTAGTCAGATCACTTATTTGGCAATCGCTAATAGATGGTTCCATTTTTCTACAGTTAAAGATTCAACTAACACGTCGTCCAGATGATCTGTATTTCTTAAATTAAAAGTCGACTTCGACGCCAGGTAGTTTCAGGGACTTCATCAGATCGCGCAGCTCTTGGCGGGCGGCAACGTTTGAGATGTTGAGTTGTTTGACGCCGATGTCTTTGAGGTCAAGCAATGTCAGGCCGCGTGGGAACAGCTCGCGGAAAATGACGCGCTCGTTAAAGCCCGTGCCAACGCGAAAGCCGATTCGTTTGGCCAACATCTCGATGGCGCGTTCCATTTTTTCTTTGTTGTTCATGCGTTGCGCGCCTATGCGGTTACGCACAACGATCCAGTCTATTGGCTTCAGCCCAGCTTGCGCCCGCAGTTGACGGGCGTTCCACACCATTTCTGAATAAACGGATGGGCCTTTGATCTTGTCACCCGTTGCATCGATGCGCGCCAGCAGATCAAAATCTACAAAGCTGTCGTTCAGCGGCGTGACCAAGGTGTCGGCCAATGAGTGTGCAACTTGGCTAAGGCGGGTGTGGGAGCCTGGGCAATCGATCAAGATGAAATCGTTGTCAGCTTCAAGGGACGCAACCGCGGCAGACAGGCGGTGGTCATAAATGTTCTCATTAGGCTTTAGCGCTTTAGGGTCGATCTCTGGCAAATCATGCACTTCTGGGCTGGGTAGGTTCAGGCTAGAGGCCTCGAGGAACTCGGCGCGGTTCTCAATGTAGCGTCCAAAGGTGCGTTGGCGCAAATCAAGGTCAAGCGCGCTAACCTTATGGCCCATACGCGAAAGGGCAGTTGCCACGTGCATAGACACGGTGGATTTGCCCGCGCCGCCTTTTTCGTTGCCCACAATAATTATATGCGCCATTTTTAGTCCCCTTCGCCCACGAGATAATCGGTAGTGGGTCTATTTTAAAAGAGTATATGGCGCTGATCATGGATTGGAAAGTGGCGCGTAGAGCTTTGATAGAAAGCCAATTTATGACGTTGCTGCTGGGCTGCACATGGACAAACGGAAATTGGTGCGGTCAAAGAAAAAAGGCGTTACCCTCGCAGGTAACGCCCTCAATCCAATAAAGTGGTAAAAGCTTAGAAGCCAAGACCAGCATATTTGTTTTTGAACTTGGAAACGCGTCCACCAGTATCAAGCAAACGACCACCGCCACCAGTCCACGCAGGGTGTACTGTTGGATCGATGTCCAAAGCCAATTGGTCGCCTTCTGCGCCCCAAGTGGATTTCATTTGAAAGATCGTACCG
The DNA here is from genome assembly GCA_028248455.1 of Ascidiaceihabitans sp. Lineage (GTDB taxonomy): Bacteria > Pseudomonadota > Alphaproteobacteria > Rhodobacterales > Rhodobacteraceae > Ascidiaceihabitans. The sequence goes on along the minus strand of JAOKHV010000035.1, from coordinate 11,919 downwards.
TCGGTCATTTTGACGTTGATCATGTGGTAGTCGGGATGTGTATCTGTTTTCATCTACCCAGTCCTTACGCTTTAAGTGGCTTGTAGTTCGTATTCTCAACGATACGCGCAGATTTACCGCGACGATCACGAAGGTAATACAATTTGGCGCGACGAACGCGACCGCGACGAACAACTACGATTTCGTCGATGTTGGTGGAGTGCAACGGGAACACACGCTCAACGCCTTCACCAAAAGAAATCTTACGAACAGTGAAAGAGCCGGCGATACCTTTGCCGTTGTTGCGCGCGATGCACACACCTTCATAGTTCTGAACACGGGTACGTGTACCCTCGGTTACTTTAAAACCTACGCGAATGGTATCGCCGGCTTTAAAATCAGGGATGTCTTTCCCTAGGGCGGCAATTTGTTCCGCCTCGATTTGTGCGATCAGGTTCATCTGACGCTTCTCCTAAATTACGTGGTTTGCCCACTGATTGTGCGTGATGTCAGAGCTCTGTGCCTTCATCGGGTCCACCGTGGTGCCCGCCAGAGAATAACGCCAACATTCCTTATAAACCTCTGGCTGCTCTAAACGCCGCGAAGAAGCGACCACAACACAAAAGGTCCGACCGACTCATTAAGCCTTCCGAACTTGATCCATATAGGGTGAGTCTAGGGGGCAGGTCAATAGGAGCAAATCATGTGAATAGAGTTATAATATAAAGGGGAACGCGCCCCTTTTATAGGGTTAAACTTTGACCACACCTAGCTTGGTGCTGATCACCTCATCATGCAGCTCTTTTGCACGCTCTGGCGTAACGCCCAACATGGCCTCAACCTTGTGCAAAACTTCGTCTTCTTCATCGCGTTCGATACTGTCGGCAAATGCGATTCGCCACAAGGCACGCGATGCATCTTCCAGCTCGTCGGTACCAACCGCCTCGCGCAAGATTGCGGCCAATTCAACGGTGTCTGGCATGGCTTTTTCAAGGCGTTCACAGGCTGCACATCTTGGCGGCATCCATTGGACCGATGTTGTGACGTTCCTACAGCACGCGGTCGATGGTTTCGACCCCTTCAAACAAATATGCGTGATCCGTTTTGGTCGGCCGTACCCTCAATGCGCCAAAAACATGATCCGCATCTGCTTTGGGCATCGGCGTTGCGCAGGTGTTGGGGGTCGAGAAAAATTCAATTAGCTTTTCAAACATTACAGGGTCTTAAATTTTAATTTCTCAAAGGCTGCTGGGGCTGTCGCCCCGACGCAAGAAATTGGGGTGGTTGGCACGCCAAGGCCGGATCGGGTATAGATCACATAACCAGCAAGAAAGCGTATCATGGCCACAAATTTTGATTTTCGCGACAAAGCCTGCGGCGGTCTGACCAGTGAGTTTGGGGTGTATGTCCTGTGCGATCTGGACAAAACGCCAATGTACGTGGGCCAATCCAAGGATGGCATCCGCAGCCGTGTGCGCCGTCACCTCACATCTGCGCGTTCGGATATCATTGCCAATCGCCAGATCGACGTTTGGGAAATTGCCTATGTGATGGCCTACCCCGTGGCGGACCGCGCCGATATTACACCGCTCGAAGATCGGTTGTATCACCAGTTCAACGATGTATCGCCCCTCATGAATGGCACCGTACCAGTGCGACCCGAAGCGATGATGGAACTGCCCCAACCTGCCCAAATCGTTCAGGTCATGTCTGATGCTGAAATCGCGGACAAAAACGATCCGGTGCAACGTTTGCCGCGCCAATCAGCGCACTATACGCAGATGGTGGACCATTTTTTGAACGTAAAAAATTCAACCGAAATTTTGCGTGCTATTGAGGCACATTTTGATCGGTTGCAACGCTATCATAAGACGCTGATCAAGTTGCAGGATAAGTAATCTATTTTTCTTTTTCAGTACTTTGATCCAGCGCACTGCGCATGGCAACCAAATTAGGCTCTAAAATCTGTTTGGCGATATAGCTTACTACGGGCACGGCAACACCGTCGCCCGTCAGATGATAGGCTTCGTTGTAAACTTTTGGCAAAACATAACTGTCAGGCAATCCCATCAGGCGCGCTGTTTCACGCGCAGACAAAAGACGAGACCGAATTTTGTCGCCCTCAACCACCAAAATCAATTGGCGTGATGATCCGCCGCCGGGCGTGCGCAAACAGCCAGCAATATCATCAAAGCGTACTTCTGCGCGCTGCACTTTGATCCCGTGATGCAGCCGTGTGCGTTTGTATAACCCACCCACCATGCGAACACCTGCCGCCTTGGCGGTTTCGACCTTGGCCAAATTCACGTCACTCATCATCGACAGTAACGCGCGGGTTTCAGCGGCGGTGTGCCATTTGACGCACTGCGGTTTGTCCTCGATCACATCCGCAAACCGCATCTCGCGTTTTGCAGGTTCTGGCATATCCCACCAAATCCATGAGGCCGCGAGGTCGCTGGTCAATCTATCATGCGCACGCTGCAACGCAGTCGTATGCCACGACTTTTGCGGTCCATTGACGGATCCCATCACAGCCAAATCTTCGCGTACAGCAACGACAAACAGGCGGGCACGCGATTGGGGTAGGAACAATGCGGCATCCACTACCATCGCGCCAAAGCGATAGCCCAATTCCTTCAAAGCGGCACAAATCGCGGTGAAATCTGCACCAGAATGTGAGGTCAGCGTGCCAACTACGTTTTCCAGTGCGATCATCTCTGGCGCACGACCATCCGCTTTTAACTCAGCAATCAGCAACATGAACGGCCAGAAGGTGCCGGAACGATTGCCTTGTAACCCCGCGCCATTGCCCGCAACGGACAGGTCCTGACAGGGGAACGAACCCCAGATCAAATTGGGGATTTCAGGTAAATCCGTGGGGGAAATGTTACGCAGATCGTCAACCACCATCGTGCCTTTGCCCCAATTGCGCTGGTAGGTCGCGCCTTTCTTGGGATCAAAGTCGTTGGCAAACAAACAAGTCCAATCTGTCCCAAGGCCAGCTCGGGCCATACCGCCCCCAGCAAAGAACTCATAGAAATTGAACATCGGCTGCTGGTCTCACTTGGCTACATTGGGCGTCATTCCCGCTTTGTTCTCATCTAGCATTCGAGATGTGAGGTGTCACGAAGATATTGGGGGGGAGGGCAGCCGTTTCTTGGATGATTGAGGTGCCCCTAGATTTGTAGACCCTTTGCTTGGTAATTTTGGAACCAAGGAGAGACGGATATGAACAAGGGAATTCGATTTACGGATGAGTTCAAACAGGACGCTGTGGCACAGGTCGTGGAGCGCGGATACGCGGTTAGCGAAGTGGCTGAGCGGCTGGGGATCAGCGTGAAGTCGCTTTAAGCATGGAGGTCGCAGTTTGCGAAGTCGCCGCGCGTTAGGGCAGAGACTTCAGAACAGGCTGCCGAGATCAAGCGCCTGAAGCGAGAACTGGCGCTGGTCACTGAGGAGCGCAACATACTAAAAAAGGCGACCGCATACCTCGCGCGCGATCCTCAGTGAGGTATGAGTTTATCGAGACACATCGCCTTGAGTTTTCGGTGCGCGCAATGTGTCGAATGTTAATGGCCCATTTCAGCGGCTTCTACGCATGGCTTAAAGAACCGCTAAGTCAGCGTGCGCTCGAAGACTTGCGACAGACAGAGATGATCCAACAAGCATAGGCCGATAGCGGCAAGGTCTATGGCTATCGCAAACTGACGGATGATCTGCGTGACGCTGGAGAGACATGTTCCGAGAGCCGTGTTGTGCGCTTGGCCAGTATCGCAGGCATTGCGGCGCAGATCGGATACAAGCGTCGCCCTGGCCGCTATGGCGGCAAGCCTGCTGTCGTCGCTGACAACACGTTTGATCGTCAATTTGAGGTCGATGCGCCTGATCGGGTTTGGGTGACCGACATAACTTACATCAGAACGCACAAAGGTTGGTCTTATCTGGCCGTCGTGATTGACCTGTTCTCAAGGCGGGTCGTTGGATGGTCCATGCAGTCACAGATGACAACTGAGCTTGCCCTATAGGCATTATTGGCTGCTGTTTGGCGACGCAAACCAAAGCAAAAGGTCATGATCCACTCCGACCAAGGTTCCCAATTTACCGGCGGGGAGTGGCAATCGTTCCTTGGCAAACACAACTTGGTTGCCAGCATGAGCAGGCGTGGAAACTGCCATGACAACTCCGTTGCCGAGAGCTTCTTCCAGCTCTTAAAATGAGAACGGATCAGGCGGCGAACATACCTGACGTGGGACGCTGCAAGGCAGGACGTGTTTGATTACACCGAGATGTTTTACAACCCAACACGCAAGTACACCAATAATGGCATACTGTCGCCGGATGACTATAAAATTAAACAAAGGACAATGAACGAGGCAAGCGTCTAGGAAACTAGGGGCACCTCAGGGCTGCGGTTCTGCCAGTCATTGACTTCTGCGCAAT
>JAOKHV010000035.1:0-2500 GCA_028248455.1 Ascidiaceihabitans sp. | reverse complement strand
GATGTAACGGGGCTCAAGCCATGAGCCGAAGCTTAGGATGCAATTTATTGCATGGTAGCAGAGCGTAGTGTGACATAGTTCCACGTCTCCTTAACCACTTCGGTGGCATTGGAGACATGGAGCTTTCTGTGAAGCCGGCGCGTGAGCGATCCGGTGGAGAGATCACTAGTGAGAATGATGACATGAGTAGCGACAAAGAGTGTGAGAGACACTCTCGCCGAAAGTCCAAGGGTTCCTGCTTAAAGCTAATCTGAGCAGGGTAAGCCGACCCCTAAGGCGAGGCCGAAAGGCGTAGTCGATGGGAACCAGGTTAATATTCCTGGGCCAGATGGAAGTGACGGATCTCGAGGGTAGTTCATCCTTATCGGATTGAATGGGCTGCTTAGAGGTTCCTGGAAATAGCTCCATCGCTAGATCGTACCCTAAACCGACACAGGTGGACTGGTAGAGAATACCAAGGCGCTTGAGAGAACTATGTTGAAGGAACTCGGCAAAATACCTCCGTAAGTTCGCGAGAAGGAGGCCCGGTTTCTACGCAAGTGGAAGCTGGGGGCACAAACCAGGGGGTGGCGACTGTTTATTAAAAACACAGGGCTCTGCGAAGTCGTAAGACGACGTATAGGGTCTGACGCCTGCCCGGTGCCTGAAGGTTAAAAGGAGGGGTGAGAGCTCTGAATTGAAGCCCAGGTAAACGGCGGCCGTAACTATAACGGTCCTAAGGTAGCGAAATTCCTTGTCGGGTAAGTTCCGACCTGCACGAATGGCGTAACGACTTCCCCGCTGTCTCCAACATAGACTCAGCGAAATTGAATTACCTGTCAAGATGCAGGTTTCCCGCGGTTAGACGGAAAGACCCCGTGCACCTTTACTACAGCTTCACACTGGCATTAGGCTAGCAATGTGCAGAATAGGTGGTAGGCTTTGAAGCGTGAACGCTAGTTTGCGTGGAGCCTTCTTTGAGATACCACCCTTTGCTCGCTTGATGTCTAACCGCGGTCCGTTATCCGGATCCGGGACCCTGTGTGGCGGGTAGTTTGACTGGGGCGGTCGCCTCCTAAAGCGTAACGGAGGCGCGCGAAGGTTGGCTCAGAGCGGTCGGAAATCGCTCGTTGAGTGCAATGGCAGAAGCCAGCCTGACTGCGAGACTGACAAGTCGAGCAGAGACGAAAGTCGGCCATAGTGATCCGGTGGTCCCAAGTGGGAGGGCCATCGCTCAACGGATAAAAGGTACGCCGGGGATAACAGGCTGATACTGCCCAAGAGTCCATATCGACGGCAGTGTTTGGCACCTCGATGTCGGCTCATCTCATCCTGGGGCTGGAGCAGGTCCCAAGGGTACGGCTGTTCGCCGTTTAAAGAGGTACGTGAGCTGGGTTTAGAACGTCGTGAGACAGTTCGGTCCCTATCTTCCGTGGGTGTAGGATACTTGAGAGGAGTTGCCCCTAGTACGAGAGGACCGGGGTGAACGATCCACTGGTGGACCTGTTGTTGCGCCAGCAGCAGTGCAGGGTAGCTATGATCGGACAGGATAACCGCTGAAGGCATCTAAGCGGGAAGCCCCCCTCAAAACAAGGTATCCCTGAGAGCCGAGGTAGACCACCTCGTCGATAGGCCAGAGATGTAAGTGCAGTAATGCATTCAGTTGACTGGTACTAATGGCTCGATAGGCTTGATTTGATCCAGTAAAAGAGAGATTTAGTAGAACCTTCGCATTAGCGTTAGGGACGAAACATTGAACTCGATGAAAAATAAATCAAAAGCATACACATAATAATGTGTACTTATACTTGGACGACACATGATATTTTGTATGGCTACCTCTTAGGAGGTAGTTTGATTGGTCCTTTTTTGGTTTGGTGATCATAGCGCAAGTGAAACACCCGGTCCCATCCCGAACCCGGCAGTTAAGCACTGTAGCGCCGATGGTACTGCGTCTTAAGGCGTGGGAGAGTAGGTCATCGCCAAACCTAATAAGTACCAATCACTCTTAAACGATCTAAGAATACATGAAGCGCCCCTGCAGAAATGCAGTGGGCGTTTTTTGCTGTTCTGCTCCCGAAAGCCAGCGCCCCTCAGCCCAATAGCCTGAAATTTACACACGCTATTACAACGCTTTAACTGAAACGCATTTAATCAACCAAACAGCAAAACTCAACCAAAGCTGGGGTTGCGCTAACCTAAACCAACAACTAAACAAACAACGCGGGATGGAGCAGTCCGGTAGCTCGTCAGGCTCATAACCTGAAGGTCGTAGGTTCAAATCCTACTCCCGCAACCAACAAAACCGACACCCCGCCCGTAAAACGGCGGGGTTCGTTGTTTCTGGAGCCTGACAGCTCCAAAATCGCCGCTAATTCTCCGTATAACTCAATCACATGGCCATCTTTGTCGTCCGCGTCAGGATGTAGACGCACCTCTGTTACAAAGCTTCTGAGCAACTCAATCGCCTCTGGTTTGGTGTCTTCATCGTCGAGGCTGTTGGCCAAGGCCTTGATATTGG
>JAOKHV010000034.1 GCA_028248455.1 Ascidiaceihabitans sp. | reverse complement strand
ACAATCATCGCTAACACCGCAGCTATGAACATCGAATGACAAACAACCCCATAAATTAGTGCGATACATATGCGAAACGCACCGACAGGCGCACGGAACACACCAAGTGTGAGTGGCAGTAATCGCTTTGAGGGCGATAATCAGACCGTTTCATCTTTTGTTTAGGTAGAAGCAAATAAACAGGAGTCGAGACCTAACACCCGCGGCAATAAAGTATTTACCTAGGATTTTTTGGCACTAGTTAAAAAAGGGCCGCGCTTAAAGCGTTACACTTGGGGTGTGGCTGTCGCCAAAAGAAGAAGGTTTAAAGAAAATTATCCCAGAGCGGTGGCACAACGTCCAAAATTAAGCCACTGTTAACTTCCTAAACACCTCAGAACAAGATCTTCGGGTGTTTGAGTGAGTGGATTATATATAAATATGCAATACGCCGTTAAATGTCTCTTTAGCGTAAAATTATTGGCGAAACGCATCATCCTTTATTTTTGCAATTGGCTGCCAAATAAATTCTAAAATGGTGCGCCTGCCGCGAATTATATCAACCTGAGCTATCATTCCGGGTTGTACAGTAACCAAACTATTATCCTGGTTACGTAGTTCATTAACGAAATCTAATTTAACCGCATACATATAAGACTTTGTATCCTCACGGAACACCGCATCCGTTGAAACACTTTTAACATCCCCGGAAAGGTAACCATATCGAGCACTGTCATAAGCAGTCAAACTAATACGCGCACTTTGACCTGGTTCAATCTGTGCAATATCTTTTGGATCAACATAAGCTTGAATATTATAGTCTTCTCCTATCGGAACAATTTCAGCAATAGCTTCCCCAGAATTTACAAATGTCCCAGGAGAGTTCACAAATAACTGGTTTATTATACCCTTGATGGGTGATTTAATTAATGTCTGAGAAAGCTTTTGGGCAAAGCGAGGGAGTTGGCTATTTACCTCTTCTAATGACTGAAGGGTCCCCGCCTTTTCCGCGTATAAACTAGAGGCATATTTCTTTTCTGTTTCAGTCAATTCCGCTCGTGATTTTTCAATAGCGATTTGGTTTTGCTTCAATTGAGCCGCAATCACTTCAATCTGGCTAACCAACTTAGAGCTTTCCCTATTGAGACGGTAACGCTCTGAATTACCTAGCACTCCACTTTCAATCAAAGGGAGTAGCTCGTTACTCTCTTCTCTGTTGATCAAAATTAATTCCTTAATCCCCTCTTGTTCTTTAAGTAATTCTTGTTCTTTTTGACCGTACTGTTCTATTAACTTTTCAATTGTATTTTTTTGTGCGGACACTTCTTCAAGTCTCGAAATGAAAAGCTGTTTTTGCGGTGAAGAAACATTATCCGGATAATTAGACAGCAAGTCAGAGAGCTCATAAATCGATTTTCTATTTATTTCTGCACCAATCCTGATATTGACCGCCTCCAAACCAAGCTTCTTTGAATAAAGCTCATCGTAAGAACTTTGTGCAACAGTTGGGTTGATTACGGCAATAGTTTGCCCTGCCTCAACAGTTTGACCCTCAGTCACAGAGATAGAAATAATTGATCCTGTATCCAGCACCTCAACTGATTTGTTTTGATCTGCCGCTATAACTCTACCGGAGCCACGTGTAATCAAATCCAGTTCCGTTATAGCTGTCCAGTATAGCGTGGCAGTCAACAGCGATATTACCGTAAGAAGCAACAACCAAAGATAAAAAACAGACGACTTAGACTTTTGCATTTTGTTGCCGTTTCTTTATCATTGCAAAATAACTCTCTCTCGACCCATCCCAAACAATTTTTCCACTTTCCAAAACAATAACGCGAGAGCAGCTCATTACTACATCTGGCTTATGGGTAACAAAAATAGCGGCCGTAGTTTGGTAGTCTTGAGAAAAATTCGTCAAAAATGTTTTTTCAGTTTGCTTATCTAGCGCACTGGTCGGCTCATCAAACAAGATAACCTTCGGCCTGTTTAAAAGCACGCGAGCAATCGATAGAGTTTGCTTCTGACCGCCTGACAGATTTGAGCCATAGTCATTGATTTTTAGGTCTAAAAGGCCTTCTACGCCACCGCTGTCCGGCAAGCCGCTCGAAACCAAAGCTCTAAGTATTTCATCGTCTGAATAAACGTCGTGACCCATGGTGATATTGTCACGCAGCGTACCAGAAAAAATCCATGGATTTTGATTTACCAGCGCAAACTGTGATTTTGCTTCAGCGCGTTCTATTCCATTAACAGAAACTCCACTAACTAAAATATTGCCCGTTTCAGCTCTTAATATGCCAGCAGCGAGTTTAATGAGCGTAGATTTCCCCGCACCATTCCTACCCAAAATCGCAACTTTCTCGCCATTTCGAATAACAAGACTGAGGTCTTGAAAAATTGGGGCGCTATTTTCTGAATAGCGGAACGTAACATTCGAGAATTCCAGTAGCGGCCTACCTTCAGCTACCATTGCATTAGTATCGCTGGCTTTTCTAAATCTAGGCAACGATAAAAATTCTTTTACGTTGTGATAGGCCGTGATTGCGCCATTTGTCTTGGAAAGGGTTTGTGCAATCTTCGCTAGGGGCTGAAGCGTTTTTCCTGATATGATTACAGAAGCTATAATCGCACCCATAGTAATTTCATTCTTTACAAATAAGTGATAACCGTAAACGATAATTGCGACCTGGGCCAACTGCTGCGTCGTTGCTATTAGATTTCCGTTGAATTCGGATATTTTTTTTGATCTAGCGGCTAGCTCAGCCTGAGTAATTGAACCCGTTACAAAACGGCGCTTCATAACAGAGTAACCGCCATTTACCCTAATTTCATCAAGCCCACCCAAAATTTCTAGCAGATTTGATTGTTTTGACTGATTAGCCGACGAAAGTTTTCTCGATAAAGATAATAACATAGGTTGTGATAAAACTATTGCTAATAACAGAATTGGAACGGCTATTAGCGGCACCAAAAACAAAGGCCCACTAATGTAATACATCACGGCTATAAATACAAAAATAAACGGAAAATCGATTAATGCCGTTATCGTCGCTGACGAAATAAACTCACGATAATTATCGTAATCACGAGATATGCTTGCTAAGGCGCTCGTCGACTTTGAATTACTGACATTCACATGTTCAACATACTGTTCGAATAACTCGTCGGTAACATTATTCTGCGAAGAAGTATTGGCAATTTCAATAAATGTGCTGCGGATGAACTTAAGAGCAATATCGAATAAAACCGCAACACCAACGCCAATTGACAAAGCATACAGGGAATGCTCGGCCTGATTTGGCAGCACCCTATCGTAAACGACCATAATGTAGATCGAGGACACTAATCCCAAAATATTTGAGAAGGTGCTAGCAACAGCAATCGCAAAAAATTTGGGGCCCCCAACTGATTTAAAGAAATTTAAATACTTTAGTCTTTGCTTAATGCTTTTTTCTTCTTCAAATTCTTTAACTACTTGGATGCAAGTATAGTCCTTCAGTTCGGCGACGTTTTCTAAGTCATGCTCCTGAACCCGGTTCATAAAATGGATTGTTATTTTGGAACTTTTTTTAAAAATAGTGCCTAAATTTCCATCTGAATCCAGTATTAGATTTCCTACTTCGTTTATCTGGTCCTTAAATTTAAAGGCGCTCACGCAGCGAATAGAAAAACCAAGCTGGCTAAACAAGTATAGTAGATTGTCTGACCCGAGCTCTGAAGGGCCACTAAAAAAAACTTCTCTTAGTTTTTTTTTGGATATTTGATTAAAATTTCGTCCTAGGTAAATGCTGAGATGTTTTTCGAATTCTGCATTCCAATTTACCTTAAATTTGTTTAAATCCATTAATATACCATTAAGTTTTTAGGATCAAATTCTGAACATTCAGCTATTATCAGGCACAACGAATTTGTTTGCGTCAACAAATCTAAAAGTTTGAAGTCGTATTGATAAGAATTGTCTATTTTTGACGTCTTCAAAGCAGCTAAGTTCAATTTTTCGGTCACAACTTCCTTGAGTGAGACACGACCTATGTTCATCATCTTCTCTAGCTCAACTATTTTGCGTTCAGCAATACTAATTTCCTCTTCCATTGAAAGTATTGTAGCGTCTTGTAATACTAATTCTTGATTCCAAAATTTGATCTCATTCTTGATCTCATTTTCTAAAGACGTTAGTTTAAGCCTGTTTTCAACAATGCTTTGCTCAGCAATTGATACCTTTTGATCTGCTTTACCATTGTCAAACATCGGAAGAGTTACCTGAAAACCAGCGAAAATATCAGGGCTTGCAGTAGAACTTAAGCCTTGGGAGATTGTACCCGCTAGATCCACATTTAAGGTCTTCGAAAGCCTTTCTTGCTCAATTGTGATTTTACCAATTTCTATTTGATTTTGCAACGTCACAACGTCCAAGTTTACATTTGACTTTGACAAGTCCTTCGCTATTTTTTTGTATTTAAATGGTGTATGAGAGTAGGAACTAACGTCAACTTTAAGTTTATTAATTGTGTTTTGCGATTTGTTCTTAAGACGCTTTATCTCCAATTCACGCCTAGACTGCGCAACCATTTTTTCGTTTAATGTAAGCATGTCAACTGATGTGATTATTCCATTACTGTAAGCAAGCTCCAATAAATTTTTATTTTTGTCATATTCTGACTGATTGGCTTTCAGAAGCTGATCAAGTGATTTGGCATACTCTTGTTCAACGATAGCCCGCAATATTTCGTAAAGCTTATTATTGAGACGACTAAGATATTCAATCTTTGTGGCTTCTACTGAATATCTTGATAGACTTTTCTGGTTTTCAGATTTACCTGAGTCATATAAATTTTTTGAGCCATTTATTGCAATCACTGCAGCCAATTCAGAGTTATCTTGATCCTTTTGAAAGCCTAAATTAGATGATAAACCGAAATTGGGCCCTTTTTGAATGTCAATTAATTCACCCTGCATAAAAGAGTTTAATATCTGAGATTCTGCAGATTTTAATATTGGGCTCATCTGAATTTGTGCCACTATATCAGAAGATGAAATACGGACTTTTGGGTATGTTTTGGAACTGGATATTAGATCAGTTTCTGAAATTGCACTTAGAAGTTTATTATTTGAATTTTTGGGTTTTTCTACGTCCTCGACACTGGATGTATTTATAGTAGCGCAGGAAACCAACATACTAAAGGACGTCACATAAATAACTAAAGTACTAAATTTCTTCAATTCCCTGGGCCTTTCTTAAAGACATAACTTTTTCTCGATGCTCCACGTTATCAATCATACGTTGTATTTTGTGAACTTCGACCTCAAGTTCTTTTTCTAACAACTGTATTTTAAGTTTGAACTGACTAATCATGGCATTTTTTTTAGCATGAAGATCATTCTTTTCTTTTTCGATAGTCATTGTTTCTCCAACCAAAAAAATGATGCCGACTAAATTTAATCGGCATCAAACTAACATAGCGACATTCTAATTTACTGCCACCCCTGAGGTAAGAAATTCATCCTCAATACTCAAGTCAACGTATTCATTAAACATGACATACGCGACATCTTCTAGCACGTTCGCTGCTTCACTCATATCATTGCTACCAACAACTAGGAGTTCAAAAAGGTCATTTGAACTTGTCAATGTCAAGGAATTCGTCGACCCGTCATTACTTCCTGAATCTATGAGTATATCTTCCATGAAAATTTCTAAATCTCCAAAATCTGATAGCCCTATGTCTGACTTATCAACCGACACACCGGTTGCCTCAAATTCTATGACATACATGTCATCGGGATCGGCAAGAATACCAGTAAGTTCAACTTCCGAACTGTCACCAACAGAATAAGTTAGTGTGCCAGTTTCAAGGTCGACATGCACATCAAGCCCAAAATCCACGCTCTCAAAAAATTGTTCCAACGCTCGGCTTTCTGTATAGTTTTCCAACTTTTGAGAAAGAACCTCACCATCCAATTTTGAGATTTGATAGTCAATCCACTCTGTTTCAGCGGTTCTCAGGCCCACAGAATAGTAAGCGCCGGGTTGAGTCTCTGTCGTTTCATCTGGCTGAAAATTATTAGAAACGCCAAAATCAACTGAGTATTCTCCACTTTGGTCAAACCCTACAAAGCCATAGTATATGCCTCCAGTTTCAGCCACATTATGTTCCAGCACCATCAGCTTGGCCACTTCTGGTAAATTATCCAAGTCAATCAGAGTGTCACCTGCAAACGAATTAACTGCTTCCATCATTGCAGTAGCAATTCCAATTACGTCAAGACTATCAAGATCTGCATCGATCCATACCTGCTCCGCGACGTCACTATCGTTTTCTCGCGATCTTATACGCGCAGTCCACTCTCCAGTAGTCAAATCAAATACGTCCCAGGTATCTTGATTGTCCCAATTACGATCAAAAATAACCGAAACGAGATCATCGGTACCTGGCACATACACGCCGATTACATCGGCACCTAAAACCCCAAATTTATAATTTTGGAATATATTAGATGTCGCAGCATTTACTTCCGCAATACCGGCGAGCATTGGGGAGGCAGTCGCTAAATCAGTTAATGTTGGTGTTTGCAGCACACCATCCAGTTCGTGCACACGCACCGAAGTGATGTTCCAATCTGAATTAAGTTCCACGAGGATCGGTTCATAGTGTTGAACGGTTACATTTATTGGGCTTTCCCAGTCGGCTTCCCGAGTTTCAGGGTCATACTCAACAAATCTGGCCTGATCATACCTGCTGGTAACTGTAATTTCATCACCGACAGTATCGAAGAAAACACGCTGATAGGCTTGGGCACGCAAATGTGAATCGGATTCAACATCAGATTGTATATCCAATTCATCAACAAACTCATCAAACACCGCAGAATATTCTTCAAAAGTGTCGTAATCATCTGATCGAATATCCCAGTACTTAAACCGTAATAAACCTGCGGTGGCGTCAAGAGCACCGTTTTCATCTTTGGCCGCACGTCCGTTGATTTCAAGGTAAAGAGTTTCCTCACCGTCTAGTGTTTTAAATCGGTAGTCGTCCGATAGCGATGTCAGCTCACCTCCCCACCAGAATTCTCCGTCATTATCCGCACTTTCATCAATCCAATGGTCGGATACTATAAACACTATCTGACCGGCCTCATCAATTATGACGGTTTGTGCGCCTGCATCTGTGATTGTGAGGCCATCTAAGGTTATGTCACCAGTAAGACCCTCTTCTTGAAATACTTCGAACCAATTTTCGATTATTTGGTTTGTATTCGCGCCAAATGCAGCGGTGGCAACACCATTGTTATCAACAGGTCCCGCGCCAAGGAAGTTTTCTGGAGTATTATCACCGCCATAGTAAAATTCTACGCCACCTCTATTTTCGATCAGCAAGTTTTCTGGCGCATCCCAATCCCAATTGATATCACCACTGCCGTCCAACACATTGAACTTGGTTCGCAAGTAATTTTCTGAGGTGTCTCCGTTATTTACTTTAATAACTTTTTCGTAGCGTATGTTCCCAATACTATTCTCGTCGAACGTATCTAAGTCGGCAGCGGGCCTATATTCCGCAACCAGCGCCTGCCACTCAGAACCTTCGTAGTCTGAATAAATCATCTCGGGATGACTGAAATAGACGCCGTAGTGGCCATCGGCACTTAATCCACCAGTATCGAGGGGTTCATTGTGCCCCCATCCAGAGAATAGTTCATTTCCATTCACACCGTATACATCAAAACCCCAACCGACATTGCCATAGCTATCTGGACTGGAATCAACTTCTCCTTCAACGAAGGCGATAATCTTACCGGCAGCATTTTTGATTACAGCGGATTCGGTTTGACCCACCGAATATACGGTAATATCCTCAATTGAGGATATGCCCAAAGCTTCTGTGACTTCACTTTCAACGACGCTTAGCCAGTTAGATAGAATTAGTTCACTATTTTCACCCAATGCAGTAAATGATTGCAATTCATCTTCACTAACGTCTCGGCTTAGGAAGCCCGCCACGTAGTTACCTTTTCCTTCAGCAATAAATTCAAAGGCACCCTCGACGTGTATCCAAATATTTTGGTCTGAATTCCAATTCTGACTACCAGATTCGTCATATTCAACAAACCGCACACGCGCCTCGGAAGAAATCACCTCACCAGATGCCGTAACCTCTCTCCATTCATCTCCTGATACGATGGCAAGGTTATCCCAGTCGACGTATTCCACGTCGCCCTGCGGCGAAATCTTATCCTTCAAATCTTTCAACTCAAGGTCGGTCAGTAAATTTATTTGAATCTCAGGGTAAATCAATTTCACGGACGAGTTGTCATTTGTGTTCACAACTATGCCACCAGCATCAGCAGAGTAACCACTGCTGCCAGCAATCGTGAATCCTGATAAGGCAACATTCCCTATGGGAGTAGCCTCCACTTCCCAATAGATCTCGTCACTGCCCTCAAGATTTGAATTTGCACTAAGAGCAAAGATCTTATTTCCAGCGCTATCCTCCACGTAACCTGATGTCTCATCTATCTGAAAGACCGTTAAATCTTCCAGCAAGACCTCTGTTAAGTCCTGAATATCGTCACGAAACGCATTTACTGCAATATCAATGGCGTAGCTCGATTGGGGGCCAAACCATGAAAGATCGCCTTCTCCAACCGAACTGTTATCAAAAGACGTTTCAATGACTTCCCAATCCTTATCGAATAATTCAATTAGCGCCCCAAACTGCTCTTGAGATCCCAAGTGCTCATGGTAGTTAAACTCTTCGTCATACGAAAAATATTCATAAAAGCTCGAGGTTTCCGACCGCAGAGTTTCACCGCTCTCATCAAAATCGTTATTTACACGTGTACCAACAGATATTTGGTCTATATCGGACCAAATTATTCCAGCCTCTGTAGCTTTGTCAGACTCAAGAGGTCCATATTCTGTTTTAAGTTCTTGAGAGTTTTCTTCAGTAACATTCACTCTCACATTTGTAGATACGGAACTGCTTACTAAATTTTGGTCTTCATACTGCTTATATCCATGATACGAACCCAGCTGGTTCCACTCCAAATCATTAAAATTAACATACCAATTGACAGATTTGTCACCAGACTCATCATCATTGCTATTAAAATTTAAATATGACTGTAGAATTAGATCTCCCGCATTAAATATTTGGAAGTCCGTATCGGAAGTGGCAACAAAACTTAACTGGTTCACATCAGTAATTGGTAAAACATCTTCTAATGCGGCCAAAGCCTCGCCAAAAATAGCGTACGTGTCAACAATTTCATCGTAGCTCAATACCGAGCTGGAATCAGGGTCTATGAATTCACCCACCCAATTCCAATCTCCATCATGAATTGTAATTACACCATCATTTTCTTCAGCAACGCCAAGCCTAACTTGTTCGACCCAATCAACTTTCCCATCCGAATCATTATCATGCTCAACCTCGCTGAAATATTCAATTCGCTCACTGATATTGGTTTCTAAATCTTCACCATCGACCTCATTTGAGAGCCGCGTGTAAGAAGTTTGGCCAACGCTAATAGAGCTTACTTCATCCCAGGACCATGAACCAGGATATTTGTTCGTTACAAATTCTGGTAAGCTATATTCTTCTTCGAAAAAACTTGACCAAACGACTTCGGCGACATCATCCGCGTAGATGCGTAAGCTGCTATTTGTACCGGTTTCATCGGAAGTCCAGATTGAATCTTCCGGAGCTTCAGGATCATAATCGTTTAAATTAGTTTTGCTGCGCGTCCATGAGCTGACGTTAGCAATTTGATTCCAATTTTGATCTTGAACGTCAAACCACGAATTTTCCCAACGGGTCATACCAAAAGTTTCGTCCCAAGGTTCTTCCCAGTAGTCAATATGTGAATCTGAATTAATACGGAGCAGCAACTCCATTTCATCGCCACCAAATACAAACAATTCACCCCACTCATTTTGAGTAAATCGTATTACCGCCTTGTCTGCGGCGTCACTGGGGAGATAATCTTCAATCTGTGTCCAAGCAGCTTTGAAAGATTCGGCCTCTGCCTCTTCCAAGCCTCCTACAAAGTCGTCATATGTGTCACCTGACCCTGGCGCCATTGATCGAGAAACCAACTCCCAGCTAGCGTCATATATTTCGACGAAGCCATCACGCTGCACCCAAGAACCAAGGAACTCATCCTCAGTCCACAATACTAGTCCTTCATCGTCTTTAACATCAACATTCTTGAAGAATTCACGACGCTGTTCAGAACTCGTAAAATCTTCTTCACGCTCATAGTCAGCACCATCAGGAGTGGCATAATTTGTCCATGAATGCTCACCAACCCGCACAGAATCTACCGTGTCCCAATCAATTTCAGACACACCAGGGTTCAAAGCGTCCCAAGACGCCAAAATCTCTTCAGCAGCGTCAGAACCCGGAACTATAGTTTGGATATCAAAATTAGAATGGCTTTCATCTCGATAAAGTAGACCAGTGGACTCCTCTGTAATGTAGCGTTCACCCCCATGAAAACTTCCGATGTAGTTCCATTCCTCATCATGCAGACCATAGCCAAAGCCTCTGTGTTCAACAGCGTCACCGCGCCAGTTTGTATACTCGTCTGTATCACTCCAACTATTTACGCGCCCGACAATCTCACCAGCGGAATTTTGGACAAACGAAATAATTTGGATACTTCTGCCATCATCTTTTTCAACAAATCCAAAGTCTTCAGAATTAGTATCAACAAAGCCCAAATACGATACAGCATCGGGAAATAAATTTTGGAAACCCTCATCCATGTCACCGAGCGATTTCAAATTTTCATATAGGTCTTCAACAGTCTCACTGATTACGTTGAAATCTGCATCATATTCTGTGGTAAATTTTCTACCAGTTTCAGAATATACGGAGACGTAACCAGTAATTGCACCGTTTTCGTCATCTAAAATGGGGGTGTTGCCATCAGCCATGTTTTTTCCAATCCCTACTAAGCGATTATTGAGAAATCTATCTCAGATATATTTGTTATATTGCCAGTTAAGTCTTCAATAGAAAATTCGATGCTATTTGTTACGACATTTTCTGCATCAGCATCCGCTGAAGTACCTATGCTTAACACTGAGTCACCGTCATCATTTTGGGTCCAAACGCCCACCTCGTCATCGGCTACACCTGGCAAGCCCTGTAAGCCAAGCACGACACCGTCTTGGGCCGCACTCGACAGTTCTTCACTGAATACAAGGTCAATAACATCGGATATATTATTCCAATTACTGACGGATATATATGGCGCCGTAGCGTCAATCACTATTTCACCTATTGCAGCAATGCTTTCGACTGTTGTGTCAGGATCGATTTCGTTTCCGTGAGCATCAACGCTACCGCTTGCCACAGAATAAGACAGAATACTTAAACCTTCTGTATCTTCCCCTGTCTCAATAGCGTAGACGGCAGTTATTAAGGTCGTATCATCTTCCGATCTTGTCGCAGTAACCGTTTTATCGTTACTCAAGTTAAATGTCAGTTCAGCGTCGGCGGAAACAGCCTCACTTAGTGAAGTTGTAATAGTGATTTGATCCCCGATTCCATAAGGAGAACTACTTTCTGACGAGGCAGTTATAGATGTAAGAACTGGAGCCTGCGAGTCAGACATCTCAATTTCGATATCTGGACGTGCAATAGCCGCAGAATTATTTCCTGCAATATCAACTAAGAAACCAGACCCAACGTCTAAAGTATCTAAATTAACAGATCCGCCAAAGCCCGACAAACTTTCAATCGCACTGCGCCCAGCATCACTCAGAACGATGGCCAAAGATCCTGTGTTGTTAATATCTCCTGGTATGGAGAGCACCGCACTATCAATGTAACTATCCAAGAATGGTACTTCATCTTGGCTGTCATCAACACCCCACGACAGCATTGTAAAATCAAAGGAGGTAGAAACATCAGCTCCATCTTCAAAGCCTAATTCATCAACCTCATTGATAGTAAGCGTAAGAGTGGCCGTGTCGGCAACCGTATCGATGGTGTATAGTGGTTGCGATGTAGATTGATTAACAGTCACACTTGCAGAGGGTGCCTCCGTGTCTCTAGCAAAGTCGCTTGAATTACTAAGATTATCAAAACCGTCGATAGCAGTGTCATCTATTAACAAGTTGCCGTGAACGTCTGAAGACGAACTCACTGTGTAAGAGGTAACTGATAGCGAACCCACCGCAAAATCACTGAAATCAGACCCCAACACTATTGCGCTCTCAACTATATTCGTATTTGACGCAGCAGTAAAGGTTACCGTATCACCCGTATTCAAATCTACGCTGAACACTGTACCCGATTTCACTGCCTCACTTAAGGTTGCAGTAAACGTTAAAGTTTCGCTGTTATTAGCATATCCATTTCCATTCGAGTCAGTCAACAAAACCGATATAGATGTAAGAACTGGAGCCTGCGAGTCAGACATCTCAATTTCGATATCTGGACGTGCAATAGCCGCAGAATTATTTCCTGCAATATCAACTAAGAAACCAGACCCAACGTCTAAAGTATCTAAATTAACAGATCCGCCAAAGCCCGACAAACTTTCAATCGCACTGCGCCCAGCATCACTCAGAACGATGGCCAAAGATCCTGTGTTGTTATTATCTCCTGGTATGGAGAGCACCGCACTATCAATGTAACTATCCAAGAATGGTACTTCATCTTGGCTGTCATCAACACCCCACGACAGCATTGTAAAATCAAAGGAGGTAGAAACATCAGCTCCATCTTCAAAGCCTAATTCATCAACCTCATTGATAGTAAGCGTAAGAGTGGCCGTGTCGGCAACCGTATCGATGGTGTATAGTGGTTGCGATGTAGATTGATTAACAGTCACACTTGCAGAGGGTGCCTCTGTGTCAACACCAATTCCAAGCGCGACGGGCGAGTCAGTAAGTGTTGCCGCGATCAATGTTGAACCACTAACATCGACAACCGTACCGGAATTATACCCAATTAATTCGATGCCACCAGAGTTTGGTGTTTGAGAATTCACAGTGATGGACGTCGTGAACAAGGTCCGATCATTTGCATCTCGAGTAAATGTTAAAGTTTGCACTTCGGAGTCTGAAAACCTCAAAGTAGCATCAAAGGTAGCACTCTCTGTATCGCTGGAATATACAGGCTCAGAGGTAACTGCGGATATAGTTATGATACCTGAACCAACCACTTGAACACCACTTGTGGTTGCGGCTGAAAAGCTATCAATCTCCGGTCTCAGATTCGTATTTCCAACAGCTACTTGGACAGAAGCCTCATTTGAGTATGCCCCATCAGTGTCCTGAGCTACGATAGTGACATCAAAAGACTGCCCAGCCGGCGTCGTTACGCTATCCAAGAATTTGAGTTTACCACCAGAAATTTCAAAGGTGGCCGTTTGGGTCACTTTTTCTCCATCAGCGTTAAGTATAAAGAAAGTTAAGTCTGACGTCGCATTCTCCTCATCGGATGCATAAAGAGCAGGCGTCAAAACGTCCGGCCCGACTTCGCCCGCTCCTACAGTAATAGTGGCTTCATCCCCTACCATCGTTAGTTGAGGCGCATCATTGACTGCTTCAACAGTAAGAATAATTGTGAAGTCATTACTTGCCTCGCCGTCGCTAGCAGTCAACACGACATCGAAAGATCCTACATCACTTTCCAATGTGGGAGTGCCTACGAGCTTCACGTAGTTGCTGGTTTTATCAATCGACAACCAGTCTGGCGCATCATCCCCAAGAGTAAATGTAAGGTTTGAAAAGTCATCCCCTTCATCTTCATCTGTAATCAATAATGAAGAACCAGAGCTAAAAGCAAATTCGAAAGCCGAACCCTCAGTAGCAACACTGCTTGCCTCATCTTGAAGGCCAGATCCAAATTTTGGAGCTTCTTTAACGTCAGTCACAGCGAAATTTACAGATACAGCATCAGCACTCTCCCCGTAGGAAGAGGCTATGATGGTAAAAGATATTGTCCCCCCATCAGTTTCATAGTCCCACGGACTAGAAAGCGTAACCTCACCTGTACTCGTAGAAATTTGGAGCTTACTATAGGGGTTTTGACCCAAATCGTATGAAACGTTTGAACTTTCGGCAACACTAGTTGCGGAACCAAGTAGTATTCCAGAGGCATTCTCGTCAATGCCGTCAATGCTGAGAGAAGAACTGGCAACAAATTGCACATTAGTAGGGGCAGCTGGGGCACCAATAATTGTGAATGTGAGATTTTGCGCTTCTGGAGAATTGGTGCCATCTGTAACCTGAACAGAGAACGTTTCAGTTGTCCGGATACCAGACTTTAGCGCATCGGTTGCCGCCGCCTCATTGTTAAGAGTGTATGTGTAGACCCCAGTAGACGCGTTAAGTTGAAGAGTTCCATAGGTACCCGTTTCGGAAACACTCCCCGCACTCCCAATTTGGCCCACTATTGTATAGGACAACGTATCATTTTCAGGATTGAAGCCTTTGAGCGTTCCAGTAATGGTGTTTGCAGCGGCATCTTCAGTTACAGATTGCCCCTCAGGTACAAAAAGCGTCAATTCAGTTTGACCCAAATGTTCTGCAACGATCGCCTTGTTTGCAATTATCTTCGTATTTATAGCACTGGTTGTGTTCAACGTGAGATAACTGTCAGCGTCAAAGTCCGCCCAATCCCCACCTTCCAAAACACCTGTTTCAGAATTTGCCGTGCCAGTGTCAAAAGTATCATCAGGATTAGCTGTAACCCACTCATCGTAGTAGGCACGCGCCGCTGTCGCCATTTCCTGGATTTCATCTGCTACATCATGCTTAAGATGCGATACAGCCCCTGCATTAACCCCGCCAAAATCATCTGCTGACAGCGCATCAAGTGCAGTATTCACCAGATTTATCGATGTCGATGCGTGCTCTAAAACATACTCAAGCACTGGTACTGGAACAGATGTGCCATTCGCGGCCATTGTTGCTCCCAGAGCCCCAGCACTCGTATCAGCTAGATCAGCTTCAATTAACGTCTCCAGCGCCTCCAAATGCTCATGATCACTCAGATCAAGATCACCCGTTATGGAGACAGCTTCACTTCCCCCTACTTCGGTATTCGCCTTATGAACTTCGATAATAAGATTAATCAGCGAGTCTAAAGCCGCATCATGCGCCACAACATCCGAGACAGCCGTGCCTTCACCAGGCGTTCCCACGCCCTTAATAGCAGCCTGAACCATCATCGTCGTCGTCATCAAGTGCTGTTGAATAGACTCAACTTCATGGGCAAGGTCTGCATCGACATCCGCCGCATGGGTATTAAACGTCAATATATCAACTTCAGTGCTATCAAGCCCCAGAGCCTCAGCAAGGTCATCAGCTGCAAAATCTGTTGCATGCTCCTCAGAATGCTCGTGCAGTGTTGTCATGGGCGTTACGATGCCGCCACCCGGAGCCGCTTTTAAAGTTGTACCCGCATCTGCATAACTCTCACCAGACGTACTGTCTGTTGCATTCTCCATCGAGATGACGACGCTGTAGTCATCATAATCAAACCCTGATGTGTCATAAGAAGCAGATGCATCTAAGTTCGAATTAAGTAATAGCGCATATGAGCCGTCACTCGCCGTCTCAACCCATGATTCACCGTCCGTTAATACGCCATCGCCATTGTAATCGTTAAAAGCAATCGCCCCCTCCAGAGGACCTTTGAGGGCGTAACCACTGTCGCTGCCATAAATAGTTATTGTTAAATCGCTCGTAGCGGTTCCACCATTCCCGTCAGAAACAGTAACTGTAAACGTATCCGTTAAACTTGCATCATGCGCTAAAGCTAAAACATCCTCATTGGCTTCATCCAATGTGTAAACATAAGCACCACTCGCAGACACCACCACCGAGCCATACGATCCCGTCCCATCTGTCGCTGTATAAGTGAGATCATCACCATCTTGGTCAGTCGCAGTCAAAGCTCCTGTAGCGGTATAACTCCCCGCACTGCCAGACACCTCAGAAGCCACATCCGCAAGCACAGGCGCATCATTTGCATCCCCAACAGTGATGGTGAAGCCCTGCACAAAAGTTTTGCCACCCTCATCTGTCGACAGAACAGAGATGCTGTAGGACTCTTTCGTTTCATAGTCAGGCTGCGCTTTAAGAGACAATTGCCCTGTGGTCTGATCTATAATAAAATAATCGGCATCGGCCCCCGCAAGCGCGTAGGTAAACGCCACCCCATCAGGCTGGTCACTATCCGTTGTACTCAACACCCCAATCACAAGCGATGACGCATCTTCGCTGATCTCATTCTCGCTAAGGGCTATCGCCTCAGGAGCCGCATTGTTTACAGCAGTAGTAACTTCATCAGCGTCTGTAAAAGCGATACTGCCAGACCCAGCACTGTTGGCCTCATCAGTCACAGCACCCTTAATATCGTCCGCATTAAGCTGAACGATATTAAGGATGTTTGTTGACGCGTCTGATGTAAGATCGCCCATTTCCTCTACCGCGTCGTTTACATTTTTAACCGATGTCGCAGTAGCGTCCGCCAAGGCATCAAAAGCATCGGTGTTAACTCCAGCTGTATTACCAGCCGCTATTTTAGCTTGTGCAGTAATCTCAGCCAAATCCGTAGCGCTGGTTAAATCAAGAGACTTCTGCGCATCGCTTGCGGTTTCATCTGTGAGCTTCGCAGCCTTGGCTTTAACAACCTCTACAATTGAATTTAACGCTGCCGAAAAAGCGTCCGCTTCACTCGCGCCAGCGCCCTCTGCTGTGGCCGCAAAAGCCGTTACAGCACTCATAATCTGTACACTGATTTTCTCTACAGCCAACGCATTGGCCACCTGAGCAGGATCCGTCTCATCGATGTCAAAGGGGTTGAAGGTCAGCGGATCAACGCCCTCAGGCAGGCCAAGCACTGCTGCAACCTCAGCCGCAGTCAGATCACCATCCTGCATCAGAGTGGTTGTTGGTGTCACAACTGTCGCACCCTGCGGTGCCTTAAGTGTAACGCCAGACAAAAAGGTTCCCGAAGAGGTGTCGAAGGTTTCATCATCAGTGACTGCTATAATCGTGTAAGTTGAACTGCTCGTCGATATGGAAAAACCGCCATCCTCGCCTGTGTAAACCGTGTCCGTATCAACAACACCGTCGCTATCTGTGTCCAAACCAACCAAAGCTTTAAAAAGTGGCCCGTGGATAATATTGCCTGATACTGGCCCAAGCACTGGACCAGACGTAAAGCTCTCTTCTCCACCACATGCCGCCAATACAAGCAAAGAGAGTGGAGAAAGATTACGCGCAGATTTCTGCAAATTGACTTTAGACATCGGGCTTAACCTTATCATAAAAACATTCAGATGGACTTGAACTAACATCGCTTTTATCAATGCAAGTGTCAACCTGAGACCATTTCGATATGAATTTCAAAAAACAGACCCAGTTCTTAGTATCATGCGGATTAATCGTCGGGGTTCTGGCACCTTCGTTAAGTCATGCAGATGTGTTAAAACTCAGTCC
>JAOKHV010000033.1 GCA_028248455.1 Ascidiaceihabitans sp. | reverse complement strand
TTGGGCAAGATATTTACGGGGTTCGGTTTTTTGCCGACCCTTTTTTGTATTTCCCGATGCCGAACCGTTCGACCAATGAAACCCCAAAGACCGGCGGAGACAACCGCACGGCCAGAATCAAATATGTAGATTAGGAAATAGACGCCACATGGCAAATATGATGGACGAGTTTGAAGCACTTTTGAATGAAAGCTTCGAAATGGACACCCCAGAAGAGGGTTCCGTTGTTAAAGGCAAGGTTATCGCGATTGAAGCGGGCCAAGCCATCATCGACGTAGGCTACAAGATGGAAGGCCGCGTCGACATTAAAGAATTCGCAGATCCCGGTGAAGCTCCAAATATCGCTGCTGGCGACACAGTTGAAGTATTCCTCCGTCAGGTCGAAAACTCTAAAGGCGAAGCTGTAATCTCTCGTGAGATGGCTCGTCGTGAAGAAGCATGGGATCGTCTTGAGACTGCCTACGCCGGTGAAGCACGCGTTGAAGGCGCAATCTTCGGCCGCGTTAAAGGTGGCTTTACAGTTGATCTTGGCGGCGCAGTTGCGTTCCTTCCAGGCTCTCAAGTTGACGTACGCCCTGTGCGTGACGCAGGCCCATTGATGGGTCTTAAGCAACCATTCCAAATCCTTAAAATGGACCGTCGTCGTGGCAACATCGTTGTTTCTCGTCGTGCTATCCTTGAGGAATCACGTGCCGAACAACGCGCTGAAGTTATTGGCAATCTTACTGAAGGCCAAAACGTCGACGGTGTTGTTAAGAACATCACTGAATACGGTGCGTTCGTTGATTTGGGCGGCGTTGACGGCTTGTTGCACGTCACTGACATGGCATGGCGTCGTGTGAACCACCCATCTGAAATCCTGACAATCGGTGCAACGATCAAAGTTCAGGTTATCAAGATCAACAAAGAGACACACCGCATCTCCTTGGGCATGAAGCAATTGCAAGAGGATCCATGGGATCTGGTTGCTGCGAAATACCCACTTGAGTCTACACACACTGGTCGCGTGACCAACATCACTGATTATGGCGCATTCGTTGAGCTAGAAGCAGGCGTTGAAGGTCTTGTGCACGTTTCTGAAATGTCTTGGACTAAGAAGAACGTACACCCAGGCAAAATCGTATCTACGTCTCAAGAAGTCGAAGTTATGGTTCTGGAAATCGACGGCACCAAGCGTCGCGTATCTTTGGGTCTGAAACAGACACAGCGCAACCCATGGGAAGTGTTTGCAGAAACGCACCCTGAAGGCACTGAAGTCGAAGGCGAAGTCAAAAACATCACCGAATTCGGTTTGTTTGTTGGCCTTGAAGGCGACATCGACGGCATGGTTCACTTGTCCGACCTATCATGGGACGAACGTGGCGAAGACGCGATCCAAAGCTACCACAAGAACGACGTGGTTCAGGCTGTTGTATCCGAAGTCGACGTTGAAAAAGAACGCATCTCCTTGTCTATCAAAGGTATGGGCGGCGACAAGTTCGCAGAAGCAGTGGGCGGCGTTAAGCGCGGTTCCATCGTAACTGTGACAGTGACAGCCATCGAAGAAGGTGGTGTTGAGTGCGAATATGAAGGCATGAAATCCTTCATCCGTCGTTCCGATCTGTCCCGTGACCGTGCAGAGCAGCGCCCAGAGCGTTTCTCAGTTGGTGACAAAGTGGACGTACGTATCACTAACGTTGACGCAAAAACACGCCGCTTGGGTGTCTCCATCAAAGCACGTGAAATTGCTGAAGAAAAAGAAGCCGTTGAACAGTATGGTTCATCTGACTCAGGCGCATCCTTGGGCGATATCCTTGGTGCAGCTTTGAACACCGGCGACGAATAAGCTTAATCGCTTAACGTTTTAAGATTGGGCCCCGCAGGCAACTGCGGGGCCCTTTTTTGTTTTTAAGCTAGCACGGTGATCCCACTGCCGTATTCAACCTTCGGTGATTGTTTCTTAAATCAAAACGGTATCCGGATTTCTTGGCGTTAGGTGTTTTGTTCTGAACAGTCACACTTATTGGCTGTCTCTAACTTATGTTTATGCGAGAATTTACACAATTTAGGGTGGGATTATTTATGCTTGGACTTATTATATTGTCTATGTTGTTGGACGCTGCGTTTTTTTTGAAGATGATGGAAATGAATCTGAAGATCCAATTGGTCAACCAAACTCAGAAGAACTGGTTCAAACTGATCCGGAAGAGAACGGCGACCTGGTCCAGTTCGACCGGAACGACACGCGATACAGTGGATCGGATGCAGCTGTCGAAGTTCGCGACAATAATCTAGATAATATAATCCGTGCAGGTGGTGGTGCCGATACAGTCGTTACAGAGGGTGGTGATGATCAGGTCTTCGGAGATGCCGGCGATGATACCCTTTACGGTAGAGATGGTGATGATGTGGTCTTTGGCGGCACAGACGACGATCGCATCTTTCTTGGTATGGTTGATGACGCATCTGGCTGGAGCGGAAAAAATGGACCATCGGATATGTTCGGTGATGATTTCGTTCGCGGCGGTGCTGGTGATGATCAGATTTTTGACAACTTTGGTTCTAACCACTTGATGGGAGATGTTGGCAACGACACCTTGGTCGCTGTCGACGGTAACAACGCTGTGGATCAAAGCATATCCGAAGCTGATTTCGCCACCATGGACACTCTAGACGGTGGCACCGGCAATGACTTCTTACGTGGCAACGACGGCGATATTCTGATTGGTGGTACAGGCGACGACGACTTCGGCGTCATTGCTAACCTCTCAAGAGATCAAGCCGTCGTTGAGATTAAGGATTTTGCTGTCACCGATAATGTCTTGTCTGTCTTTAGCAACGCAGCCACGAGCGATGAAGAAATCTCATTTGCTTTTGATGCGACGAGAGGTGGCGTTATTGCTTCGGTTGCATCCGAAGAGGTCGCAATTCTTGAGGGATTGGTAGCCGATGATATTGCCAATATCACGTCCACGTTTTTCCATTCGACGAAGCTGGAATTACCGGGGGTTACAGTGAAGTTGAAGGTGGTGTCGTGAACATGCTTGCTGCTCAAACCCCGTACACTGGCACAGTTGCTGGCGTAGAGATCCAAGCCAACGCATTGAACAACACCCTCAACGCGGGTAGCGGCAATTACACCCTTGTCGGCCTTGATGGTGATGATCTGATCTCAGGTGATGCAGGCGACGATGTGCTTTACGGTAACAACGGTGTGGATAGTGTCGCTGGTGGTGATGGGGATGACCAAATATTCCTTGGTGAAGGAGACGATGTGTCCGGTAGCTCCGAGCTGGCAGATGCGTCGCAGATGCTTGGCGACGATGTTATTCGTGGCGGTGCGGGCTGCGATGAAATCGTTGACCATCTGGGCGCAAATCAGCTGTCTGGGGATCAAGTTTCTGATGTACTTGATGCGACAGACGGTATCGTTGCTGCGGATCCAACCGCATCCATTGCTGATTTTGGCACTGCCGATACGCTGAATGCCGGCGCGGGCGCTGACACTTTGATGGGTGATGATGGCGATACGATGATTGGTGGAAGAGGGACTGACAACTTCACTGCCATTCGTGATTTCACGCGGGTGCAAGCCGCAGTTCAAATTGTTGATTTTGACGTAAGCGAAGATGTCTTATCCGTTTCACAAAACACACTAATGGACGTGATTGAGTTTACGTTTGATGCTGCA
Source organism: Ascidiaceihabitans sp. (assembly GCA_028248455.1). Taxonomy (GTDB): domain Bacteria; phylum Pseudomonadota; class Alphaproteobacteria; order Rhodobacterales; family Rhodobacteraceae; genus Ascidiaceihabitans. Next base: position 13,881 of record JAOKHV010000033.1, on the reverse strand, counting down.
CAAAATGGTGTTGTTGCAACGTTGCAGGGCAAGCAGTGGCCGTTCTACAGGGATTAGATGCTGCGGACATACCGAACATCTTGGCTGCGTTTGTGCCTGGTGCTTAAACTCCTGACGCAGCAGTGCTTGTGCCGGCTGTGACAACTTCAGTTCCAACGTTACAAGATCTCTAGTTCTGCAAGTTTCTTAGGCTGAACTGGAGTGTTAGCGGCGAATCATAGGTCCAGTTGCTGAAGTTTCAGGCAAAACTTTGCCAACTGGGCCAAATCGCTCGACCAAATAGGGCCGAAATACCCAAAGATACGTATGAAAATCATGTTTTTCGAAGTGATGTCTATTCAGTTTTCGATAAACGTGCCTATAATCATCTGAATTGCATTCAATACTCCGGGGGATATCTAATGATCCGATCTGAACTGATACAGAAAATTGCGGACGAAAACCCACATCTTTACCAACGTGATGTTGAACGCATCGTGAATACGATATTTGACGAAGTCACATCAGCGATGTCGCGCGGTGATCGTGTCGAACTTCGCGGTTTTGGTGCATTTTCGGTAAAACAACGCGACGCGCGTGTAGGCCGTAACCCTCGTACTGGCGAAACCGTAAGCGTCGAAGAAAAACACGTCCCGTTTTTCAAGACAGGTAAGTTACTTCGTGATCGTCTGAACGGGAACGCTTAAAAAGTGCGCTATATTCGTCATGCCTGCATCGCGACCTTTGCGGTTGCGTTGATTGCTGTTGCTTTGGCCAACCGCACTGTTGTCACCCTCAAGGTATTGCCTGATGAGATTGCCGGTCTGTTTGCAGTAAACCCATCGGTCAACATACCGCTTTTTGTCGTGATTTTCGGTGGACTCATTGTGGGTCTCGTGGTTGGTTTTGTGTGGGAGTGGTTCCGTGAGCATTCAATGCGCGCTGAAGGATCCAAATCAAGCCGCAACCTGCGTCGCCTTAAGCGCGAGATCGCACGTATGAAAGGCCAAAACGCTGATAGCCAAGATGACGTTCTAGCCTTGCTAGACAAAGCCAGTTGATCTGAATGTCTAAATCTGTAGCGGTAAAAGTCTGCGGTTTGACGCAGCCACGCGAGGTTCACGCGGTTGCACAGGCTGGCGCGACTTATTGTGGCTTTGTCTTTTTCCCTAAATCACCACGCAACGTGTCCTTTGAACAGGCCGCAGCAATGGCTGTTGAGGCCCCCGTTGGTCTGGGCAAGGTTGCGTTGACGGTGAATGCTGACAATGCGTTCCTCGATGCGCTGACGGCACAAGTGCCCCTAGATATGCTGCAGTTGCACGGTTCTGAAACGCCAGAGCGGGTTTTGGAAGTCAAAGCCCGTTATGGCTTGCCGGTTATGAAAGCCGTTGGCGTTTCCAGTGAAGCTGATTTACCGGTGCTTGACGCTTATCAGCAGGTTGCAGATCAGATTCTTGTGGATGCGAAGCCACCTAAAAATGGCGATCTACCTGGTGGCAATGGGCTAACGTTTGATTGGCGTCTGGTCGCCGGTCATCGGTGGATCGTGCCATGGATGTTGGCAGGTGGTTTGACGCCAGAAAATGCCGCCGAAGCCATCAGAATGACGGGCACGCGCCAGTTGGATCTTAGCTCTGGGGTCGAAAGCGCACCAGGCGTCAAAGATCCCGCGATGATCCGCGCGTTTATGGACGCTTCCCAAGGTGTTTCTAAAATCCCAACCTTATAATTTCAACACGGGATTGCGGGTGCGGTGCGGTGTCCGCTTTACGTGTCCCAATCCATAAGCTACATCCGAATGAAGCGAAGTGGAGCACTCAGATGAACGACCTTTTCAATTCTTTTATGACTGGACCTGATGAGCAGGGACGGTTTGGTGATTTCGGTGGACGTTTCGTCTCTGAGACCTTGATGCCATTGATCCTTAGCCTTGAGGAAGAATACGAAAAGGCGAAGACGGACGACAGTTTTTGGGCAGAGATGGATTTCTTGTGGAAGCACTATGTGGGTCGTCCAAGCCCACTGTATCATGCTGAACGCCTAACCGAACATCTTGGCGGTGCCAAAGTCTACATGAAGCGCGACGAGCTAAACCACACTGGCGCGCACAAGATTAACAACGTGCTGGGCCAGATCATTCTGGCTCGCCGCATGGGCAAAAAGCGCATTATCGCTGAAACGGGCGCTGGTCAGCACGGCGTCGCAACGGCGACAGTCTGTGCAAAATTTGGCCTACAGTGCGTGGTCTACATGGGCGCGCATGATGTTGAACGTCAGGCACCAAACGTTTTCCGTATGCGCTTGTTGGGTGCCGAAGTTATCCCTGTGACTTCAGGTCGTGGCACGTTGAAAGACGCCATGAACGATGCGTTGCGTGACTGGGTGACGAACGTTGACGATACATTCTACTGCATCGGTACTGTAGCTGGTCCACACCCGTACCCTGCAATGGTCCGTGACTTCCAATCAATCATTGGCAAAGAAGTCCGCGAACAGATGATTGAAGCCGAAGGTCGTCTACCAGATACTTTGATTGCCGCAATCGGTGGTGGTTCAAATGCGATGGGTCTGTTCTTCCCGTTCCTTGACGACAAAGAAGTGAACATCATCGGTGTCGAAGCTGGCGGTAAAGGCGTGAATGCTAAGATGGAGCACTGCGCTTCATTGACGGGGGGACGCCCAGGCGTGCTTCACGGCAACCGTACGTACCTTTTGCAAGACGATGATGGCCAAATCCTCGAAGGCTTCTCTATCTCTGCTGGTCTAGACTATCCAGGTATCGGACCAGAGCACGCATGGTTGCACGAAATCGGCCGTGCGAAATATGTTTCGATCACAGATGTGGAAGCGTTAGAGGCATTCCAACTTTGCTGTACTCTTGAGGGTATCATCCCAGCGCTTGAACCATCCCACGCGCTTGCGCACGTGATGAAGCTGGCACCAACATTGCCTGCGGATCATATCCTGTGCATGAACATGTGTGGTCGTGGCGACAAAGACATCTTTACCGTCGCACGCGCACTAGATTTTGAAATGGGCGAATTCGTCTAAATCAACATCGCATTGAATTAGAAAAGGCACCTTAACTGAGGTGCCTTTTTTCGTTGCTGCCTTAAGGGGTTTGATCGCTGTATTGCGTCAATATGCGCAAGGGCACTGTCTGCAATGCGCGTTTGTGGGTCGCGGCCAAATTGACCCTTGGGGCGCATCCCTCATCATGGGCTTGCAGGAAACGGCTGGCGCATAAGCACCACGCGTCACCCGCTTTGAGCCCTTGAAACCCGAACTCTGGGCGCGGTGTGCTTAGATCATTGCCGACATATTTTGAATAAGCCAGAAATTCTGCAGTCATCACAGCGCAGACAGTGTGGCTGCCTTGGTCTTGAACGCATGTGTTGCAGTGTCCATCACGGAAGAACCCAGTAACTGGATCAACCCCGCATAGGCCAAGTTGAGTGCCAAGGACATTCACGCTTTCTTCAGGTTCCATGTTCAATCCTTTACCATCGAGGTGTGTTTCATGAGCATAACCTAGTTCGTGGGGATGGCTTCACCAATATTTAAAAATTGTCACAAACGCAGGGTCAGTTGGAGTGACGCCAATCGACCCAACGCCCACGAAAATCAACACGACCCGAGTGTAGCGTCATGTTGCCGGGCCACAAGCGTAACGTCAGAGCTGCTCCAACGCCACCTGTGGCGTCTCCATCGTTTTCCATTGATAACCACGCCAAAGGCGTTTCAGCCGTCGCACGCGTCCCAGCTTGTTCAATCAGCTCAAGGCCACGTGCTTGGGATGAGTTCGGGAAATACTGCCATGCAACGGTATTCTGGATCAGATGCAAATGCCCTGTACGTGGATTTGCTAACCGCGTTTCCAACCAGTCAATTGCATCACCCTTTTCAACCTCGACATCTATGGTCGCCGCCGCAGCTTTGGTCAGGGTCAATCGGTGCGGTTGATCCGCCCACAAATTTGCCGTGAGGCGCAATAGGTCAGGCGCAAGGCGCGGGTTCAGTGGATTAAGGTCCACACCGCCCGCTCAGCAATATTGTTTGAGTTTGACGGGAGACAGGGCCCTGTCTAATCGGGGTTTAAAGTTAAAGCAGGCGTCTGTGGGCCAGTGATCTGTCCCGCAATGTCTGAGGCATAATGATCCCACATCAGGTTAAGGCCCGCACTTGCCCCGAGTTCTGACAATACAGTCGGGCGTTGAAAATGTTCAAGCGCAACCTGTGCACCAGCGATTAACGCGGCAGAGCGACGGACTTCATTGGTTTGTGGGGGGATTTGGGTCCACTCAAGCATGAAATCTACATGTGCGACAAGGGCATGTGAAACCGCAACTTCTAGGGCGCTATGGTCAAACGTGTTTGGTGGATACGCGGCAATCAACGCGTCCGATTGACCTGTGAGAACCAAAGCATGAAGCCCACCGGCAATACGCAATGGTAACGAATGGCCAACGGGACCGATGTCGCCTGTATAGGCAGCCATCGCTTTGCCTAATTTGGTGTCCGATTGCCAGTTCTCGGAAAGTATGCGCAGCAAGTGACCCATGAATGGGGAGTCTAGCCGTTCACATGAAACAGCTTGATCTTCAAAGGCTGCGCGTAAAGTCATTTAAAGCGATCCATCAGCTTTTGCATCGCGGATCTGCTGTCGGTGTCTGGCGCAGGTTCGACAGGTTTCTTTTTCGGTCGCTCTGTCACAACCTTTTCTGGCTGACGTTTGCCTGTACTGGTACGAGGCGGCGCAACGCGAAGGGCAACCGCATTCATAAACTTGGGTGGATCACCCGCGGCCAAAGATGGGGCTCCATCTGCGCAACCGCGCAGCACGTCATCCAACCAATCTTGTTCTGCTTTGGCAAAATCACTTAGCACAAAACCCGCAACACGATCTTTATGACCAGGATGACCAACGCCCATGCGAATACGACCGTAATCTGCGCCAATATAGGCATGGATAGACCGCAGGCCATTGTGACCTGCATGACCACCAGACATCTTGAAACGGATTTTTCCGGGGGCAAGATCCAGTTCGTCATGGAAAATGACAACATCTTCAGCGTCAATTTTGTGAAACTTCATCGCGGCCGCAACAGATTGACCAGAATTGTTCATGAAGGTTTCGGGCTTTAGCAAAACCGCGCGATCAGACCCGAACCTACCTTCTGTTACCAGACCTTGGAACTTTTGTTTCCATGGGCCAAATCCGTGATCTGAGGCAATCATATCGAGGGCCATAAACCCTATATTGTGGCGGTTACGGGCGTATTTCGCGCCCGGGTTTCCCAAACCAACAATTAATTTCATGGCGTTTCCTCAATTTATATCTGTCCTTGTGGCAGACTAACACAGGCAACAACCAGACCTCCACCACAGCGCATACATCTTTTGATGAAACGAAAAACGGGACCCCAAAAGGAGCCCCGTTTCATTACCTCAAACTCTTGCGAGTTGAGTTTAGCTTTCTGCAGGTGCTTCAGCTTCCGCTTCAACTTCTGCTTCATCGTCGTCACCAGCAGAGCGAAGGCTCGATGGTGCGGAGATGTTGCCAACAACAAAGTCACGGTCGATCGTGGCTTTTGCGCCTTCTGGCAATTTGATGGATGAGATGGTGATGGTGTCGCCAACTTCCAAACCAGTCAAATCAACAGTCAATGCGCCAGGGATATCGCCAGCAAGAACGTTTAGTTCAATTTCTGGACGCACAACGGACAATAGGCCACCGCGCTTGATACCTGGGCATTCGTCTTCGTTGATGAACTCAACTGGGATGAATAGGTTGATTGTTGTAGTGCGCTTTAGGCGCATGAAGTCGACGTGTGTTGGCAAGTCTTTAACAACATGGCGCTGAACGTCGCGGCAGATAACGCGAACGTCGTCTTGGCCTTCAACTTTCAGGTTGAAAAGCGTGGACTTAAAGCGGCCAGCTTTCACCATTTTCAGCAATTTGTTGAATGGGATGTTGATCGGTTGTGGATCAACGTCGCCACCAAACACAATGCCCGGTACCATGCCATCGCGGCGTGCCTGACGAGCGGCGCCCTTGCCTGTCCCCGTACGTGCTAGAACTTCAAGATCAGGGATCTCTCCAGCCATAATAATTCTCCAATGTTTTAAGGGCAGGACGCCTCCAAGGCTGTCGTCCCGCGTGAAGTGGCGCGTATAGACCGGATTCGCATCTGAGAAAAGCGCTTTTTAACTGCGCTGTCACTTGTGGTGGGGCATGCTCTCTGGCACCACTCGGCTATGGGTATATTGAACGATCTTTATCTATCACGCAAACCGCTTGCAGGCTTCACTGTAATCGGCATGGCTTGGGCGGCATATTTCGCGCAAATGCCTGTTCTTAAAGCAGGTTTAAGCATTTCAGACGCGACTTATGGCTTGATCGTTTTGGTGTCGTCACTTGGTGCGGTTGCCGCAATGTTTCTTGCGCCACTCACCCAGCGTCTGGCTGGATCGTTCGCTTTGGTTTTCGCAGCCCTCGCAATTGCGGCGGGTTTCATGTGGGTTGGGGTCGCGTCTAATGCGATCACCTTTATGGTCGCTCTTGCGATTGCTTCTGCCGGATCGGGGATCATCGACGTTTTGGCGAATGCCCGCATCGCTGGAATTGAAGCGCATCACAAGCGGCCATTGATGAACCTCAACCACGCGGCTTACTCGTTTTGTTATGCTGGTGGTGCGCTGTTAACAGGTCTTGCACGCGAATCCAGTTGGACACCGATCCAGGTTTTTTTGCTACTGACCATCGCGATCGTTGGGCTGGGGTTTGTGATGTATGGGCCTGACCTTTACCAAGAGGATGACGTGGAAACCTCCAGCTCTGGAAACCTACCATTAAGATTGATCTGGGGTATTGGGTTGATCGTATTCATTGCCTATCTGGCTGAATCCTCGACAGAAGGGTGGTCTGCGCTGCACATCGAACGCACCCTTGGTGGCGGTGCTGGAGAAGGCGCGCTTGGGCCTGCATTCCTTGGACTGACAATGGGAATAGGAAGGCTTGGTGGGCACGCCTTAACGCGATACCTTTCCGATATAGTCTTTATTGCACTGGCCTGCTTACTGTCGGCTATCGGCATTGGAGTCGCAGCTGGGGCTGAAACCGTTGGGACGGCTTATATCGGTTTCGCACTGGGTGGGCTGGGCATGTCTGTTGTCGCACCCACCGCATTGGCGTTGATCGGACGGGTTGTGCCACGCAAGCTGCGCACATTGGCGATCAGTCGGGTAACCGTGATCGGCTATTGCGCATTTTTCATGGGGCCTTCTTTGATGGGCTTTGTATCCCAAGGGTTTGGGTTGGCCGCATCATTCTTTATAGTCGCAGTGCTATTGGCGGTCGTGACTGCGATCTTGATCCCGATGCTATCAATTAAGCTGCGCACCCCAAGCAAAGATGCCGCGCCTTAGACGCGCGGGTTGTGCAAATAGCCATCGGAAGCCATCAGCCTGTCGTATAGTGCGAATTCAAGCTCACGTGCAGCGTGTCCCCAACGTCAGGCGACAAAGTTGTGTCGGCATCTTCAGAGACGTTCTTTTGTTTGAAAACAAACTCCTCACAAAAATGCTCTGACAGGAACCTGTGCAACAACTCCATCTTTTCATATGCAAACAAATGCGAGACAAGCAATTTTCTACGATTGGATGTGAGGAAATTAAATTGACTGCCAATTTCTGCAAACGCTGGTGGTTCATCTTCAATCACTGCCAAGACAAATTCGTCAAAGCCGATGTCAACCATACTGCGCTCTGGATAGGCCTCATCCACGTTTTTGCGATACCGGTACCCGCTGGCTATCTGATCAATGGGATCGCGCATAATCGCAAACAGCTTTGGGTTCATGTCATAAGCGTTTCTTAGCAACGGGCTGATCTTTGTACGAAACCGCAATGCTGTTGTGTGCTTGCGTTGCTTTGCAAAAATGACATCAGCTTTAGGGCGTAAAGTCATTTTAATAGCTGTCGCGCCCGTTTTTGGAACGGCCAAGAAGACAAGGTTCTGTTCTGAGAAGACTAACATGAGACGGTGTTTGAATCGACCTTTCAGGAGTTTCCAGCCCTAACTTATTCCTGCCAGCGACCTTCAAAGTCTTCTGGAATAAGCAGGTTGTGACGCCCTAAATCTTCAACATTGGTTTCACCACACAACGCCATTGTTGTATCGAGTTCGCGGTGAATGATGTTGAGGGCAGATATAACCCCGGCTTCGCCCATCGCGCCAAGTCCGTAGATATAGGCGCGCCCGATATAAGTGCCCTTAGCCCCCATCGCCATCGCCTTAAGCACATCTTGACCAGAGCGGATGCCACTGTCCAAATGGACATCAATCTTGTCGCCAACAGCTTCCAGAATGGAAGGCAGGGCACGAATGGAAGACAAGGCACCGTCTAATTGGCGCCCCCCGTGGTTGGATACGATAATCGCATCCGCCCCAACCTTGAGGGCCATCTTGGCGTCTTCTGCATCCAAGATACCTTTGAGGATAACCTTGCCACCCCATTGTTCTTTAAGTTTGGCAATCTTGTCCCAATCCAAACTTGGATCAAATTGCTCTGCGGTCCATGACCCAAGGCTTGAGGTGTCGCTGATGCCCTTAACGTGACCCACGATATTGCCAAATTCGCGGCGTTTGGCACCCAACATTCCGATGCCCCATGACCATTTGGTCGCAAGGTTCGCCATGGTCTTAAGGGTCAATTTGGGTGGGGCACTTAGACCATTTTTCAAGTCTTTATGGCGTTGGCCAAGAATTTGAAGATCAAGGGTTATGACCAAAGCGGATACATTCGCATCCTTTGCACGTTGGATCAGGCGGCTGATGTAGTCACTGTCGCGCATTGTATAAAGCTGAAACCAAAACGGTTTTGCCGTGGCGGCGGCGACATCCTCGATAGAATTGATCGACATCGTGCTCAAGGTATAAGGAACGCCAAATGCTTCGGCCGCGCGAGCTGCTTTGATTTCGCCGTCCGCATGTTGCATGCCTGTTAGCCCAACAGGAGCCAAAGCGACAGGCATAGCTACGTCTTGACCGATCATCTGGGTCGCAGTGCTGCGTCCCGTCATATCAACGGCTACGCGCTGGCGCAGGCGGATTTGATCAAAATCAGTGGTGTTTTCCCGAAAGGTCTGCTCGGTCCAACTGCCTGATTCAGCATAATCATAAAACATCCGTGGGACACGGCGTTCGTGGAGACGTTGGAGATCTTTGATGTTGGTAATGACCGGCATGTTCCACCCTCAGAGTTGCATTACCTTTTGGTAGCAACTGCTGAGCGGGCTCGCAACTTTGATTTACTGCTTTGGGAGATTGGCCGCTGTCGGCTCAGGCGCGGTGCGCACCGTCTGACAGTGTTTTCACAAAGGCAAGAACATCAGCAACGGTTTCGCCCGCACCGATCTTGCTCACAATTGCACTGCCCACAACCGTACCATCGGCAACTGCGGCAATTGCCTCGGCTTTTTCTGGGGTGTTTACACCAAAGCCAACAATTACAGGCAGGCCAGACGCTTCTTGAATGCGCGCAACCTCAGGACCAACATTGGTCGCTTCAGCTTCCGCTGCGCCCGTGATGCCGTTGATCGAAACGTAATACACAAAACCAGAGGTATTCTGCAAAACGCGAGGTAGGCGTTTGGCATCCGTTGTTGGTGTTGCAAGGCGGATAAAGTTCAACCCAGCCGCTTGCGCAGGAATGCACAATTCTGTGTCTTCTTCTGGTGGCAGATCCACAACGATCAATCCGTCAATCCCAGCTTCTTTAGCATCGACTAGGAATTTGTCGACGCCGCGGCTGTAGATCGGGTTGTAATACCCCATCAAAACGATTGGCGTTGTGTCATCGGTTTCGCGAAAATTGGCAGCCAACTCAAGGGTGCGCGTCAGGGTCATGCCGACCTCTAGCGCACGCTGTCCGGCCAACTGAATGGTCGGGCCATCGGCCATTGGATCGGTGAACGGCAAACCAAGTTCGATAATATCAACACCAGCAGCGGGCAAGCCCTTCACGATCTCAAGAGACGTGTCAAAGTCAGGATCCCCAGCCATTACATAAGACACAAACGCCTTCTTGTTGGCGGCTTTCAGTTCAGCGAATTTTGCGTCGATACGTGTCATGTTATGGCCTTTTGCAGATTGGTCAGTCTGCAATGCCAATTCTGGGACAAGAAATCAATCGCAATAGCGCGGCCAACTGCACAGGGCAGCACCTGTATATATCAGCATGCATTTCCACCACGAAGCTTGCACCGCGTTGATAGGGGCACTAGAAGCGGCGAAAACCAGTATATGCAACGCGCAGGAGAACATCATGGGTTTCAAAATGGGCATCGTCGGCTTGCCAAACGTGGGCAAATCCACGCTTTTCAACGCTTTGACAAAAACCGCCGCTGCACAGGCTGCGAACTTCCCGTTCTGCACCATTGAACCTAACGTGGGTGAAGTGGGTGTCCCTGATGCGCGTCTTGATAAATTGGCTGCAATCGCCAGTTCTAAAACGATTATTCCAACACGCATGACCTTTGTGGACATCGCGGGCCTGGTCAAAGGCGCATCCAAAGGCGAGGGCCTTGGCAACCAATTCCTTGCAAACATCCGTGAAGTTGACGCCATCGCTCATGTGCTACGCTGCTTTGAAGATGGCGATGTGACCCACGTTGAGGGGCGCATTGATCCAGTTTCAGACGCGGAAACGATTGAAACCGAGCTGATGCTGGCAGATATCGAATCTCTTGAGAAACGCTTGCAAAACATGGGTCGCAAGGTGCGCGGCGGTGACAAAGATGCTGTGGATCAAGAACGCTTGATGAAAATGGCACTAGAAGCATTGGAAGACGGCAAACCTGCCCGCGTTCTAGAAATCGACGAAGACGATGCAAAACAATGGAAGATACTGCAACTGCTGACATCCAAACCTGTGCTTTACGTTTGTAACGTGGGTGAGGCTGAAGCGTCTGAAGGCAATGACCACTCCGCTGCAGTGGCCACAATGGCCGCGGCCCAAGGAAACAGCGCTGTCATCATCTCTGCTCAGATCGAGGAAGAGATCAGCAAGCTAGAGCCAGAAGAAGCCACCATGTTCCTTGAGGAAATGGGACTAAACGAATCTGGCCAAGATCGCCTAATCTGCGCAGGCTACGTACTGCTGCACCTTGAAACCTATTTCACGGTAGGCCCAAAAGAAGCCCGCGCATGGACAATCCCGGCGGGGACAACCGCACCAAAGGCTGCTGGCGTGATCCACGGTGACTTTGAAAAAGGGTTCATCCGCGCCGAAACCATCGCCTATGATGACTTCGTGACTTTGGGCGGCGAACAGCCGTCTAAAGAAGCCGGTAAAATGCGGGCAGAGGGTAAGACCTACATCGTCAAAGACGGCGACGTGTTGCACTTCTTGTTTAATAACTGAGGGATCAGGTGATCGCGGCCCGACGGGCTGCGATCTTGTCACTTTGGCCTTCCAGCACGGCTAAATAATGGCTGGCTGCGGCTTTCTCGAATTCCGGATGCGCAGAATCCGCATAGCCCTGCGCCCCGTCCAAATGTATCGACAAACCGTTCATATCAAAAAACGCCAGCTCGACATCGTGCGCACGTCAAACAGGGCGCAATTTGATTTTGATCGGCGCGAATTTGCGGAAAGCCCACAGGCAGCAACGTATAACTCCTCTGAAGCGGGGCACTTTGCATGGCATTCAGATATTGGTATTGAGGCTGCTGCTGGCCAGCGCAAACTGATCCTTGTTTAAGAGTTAAGTGAGCCCGGCAGTTATGAAGGTGGAAACCTAGAAATTATGCCCAGTGCGCAGGTGTTATTCGCCAACCTCGCCTAAGACTGCGTGAGTGTGTTTCCTAGTTTTTCTTTACATCAGGTCACACCGGTGACGACCGGAACATGCCACTCGATCACGGTTTGGGCGCATGAGCCTGCATTTCAAGAGGGCAGGACGGCTCCTCTCGAGGCTGGGGCGGGTGAGCGTTAGGTTGCTGGAATCGCAAACAAACGGCAAGTTTGACCATCAGCTAAGTTAGCACCGCATAAGCACCAGTGAGCAACGGGGTGCAAATCGAACCAACAACAAGCGCGGCACGAAAATGGCCCCAGTACGTGGCCCGATCCAAATTTCTCTTTTGGATGGCAAAGTGTTCGGCTGAGAAAGAAAGGTCGACGGTTGTTTGATAAGTTCGATTGCCATCCGAAGTAGGCTGACTGATCTTTGCGTCAAGATAGCACCCAGTCCAACGGTAATATGGATGAGCGTAGGAATTAATGTGGTCAATGCCATTAAGTACAGCGCCACACCGGTTCTGGGGTCTGCTTGCACACCAGTCCAGTAGGCCCGCAAATCGAGCGGAACCGTTGTTGGACTGATCCAACCCCAAAATGTGAATATAGCCCACAACACGACAATCAGCCCGGCAAAGCAAAGCGCCGCCAGACATAGATCGACAAATATCCGAACAAGAACCAGCCAAGGTTGCGGCCGGTTTGCGGATGTTCTTTTTAGGAAAGCACATGTGATCCAAAGAGAGAGCATGTCAGTGCCTGCGTTCAGGAGGGGAAGGAGGGCGTAAAGCAATAAATGCAGTGTCGCGATTTCTATATCACCAACGATTGATACGGCCGCCGCTGCCTCCGCGTTGCCAGCCACACCAAAGCCACCGACGACTGCTGCTGCAAACGTTCCATCTACAGAAATTGCGGCTGCAAAGGCACCAGCAACCCACCGCAATGGAGCCAGTGAATGTGCCGGGAAACATAGCCGCAACGGTCAGAGCGACCGAAATGGCGAAGATAATTGCTATCCCACCAACTAATGTTTCAAGCCCGACCCGATCCATCTTGATGTTAGGACCAACCCGTTTTGTCATTTTTTGGGAAAGTTTGGTTACAAAATACTTGCTAAGGGCGTCATTGTTTTTTCCCAATCATAAACGCAAAGATGATGCTGCCGACCAATAACAAGAAACGCCAAAGCCGGCCAATGTTCGACTCGATGTCGCGAAATATATTGATCCCAGCAGGTGACCAAATATTGAAAAAAGCCACCCCATGACTATTGCGATGAGAGGGTAGAATAATGCGACCGTTAGGCAGGTTCCGTATGTCCGCCACGACACCATTTTCTAGCCAAAAATCTTTCCAGAACACTCAATGACGCTTTCCAGTGAGGTGAAATAACTCTCTGCTGTACCGCGGCTCAAGTGCGCAATTATAGGTTGGCGCGCCCCGACGTCATCAATAGCGGCTTTGATTTTCCGATTCGAGATCCGCTACGCAAATGTTGCAACCGGCATTGCGATGAGGACCAATAGAAAAGCCATCACTGCCAACGCGCCTTGGTTCGTAGACGCTTGATCCCAAATATCCACTTTCATTGGTAGGTATACTCCTCACCCATACATAATTCTTATCGAAAAAGGGGCTGCGTTTCAATCAGGTCGGATCGAAGGGCGTGCGCTATACGTCGCGGCGTAGGCCTTAAAGGCGCCTATTTCTTTTAGTACCAAGTTTTTTGGTGTTTCTGACGGTCATTATTCAAATTTTGGGGCGTGAAATTCTTTAACAATGGATTTTTCGAGAAAGAATTCACCCAAAGAACAGGCCGATAATGCACCGATACAATACTGACGTAATACCGACGTTATACATACCTAGCAAATTCAGGAATTTTGCCTCTTGCCCCCCTCTCAACTCATCGCTAAACGGGGCAACAGAGACGTGGCCGAGTGGTCGAAGGCGCTCCCCTGCTAAGGGAGTAGGCCCGTGAGGGTCTCGAGGGTTCGAATCCCTTCGTCTCTGCCAACCACCCTTGTATAGCTGAATTTACATATAAATAAGGGGTTTTGGCTGTGGCATCGAATGAGCCTCCCCACACGCT
>JAOKHV010000032.1 GCA_028248455.1 Ascidiaceihabitans sp. | reverse complement strand
GTTACCGCCATACAGCTTGTCGTTGTTGTTACCGCCCTGTAGGGTATCATTGCCATTCTTGCCCTGAAGAATGTCATTGCCGTTATTGCCCTTCAGGATGTTGTTACCAGTAGTGCCGCTGATGGAGTTGTTGAGGGAATTTCCGTAGCCATAAATATTGCTACCGCCTTGCAGCGTCAAATGTTCAACAAATTTAACACCGTTATAAGCGTCCATGTTTTGACTGACTATGCTGTAGATACGATCCGTGCCACCTGCGTCTGTTCTGTTACTGCTTAAGCTACTGGTGGTCTCATAAACACGATCACTCGTACCATCGACGTAGTAAATATCATTACCCGCCCCCCCCAGCATCCTGTCATTGCCGTAGAATTCATCACTATTTGAACTGCCGGTGGCTATGCCTTTATCAAATGATAAAGTTCGAGCAAATATATCTCTTGTTCCATCCCATGAATCCCATGTGGCTATAATGGAGCCATCTACTTGCTGTACGAAGTCGACATCTTTACTATTATTTAAGCTTACAATTCCATCATCATTTAAGAGAGTATTTGAACCTATTTTTGTCGTAAATCCATCAAATCTTTGAGCATATACAGCTCCACCGTTTATATGGATGTTGTCTGTCCATCCAACGATGAAACCGCCGCCATCGAGCCCTAAAACAGTTGGGGTCGTTTGATCGCCTATTGTAGCATCATTAACTATAACTTCTGTAGATCCTATAAAATCACTGTTGAATTGCCTGGAAATAATTCCGTAGCCATCACCATCTTGACCTTGCGATTGCCAAGCTACGGCAAATCCACCATCAGACAACGCAGCAACTGACGCATGAAGTTGATCTCCTTCACCGGTCACATTCAACTGGAAAACTGCTCCCTGAACGTCGCCTTGTCCCGAAATAATTTGTCCAAAAATATCACTAGAGCCACTTTCAGACACTTCACTCCATGTTACCAATACACGCTGATCGTTTAAGACTGTTATCGATGGGTTCGATTGGAATACGTCACTATCAATTTTAATGTCAGAAATAAGCTCAACACCATCAACAGATAGCTTTTTGAGATAAATAGCATCCTGAGCTACGTTACTAGCAACCCAAAAACCTCCATCAGAGTCCCCAACTACGGCCCCAGTGTGGCTCCAGCCAGGTCTCACATTAAATTGTTCACCAATTTGTGAGCCATTTTGATTGAAAAATTGAGCCGATAAGTAGCCGTTACCTTCATGCCAAGTAATAAGAAAGTCACCCGACGACGTTGATGAGACTTGTGGCTTTGATTGATTGAAATTTGTATAAGAATTAACGATAAATTCATCACCTACAGGACTAAGTTCAGAATTATAGATCTGTGCAAATATCCCGTTCGCTGAGCCATCATTACCGGACCGATCATTCCATACGGCAACAAAATGACCGTCAGGTAGAACAGCAAGATTTGCATCATGCTGCTCACCAGATGTTGTCTTATTAATTCGAGTAACATCAGAGCCGAAATAGAATTGTCCTGCCATTCTATAAACTCAGTTCATTTTGTACAGATACTGCCACAATAAGAAATCTTTCTAGCACATTTATCTAACACATTTATCTGGCAAATTTATTTATCTGGCAGATATATTTACGCGTTTGATATAGTTCGTTTGAAAAAATTAACAAGGATGAGAAAACCTTTATACCAAATCCACAATCTTGCGCCTCGCTTCGCTGTCACCCTCGATATAGCGCTGAGTGACAGCTAAAGACGAATGACCTGCCAATATCTGCACGTCTCGTATTGAGCCACCTACTGTGCTTATTTGGCGTGCAGAATTAGTAATGAATGTTCTACGCCCACTATGTGACGAACAGCCCATCAAACCCATATCAGCGTACCAGGAAGAGAACATATTCACGATAGCTTGAGGAGAAGTCTTGGGAGACCGTTCAGTCTTGATTACATATGATTTTGACAGATCTGATCCGTGCTGTTTATGTTCCTCTACCACCAAGTTTTCAAGTTTATGTTTCAATTCCATGTTGAGAGGAATAATTCGACCGCTCCTACCCTTAGACGCTTTGTCAGTTAAGTGGATGTTAAACCCAATCTCACCATCAGCATCCACAATCATAGACCATGTTAATTCTGCGATCTCTTTCGCCCGAAGACCTGCCTTCACCGAAAGCATTACGATTACTTGATTACGTGTTGGATTTCGCAACGTCCCAACATACCAGAGTAATTGACCAACTTGTTTCTTGGTAAGTATTTTCGCTTGTTTTCCTAAAGACATGTCTAACTCATTATATTAAATGTGTTTTCTTTAGAAAAATAATGACTGGAAACTTGGAGATGGCAACCACTTCCATAGGACCGAGTCCTTTCAATGAGTTATGCATTCTCATTAGATAATCTATATTATATCATGAGTTCGGAATTCTAACTTTAGATCAAGAGCCCATTGCACACGTACAACGGACTTGCTCAAAGCCACTTCTAAGTTTTAGTGCGTTTATTCGACAATGAATGCCCGACAACATCAACAGCGACACCAGAACCGATTTGTGCTCGTTGTTTTATAAGACCTTCGAACATGTGATCTAATGATTGCTCAATGCGTTTTACTCGATCCTCAAGATCAACTTCAGGTCCACCCTTTTGTAACGCTTGCTGCCCGTGCTTGTATGCCCTGACAGCCTCATCGCCTTCTCTTCGAGACTTTGAGCCATAAGCGACGATAGCGCCTGTTCGTAGCACCCTCTCTTCAAGGTCTTCCTGTGAGGCTATGTGTTCAGAAAAAGTCATCATGATCTTACTAAAATAACAGTCACATCACCTGAACCTGATGACATCGATTTGGCTGCTTTTGTCAGTTCACGCTCATCAGCAGTCGTGTAGCCGTCAATGACCTCAATCTTGTTGATCTTCATCTTCTGGATAGCCCGAACGAGATCAGGCTTCGTTGTTGGATAAACCTTATCAAGCATCATAGCGCATCATCCATGCCGTTATAGAAGCTGATAGGTTCATTAATACTATCAGGATTTTGTTGTGCTCTCTTCTGACGATGAACAAACTCTCGCATTAATAGATTCACCTGTGCCGTCATTGGCATGTGTAGCCGCTTACACGCATCTTCAAACTCGTGTTTAAGCGGAACTGGAACTCTAAAGTTGACCAGCACATTTGGATATTTCATCAATCTATCTCCTTAGTTAATTAGATTTATTGTAAATTATTTATATTTATCAGGACCCAAGACATAATACTGACAACCATAACCAGCATTTGATCAGACGAAGTCTTGTGAGCGAAGCGAGCAAAGTGATTAAGTTTCTTAAAGATTGACTGATGGTGCCTTAATGATTGACTGATGGTGCCTTAAAGATTGACTGATGGTGCCTTAAAGATTGGCTACGCCAAACTCGCTTTGCTCGTTGGTTCAGTTTGTTTAATCTCTTTTGTTTTAATGGACTTTAGACACACTTCACCTTCCGAAGAAATGAAGGTGTTTCAGCATAACACATCTCGTTTGAACAATTCTCACAGAGGCAGATGGCGGCTATGCGGTCTCATCTTATGTTCATCTTCACGGGGCTTTCGACCCCCACAGCGGTCAAGCATCATCAGCCAACGAGACGACTAGATGGGCTAGCGCAGGTCGTAAGGAAACGTTGCCTGCATCGTGATAGAAAGGTTGTTAAAGTAGCGTTTCTATCCTGGCTACTGGTGAGGCATCATTTCTTTCGGGGTTTGACTAGCTCACCGCAAACTCGTTGCGCTTCTATGCGTGTCGTTTCTCAGCCTTAACGACAGGTTCGTCAAACATCACTCATGATGATTGGATATGGTCAGAAAAGCTATGCTGAGCTTCATCTGATACTTCTATTTATACAAACAAGTTGCAGACTTTCGCTTATCTGGCGAAAAATGTGGGGTATTTGATAATATTTTTAGAACACGACGAGGCTTGCTTTGAGTAAAGAATTCCTGAACTATTGGCTCAGGAAGTATGGATCAAACATCTGTTTTTACTTGACATTACTTACTTTGTAGTGTATAATAATATTAAGATTTTATGAATTAATTCTTAGTCTTATCCATAATTAAATCATCAACATCTAATATGTCAGCACGTAGTGCTGAGTTACTGCAAAGCAGTAACTAATCTAATTGAAATTTAGAATATTTTCACAAAGCATTATAAATTTTATCTACCAATTTGGGTGCCTTTGCATAAAGATACACCCAATCAACAAACACAGTATTTCTACTGTTTGCTACAATTACTTCATGAAAATTATCTTCAAAAAAAATTTTACCCTGCGTGCCATTTCTCCTGAAGCCAACATAAACATAAATCTCATCATCAAGGCTTTTGGCATGAACCCCACAACTAGGCTTGAAGTATAAATCATAAAATTCTGGGTTTTGAGAAACTCGTGCTCTAGCAATTCCCTTACTAGTTTTTAATTCAGATGAGGAATTTGGTCGATTAATCTTAAAGTCAAACCAATCTTTTCCCTTATAGAGTTTAAATTTATTGCCAAGTATACTTTCATCAAGTCCATAATCTAACACCAGTTTTTGAAATGCAGACTTAGTAATTTTCCCTTTTAACGAAGCAATTTCAATAAGCTCATCAATGGCTTCTGCATATTCTTCCATGTCTCAAGTTTTCTCCGATTAACCGTTTGGATTGTATTCAGAAAATGGGTTTAATCCAGCTAGGTTTACAACGACACGAGATATTGCTCCCACAAATTCAGTTAAAATAAATCCAAATAAGATCACTAAAATCAAATTGACGACCAGGCGAAGCAAAGGGTTTTCAAAAAGTATAAACTTCTTAGTGTCTCGTAACATGAACACTAGTGAGGCAAGTAAAGTGGTAACCGACAATACTGTGAGTAAAAATGGTATCAAACCATGCGTAGCAAAGGCAAATCCATTCATCCAGTACAGACCGCTATAGAATTTATTCAGCATGAGAATATTAAAAAACACGATGAAGGCAACGGACGCTTTGAAGGTCTGATTTTGACGTAGTCTCAATTTTATTACCTCCAAAGCCTGGTTTATTTTAGCTTACGCTATTCTAAACCAATTTCTTATAAGCAAGTCACCCCTTCACATTCTTAAAAGCCTGCAGTGCTGCCTCTTCATCAATCATGCCTGCTTCAAGCATATCAACGAGTGATGTCACAGCAGTTTGCTTCTTTCGATCCGCTGATTTTGAACGATACTTCGTCAGTTCTTGAATAAACGCATCACCCGAGACGTGACGGCCATAGTGATTGCGTATCTGCGTCACACCTGTGCCCATATTTTCTGCCAGACGGTAGATATCAACACTCTGCTTTAAACGCTGGATCGCATAGAAGTGCCTCAATGAGTAAAGCGTTCTAGCCTTTCCATCCGAACTTGTACGTAAGCCTTCAGCACGCCCTTCATGATCGATACTTTTCAAGAACGTCTTGAACGCTGTGCTGAGATCGACCTCGCCTACCTCATCATCTCGTTCAGAATAAAAGATCAAATCATGACCATCAGTCCTATTTGAGACTTCCTTATAAGCCTCAAGAACGCCTATGATGTGATCAGAGTGAGCAACAGCTACCCTGCCCCGTCTGACCTTACTTGTCTCGCCTCTCACAGACACAACCAATCGCTTCTGACCGTCATCCATCATGCGTGACTCAATATCATTCCAGCGTAGCTGTCTAAGCTCTCCCACACGCATGCCCGTTGACGACGCAAGAAGCACAAACACGTGAAGCATCCGTCTCTGTAGCTGATGATACGCATTCACCCGCTTACCAGCGTAATGACCACGACAATGCGCATAGTTGTAAAGATTGACTGTGAGTATGCGCCATTCATCATCTGTGAATGTATCTCTAAAGCCATCTGATCGCTCAGACTTCGCAATTGCATCCTGTGCGCTGATCTTAATCGATCTCTGAAGATGACCCTCATCAACAGCTGCCCGTAGTATTTCATTGATCAGTGACGCTTCTGATTTCAACGTCGCAAATGACGGAACCTTAGCCACGTTGTGCGAACTAAATGTCTTAGCTTTCGCTCGTAGCTTATTATTCACAATACGTTTTTGGCCTTCATCACTAGTCCAAAAGTTTAAGCGATAGTGCCAGTAACCATCAGCAAACTTCTTCGTCAGATCAGAGATACTCTTACGACCTAAGTATCCAGTCAGATATCGAGCATAGACATTTACCTTCCACTTATACCGTGTCTCTGTCAGTCGATGCTTCGTTGTCTCTATCCAGCCATCGAAGAACGCATCCACAGTAACAGTCTTTAAAGCGAAGCCACCTTTTGCTCGAACACGTAATTCTTCATACGCCTCTTCAGCAACCATCATTGCTCGAGCAACATCTGATGTTTGACAGCTTCTTCTGATGTAGCCGGTATGGCCATCAACCTTTGCTCGAAAGTAAAAGTTGTCGTTATCCAGATCCACTCGCCGATGAATGATCAGCCGAGAGCCGTAAATTTTACTGTCTTGTCGATCTTGATACTGGCCTGCCATGAACGAGAACTGAAACCTTCACATGAGAACTGCAAGGTTAACGTGACTGGATCGTGACTTCTTGGCAAGAAAAACCGTGCAAAACATGCGTCGGGAGTCATTCGTGACACATAAAAATGGCCCGCAATTTCTTGCAGGCCATTGAATTTGTTGTATTTTTTGTAAAACAGAATTAACGCTTCGAGAACTGGAAGCTCTTACGCGCTTTTGCTTTACCGTATTTCTTACGTTCAACAACGCGGCTGTCACGTGTCAAGAAGCCAGCCGCTTTCAACGCACCGCGAAGGGATGGATTGAAAAGTTGCAATGCTTTGGAAACACCGTGCTTAACCGCACCAGCTTGACCAGAAAGACCGCCGCCTTTGACAGTGGCAACCACGTCAAATTCGCCTTCAACACCAGCAATGGTGAAAGGTTGTGCTAGGATCATTTGCAAAACAGGGCGCGCAAAGTATTCGTTTTGCGGCTTGCCGTTTACAGTAACTTTACCTGTACCAGGCTTGATCCAAACGCGTGCAACCGCATCTTTACGTTTGCCTGTTGCGTATGAACGGCCCAGTGAGTCGATCACTGGCTCACGTGGAGTCAATTCGATTGCAGGTGCTGTGGCTTCGCCGACAACAGCTTGCAAGTCTTCGAGTGTGTTGATTTCGTCAGACATGCTCATGCGCTCCGTGTGTTTTTAGAGTTCATGGATTCAACATCCAAAACTTCTGGGTTTTGCGCTTCATGTGGATGCTCAGCACCAGCATATACACGCATGTTTGTCATAATTTGACGGCTCAGGCGGTTGCCTGGCAACATACGTTTCACAGCCAAAGTCAGAACGCGCTCTGGGTATTTGCCCTCGAGGATTTCTTCTTTTGTACGTGACTTGATGCCACCTGGGTGGCCAGTGTGCCAGTAGTGGTGCTCTTGACGTTTGTTACCAGTCAACTGCACTTTTTCAGCGTTGATGACGATAACGTTGTCGCCGCAATCCATGTGCGGTGTGAACGTTGCTTTGTGCTTGCCGCGAAGGCGCATAGCAATAATCGAAGCCAAACGACCCAACACAATGCCTTCAGCATCAATGATGATCCATTTTTTTTCGATATCTGCTGGTGTTGCAGAAAAGGTTTTCATGGCAGGATAGTCCTGTTTTAGGTGAGTGAGCAGGTCGAATAACCAACTCTGGTAAGTGATGAATGGCTTATATAGCAAGTGCGAGCGTGATCAAGCACAACAATCATGTTTTAAGCAAGCAAATACAACATGTTATAAATAAGGTATCAAAATACCCCATAGAATTAGAGCCGTCTAAACCTAATAACGCCTCTTGCAATCAATCCTAACGGCTTGCAAATATTTTACAAACTTCAATTTGACGTTTTAAGTGAGTTCTATATTTTATGGCACCCCTGACCTCACCATTCCTTGCCGCAGTCGTCTTACTGATAGCTGCAACTTTTGTGGGGATGCTGCCTGTTTTGAAGCTGATCAAGGTATATGAAGGCCATCATGAGTTAAAACAGGGATCCGCGGGATGGATTCGCAGGATAGCTGGTTGGTCAATGATTGCGTTTTGGTTGATGACCACGTGGTTTTTAGCAACCATCATTGGTGATTGGGGCGTATCTGGTGACTTACAGGGTGCCGTGGACCGCTCTTAACGTCACCTTCGCATCCTGATTGAAATTGCGGCTGCAATCGCGGAATCTGATTGATGGACACCACCAACGCCACACAGTCTGATCTTCAATGCCCAACTTGTGCTGGACAGTGCAGCTATTCTCCAACTTGTCGCGGACTAGAATGTGCCAGCTGTGGCAATGTCCATGATTGAAAAACGTATGATGATTATGAGGCGGCGGAAGAACTAGGCTATGATCCAAACTTGACTGAGGAGGATCTGCCAGACCTTAGAAAAACCCGTGCGCATCACCGTAACACATGTGCTGGGAATGTTTTATTCACGGGCCCTGCCCTGTCTGAACGCTGCCCTTATTGCAATGGACCCGTGGTTTTGAGTACGCAAGACAACGGTTATGAAACGATGGCTTTGATCCCATTTGAGATCGACGCAATGTACGCGCAGCACCAGACCCAAGGCTGGTTGAAACGACGGATTGCTTCCCCCAACGATTTGGAGGGTATCGTCGCAAAAGCACAAGTTGCAGGGCTTTATGCGCCCTTCTGGACCCTTGATAGCCAAGAAGCAGTCAAATACTGGGCCAAAAACACCGTTGACAGTTGCAACAAACGTTGGGCAAAGACGACCAAAGGCAAAATGGGGATCAGTTTTGATGACCTCCTAATGCCCGCATCACCCCACGTGACCCCATTGATCCGCGATGGGATTTTGCAAGACTTTGATCCAAGCGCTCGGCGCCCATACCGCGGAGGTTATCTGGCGGGATTTGCAGCAGAGCGCCACCACCAAAGCGTCGCCAACTGGTTGGATGCGAATAAGGCTGACAAGCGGTTGTTTATCCGCAGCCGGATCAACAACATATTAACAAATCGGGCGTGAATAACCTTGGGTACCACACACATACATCAGGCATTCATTATCTCCGCATCCTCTTGCCCGTATGGATTTTGCACTGTGAATACAAAGGCAAGCCAATGAAGGTTGTTGTGTCCGGTATAGACGGACGCACCTATGGGGAGCGCCCGTTTTTCATTCCTAAGATCGCTGCCTACTCTGGACTGCTTTCAAGCATTGCGATTGTCATTGGTCTAGCTTGGGGTGCCGGCGGCTTGCTTTGACGATCAAACGCCTATCTGTTCTTGCGGATTGTCCAGCAGATCACGAAGACGGCCAATAGCTGCCTCAAAGCTCTCTAAACTCACTCCAGCATTGATGGCAAAGCGCACCGCATGGGGCACACGCGCATCGCGACATGCGAACTCTTCAGCAGTGCGAATTTGCACCCCCACCGCTTCAGCTGCCTGACAAAATGCGCCAGCGCGCCAACCCTCTGGCAATTTCAGCCAAAGGAACGGCACATCTTTGCGCCAATGCAGGTCATAGCCGCCAAGAATATTTACAGCAATTTCGACAAATGCATTGATCCCTATCCGTGCCTTTGTCGTCAGTGAATCCAGCTGCGGATGACCAAGAAGCTGGGCACAAAGATCAGTGATAGGCGTCGCCAACCCAAAGAATGAGTGCTCTGCCGCCCGGCGTAGTTTAGGGCCCTTGCCCTCAGGCGCTACGGCGATACCAATGCGCAAGGATGGCGTAACCGTTTTGGAAATCGAAGACACATACCAACCACGCTCAGGCGCAAGCATTCGATAGGTCGGTGCCTCAGCGGCGCCCATGCGATAACAATCGTCTTCCAGTATTTGCAGATCGTGTTTGCGCGCAATTTCAACAATCTCTTTTCGGCGGCTCTCAGGTGTGAAGCCACAGGTGGGATTGTGAACCTCAGGCGACGTGCACAGAATTTGTGGCTCGTAGGCATCACATGCTGCGGCTAGCGCTTCAGTAATGATCCCGTCCTTATCCATTGCAATTGGCACAACATTTACGCGCAGCAATTCAGCGGCACGACGGAATCCAGGATATGCGAGCTCTTCAACCAATACAGTCGGACTACGACCCTTTAAGACCGCTTGCATCACAATCAGGATCGCGTTTTGTCCTCCATTGGTTAAGGTCAGGTCCCCCTCGCGCAACCCACCCAGCGATGCGTTTTTTAACCAGCTTACAGCCGCTTGGCGCGCAGACAATGAATTCTGGCGACTAGGGTAATGCATCATGCCAGACGGTGGATCATGCGCGATATCTGACAGTAACTGACGGATCAAGCTGGCCTGCCCCACGTTTGGCAAGTGTGGGGAAAACAGGTTCACCTGATAGGTTTGATGTTTTTCATCATGGATTGCTGAATCGACCTCAATCGGCATATATAGCGGTGCAAAGCTGCGTTTGGACGCAACAAATGTTCCGCGGCCAACTTCGGCTGTCAGCATCCCCTCGTCAGTCAAGATCGTATAGGCGCGCGCAACGGTCCCCGGCGTTATGCCCAACTTCCACGCCAAATCACGGACAGGTGGAAGTTTTGCCCCTTCCGCCAATTCGCCGCGCGCCACACCATCGCGGATGGTCTGCGCAACCGCTTTGTACTTAGGTCTAGCACTATCAGTGAGGGTTGGCTGCCAAATTGTATTCATTACAATGTTTCCGTCTATTATTTGCACCACTATGTGTATCAAAAATTATGACGATACCGTCAAATTGTGTCGATACAATTTAGGAGATTACCATGACACGGACAGCCTATCAGAACATCGACGCGTTAATTTACCTGCGTGAAAACAATACCCAACCGATTGTATCGGCCTTAGATGTTCAATGTTCTGTCACAGTGTCTAAATGGACCCTTCGCCATCGCACCCGAAAGGCCCTATGCCAATTGACGGAGTTGCAGTCGCCCGATGTGGGACTAACACCCCTGCAAACTCGTCGCGAGGCTGCACGGTAGTTCTGGCAAATCTGACTCTTCCGTCACCTTGCCGACCTCTCCCCGTGTGTATGCAAGGTTTGCCAGACCTCTTCCTTCCCGCCGGACTTGCTCTGGCGGGCTTTTTGTATTCTGGCGTTATTTCGGCGGGATAGCGTAGGTCAGACTGGCACGCGCTACGGGCTTATCTAAACCATCAGAATAGATCAGTACGTCAGACACCGCCAACTGCTTGCCCAACTTCAACAAGCGACCTTTTGCAAACAGATCGGTATTCGCAGCAGGTTTACGCATAAAATCAATTGCGCAGTTCGTTGTTACAGCCAAGGCCTTGGGGCCAATCATCGCCAATGTCCCGAGATATGCACAGACATCGGCCAGCGCGAACATTGACGGACCAGAAACCGTTCCACCCGGGCGCAGATGCTTTTCAGTAACCAGCAATCGCACTGTGATTTCGTTGTCAGCCACGTGTTCCACTTCAAATTCATCGGCAACTTGATGAAACACCTCACGCATGAATGTCATCAACTGCGCCTCATTCATCTGAAGACTTCGCGTTTTCTGCATCATGGCTTTACTCCCCTACCCATTGTCGTATTGTTCTCGTGGAATTGATCGGAGAGCAAGATGGCAATTTTGGAACGTCACGACAAAGGCGCCGTCACACGATTAGTGATGAACGCGCCTGAGCGACTAAATGCACTTTCAGATGAAATGTTGGCAGGGTTGCATGCATCATTAGATGAAATCGCCAACGATCGATCTGTTCGTGCGGTTATCATCTCCGGAAACGGCAAAGCGTTTTGCGCAGGTCATGATCTGAAACAAATGACCGCAGGCCGAGAGGCAGAAGATGGCGGCCGGGCATATTTCAAAGATCTGTTCGATCGATGCGCAGCCATGATGGCCCGCGTTCAATCAATGCCACAACCAGTCATCGCCCAAGTACACGGCATCGCCACAGCCGCCGGATGCCAACTGGTTGCCACTTGTGACATGGCTATCGCAGCACAGGGCACAAAATTTGGGGTAAATGGCGTCAACATTGGGTTGTTCTGTTCAACACCAATGGTGGCGTTGTCACGCAGCATTGGCCGCAAGCAAGCGTTTGAAATGCTCACAACCGGTGCGTTCATAGAGTCAGAGCGGGCTGAAACGTTGGGTTTGATTAATCGCGTGGTTGCACACGAGACCTTAGAGAATGAGACAATGGCACTTGCCGATACGGTCGCATCGAAATTGGGCACCGCCGTGAAAATCGGAAAAGAGGCGTTTTATAGTCAAGTCGAGATGAATGTGGCGGATGCCTATGCATATACAGGTGATGTCATGGTCGAAAACATGCTGGATCGTGACACATCTGAGGGAATTGCGGCATTCTTGGAGAAGCGTGATCCGACGTGGGAACAATGACACCCTAACTCAACATGCTGTAAAATATGATTTGAAATGGCAGAACCTCACTGTTTCCCTTTTACAAACGCACAGTTCTATTTTTTTCTAAAAAATTGGGCGCGAATAAGGCATAACTGTGGCACGGGATACGAAATTGCCCCGACACCTTTTGGGTCGCCAATGGCGGAAGGTCCCTCCAGTTCAGCTCTCACTGATCGTCCGTCCCCGCTCCGACGACCTCAAAAACTCCCTACATCAAAGACTACAGGCGCTAAATTGGGTGTTGTTTGTATGGCATCCCTGCCCTAGATCAGCCCTATGACAGATATTCTTCACATCGTGGGCGGCGGCATGGCCGGCTCAGAGGCTGCATGGCAAGCCGCAAACATGGGCGTCAAAGTGGTCATCCACGAAATGCGGCCCGAAGTTGAAACTTTTGCGCATCAGACGGGTTTGATGGGAGAAATGGTTTGCTCCAACTCCTTCAGATCAGATGATGATGAACAAAATGCAGTTGGCCTACTCCACTGGGAAATGCGCCAGGCCGATGGTTTGATTATTCAAACCGCAGACAAACACCGCCTTCCTGCCGGCGGCGCATTGGCTGTGGATCGCGATCACTTTGCCCAAGCAGTGACTGACGCGATAAATGCACACCCCAACATTTCCGTTGAGTACGGTGAGATAAAAGAGCTACCGTTCGACGGCCATTGGATCATCGCAACCGGCCCCCTCACCTCTGGTGATCTGGGCAAATCCATCGCAGCACACACCGGCGCGGATGCTTTGGCGTTTTTCGATGCCATCGCCCCAATCGTCTATTTCGACAGCATCGATATGTCCAAAGCGTGGATGCAATCGCGTTATGACAAGGGCGAAACCGAGGAAGAGCGCACAGCTTACCTCAACTGTCCGATGGACAAAGAGCAGTACGAGGGTTTCATCGATGCGTTGATGGAAGCCGACAAAGCAGAGTTCCATGAGGGCGAAACAGCCGGTTATTTCGACGGCTGTTTACCAATCGAAGTGATCGCAGAACGTGGCCGTGAATCCTTGCGTTGGGGGCCGATGAAACCCGTTGGTCTGACCAACCCACATCAACCAGACGTAAAGGCACACGCGGTTGTTCAGTTGCGCCGCGACAACAAACTGGGGACACTTTACAATATTGTTGGATTCCAAACCAAGATGAAGTACGGCGCACAAACTGCTGTTTTTAAAACTATTCCCGGACTTGAAGATGCAAGCTTTGCTCGTTTGGGTGGCATCCACCGTAATACATTCCTGAACTCACCAACGATGCTAGAC
The DNA here is from genome assembly GCA_028248455.1 of Ascidiaceihabitans sp. GTDB lineage: Bacteria > Pseudomonadota > Alphaproteobacteria > Rhodobacterales > Rhodobacteraceae > Ascidiaceihabitans. The sequence goes on along the minus strand of JAOKHV010000032.1, from coordinate 4,775 downwards.
GATCAAATGCGCCTGCGTTCGCAGCCAAACCTGCGCTTTGCCGGACAGATCACAGGCGTTGAAGGCTACGTTGAAAGCTCTGCGATGGGACTACTTGCTGGTCGCATGGCTGCGACAGAAATCCTGGGTGGTTCGATCTCTACCCCCCCAAACACTACCGCTATGGGCGCATTGATCACGCACATCACTGGTGGTGCCGATGCGAAAACGTTTCAGCCGATGAACGTGAACTTTGGATTGTTCCCGTTGGTTGAGGGTTTGAAAGGTGGACGTCGTGGTCGCAAAGATCGCTACAAAGCCTACACAGACCGCGCCAAAATGGATTGGTCTACATGGTTGGAAGCATCAGCGCTGGACGAAGCGTAAAGGCAGACGTTAGCGTGGCCTATGATGTTTAGAACGCGATTTGCTCCATCACCGACTGGCCCTTTGCATCTGGGTCATGCCTATTCGGCTATGCTTGCCTATGACATGGCCAAGCGCTTGGGTGGTGAGTTCTTGTTGCGAATTGAAGACATTGATCAATCACGCGCACGCGACTCTTGGACACAAATGATCTACGATGATCTCAAATGGCTTGGCCTGGAATGGTCTGAGCCAGTGATGGTACAATCAACCCGACATTCCGTATATCAAAAGGCCCTCGACGCGCTTTGGAAACAAGGATTTCTGTACGTATGCCACTGTAATCGAAAAGATATCTTAGCGGCTGCCTCTGCACCGCAAGAAGGTTCGCCAATGATTGGACCGGACGGGGTAATCTATCCGGGAACTTGCCGTGGTTTGGTCAATGACATTGTAAACCCTAGGCCGCAAGACGCCGCTTTACGGCTCAAGCTTTGTGGCGAGCGGAACCAAAACCACAACTTCAATGAAGTTGGTGAAGGGCCTGACGGCGAAACCGGCCTTATAATCTCAACCCGCGCTCAGATGATCACAGAGGTCGGGGATATCGTTCTGTCGCGTAAAGATATGGGCACTTCATACCATTTGTCCGTCGTCTTAGACGATGCCGCCCAAGGCATAACACATGTTGTGCGGGGCCATGATTTGTTTGAAGCGACCAAAATCCACGTTTTGCTTCAAGATCTTCTTGAGCTTCAGACACCCGCTTACCATCACCACGACCTAATCCGCGACGATCAAGGGAAACGATTGGCAAAACGCGATGACGCCAGAGCCATCGCGAAATTTCGGGATGAGGGGTATACTGCGGATAACATTCGAAAATTGGTCGGTTTGCCGTGTTAGTCTAACGGTTTCATAAGTTCGACTTCGGTACCGTCCAATACAGACGTATAAAAGCAATTGCGACGCCCAGTGTGACATGCGGTGCCGACTTGGTTGACCACAGCCAACAAACAATCCCGATCACAATCTAAGCGCAGATCTACCAGTTCTTGGGTGTGCCCTGACGTCTCGCCCTTAATCCAAAAGGATTGCCGCGAACGGCTCCAATACGTAACCCGCCGTGTTTCCAAAGTTTTTCCCACTGCATCGACGTTCATCCACGCCATCATCAACACTTCGCCTGTTGTGGCATCCTGTGCTATCGCGGGGATCAAACCGGCTTCATTGTATTTCAAAGTGGTGGGGTCAAACGTCATTTTATGAAAACCTTTTTGCATCTGGTCGGTTGCAGCTTATGTATGACACAAGGGCGAATGACCAGACACCAAGGAACGCGACGATGGCCAACGATACCGATCTGATCAAACTATATTCGGCCCGTATTCTGGCCCTAACAACAGACATCCCACATCTACAACGTCTTGAGGCACCACACGCAAGCGTCAAAAAACGGTCCCCACTTTGTGGTTCAACTGTTTCTGTCGACGTTGAAGTGACAAACGGCGTTGTCACCAAGTTTGGCCAAGACGTAAAAGCCTGCGCCCTAGGACAAGCAGCAGCCGCTGTTACAGGTGGCGCAATTATCGGTTTGACCTTAAGTGAAGTCGAAATGGGCCGCGATGCTTTGCGGGACATGTTAAAGAACAATGGCCCTGTCCCAACGGCACCCTTTGATGGCTTCGAAGTCCTAGAACCTGCGCGTGAGTACAAAAATCGCCATGCATCGATCCTTTTGGCCATTGAGGCATCTGTTGAAGCGATAGAGCAAGCCGTCCAATCAGAAACTGTCTGATCCCACCTCCACAAAAGCAGGAAAAAAACGCCACACATCCAAAGGGATGGTGGCGCAAGTAAAGCGTGTCTTAAGGGGACTCTGAGCATTCAAATAACGAGGGACAGGCAGTGTCTGTTATCGCACCAATTTGGGACGGGTGCAGGAAATGGTCAGCATAAGATCGCAGGCAGAAAATCAGACAAAAGATGGAAGGTGCAGACCAACAACCAGCATAACCATCAAAGCAGCCGCGCCTAAAGCGTCGTGCAACAAGGTCTGTTGCGAGCGAACTGCGATTGTTTTGATTTGATTAAGTGTTGTCATGTCAGTGCCTCATGTTCTTTGTTGCACCTTTGTTCTCATTTTCGAAACGCAAAGTAAAGAACTAAATAAGAACAAACGTGAACAAATTGGAACATAAAACGCTAACCTACTGAAATAAAACGAATTGCCTCGTCCTGACGCATTAACCATAATAGAACACGAGCAGCCTGCCCGCGTGGTCTCGACAATTCAGGGTCATTTGCCAACAATGCCCGCGCATCCGATTGAGCAATTGCCATCAAGGCCTCATGTTTTTCCATATCCGCCACGCGGAACCGTGGAACGCCAGACTGCGCCACACCGATCACATCACCTGCGCCGCGCATCTGCAAATCTGTTTCCGCAATACAAAACCCATCTTCTGTCTCACGCAACACTTCTAACCGCCGCTGACCTGTTTGGGACATTGGTGTCTGATACATCAACAAACAGGTCGAAGCCGCGTCACCCCGTCCCACGCGTCCGCGCAACTGGTGAAGCTGTGCAAGGCCAAAGGTCTCAGCCCGTTCAATCACCATTATGGTGGCGTTGGGCACGTTCACACCCACCTCAATCACCGTGGTCGCAACCAATACTTTCGTTTTGCCCGCCTGAAACTTTGCCATCGCGGCGTCTTTGTCTGCAGGTGGCATCTGTCCATGCACCATCCCCACGACGCCCTCGCCTAGAACAGCACGCAAATGTTTGAACCGCTCTTCTGCTGCAGTGAGGTCAAGGATTTCGCTTTCTTCAACCAACGGACAGACCCAGTAACATTGCCGCCCTTCTCCCATTACAGCGCGCAGGCGTTCAACAACTTCATCCATACGGCCTGTGCTAACCAATGCCGTCCGGATTGGTTTACGCCCGGGTGGCTTCTCGTCCAGAACCGAAACGTCCATATCGCCGTATTGTGCCAAAGCAAGCGAACGAGGGATCGGCGTGGCTGTCATAACCAAAACATCTGCATTGCGCCCTTTTTTGCCCAACTCAAGCCGTTGGCGAACCCCAAAGCGATGTTGCTCATCGACAATCGCAATGCGCAGGTCTTTGAAAATCACGTCAGGCTGGAACACGGCATGCGTCCCGACCAATATCTGAATGTCACCACGCTCAAGCGCTGCAAGCTTTGCAACACGATCCTTGCCCTTATCGCGCCCCGTCAACAGCTCAAGGACCACGCCAGCGTCCTCTGCCAAGGGCTGCAGCCCTTCTAAGTGCTGGCGTGCCAAGATTTCTGTCGGGGCCATCATCACGCCCTGCCCCCCCGCCTCCACCGCGACCAACAGCGCCATGAAAGCCACAAGTGTTTTACCCGACCCTACATCGCCCTGAAGCAACCGGTTCATGCGATCGGACAGCGCCATATCATTGGAAATCTCAGTAATCGCACGCTGCTGCGCACCCGTTGGTCGATATGGTAGATTTGCCAAAACTTTGGACTGTAACTTTCCCGTCGCTTGACTGATCTGTCCGTGGACGCGCCGTTCCTTTTGGCGCGCAAGCGCTAGCGTCAACTGGTGAGCCATCAATTCATCATAAGCAAGCCGTTCACGCGCTGGAGACGCGGCCCCCAAGTCTTCTTGTCCCAATGGCGCGTGTGCAGCGGTCAGCGCATGCATAAAATCAGGCCATTCGCTCTGGGTTTTCTGATTGGGATCAATCCACTCATCCACTTGCGGCACCTGCTCAAGTGCTCCGCGCGTGGCCTTGAACATCAACTTTTGGGTCACGCCAGCGGTCAGCGGATAGACCGGCTCAAAAACTGGAATTTCAGACGCTTCATCTTCGGGTACGACATGATCGGGATGGATCATCTGAGCAATGCTGTCGAAGTTCTCTATCCGCCCTGAAATCACACGGCGCGATCCTGTTGGCATTAATTTAGCAAGGTAATCGCCACGCGCATGAAAGTAGACCAATTGAAATGAGGTTTGATTGTCCTCAACATGAATACGGTACGCCCCGCCACGATTGCGCGGTGGGCTGTGTTCCCCAATGGTAACCGCCACGGTCACAACCCCAGGCAAAATAGCGTCTAGGATCGACCCGCGCAGATGGCGATCAATGCCAGTATGTGGCAATGTAAACAGAAGGTCACGTGGTGCCTCGATCCCCATTTGCGGAAACAATTTCGCAGTCTTGGGACCAACCCCCGTTAAGGTCTCAAGCCCCGCAAACAACGGGAATAGGGAGGCAGGTCTACCACTCATAACCCTTTGATTAGGTCCAACCAACCCGCCTCATCCATAGTCTCGATTCCCAAATCAGCGGCTTTTTTAGCTTTGGAACCAGCACCGGGGCCAGTCACTAAGATGTCAGTCTTAGCACTGACGGAGCCAGAGAC
>JAOKHV010000031.1 GCA_028248455.1 Ascidiaceihabitans sp. | reverse complement strand
CGTGCGCGCGTGGATTACCTTTCACCCTGAGACAGAGTTTTACACGTTCTGAACGACGCCTATTTCTCTGATTTGAACGCGGCTATATTATTTTTGTCCATCGCAGAGCCAATTTTTTGCGCGGCGGATAGCAGATCATCAAGCGCGCCTTGGGCCAAGACATCCTCAACTGTCTGTTCTTCGCGCATCCAAAGAATACTTAATGCGCCGTGTACCCCTGTCTTTGAAAGAATGGGGACTGCCAGTGCTGCCAAATCTGGACCAGGGTCAAAGGATTTATAGATGAAATAATCATCATCGCGAAGACCAAAGCCGCGCTCTTTTGTCAGGGCCAATGCTTTGTTTAATGCAGAGCCTTCGAACCATTTGCGCGCTTCGCGGCCTTCTGTTTTCTTAGCCGCAGTGACGTGTAAGTTTCGATCTTCATCTGATAAAAATGCCAAGACCGCTTGACCATGGGCTGATCGTACCATTGAGGGTCGAATACCCAAGCCTGTTCGCGCGGGCGCCATTGGTCCACGTGTTCGTGTGCTTTCTACGATTTCTAATTTCCCTATCTCGATAATTGCCGTCAAATCGGATGGGAGGCCACGTTTGAACGTGGGCATATTGATCAAAATAGGCGCGGCAATTTCGGCTAACGGATGGGCGCGGACATTTGCGCCAAGGATGTTTTCTAAGGAATGGGCAAGTTCATATTGGCCTTCAACAATATTGCGCCGCACCCAACCCCGATCCTGTAATGTCGACAAAATACGGATGAGGGTGGCATTGCTTAGTCCAGTCTTTCGACGCAGTTCTGCCAAGGTGCTAAGGCCAAAGTTAGAGAGATGTTCAATCACCTCTAATCCACGATCCAAGGCGCGTATTCGTTTTGGTCCATCAGTCTTTGACATATAGATTTCTCGCCTCTAGGATTGGTTCATCTAGTGAACACATAGATGGTGCAAAGAAAATCTCTTTGTCAACATAAACAACGAATCATGGCTTAGTTCATGGACTTAAGGGAGACGCGCCGCTTTGAACATATTGTTCATTATGTATGACCAACTCAGGTTCGATTACCTCAGTTGCGCAGGGCATCCGCATTTGCACACGCCGAACTTTGATCGAGTGGCGCAAATGGGTGTGCGGTTTACGAATGCCTTTGTTCAATCGCCCGTCTGTGGTGGATCTCGCATGTGTTTTTACACGGGTCGCTACGCATCATCCCACGGGGCGCATTGGAACGGGTTTCCGCTGCGTGTTGGTGAAATGACCATGGGCGATCATCTTCGAAACGCTGGGATGGATGCTTGGCTGATCGGCAAAACCCATATGAAAGCCGATAGTGAAGGCATGGCGCGTCTTGGCCTCAGCCCAGATAGCGTGATTGGTGCGCGGCAGGCTGAATGTGGCTTTGATACGTGGATCCGCGATGATGGTCTGTGGGGACTAGGGCCAGACGGATGGTACGATGAAAAGCGCTCTCCTTATAATGAATATTTGAAATCCAAGGGATACGAATCGGAAAACCCATGGGCCGATTTTGCCAATGCGGGCATCGATGGCGACAAAGTTGCCTCAGGCTGGATTTTCAGAAATGCCGACAAACCCGCAAACATCAAAGAAACTGATAGCGAAACTCCGTGGCTGACACGCAAGACCATTGAGTTTATGGACGCGATGCAGGGCAAAGATCCTTGGTGTGCGCATGTCAGCTATATCAAACCGCATTGGCCCTATATTGTGCCAGCGCCTTATCACGACATGTTTGGTCCCAACCACGTTCCTGCGCCAACGCGCGATGAGGTTGAACTTGAAAATCCACAGCCCGTGTTTGGCGCCTATCAGCAAAATAAGATCGCTCAAGCCTTTCACAAAGACGAGGTTCGGCAAAAGGTCATTCCCGCCTATATGGGGTTGATCAAGCAGTGTGACGATCAATTGGGCCATATCCTCGATTACCTTGAAGAGACAGGACAGATCAAAGATACGATGATCGTTCTCACCTCGGATCACGGGGATTATTTGGGCGATCACTGGATGGGCGAAAAAGATCTTTTCCACGATCCGTCCGTCAAAATTCCCATGATCATCTATGATCCCCGAAGCGATTGTGACGCAACACGGGGCACAACTTGTGATGCACTGGTCGAGTCTATTGACCTCACAGCGACCTTCATCGAAGCGGCGGGTGGCACAGTGCCTGATCACATTGTTGAGGGCCGCAGCCTGTTGCCATGGTTGCAAGGGGACACCCCTGCTTGGCGTAAATATGCGATAAGTGAATACGATTATTCGGTCACGCCTCAGGCGGTGAAGCTGGGTGTTGAGCCAAGAGATGCGCGATTGTTTATGGTCTATGATGGCCGATACAAGATGATGCATGCTGAGGGTGGATTTCGCCCGATGCTCTTTGATTTGAAGAATGATCCAGAGGAATTCCATGACCTCGCCAAGGGAATTGATCATCAAGACCAGATTGATCAACTTTACAAATACCTTGGGGAATGGGGTCTGCGCATGAGTCAGCGGGTCACCAAATCTGAAGACGATATTCGGGCAATGCGTGGTCGATCCATGCGCCGCGGAATTCTGCCGTTTCTCGCCGACGGCACAGAAGTCGATGAAGAGTTGCTGGAGAAATACAACGGCCCCGTAAAACAGAGGTTTATCGAGACATGAATGCACATCCCGATCTGATCGCTCAAGGCGAACAAACGCGCAAAGATATCATCGAACTAGCGCCCGGTATTTGGACGGCTGTTGGCTATGCGGCCTCAACAGTGCATATGATCGAAGGGGCGACAACTGTCACGATCATTGATACAACGGAAACAACGCAAGGGGCTGAAAATATTTTGGCTGAATTTCGCAAACTCACGGACAAACCCGTTGCGCGTATCATCCTGACGCATAGCCATCGCGATCACATTTCAGGGGCGACCATTTTTAACGAAGGTCAAGATATTCCAATTCTGGCCTCCCACCTGTTCAAATCAGATCTCGTCGATGTGGATGACACTATAATCGCGCCAAACGCGGCCTTGATGCGCCGCACTAAAATGCAATTTGGGATTGGCCTGCCCGATGATCAACGCATTAGCCTTGGCGTTGGCCCTGGTGATCGCCCGATGAAAGGCATGGGCGCAGGGTTCCTGCCGCCCACCGACCTGATTGAACAAGACTGCGATATTGATCTAGATGGGGTGAGCGCACGCTTGATCCATGCGCCAGGTGAAACAGATGATCACATGGTGGTTTGGTTGCCCGACCACGAAATTCTATTTTGCGGGGATAATTGGTATCACGCCTTTCCAAATCTCTATGCGATCCGCGGCACACCCTATCGCGATTTTCAGGCATGGGCGAATACATTGACCATGTTGTCCGAGTTAAACGCCAAGACATTGGCCGCAGGTCACACACGGCCCGTCTTTGGCGCGCAAAATGTTCATGAGGTTTTGACAACAACACGCGATGCCATTGTGCATGTGATGCAATTCACGGCCGATGGGTTGGACAAAGGTTTGTCATTGGATGACATCTGTTCAACCCTCTCTTTGCCAGACGCAATTGCAAACAAGCCGTGGCTCAAGGAATTTTATGGCAAAGCAAGCTGGTCCGCACGCGCCTTTGCCGTTGGTACATTGGGTTGGTATGATGGCAATCCAACACATCTCGGAACTCTATCAAGCTCGACACGCGCCGCACATATGGCGCAGTTGGCAGGGGGTGTAGACAAATTATTGCATAAAGCAGAGCAAACAGACGACATGCAGTGGCGGTTGGAAATATGCGATCATCTCTTGGTGCTTAATGAGCCTGTCGAAGAGTTTAAGGCGCAGACCCTAGAGGCATTGGCAGAAGTTGAAATCAACGCTACCGCGCGCAATACATATTTCTCAGCTGCGCAGCAATTGCGCCAAATCGCAAATAGCAGATCATGAACGAGCCTACTGTACAGTCACATCTTCAAAAAAAGGTCGCTGATTTCGCTGCTTTTTGTTTTGTGCTTGTTATTGTTATTTATGCCGCCTCTGGCCCTATTGGTGAATTTGTACGTTGGTTCATTGAAACCACGACGGCTGATTTCGAAGAGCTCTCGCGCCGTGATCAACGCGCGCTGTATAAATCCCATTGGCTGGGTGCGTCCTACCGTGCCTTTGAGCAAACGGTCCTTCTGCCGACTGGTATGATCTTGGGCTTGCCGATTGTGTTTGGCTTTGTGATTGTGTCTTTGACGTTGCACCGGGCGCAGTGGATAAATTGGGCCTTGTCATTGGCCATCGTTGTTGTTCTTGGGTTTTGGATTGCGAATTTATTTGCGATTGATGGGGGGCTGTTACCCTCTGCGCAACAGCGCGATTTTGTGCTGTTTCCAATTATTACATTGATCACCCTATACTTGACGTGGCGGTTTTTCGGTGGGGTCATCGTTGGCTTTTGTCTGTTTTGGTTGATATATTTCTTTGTGCGGGGCTTGCTGCCTGACTGGACAGGAATTTTTGCTGGATCCGAAAGTACCTTTGCCCAAAGCATGCGCTCTATGGTGTTGAACTTTTGGGCGCAGACAGGCGGTATGTTTGGGCAGCCTATCCAAGTTGTCTCTGGCAATGTTCTTATCTTTATCGTCTTTGGTGCTGTGTTAATGGCTTCTGGAGCGGGCTCGTTGCTAATGAAAATCGCCAATCGTGTGACAGGCGGATTAACAGGTGGCGCAGCACATGCGGCAGTGGCCTCGTCAGCTCTCTTTGGTACATTGTCTGGGGCGGCAATTTCAAATGTCGTTTCAACGGGGGTCATGACAATTCCCGTTATCAAGCGATCTGGATTTAAACCTGCCTTTGCAGCCGCTGTCGAAGCCGCAGCTTCAACCGGGGGGCAAATTATGCCGCCGGTGATGGGCGTGGTTGCGTTCTTTGTCGCGGGTCAAATTGGATTGGAATACCGATATATCGTCGTTGCCGCCATTGTGCCTGCAGCTCTGTTTTATCTTGGCATTTTCATGACCGTTTACTTTGAAGCACGTCGCCAAGGTGTTGGGCCATTGCCCAGTGATCAAAGACCAAAATTGACGGGCCGCGAATTGGTGCAGTGTTTGGTGTTCATCATTCCCGTTTCAATTTTGAGCTATTACCTATTTGCTCAACCTTCAGTTCTAAAAGCAGGGTTCTATGGGTTTGTCGCGGCGCTCTCGTGTTCCTTGATTTTGTTCCCAGAGTTTCGCAATGGGTCCAAAATCTATGGGGCCTTTGTCGATGGGGGTCGTATGGCGGCGATGATCATTGTGATCGTGGCGGCCATTGGATTGATTGTCGGGTTGATCCAAGTGTCTGGATTTTCAGGCCGATTGTCATTGTTATTGGCCCAACTGTCCAACGGCCCATTGTTTGTGACATTGATTGTTGTGGCGCTGGGATCCATCGTTTTGGGCATGGGACTACCCCCTGGGGCGACGTATTTTATCATCGTCATCGCCCTATCATCGGGGATTGAGGCCGTGGGTGTGGCCCCCTTAACATTGCATCTTTTCGTGGTGTTCTTTGCGGTGATGTCAACGGTGACCCCGCCTGTGGCACTCGCGGCCTTTGCCGCCGCGCCCATCGCAGGGGCGAACCCGATGATAACAGGCATGCAGGCGGCCCGCCTTTCGCTGGCAGGGTTCCTCATTCCCTTTGTTTTCGTTTACCATCCTGCGATCTTGTACAAACTTCAGATGGTTTTTGTGTGGTTCGGTGATGATTTGCCGCGAAGCTCGGCGATGATCGACGTGACGACGGTGACTTGGTTTGACTTGGGCTGGATTGTCGGGGCCTTTGCTGTTGCTATGTGGATGCTCAGCACGGCTTTGACTGGCTATGAAAAGAACAAACTGTATCAGGTCGAGCGTGTGTTGCGCATCGTGATCGGGCTTTTGGTGTTGTTGCCAAATATGGCCATCGCGGTTCCTGCATTGGGCGGCGCGATTATTTTGATCATAGCACATAGATATTTAAACGGAGAGCCATCAATTATTGATGCAAACTAAACGCAAAACATCAGGGAGGATATAATGCGTAAATTAACTCTAGCGGCAGCGGCCGCAACGGCGATCTTAGGTGGATCGCTACAGGCCGAAACACTGAAAATGCAGACGATCGCGCCAAGTCTTAGTGCGGCGATCACCATGGCAACCTTTGCCAATATCGTAAACGACAATGTCGAAGGTATCGACATTGAAGTGTCGGGTGGCGGTGCTGCGACCTTGCACATGGTCGAAGTGGCACGGGGCAATCTCGATTTGTCGATGACCAGTCCAGTTGTCTACAACCTCATGTCAGGCGGCAAGGCGATGTATGCCAAAACGCCAGAGGCGCCAGAATTGGCAAGCAACTTGAAACTCTTGATGTGGTATCCCTATGGTCCATACCATTTCACAGTGCGCGCCGATAGCGATATCCAAACGCTCGATGATCTCGAGGGGACAACCGTCTTCTTGGGTCCAACAGGCGGCGGCGCGTTTAATGGTGCGAAGGGGTGGATTGCCTCAACAACGGGCCTTGTTGCTGGCGAAGATTATGAGGCGATCAAGGCCAACTGGCAAACAGGCTACCAAGCGTTCTTGGACGGCAAGATTGACATGTATGTCAACGGTTGCTTGGACCCATGTGGTCAATTCATTCAGATCACTGAAACCGAGGAAATCCGTTTCATCAGCCCAGAGGATAAAACGGGCGAGGCCGTGGATAAATTCCTAGGCAAGTTCCGCTATTACGAAGATATTCCAGCGGGTCTTTATGATGGTCAGACAAACGATGCCACATCAGAGTCATGGGGCACTAATGTTGGTATCGGTGTGCGCGGAGATTTGGACGAGGATACCGTTTATCAAATCACCAAAGCGTTTTGGGAAAACCTTGACAGCGTGACCTCTGATGCGCCTTGGGCCTCTGTTTTGAACGTCAAACATTCTGTTCAAAAACTCGGCTTGATTGATTTGCACCCAGGTGCGGCGCGCTATTACAAAGAAGTTGGCGCAATCGAGTAATGATCTTTTTGACGCCGGTGAAAACTGGCGTCACACTTTTCACGTGATTTAACATTAGCTGTGCGAGACATTCGCCCAAAGGAATAAGTTATGTCCAAATTAGGCACTGATATCATCGGTTCTTCTGGCGTGGCCCCGTTTTTTAAGGTCGCTAATCCTGAGGGTCTGAGAGTAAACGCACCCGAAAATCGCAAGGGGGATGCCCTGCGGACCTGTGTTCGTTCGCTGTCAGGTTTTCAAAAAGAGGCGCTCGTGCGCTCGGCTCTGACTGGGGATGTTTGGCGACTTGTCAGTGATGAAGGGCCGTATCTAAACGGTCACGATGCTGCGCCGTGTCCTTTGGCGTTTTTGAGCACAGGAATGGTGGCCAGTTTCATGAATGAAATTTTGGCGCTGGCAAAGTTGCGGAATGTAGAGATCCGCAAACTGAAACTGATTCAGGACAATTTTTACACAATGAAAGGGTCGATGCCCAAACGCACGATGGTGGGTGGAGCGGAAAACATTGAGCTTCAGGTTGAAATTGACTGTGATCTTGATGATAGCGCCTTGAACGACTTTTTGATCCAAGCCACTTATGCGTCGCCGTTGAACGGCTTGATGCGGGGGCAGTTGGATAGTCTGTTTAAACTGTCTAAAAATGCCCAAGAGCTGCCGACCCATGCAGCAACGGAACTTGTTGGTGATCTCTTGTCTGATCCAGGTGATCAATTCCAAAATAGTGTGGCTTCGGCTTCGGCTTTGGATTTGGTTGCGCCCGTTGGGATCACACCTAAGAAAGAAGTGCCCAAAGGAACTGTGAGTGGTGGATCATCCCTAACCGATGAACAGGATCGGCGTTTGAATATTGGTGCCATTGCCGTCATGCGCGCGGATGGCATCAAGGAAATCCAACAAATGCAGTATTCACCTCATGGAACGTCCTTTAAATTTCTCAGCTCAGAAGATGGCCGCGCGCCAGATGCGAATTCACTGATCAGTGCAGGCATTGGATTTTGTTTCATGACCCAATTCGGGCGGTTTGTGTCGATGTTGAAATTGGATTTATCAGATTACCGCATTGTCCAAGACACCCATTTCAGCCTTGGTGGCGCATCTGGTGGCACTGGCAAAGCGGGAGAGGCGGATCCCATTGAAACGCATGTGTATTTGGAAACGGGTGAGAGCGATACCGTTGCCCAAGAGATGCTTGATATCTCTGAGCAGACCTGCTTTTTGCATGCGTTTTGCCGAACTGATCTAAAAACCAAGCTAAAAATTGTGAGGGTATGACGATGCGCGTTGCATTAACAGGCGGGGCCACAGGCATCGGCGCTGCGATTGCGGCAAAACTTCTGGCGGGGGGGCATGAGGTCGTTGCCTTTGATATTACACAGCCATCCCAAGACGTCTCGCAGTGGATCCAAACGGATTTGAGTGAACCGGCATCCATTGCGGTGGCATTGGACAGGGCGACGGGCACCTTTGATGCCTTGATCAATAATGCGGGTTTGCCCCCACGGGAGGGTCTGGAACAGGCCATTTTGCAAGTGAATTACTTTGGCATGCGGGCGTTTTTAACTGGTATGTTGGACAAACTCGACCGAGGGGCGTCCATTGTGAACACGGCCTCACGCGCAGGTGCGATGTGGCGCGATAATTTGGATGAGATTAAGGCGCTGATGGCGCTTGATCCAGCGGATCTATCTGATTTTATTAAGACACGCTCGATGGATGCAACACACGCATATAATTTGTCCAAAGAGGCGGTCATCATTCTAACCATGGCACAGACCGAGGCCATGATCCAACGCGGGCTGAGGATGAATTCGGTCAGTCCCGCGGCCGTGAGCACGGGGATTTTGGATGATTTCACCAAGGCCTTTGGACCCAAAGTTGCCAAGAATATCGCGCGGGCAGGGCGACCTGGAACGCCCGAGGAAATTGCAGATATCATTCTATTTTTGATCTCGCCGCAAAGCGCGTGGATCAAAGGCCAAGACATCACAATCGATGGCGGAATGAGCGCCATGGGAATAACTGATATGATGGGCTTGCCCCGCTAGGCGAGGGGAGCCGCTACAAAGGAGCGTAAGATGGGCATTCAAAACCTCACCGTCACGACCGATCTATACATAGATGGGGATGAAAGACCTGCTCAACATGGGCGCAGCTATCAGCTATATAATCCAGCACGGCCCTCTGAATTGGTGGGCCATGCTGCGGCGGCCTCTCATGAGGATGTGGATCAGGCGGTCCAAGCGGGCCACCGTGCCTTTCCTGCGTGGTCTGCCCTGAGCCATCGCGAACGGGCGGAGCACCTTCGTGCTGTGGCGCAGGCACTCTCAGCCGATGAAGAAGATATTAGCAATCGATCGCGTCTCTTTACCCGTGAACATGGCAAAATCATCAAAGAAACCCTGATGGAGATGTCTCGCCTTGGCCATCGCTTTATCCAAGTGGCCGATTATGCGGACCGCTTGGCCAAGGATGAGGAAATCGCCGGAGGTCAATTTGATACATTGGTCATGCGTCAGGCGCGCGGTGTCGCCGCTTTGATCGTACCATGGAATTGGCCGCTTTCGATTTTGGGGGCAAAACTGCCTCAGGCGTTGATCGCGGGTAACACTGTGGTTGTGAAGCCATCACAAAACTCTGCCCTCGCCCCGATGCAAACCCTTAAGATTATTGCAAGCCTGCTGCCGCCAGGCGTTGTGAATGTCATATCGGGATCAGCATCGGAAATTGGCGATAGCTTAGTGGGCCATCCTTTGGTGCGCACTGTCAATTTCACGGGATCCGTCGGGATTGGCCGCCATGTCATGAAAGTGGCTGCCGATAATATCACGCCAGTGACGTTAGAGTTGGGCGGAAACGATGCCGCCATTGTGCTCGAAGACGCGGAATTTGATGCGCAGACATTTTTCAAAATGTACAAGGGGGCATTCGCTTCAACGGGACAAATTTGCATGGCGATGAAGCGGCTTTATGTGCACGAGTCGCGTTATGACGAAGTGGTCGATGGGATGCTTGCGGCGTGTAATAGCACAGTTGTCGGGGATGGTTTGTTGCCAGAAACAACGATGGGGCCGCTCAACAATGCAAAGCAGCTCAAAGTTGTGACAGATATGATCGACGAGGCGCGCGCAAAAGGGGCAGATGTGCGCGAATGCGGCGACGTGCCTGATCAAGAACTGTATCAGGGCGGCGGATATTTCCAAAAACCAACATTGGTCTTGAATGCCGATGATGGCCTATCCGTTGTGCGAGACGAGCAATTTGGCCCAGCCTTACCGATTATGAAGTTCAAAACAGATCAAGAGGCCATTGCGCGCGCCAATGATAGCGAATTTGGCCTTTGTTCTTCTGTCTGGACACCAGATGCCGAACGCGCGGTTGCGATATCGCGTCAGCTTGAGGCGGGATATACCTATTTAAATGGACATGGTCCAATGGCCCAAGACGGGTTTGGTCCTTTTGGCGGATTTAAAAACTCGGGTATTGGGCGCAATCTGGGTTACGACGGTGTCTTGGGCTTTACCGAAGCGCATTCAATTTCAGGGCCGGCTGGATTTTTGCTGTAGGGGAGTCTTCTTTCGGTGTGAGTCAAGCTATGTTATTTCTGCATGGCGACATTTCCAAATGGGCTGAGGTAACCGGGCCCCTCATGGGCTATATTCCTTTCATCAACTGAAAGGAAAAATCATGTTGAAAGCAATCTATGGTCTTGTCAGAAGAAAGCTGCTTAAGACGGGCAGGGTGGTTTCCTAGCCTCGCCGTATGAGAAAACACTCGCCATTCAGGTACTTTAAAACGAGCCCAGAGATTATCCGCCTGGCCGTGATGCTGTACGTTCGGTTTCCACTCTCGTTACGAAACGTTGAGGACCTGCTGCACGAACGTGGTATTGAGATCAGCCACTAAACGGTTCGGTTTTGGTGGAACAGACTTGGCCCGATGTTCGCGGCTGAGATCCGAAGAAACCGGGTTAGTCGGATGCGATCATATTCGAACTGGCAGTGGCACTTGGACGAGGTCTTCGTGAAGATCAACGGCGAGACGCACTACCTTTGGCGGGCAGTAGATCACGAAGGGGAAGTCCTAGAAAGCTTTGTCACAAAGCGCCGGGATCGCAAGGCAGCCTTGAAATTCCTGAAAAAAGCAATGAAGCGCTACGGTCAGCCAGAAGTAGTTGTGACGGACAAACTACGTTCTTATGGCGCTGCAATGAAAGTCATCGGCAACGTGGATCGGCAGGAAACCGGCCGCTGGGTAAACAACAGAGCTGAGAACTCTCATTTGCCATTCAGGCGACGAGAGAGGGCGATGCTAAGATTTCGACGAACGGCAACGTTACAGAAATTTGTCTCGGTCCACGCGTCTATTCAGAACCATTTCAATAAGGAACGCCATCTCTATTCACGTACTAATATTAAGCTAAACCGTGCCGCTGCTATCGCTGAGTGGCGTCAATTATTGAGCGTATAGATTTCGATTTCCCCATCAATCTGATGCTTGCAATCATTAGTCTGACAGCACCAAATTACTTCTCAGTTCGCATCAAACTTTACCCAAAACGATGATTCACTCTCATGTCTAACTCTCAGTTCATCAACATACTGGTTATGACTCTGAAACGTTTCGAATGTATCGACCTCGGGTGCAACGGTATCACAGTCATTTATGTGACTCGCCGCATGCCCGAATCGCGACATACGACCCTCAACAAGGGCGAAATTGATCATGGCGCGCCAAAGCAATGTCGCTGCGAGTGGATGCCGTTCTCTCAGAGCATCAGCTGCCGTTGTAAGCAACTCAGAGTGGTCACCGTCCAGCTCATCGGCGCGTGCTTTTACCAATTGGGCAGCCGTCGATAAATCAGACCACTTCAAGCAGAAATGCAGAGCTCGCAGAACATCAGGATAGGTTAGTGCATAAGCGCGAGCGCGATCTTCAGCTTCAACATCCTCAAAATCAGGTAGTCCTTTCAGAAAAGCGTGCAAGTGATCGATGCTCAGTCTATTCTCAAAACAAAGCCACCGGTGTGCTTGTGCGCTATTATGGTGACCAAGTACCGTCAAGGTCGAGATATAAGCATCATCCCATTGTTCTTGACCAAAGCTACCTCCATCATCCTCAACATTACTTAAAAGTACCAAAGAATCCTTGGCTTTCTTATCTTTAAGCAAGAGCATAGCAACCTCGGCAGCAACGACTTTGTTGCGTAGATCTTCTGGCGAATACTGCCCGATATAGCCATCGGTATCCCCACTCGCTGTTGCAATTTCTTGCAGACATTGTTGGACAAAGCGTTGCTTCCGCTCTGCGCTGTGATCTGCCTCACCCCGTAATTCTCGCAAGAAGAGAATGGCCTCATGTTCCACTTCTGGTTCAAAGAGCGGATTATCAGAAAAGCGCTCAACATGCGCCTTGAGATATGACAAGCCCGCCTCGCCAAGCGTGGGTGCCAAAATACTAATGATCCCGTCCCATTCGCCATATCTATTGTCAGAAACTATCCTCCAAACACGATCGGCAAGTGTTTCAGCATCAACATCTGTGCACGGTGCAATATCCGAAAAATGCAGGATTGCCGACCGGAAGACCTCACCAATATCACCACGCCGGTCATCTGCCCGTTCATAAAGTGATGGTGCTAGTTCAATAAATTGCCACAGAAGATCAAACGCTGTTATCGGATCGTCCGGTGCAATTTTATTGACGATCATCACTACTTGTGTATCGAGGTCTTTCACCAGCGCTTTGCGTTTACGCCAGCTTACGAAGCTCTTGGATTTGCGCAGGGAGGCAAGCCGTTTGCGGACTTCATGGGCAAGTTCTGTTGCACCAAGATTATGGCTCAGTTCGAGACGCAGACGGCGTTTGATATCTGCGCTGCCTTGGCTGACCTCTATTAAAAGATCGGCTAAGCGGTCAGCGCCAAGATCGGCAAGATTGGCCTTATTCAGGGTTTTCTTAGACATGCGCTCAACTTAGCCGTTTTGTACAGCGCCGCCAGTGGAAAGCGGGGCCACTTAGCCCAATCGCTTAAGTTGAGCCGCAGAACGCAGGCCCGGCCCCCCTCTATTTTAGGGCCCCGCGCCTCGGATCATGGGCCTTTAGTGTTAGCGTTGTAAATTCATTAGGGGGTAATTTTGTTTGGTAACCCCATCTATACTCAAGCACCAATTTTAAGCTAAACTGTGATGCTGCTCTCGCTGAGTGACGGCAATTATTAAGCGTATAGGTTGAGGCTGTGCTGGCAATTCGATGCTGGGTATCAAATGTCTGGCGGCACTTTTTTCCCAAAGTTAAACTAGACGTTTTACAATCGTTTGAAGAGCTTATTTTACTTCTTGGGCATTGTCAGGTAAACTCAACCTTATAATAGAGCCAGTGCCCTCCAAGCCCCTGAAACTTTTGGAACGCTGGATAAGTAGCGTGAAAAACCAAGTAGATATCGTTATTATAATCAAAAGCGACCGCACCCATGAACACCCTTATTCGCAGCCTCGTTCTTATCACCCTTCTCGCAGGGTGCTCTTCCTCTGTTAGCAATAAAAATTCGCCACAGAATTTGGATAATGCCTGCTCGATATTGGATCAGCGCCCGAGCTTCCTGCCGGCCTTCCGCGCGGCAAAGCGCAAATATGGCGTACCGATATCAACTCAAATGGCGGTGATTTGGCAAGAAAGTAAATTCAAGGCTGATGCAAAGACTCCAAAGAAATATAAATTTTGGATCATTCCAGCTGGTCGCCAAAGCTCAGCCTATGGCTACGCGCAAGCACTGGATGGAACTTGGAAAGAATATAAAGAAAGTGCAGGCGGTAGGTTTGCTAGCCGCACCAACATCCGCGATGCAACTGATTTCATGGGCTGGTATATGGTGCAAACCCGCCGTTCTCTGGGCATTCCGTTGTCCGACACCCGCAGGCAATACCTTGCCTATCACGAAGGTCGCACAGGTTACCGGCGTGGATCTTACAAATCCAAACGTTGGCTAGTGAACATCGCCAACGGCCTCGACCGCCGGGCTGCTATGTATAAACGGCAGTTGATCAGCTGTGAGAAGGGTTAACTGAGTCCCTCAAACTATACACTAGTGTTCTGTATCTGATGCTTCCTGTCTGTCTCTTTGACATCATCGAGAGCACCCGGTGTGTAGCGTTCCAGGGTGAGAGTGTCCTGTGTGGTTTTTGAGTATCTGGAATGACTGCTGTTTTGGATATGCCTTGATGTGGTCTCAGCAAAGAAACGCTCATCAAGTTTTATCCATTATACTTTAATAGGCGATAAGGTCGATTTGAATGCACTGTCAGATTAAACTTGGTTGAAGCGGGCAGGGTGTGTTTGTAGCGTCCGTGAATGACAAAATACCCTGCATCTCGCTACATAAAACCTGGCCCGGGGTCACTGCACCGTTTTGCCTAGGCCCGTGGACCGGGAACCAAGTACCACGGCTCTAGCGGACAACAGAGTACGCACCGTCGACCGATTACCAGTGTTGCCTGGGCCCAGTTGGGATTGGATGATTTTCCTTGGGCCGCGGTCCGTAGACCAACGACAAGGGGTTACTGCGACTAATCCCTAAAGTTGAGCAGCAGGTCCACGGACCGGCCCCCCTCTATTTTAGGGCCCCGCGCCTCGGACCACGGGCCTTTAGTATTGGAGTCGTGGTTTCATTTGAGGGTAATTTTGTTGGGAGACTACATTTCTATTCACGCACCAATTTCAAGCTAAACCGTGCCGCTGCTATCGCTGAGTGGCGTCAACTACTGTGCGCATAAATTTAGGCTTTGTGAGAAATCTGATGCTTACAACCATTAGTCTGACAGCAACAACTCACACTCGGGTATGACAAAATAAGTAAAATGCAAAACTAGTTTGCGTGAGGAAAACTTCAAAAAATCGACGGTGCCAAACTAAGTCACGTAATTGATTTAATAAATGCGCTCTGCACAGCTATGGCTTCATAAAAGAGTGGGGTGTGAGGATAGATTGCGCCAAAATGACCACCATCAATTTCGTAATACTGTTTTTCGCTTTGGACTCTATTAAACACTTCGACTTGAATCTCTCGCACGATCTGAGGCATTTCATCTTCCTTACCAGTCATCATCAAAACTGGAGCTTTGATAAATGGTGCAGTAACCAAGGGTGAGAAGGGAACCTCTGTCTTTGGTATGACACGTGTAACTTTATTTTCCCAACCACTGTTCCATTGTCCACCTTGATCTATGAACCAACGAAAAGCCTGGATAGGGAGCAACAAAGAAGGGGTAGATTCTTGGTCTGAAGAAACAACAGGCATTGGTCCTTCTCGTACCAAGTCCTCCAGTTGATCAAATCCGCCTTCATAAAAGATTTTCTTTAAAGCGCTAAAGCTTTTTTTCGGGTCTTCAAAATTAAGGACATTTATTCCACAGGACGCTGTATATGAAACAACACCTGCTAAATTATCGACTAATCCAGCTACTACCAAAACTATCATTCCAGCAAAGCTATCGCCCCACAGAACTATTTTTCCGTTATGCGAACTTTTTTGAGATTTTACGAACTCGACCGCATCTGCCAGGCCTCTTCCTTGAACCCATGGGTTTATAGTTTGTCGAGTTTTTCCGTCACTTCTGCCAAAACCTGCATGATCATAAAGGAAAACGTTAAACCCTTTGTTTTGAAACTCGGTTGCGTAGCTTGAGAGTGCCATTGGGACAGTAGCAGAAGTTCCGTGACACATCACTATGCAAGGCGCATTTTCTGCATCTTGAGCAGCGTACCAGCGGCCCCTTAAGATTGAACCTTCTGATGTAAATTCTCTTTTAATAAACATATTAGTTTCTCGCTTTTGAGGGGGGCTGGTAGGCTTTTAAAGGAATGCTCATCTTACCGAGTTAAACGATAGTAAGTTATCTAAAGCAGGTATACATCTAATTTGCTCAAGGCATATGCAGGTAATATCAGATCCGTGGGCCTTCGTTTCATGGCTAACTACTAGATACTTTCACTAAGGTTTGAAAATATTGGGTGGATAAGATGGCTCAATACGCCTCAAGCGCGCAGGGCTGCTTTGTAGCATCTTTGGATTATCAAACAGTCCCGATTTCGCTATTTGAAATCCAGCCCAGACATCATCCGACCTGCAGTAATGCTGTAAGTCTGTTTCGCGCGTTTTTTTAGCATTCAAGCTTACACACAGCGCCATTCACTCCCGTCTGGCACTCATGTCCAGTCATAGGAACTGCAAGGGCTGGGTGTAAGGTTAGGCTGGCTGTGAGGGCCTTCGGGAACGCCATCTTTATTCACGCATCAATTTCAAGCTGAACCGTGCTGCTGCTCTCGCTGAGTGGCGTCAATTATTGAACGCATAGATTTAGGCTGTGCTAGCAATCTGATGCGAGTTCTGATTGGTTTGACAGCACCCTCAGTTGGTGTTGGATGGTTTTGCTCGGGCCGCGGTCCGTGGCCCAACGGCAGGGGTTACTGTTCCTAATTCCTACAGCTAAGCCTCAGGACCGAGGACTGGGGCCCCTGGATCACGGGCCCCGCGCCTCGGACCACGGGCCTTTAGTGTTAGCGTTGTAGATTCATTGGGCTGGGATTTTGTTCGGCTTTACATCTCTACTCACGCACCAATTTCAAGCTATACCGTGCCGCTGCTCTTGCGGAGTAGTGGCAATTATTGAGCGCATAGATTTAGGTTGCCCCATCAATCTGATGTTTGCAATCATTAGTCTGACAGCACCCTGGCGTTCCTTGTCCGGATCGGAAATTTACCCGAATTCGACGACTTTTAGCGCGCTACAGCGACGCAATCCGTGAGACTCGTCATCTGAACGCGGGCCCATGGGCCCAAAGTGTCAACGAGTGGCGTATTCCGCAATGCACGGGAACCACTTGATGAAGTGCGAAGCTGGGGAAGATGCTGACACAACCTTGGGCGCGGCTGGCAGATAAAACCTGAGCACTTGGCATAACCTCTAGATCGCCGCCTTCATACGAACTTGGCAAGCTCAGTTGCAGCACCAATGTAAGCTTGCGTTTGCGCGCCATGGGGCCATCGCCAATGTCAGAATGCCACGCAAAATGCCCGCTGTCCAAAGCGTTTAACTCGCGACTTGGGGGCTTTCGGCAAACTCGCGCAGGTCAAAATCAAATTGCTCGATATTGGATTTCCGGACAATCTCGATCAGGCGGTCCATGACCCAACCCAACCCGTCGACGTCGTCCACCCAGACCAGTTTTGCACTGCGCACAGACTGGTCTTTTGTCTGGTCCACAAGCATGGCATCTTTGGATGGGGCAGCGGTGATAGCCGTTATTATACGCTCACACTCGCCCGCGCTGAAAGCTTCCGGCTTGGAGTAAAGTGCAATCATGTTGGTCACCTTTTGTTAGAAAAATATGGGGTAGAGGCCTAAGATAGGCCATAAACCTGCAGGTCGTCTTAGCGTGGTCGATTGCGGGCTTGGGACTGCGCCATAACCATCTGTTTGATTTTTGTAGATGATGTGCGTGGGTTGTAGCGTACCTGCGCGACCTCTTTGCCCATCTCTTTCAAATAGGAATCGACATCGAGGTTGTGGGAATTGGTGCCCCAATCTTCGCCAATCACGAATATATCGGCACCGACAGCCTTGCAGCCCGAAACGTATTCCAGCGCGTGATAGGGGCGTACAATGTCTACACAACTGAGGGCTTCAAGCATCTCAACTCGTTGTTCCAATGGGACAACCGGCACGTTCGGCTTGTACATGTTCACAACCTCATCAGAGGCCACGCCAACGGCCAAGACATCTCCCAAAGACTTGCAGTGTTTCAACAATGCCAGATGGCCGACATGAAGCAGGTCGAACGTGCCAACGGTATAGACGATCATTTTCGCTTTATCCTTTTGCCCACCCGTCATCGGTGGTAGCACGCGGCATCTGAATGCGCGTGTGCGTAAATTTTGTTCAGTTGTTTCAAACAATTAAACTGAGATATCTCAAGGCTTTCAGAAGCCCGGAGTTGATTGATGTTTTGAAACGACGCGTTTCAAATGCACTCAGAATGGAAAGCAGAGATAACCTGTCAAATGTTGACCAGGTGTCTGTCCCAGTAACTCAAAGGATGTCTCATGACAATCGAAAACGCTGCCACGCCAAATCCACCGATCCTGTCCTACATTAAAGATCTCCCCAACATCTGCTCGCTTGCGGGCTTGGGGTGTTCGCTGTTGGCGATCTATTTCTCGATTATTGGACTATATCCTGCAGCGATGATCGGCATGATCTGGGCGGTTGGGTTTGATTGGGCCGATGGATTGATTGCGCGAAAGATGAAGGGCCGGACAGGAGATGATCGGGCATTTGGCGGCACGCTTGATCTGCTGATCGATATTGTCAGCTACGGTGTAACGCCCGCCATTCTTATCCTGAGTTACGCAGATTTTAGTGCAGCGTTTCTACCTGTTGTTTTTGTGACGTTGGTCTTTGGCGCTATTCGCCTGAGTTATTTCAACACTTTCGGGCTGTCAGGCGATGCTAAATATACGGGGCTAGCGATCGATAACAACAGCATCATCCTTGTGTTCATCGTGATGTTTGCAGGGCATTTTGAGCGCCCGACGTTTGCGATCATTCTCGCGGTATGTGGTCTGTGTCTTGCGGGATTGAATGTCGCTCAGATCAAAACACCGAAACTGTCTGGAAATCCAGTCAATGTGATCATTCTTGCGATTTATACGCTTGGTTTGACCATGTTTTATGGCTGGTCCTTGCTACAATCGTAGTTTGAAAAAAGTTACTCGTTGGATGAAGAGCCTTCGTCCAACGATGTGTAACTGTCTCGGCGATGTTGCGTCTGACGGAAATACCAAAAACGGTACTGTCA
>JAOKHV010000030.1 GCA_028248455.1 Ascidiaceihabitans sp. | reverse complement strand
ACTTACCTTTTGCCCCTGTGCCATCTCAACAACTTTGAAATCGGCAATTCCTGCTCTTTCAAGGTTGTTCAAAAGCATTGGCAGGTTGTCTTTTTTCGACACCAGTGAGGTGAACCACAGACATTGTTTGGCTAAGGCTTTGCTTTGCTCAATCATGTTGGAAATAAACCAAACCTCACCGCCCGGGCACCAAAGTTCTGTGTTTTGCCCTCCAAAATTGAGGGTCGACGACTTTCCTTTGCCAAGGTTGCTCCACTTGCGTTGCGTCCCTCTGTTGGCTTCTTCCATTGAGGAATGAAACGGCGGATTGCACAGAATGACGTGGAACCTGTCACTAGTTTGGATCGCGCCTTTGAGCGTATCCTCGCGATTGGTTTGAAGTCTGAGTGGAATGTTCAGGGTGTTGCGGTCGCAAATCTGTTTGGCGGATGTGATCGCGACGGGGTCAATATCGGTGCCCGTAAATTCCCAACCATATTCGCTTTGACCAATCAGCGGATAGACCAAGCTGGCGCCGGTTCCGATGTCGAGCGCTTTGTATTTTGGCCCACGTGGGATTTGTTTCTTGTTATCACCAGCAAGCAGATCGGCAAGGCAGTGGACATAGTCCACGCGTCCAGGGATCGGTGGGCAAAGTGCGTTTTCAGGGATGTCCCAGTCTTCAACGCCGTAATGTGTTTTGAGGAGCGCCCGATTGAGCATCCGAACCGCCATTGGGTCCTGGAAGCTGATAGTCGTTTGCCCCTTTGGGTTCAGCGTTGTGAAGGCCTCAAGCGCGGGAGTGTCAGCCACCAATCGCGTAAAATCATATCCTTCGCGGTGCTGATTGCGCGGGTGCAGTGTGGTTTTGGTAGTCATGAGGACGCTTTCCTTGAGGTGGGTGCCTAACCCGTTGGTCAGTTCATAGGCTGCGCATAGACGGACTATGCCAACTGTTTCAAGTCTAAGCTTTGTTCTTGCGCTTTTCCATGACGGACTTTGCCAAATTGGTTGTGTAGCTTTCCAGTCCTGCCAATGCGGTGTCGACGCCAATGGCATTGTTGGCTTCAAGCGCGTCGGCAAGTGCGTTGTGCAGTTCGATGATCTTGGCTCGATCCAGTGCAGAGAAGGTGATCATGTTCATCAAGGGCTGCATCGCCTCAACGGCACCCGCCAATTGATAGCTAAGCACCGGATTGCCAGCGCCATCAACAAGCGCACGGTGAAATGCCACGTCTGAGGCGCAGAATGCCTCGTCCGTAAGCCCCGGTTGGGATTGACGGTGGATTTCGGCGCGCATGGTTGCAAGATGATCGGCTGTGCGGCGCAGTGCAGATAGGGGCGCGCAAGAGCGTTCAAGGGTGTAGCGCGCCTCACACGCGGTTTCAAAGCTGATGGCGTTCATGGATAGCAGCAGTGTAGAGGTGGTGATTTGCTGGGGGTATGCTTCTTCAAAGCTAAGTTTGTTGACGAAAGCACCGCCTGTCGCACCCCGTTGTGTGCGGATCAGGGATTGCGCAGCCAGCCGTTTGAGCGCTTCGCGCACGGTGGGGCGTGAGACGTCGAATTGATCTGACAGCTCGGCCTCTGAGGGCAGGCGTTGGTCGACAATCAAGTCTCCTGAGATGATTGCATCACGGATCGATTTGGCGATTTGGGCCGACAGGTCAGCATTGCTGTTTGGATCAATTTTCATATGTCTTACATTTAATGTTTGTTAGTTATTTAATTGTCTGGCATTTAAATGGCAAGACTAGCTTTGAGTCGCCACCAATCGATGAGTTTTGCGATGCCTCACATACTGCGTTCCACACTATGGTTGTCCTTCTTTGCCGTGATCCTTGGGTCATGGTGGATGATGTATATGATGAGTATGGATATGGGATTGGACCTACTGGGCCGTCCTAACATGATGGCGCAGAAGATGCGCATGATGGATCCGATGATGAGCGACATGGCGATGACCCGTTTTGGGCCTGTGTTTGCGATGTGGGCTATCATGATGGCGGCGATGATGTTGCCAACCATGGTGCCGACCTTGCGCAGTTATGAAGACCTGATGGCGTCTGCCGATGGCACGCGCGTTGGGTTCATAGGCGTGATTTTAGGTTATTTCGTGGTTTGGGTGGCGTTTGCAGCCTTGATCGCAGGTGTTCAAATTGCGCTGCTTTATGCTGGTATTATCGATCTGCTGGGCATTGCGACATCGCGTTGGATAACCGCCGGATTGTTGATCGCTGTTGGACTGTTCCAGTTCACCCGCGCCAAGGAAATCTGCCATGGAGTTTGCCATTCCCCAATGATGTATTTCTTGGGCCACTGGAAAACCGGATTTGGCGGCGGGGTACGCATGGGCCTTGGTCTTGGGGCATTTTGCGTTGGCTGTTGCTGGGGCTTTATGGTCTTGGGTTTTGTCGGCGGCGTCATGAGTTTGCTTTGGATGGGGGCTGCGACCCTATTCATGGCTTTAGAAAAGTTGCCCCAAATCGGGCATGTTATAACGAAACCAATGGGTGTGGCCCTTGTTGCAGGCGGATTGCTTGTAATCGCATCACCTTATTTCATCGGAGGATAAGATGGCTGTAACGCGTCGTAAGGATTCAGATAAGCTGCCTATTAGTCAGCGTATTGATCAACGGATGCCCAACCCGGGCCGCCGTCAAATGACACCGACCAATTGGGCGATCAAAGGCGAGCTGTTCTTGAACTGCTCATGCACCGTGTTTTGCCCATGCGTTGTCTCTTTGGGCGGTCATCCTCCCACCGAGGGTCACTGCCACGCATGGATGGCCATCGCAATTGATGAAGGCCACTATGAAGGCGAAGATCTGTCAGGTTTGAACGTTGGTCTGTTGGTCGACATTCCGGGCCGCATGGGCGAGGGGAACTGGAAAGTTGCTGCCTATGTAGATGAGCGCGCAAGCGGCAAAGCCTACAACGGCATTTTGCAAATCTTCAGCGGTGCAGCAGGTGGTACGACTGGTTTGTTCACGATGTTGGTGTCTGAGATTATTGGCGCGGAACGTGCCCCAGTTGAGATCACGCGTGAAGGCAATAAACGTGGCATCAACATTGGTCGTAAAATCCAAGGTGAGATTGAGATGCTGACGGGCAAATCCCCGGATCATCCTGTTATGGTGTCTAACTCTAAATATTGGATGGGTCCTGATATCATCGCCGCGAAGGGCCTACGCTCTAAGGTGCGCGACTATGGCCGCGTTTGGGATTTCGACAACATGTCTGCCGAAATTTGTCCAATCGATTGGAAGGGGCCAAAGCCTTAAGTCTTTTTGTTTCAATGGGATGTGGCGGTTGGTTTATGTGAATAGACTGCGCTGCATCTTGTCCTCAGTTCGGAGAAAATCTGATGGCACTTCTTTCCCCTTCACGTCGCCTGCGCCGCACACCGTTTTCTGATGGTGTCGAAGCGGCTGGCGTAAAAGCCTACACCGTTTACAACCATATGCTTTTACCAACGGTCTTTGAAAGCGTTGCGGCCGATTATCGTCACCTCAAAGACCACGTTCAGGTCTGGGATGTCTCGGTTGAACGTCAGGTCGAATTGCGTGGTCCAGATGCTGGGCGCCTTATGCAGATGCTAACGCCGCGCGATTTGCGCCGTATGTTGCCAGGTCAATGTTATTATGTGCCTATCGTCGACGAGACAGGCGGCATGTTGAACGATCCGGTTTGCCTAAAACTGGCAGAGGACCGTTGGTGGATTTCTATTGCTGACAGTGACCTGTTGTATTGGGTCAAAGGCATTGCCAACGGTTATCGTTTGGATGTTTTGGTTGACGAGCCTGATATCAGCCCATTGGCTGTTCAGGGCCCGAAGGCCGAAGACCTTTTGGTGCGTGTGTTTGGTGAACGAATTCGCGACATTCGTTTCTTCCGCTTTGACTGGTTTGACTTTGAAGGCCGCGAGATGGCGATTGCCCGTTCAGGTTATTCCAAGCAGGGTGGTTTTGAAATCTACGTTGAGGGTGGCGATATTGGCATGCCGCTGTGGAATTCTTTGTTTGCCGTCGGTGAAGACTTGAACGTACGTGCGGGTTGCCCAAACTTGATTGAACGGATTGAGGGTGGGTTGTTGTCCTATGGCAATGACATGACAGACGATAACACACCGCATGAATGTGGTTTGGGCCGTTTCTGTGACACGCAGACTGCGATTGGCTGTATTGGCCGTGATGCACTGTTGCGTGTGGCCAAAGAGGGACCTGTGCAGCAGCTTCAGCCGATTGAGATTGCAGGACCACCGGTTCCGCCATGTGATCGATATTGGCAACTTTGGGCCAGTGGTAAGAAGGTTGGCAAAGTGACGTCAGCCGCTTGGTCGCCAGATTTTGATGTGAATGTTGCCATTGGTATGGTGCGCATGACCCATTGGGATCCGGGTACTGATCTTGAGGTGGAAACACCGGACGGTATGCGTCCTGCGCTGGTGCGCGAACAATTTTGGATTTGAGTGTACTTTGAACAATAATGCAGGTTCTTGCCTGCGACGGGAGAGATAGATGTTTAACGCTTTGGTAATGAACAAAGACGAAGAAAGCGGTTTGGCTTCAGCTGCAATTGAGCAGATGGATGTGGATCAATTGCCTGCGGGTGATGTTGTGGTTGCGGTTGAATACTCAACTGTGAACTACAAGGACGGCTTGTGCCTGAGCGCCAAGGGCGGCGGATTGGTTCGCAACTATCCACACGTTGGCGGTATCGATTTTGCAGGGACTGTCGAAAGCTCTGAAGACCCACGTTACAAAGCGGGCGACAAGGTTGTTCTAACCGGTTGGCGCGTTGGTGAAATGCACTGGGGTGGCTACGCCCAAAAGGCACGCGTTAAGGCCGATTGGCTTGTTCCACTGCCTGCAGGTTTGGATACACGTCAGGCGATGGCTGTGGGTACTGCCGGTTTCACAGCGATGTTGTCTGTCATGGCGTTGGAAGATCACGGTATCAAAGACGGTCCCGTTTTGGTCACTGGCGCTGCAGGTGGTGTTGGTTCTGTCGCAACTGCTATCTTGGCTGCGTTGGGTCATGACGTTGCAGGCGTTACAGGACGTCCAGAAACAGGCGATTACCTGAAATCACTGGGTGCGACGCAGATCGTTGCCCGTGAAGAACTGAACGAGGCGATTAAACGCCCGATGGAAGCTGAAACATGGGGCGGTTGCGTTGATGCGGTAGGTGGCGAAATGCTAGCACGCGTCTTGGGCCAAATGAAATATGGATCGTCTGTTGCAGCCGTTGGTTTGGCTGGTGGCGCTGCTTTGCCAACAACAGTCATCCCGTTCTTGTTGCGCGGTGTGAACCTTTTGGGGATCGATTCAGTCATGCAGCCATTCGACAACCGCGTTCGTGCGTGGGGTCGTATAGCCAAAGACCTGCCAATGGACAAACTTGAAGCAATGGTTCAGCCGGCAGTGTTGTCTGATCTGCCAGCGCTTGGTGCTGATATCCTCAAAGGTCAAGTAAAAGGCCGTGTTATTGTAGATGTGAACGCCTGATCAGTTTAAGAGGGTCTTCAATAGATAATGGAGACCCTCATGACTGCTTATGATGACCAGAACATCCTTGCCAAAATTTTGCGCGGCGAGATCCCGAGTTTCAAAGTCTATGAAGATGATGAAACCCTTTGCATCATGGACATTATGCCCCGTTCTGACGGGCATTGTCTGGTAATCCCCAAATCCCCTTGCCGAAATATCCTTGATGCGACTGACGCCCAATTGGCGGCTGTCATGACGACCGTCAAAAAGGTGGCGAATGCTGCCAAGGTTGCATTTAACTCAGATGGTATCACGCTTCAGCAGTTCAGTGAAGCAGCGGGTGGCCAAGAGATTTTCCACCTACATTTCCACATTCACCCACGCCATGATGGCGTATCTTTGCGCGGTCCTGGTGTGATGGGCGATATGGCTACGATCAAAGCGCATGGTGCGGCGATTGCAGCGGCTATTATCTGATCCAATAAATGCTTCTCCGCATGGATTAAATTGGTCTTTGGTTCGACAATGTTTACGCTGTCTAGCTTGTTAAGGGGGATCTGGGATTACAATCCTCGCATTGCCTGCAATATATATGACCGTGTGGAGCCCTGACGGCGACGCAGAAAGCGTGATTTACAAAGTTGCTGGTTGGCAGGGTGGTTAGACCATCTTCTACTGGGCGTGGTTGATTGCATTTGCTCTGTTTGTAGGCTTGTTCTTTGCGCGTATCTCCAAAGGTCGCACTATCCGTGAATATGTTTTGGACGCGATGATCGTTTCATTGATCATGTGTCTTGTCTGGTTCACCTTTGCTGGCGGCACTGCAATTGACTTAACATTGAACGGTGGTGCAGGTGATCAAATTTCAGATACTGGGCTGTCTAGTCATTTGTTTTCTATTATTAACTTCATGCTTTCACCTGCTTTGGCCACGCTAATGTCTATCGTGATCGTTATGCTATTGTTGACCTACTTGGTGACGTCAGCTGGCTCTGCGGTGTTGATCATCAACACGATTGCGGCTGCTGGTGACGAAAGCCCGAAGGGCCGGATCCACATTGTCACTTGGGGTGTAATTCTGACCTTGGTGGTCGTGAGCTTGCTTATGACTTCTGGAGACGGCCTTGGTGCCATCAACACTGCGATGATTATCGGGCGTTTCCGTTCTCAGTTGTTACGGCATTGCTGGGTGTGTCGCCGCTAAAGGCGCTTATCTGCGCTGGTCTGCGTAAAAATGAAAACAATGGCGGTTAATACGCACTGAAAGATCACCGCTATTTGTGAAGACTTTAAGGCTCTGGTGCTTGTGCACCGGGGTTTTTTTCTTATGTTGATTTGGAACATAGGAGCGCTTGTATGAAACTTGATATCGATTTTGTCCGCAGCCAGTTTCCGGCATTCTCTGAACTATCGCTACAAGGTCAAGCGTTCTTTGAAAACGCGGGTGGATCATACACTTGCGGTGCTGTCATTGATCGACTGACACGATTTTACACCCAGCGCAAAGTACAACCTTACGCGGCCTATGAGGCCAGCCGATTGGGTGGTGAAGAAATGGATGAGGCGCGCGTCCGAATGGCCGCGATCCTTGGTGTTGATACTGATGAGCTTAGCTTTGGACCGTCCACGACCCAAAACACCTATGTTTTAGCCCAAGCGTTTGGTCAGATGATGCAAGCGGGTGAAGCGATTATTGTGACTAATCAGGACCACGAGGCTAACAGCGGTCCATGGCGTCGTTTGGTTGATCGCGGGATTGAAGTGCGTGAATGGCAGATCGATCCTGTTACGGGCCTCTTAAACCCAGAAGATTTGGAAGAGTTACTAGACGAGAATGTGCGTCTGGTTTGTTTTCCACATTGCTCAAATGTTGTGGGACACATCAATCCGGTAACTGAGATCACGGCTTTGGCCCATGCGTCTGGTGCGTTTGTATGTGTGGATGGTGTGAGTTATGCACCGCACGGGTTCGCGGATGTGGGGGCGTTGGGGCCAGATATTTACCTGTTTTCAGCCTATAAAACCTATGGGCCGCATCAAGGGTTAATGGTGATCCGTCGTGCTTTGGGTGAATTGTTGCCGAACCAAGGGCACTATTTTAACGAGGACACGTTGTACAAGCGGTTCACACCTGCGGGACCAGATCACGCACAGATCGCGGCATGTGCGGGAATGGCTGATTATGTGGATGCATTGTATGACCACCACTTTTCTAAACGTGCCAAACCAGTGGAACATGGTGTCGCTGTGCACGACCTGATGCGCAGTCATGAGACCGAGTTGCTTGACCAAGTGCTGTCTGCCGTACAGGGACGTAATTCCGTTCGTGTCCTTGGCACGTTGGACGCACAAACACGTGCACCCACTGTCGCCATGGCATTGAACCGTCCCGCCGAACCTGTCGCAGCCAAGCTTGCAAAGCGTGGAATTATGACGGGCGGTGGTGACTTTTATGCCGTGCGCGCGCTTGAGGCATTGGGCATTGATCCAACAAAAGAGGGGGTCCTGCGCGTCAGCTTTACGCATTACACCTCGCAATGCGAAATTGATCAGCTATTAGAGGGACTTGATCACGTTTTATAGTGATCCGTTCGGCCCGTTTGTGCGTAAGATTTCATAGAGTGGAGATAATATACAATGAGCAGCCCAACACTTGTCTGGTTCAGACGTGATTTACGTCTTTCAGACCATGCGGCCCTAACTGCGGCGTGTGCGAATGGCGGGCCTGTAATCCCGGTTTTCATTCACGACAATAGTGTTGCCACTTTGGGTGCTGCGCCAAAGTGGCGTTTGGGGTTGGGTGTTGAAAAGCTGGATGAAAACCTGCGCAAATTGGGCAGTCGATTGCTTTTGCGTCGTGGTCCTGCGGAAATGGTTTTACGTGAGTTGATCCAAGAGACGGGGGCTAAATCAGTCGTTTGGTCGCGTCTGTATGATCCTCAAGCCACCGAACGTGACAGTGCTATCAAGGGTGCCTTAAAAGCTGATGGTATCGATGCGCGGTCATTTGGTGGCCACCTGATGTTTGAGCCGTGGACGACTGAAACCAAGACCGGTGGGTTTTATAAGGTTTACACGCCGTTTTGGAATAACGTGAAAACGCGCCAGGTCGATGCGCCTTTAGCGAAACCAAAAGCTATTACTGCGCCCACGCAGTGGCCTGACAGTGAAGACATTGTTGATTGGGGCATGGGTAGCGCAATGAAACGCGGCGCTGCGATCGTTCGCCCACACATTCGTTTGGGTGAAGATGCTGCCCAAGACCGTTTGGCGGTGTTTGTGGATCAATGGGTCGCGGATTATGTCACCAATCGTGATCTACCTTGGACCGCTGGCACATCGAACTTGTCGGAAAACTTAGCGATTGGAGAAATCAGCCCGCACCAATGTTGGCATGCTGGGCAACGCGCGTTGCATGAGGGAAAATCAGGAGCCGAGGTGTTCTTGAAAGAGCTGGTATGGCGCGAATTCGCATATCATTTGATGCACCACACCCCCCGCATTCTGGACAGCAACTGGAAAGAGGGCTGGGATGCGTTCCCTTGGAATACCGAGGACACAGACGAAGTGATGGCGTGGAAACAGGGCCGTACGGGTATTCCGTTTGTGGATGCAGCGATGCGCGAATTATACGTGACAGGGCGGATGCACAATCGTGGCCGCATGATAGTTGCTAGCTACCTCACGAAACACTTGATGACAGATTGGCGCGTTGGCCAAAGGTGGTTTGAGGAATGTCTTACCGACTGGGATCCTGCAAGCAATGCGATGGGGTGGCAGTGGTCTGCGGGTTCAGGTCCAGATGCAACACCGTATTTCCGCGTTTTCAATCCGGTTACCCAGTTGGACAAATTCGACAAAAATCGCGATTACGTAAACCGTTGGATTGCTGAGGGACGTAGCACGCCGCACCCTGACGCAACGTCGTTTTATGCAGCGGTTCCAAAGTCTTGGAATCTCAATGCGGATACCCCATACCCACAACCAATCGTGACCCCGGAGGAGGGGCGCAAGCGTGCATTAAGCGCTTACGAAACACGTGGGTTTTAGAGATTAATCCAGAAGAACACTTGCAAACCTAGGGACTGAAACCCTAGCCTTGCTAAAATGCGAACGAGGAACACGCATGATTTTGACGACAACAGACGGCCAAACAGGTTTACCACGGTATTTCACGCGTGTCTTTGCTATGGCGCAGGGAATGAACAACGGTCGGGTTGATTTCGTCATGCCAGATGGGCGGACGTTTCGCGCAGATGGCAAGCAACCGGGTCACGTGGCCGAGTTGCGCGTTCACAACCCCGATCTATTTGCGCGCTTGATCCGTGAGGGCGATCTTGGTTTTTGTGATGCCTATTTGGACAATTGGTGGAGTACGCCAGACCTGCAGGCATTTATGGACCTTGTTCACGCGGACAACGAAGACATCTATGATGGTTTCCCGGGCCAAGGCTTGGTGCGGATGTTTGAAAAACTTCGCTTTTGGATGCAGCGCAATCACAAATCTCAGGCGCGTAAGAACATCAGCTATCACTATGACTTGGGTAATGAATTTTATGGTCTGTGGTTAGATGATACCATGACCTACTCATCAGCATTGTTTGAGACAGGTCAAGAAAGCCATGAAGCGGCACAAACTGCTAAATATAAAAGCATGGTCGATCAAATGGGCATCAAAGAAGGCGATCATGTTCTTGAGATCGGTTGTGGTTGGGGCGGTTTTGCGGAATACGCAGCCAAAGAACGCGGGCTAAAAGTAACGGGCCTCACTATCAGTCAGGAACAGTTTAACTATGCGCAGGAACGTATTGAAAAGGCAGGTATTTCTGATTTGGTTGAGTTTAAGCTTCAAGATTATCGCGATGAAAAAGGCACCTACGATGGAATTGCCAGCATTGAAATGTTTGAAGCGGTCGGCGAAAAATACTGGCCGATCTATTTTGAAACTGTGCGTGAGCGCCTTAAACCAGGTGCTAATGCGACATTGCAGATCATCACGGTTGATGATCGCCGTTGGGAAATCTATAGAAATAGCGTTGATTTTATTCAAAAATACATTTTTCCGGGGGGGGATGTTGCCCAGCCCTACGGCCTTGCGTCAACAAGTCGTAAAGGCTGGTTTGGAAGTTGAACGCTCGATCGAGTTTGGGCCAAGCTATAACATTTCATTACGTCGTTGGCATGAGAGTTTCAATGATAAATGGGACCAGATTGCAGATATGGGCTTTGATGATCGTTTCCGCCGTATGTGGAACTTTTACCTGACCTCTTGCGCTGCGACCTTTGATAGTGGCAACTGCGATGTCACACAGATTACGATTAAGCGACCCAGTTAAAGAATGGCCAATTAGAAGGCGATCAGAACTATGCCAAGCAGCGCAAAAGTAGCATCTTCCCTTCGCCTGTGCGCCTTGGCTTATATTCTTTCTGAGTTGGTTAAACCTATGTTTATCGAAGGCTATAATTTCGGCTACTTTACTTATGTCAGTATGTTGGTCGGAGTCATCGTAGGTTGGAGTTCCATGGGCGAAAGAGTTGGTTTCGGTTTAGTACCTGCTATCAACAACGGTATCACGGGTACGTTTTCGATGGTTGCTTCTGTGATCTTCATCCAAAGTGCCTACCAAATGATCCGTTTATCTGTGTGGGGGCGCTACGACACCCTTTTTGATGCGTTGTCCGGTATTGTCCCGATTGGGATAGATTTTGTTGTTCAGGTTTCTTCAACGGCTTTGTGGGGCACTGCATTGATCGGCGGAATACTGGTAGGATTGATTGTCGAAGCCATTTGGAACTGCGTGCACTGATCATATGACCAATCTACTTGTTTATGGCACGTTACGTCATGTCCCATTGTTGGAAATCGTTTTAGGTCGCACAGCGGCTCATATCGATATGGTCGTGTGCGAACTGCCAGGCCACGCTGCTATGGCGGCGTTAGAAGGACCGTTTCCTTTGATTGTAGTGTCTCAAGGTCATTCTCAAACTGGGCTTGTTTTAAATGATCTAAGCGAGTTGGATCTTGAACGACTGAATTTTTATGAAGGTGGATTTGATTACACGCTAAGCCGTGAAACCGCATCAAATGGGCAGGCGGTCGACGTTTATTTCCCACCCAAATTGGGTGTTACGCCAAATGGCTTGTGGGATTTGCATGCTTGGGAATCCAAATGGGCTGCAATGACTGTGATCGCTGCGCGCGAAGTTATGTCGTTCTTTGGTGAACGAAGTGCTGCTGATATTGTCCGTATGTTCCCGATGATCCGTTCACGCGCAGCAGCCAATCTGAATGCGCTATTAAGTAAACACGGCGGCACAACCCTAAGGGGTGATGTGGAAGTTGTGTCAAAGATACGTGAATACACAGAGTTTTTCGCTTTGGACGCCTTTGAGGTGAAACACGAGCGGTTTGATGGTGCCAAAACGTCCACATTAAAGCGCGCTGTGTTTGTTGGAACAGATGCAGCAATCCTTCTTCCCTATGATCCAAAACGCGATCGCGTGTTGTTGGTGGAGCAGATGCGTATGGGGCCACTTGGGCGCGGTGATCCGAACCTATGGCAGCTAGAACCAATCGCGGGGCGTGTGGATGCCGGTGAGACACCCCAAGAGTGCGCCATCCGCGAGGCTGAAGAAGAAGCTGGGCTGACAATCAGTCATTTGGAGCAAGTTTGCGAAGCTTATCCATCGCCGGGGTGCTCAACCGAATTTTTTTATCAATACGTCGGTTTGGTCGACCTGCCGGATGATATTGTTGGAGTTTCTGGCCTTGAAACCGAGAACGAAGACATTCGAACCCGTCTGTTGTCATTCGATGGGTTGATGGAGCTGGTACAAAGTCAGCAAGTAGCAAATGTGCCACTTGTGACACTGGCTTACTGGCTTGCGTTCCATCGTGATCGTTTGCGTGGTTTGACTTGAGATTACCCACTCCCACGGGTACAAAAAACTCAACTGAACAACGCAGCCCTATTGCTGCCCAATCCAAAGCGAGACACCATAATGCGCATCGCAAATAATTTGGCTGAAAGCATCGGCAAAACACCCCTGATCCGTTTGAATAAGGCCAGTGAAGAAACCGGCTGCGAGATCTTGGGCAAAGCTGAATTTATGAATCCGGGCCAATCGGTCAAGGATCGCGCCGCTTTGTTCATCATCAAGAACGCGATTGTCACTGGTGCTTTGAAACCAGGCGGTACAATCGTTGAGGGGACGGCCGGGAACACCGGTATTGGCCTTGCGCTTGTTGGTGCGTCGATGGGGTTCAAAACAGTTATCGTTATCCCAGAAACGCAATCTGAAGAGAAAAAAGATATGTTGCGCCTTGCTGGTGCGAACTTGGTTCAGGTTCCTGCTGCTCCGTATCGCAACCCAAACAACTTTGTCCGGTATTCTGAACGTTTGGCAAACGAGCTTGCTAAAACAGAGCCAAATGGTGCGATCTGGGCCAACCAATTTGACAACATAGCGAACCGTCAAGCCCACGTTGAAACTACGGGCCCAGAGATCTGGGAGCAAACTGACGGTAAGGTTGATGGCTTTATTTGTGCAGTTGGTTCGGGTGGTACGTTGGCTGGTGTGAGTGAAGTCCTTCAGCCTAGAGGCGTGACAATTGGTTTGGCTGACCCTGACGGTGCTGCGTTGTACAATTTCTACAACAAAGATGAGTTGACGATGACCGAAGGTGGCTCGATCAACGAAGGAATTGGTCAGGTTCGCATCACAAAGAACCTCGAGGGCTTGAAGCCTGACTATAGCTATAACATTCACGACTCTGAGGCGCTTCCGGTGGTTTTTGACATCCTCAAGCACGAGGGGCTTTGCCTTGGTGGCTCATCAGGGGTGAACGTCGCCGGTGCTATGCGTTTGGCCAAAGACATGGGGCCGGGGCATACGATCGTGACAATCTTATGTGATTTTGGCACACGTTATCAGTCCAAATTGTACAATCCTGCGTTTTTGCGTGAAAAAGGTTTGCCAATTCCTGATTGGTTGGATGAAGAGCCAGCAAGTCTTCCAGACGTTACTGAGGTTGTATAACCCATGTTGCACCGTTGGCTGCTCAGCCTTGCCTTGTGTCTTTTTGTTCCCGTTGCGGCGATTACTCAAGCAAGTGAACCGATCGATTATGATCTTTGGAAAAGTGTAGCCACACG
Source organism: Ascidiaceihabitans sp. (assembly GCA_028248455.1). GTDB lineage: Bacteria > Pseudomonadota > Alphaproteobacteria > Rhodobacterales > Rhodobacteraceae > Ascidiaceihabitans. Next base: position 5,245 of record JAOKHV010000030.1, on the reverse strand, counting down.
AGCGGAAACTGCAGTCGATGGTGAAGCGGGCACAAACGAAGTGTTCGAAACACTACGCACACGAATTGTTAATTTCCGGACAAAATTTTCTGAAGCCAGTTTGGCTAATGTTGAACGGATTGCAACGCTTCAAGCACAAATGGTTGCATTGGGAGCCGTTCCTGAAAATGGTATCGAGCCGCTGGCCATTGCTACGCAGCGTAGTGAGATATCATTGCGTTTAACTGAGCTTCAAGCTCCGGTACAAGCCGCCGAAGTTGCCTATCGTCGCGCAGATGGTTTAATCGGAGAAATAGACACGATCATACGTGAACGGCAAACCAACAGGCTGCTTTCCCTTGGGCCTTCACCGCTTAACCCAGTAAATTGGGGTACGGCTATTAGCGAACTTGTCCGTATTTTTGGCGATATCAAATCTGAAAGCCGTCTGTTTTCGGATTCGGCAGCACGCCAAACATTTATTGAAACGCTGCCATTCGTAATATTCTTCTTAGTAATCTCGGTATTGTTGATGGCTCGGGCACGGCGATGGACTGAGTGGCTTGGAAACTTGCTTCGCAAATTCGTTGGACGTAGCACCGGAGTGTGGAGCTTCATTCTATCAGTTATCCGCGTAACCCTTCAGCTAATTGGTGTCGCAATCCTTTCGATTGCTTTGCAGATCACTGGAATGCTTGGCCTTCGGGGCGAACAACTGATTGAGATATTGCCGATCTATGGAATTGTTTTCTTATGCGGCAAATGGCTGGCTGACTGGTTGTTTCCACGAGAAGATACAGATCCGCTAATCGAAATTAGTGAAGTAAAGCGGCTCGAGGCACGTTTTGACGTCGCATTGCTATCCGCCCTAGTCGTCCTGCGCCTGATATTGGATGTAATGTTGGGCTTTGGCGAAGTGTCAGAGGTTACCTCTCCTATTCTGCATTTCCCCTTGATAGCATGCGTTGGTATTTTGCTGTTCCGCGTTGGTCATATTATTCGCGGATCGTCTCAGGTAATTGTTGATGATGATGGTGAAGAACGAATTACAACGTTTTCTCGTGTAACGCGTTTGATTGGTCTCAGCGCTGTCATCGTATCAGTTTTAGGTCCTCTAATGGCTGCCGTTGGCTATTTTCAAGCCGGAGACGCCCTTGTATTCCCTGCGGTTTACAGCCTTGCAGTGTTTGGCCTTGTGTTGGTGCTACAACGCTTTGTAGCTGACGTTTATGGTTGGATTAGCGGACAGGGTGTACTCGGACGCGAAGCTCTAATTCCAGCACTTGCAGGCTTCGGTCTCCTGGTGCTGGCTACGCCGCCGTTGGCTTTGATTTGGGGCGCACGTGTCGCTGACTTAACGGAGCTTTGGTCTGGTTTTCTGCAAGGATTTACGATGGGAGAAACTCGAATTTCTCCAAGTGACTTTATTACTTTTGCCGTCCTGTTTATTGTCGGGTACTTGCTGACGCGCTTAATTCAAGGGGCGCTTCGCAATAACGTTTTACCTAAAACAAAGATTGATAAGGGCGGCCAAAACGCCATTGTTTCAGGTCTTGGATATGTTGGTATTTTCTTAGCTGCAGTTGTTGCAATTACTGGGGCAGGAATTGATCTGTCGTCCCTTGCAATTGTTGCTGGTGCATTGTCCGTTGGCATCGGTTTTGGCCTTCAGAACATCGTATCGAATTTTGTTTCTGGAATCATATTGCTTATCGAACGCCCGATCTCTGAGGGCGATTGGATCGAAGTGGGTGGTAAGCACGGTTATGTGCGCGCTATCTCAGTCCGTTCAACCCGTATCGAAACATTTGACCGCACTGATGTTATTGTCCCGAATGCTGATTTGGTCAGCGGTACGGTTACGAACTATACGCGTGGTAACACAATTGGGCGCCTGATCATGAACGTGGGCGTGGCTTACGGTACAGATACTAAGAAGGTTGAGGACATCCTGCGCGAGATTGCAGAGGCCCAGCCGATGGTTTTGGCCAATCCAGCACCCTTTATTCTGTTTTCAGGGTTTGGCTCGGATTCGCTCGATTTTGAAATTCGGATGATCCTACGGGACGTAAATTGGAGCCTGACGGTTAAGAATGATGTGAACCATCAAATCTTGGCTAGGTTTGTTGAAGAGGGCATCGAAATGCCATTCGCACAACGTGATATTTGGATTAAAAACCCCGAAGCCTTAGTAGGTGATACATGACTGAGATGTTGTTTCGTGAAGATGCCTATCTACGTGAAGCGCAGGCTAAAGTTGTCGCACATACACTTGAGGGCGGTATTGTTCTGGATGGAACAGTTTTTTATCCCAAAGGGGGTGGACAACCCGGTGATAGCGGTGAGCTGCGTTGGGACAATCAAACCATGCCAATCGCAACTTCGATCAAAGGGGATGGCGGCGAAATCGTTTTAATTCCCGCTGAGCCACAAGCTTTGCCACCTGTCGGGGCTATTCTGATCCAAGAGGTCGATTGGGAATGCCGATATAAACACATGCGTGTGCACACAGCTCTGCACCTGTTGTCAGTAGCTGTGCCATTTGGCGTGACAGGTGGATCAATCGGTGCAGCCAAGGGTCGCTTGGATTTTGATATGCCTGATGCTCCTGAAAACCGTGAGATTATCGAGCAAGCCTTACAGACATTCGTTGAGATGGACACTGTCGTGACCGAGGGCTGGATCGACCAATCAACGCTCGATGCGCACCCAGAATTGATTAAGACTCTGACGGCTAAACCACCACGTGGAGCGGTGCGTACCCGTCTAGTTCGAATCGGTGCGGGTGACGATCAGATCGATGTTCAACCCTGCGGTGGTACCCACGTTGGGCGCACAGGCGAAATCGGTGCGGTTCGCTTGGGTAAAATTGAAAAAAAAGGCCAAAGAAATCGCCGGATTTACCTCCACCTTGATGATTGATGGTTTTGGGTGCATTTCGCGCTTGCAAACCTCTGCCATCGCTTGCTAAATCGCCGCCAATGGATCGGTGGCCGAGTGGTCGAAGGCGCACGCCTGGAAAGTGTGTAGGCGGGTGACCGTCTCCAGGGTTCGAATCCCTGTCGATCCGCCACATATACCTATTAAGTAGCTGATTTTATTATAATTTAATTTTATGTAAAATCTCTACCCACAACGCTACCCACAATGAAACATCAGATCAAAACAGAGTTAATCAGGGGTTACTGCGCCTGATCTCTACAGTTGAGCCTCAGGTCCATGGACCGGGCCCCCCAATCCTAGGGCCCCGCGTCTCGGACCACGGGCCTTTAGTGTTGGGGGCACAAATTTGTTGGGGATTAGTTTTGTTCGGATGCCTATGTCATCTCCATTCACGCACCCATTTCAAGCTAAACCGTGACGCTGCTCTGGCTGAGTGGCGTCAATTATTGAGCGCATAAATTTCGATTGCCCCCATCAATCTGATGCTTGCAATCATTAGTCTGACAGCACCCCCAAGGTAGCTGTGATGGCTAATTTCTTCGGTGCGAAGGCAGAATTGTCTTCCTTACACTGGCTGAGTAAAATCAGTCAGTGTTTGAAGGCTGAAGGTTTAACCATAAACATTTTTCTAATTAGCATCACCTCCAACGACAAGCATTAGGTGTTTGCTACCTCTAGCATCGTATGGTGCTTACAGAGGCCACAGGTGATGCTGAGTTGGTAGTCTGGGATGGTTAGTTTGGTCATTGAGCCTAGTTGTCTGAAAGAAAAATTCGTCTGCATATCTTGTTGTCTAATGCAATATTTGGAGCATTTTCTAAAAGTAGTTTACAATCACTCTCGATAGCTGCCATTTTTTCTGAAATCGATTTAACTAAACCTTCACTATCCACTTTTACTGTCTCAACACCAAATGCTGCGGACAGACAGTTTTTCATTTTGGACGCCAACACTTGATCAGAGTGCGACGGCTCGTTTTTGATCTGATTAGCAATATTTTTAACCGTTCCAAGATCATTATTGGATTGAGCAGTCTCACAAATGGATAAAAGTGTTTTGAGGTGCGCTTCTCGCATTTGCGCATTGGCGTTTGACGATAACAAAACAATAAGAATTACATAGATTGACCGCATTTCCTGCCCTCCACGATGTTGTCATACATAATACAACTGGAATCAGCTGCAATGTCGAGAAGGCGTAGTGTCCCTAGGTCACTTGTGATCAAGCTCCGACCACTTGAATTACCCCGCAAGTACGATCTAATATGTGTTGTTGTCTTTAGCTCTGCACTTCGGACAGCTGTACCTCTGGCGCACCTAGTAGGCTGTAGCATCGGGTCAAATAACTAATTAATATTCAAACTAGATATTTACTTTAACTATTCATAAACTGCAGTGAAGGTAAATTGAGAGCATCAACATAATATAAGGAGTTTCAAAAATGACCAAATACTTGGTTCGAGCAAACTACAATGGTAGCGGCTTCAAAGGCATGGTTTCCAACCCATCTGATCGAGGCAAAGCAATTAAAGGAATGACGGCTGCGCTTGGTATCACAACCGATTGCATATACTTCTCCCCATCCACTGGCGAAGCAGTAATGATCATAGACTCAGATGCTGACAAAAACGCCAGATTGATGATGGTTGTGATGTCATCGGATACATTCACTGGCGGTTCCATAATTGATCTTATCGACACCGACAGTATGCTGTCCGCCATGCAAGACTCTGGATCGTTGCTTGGAACCTACAAATCAACAACCGACTAGAAGGTCGAGTTTCTGGCGCACATCATGGGCTGTGTTAGCGCAAAGCCCGTCGAGCTTGGCTCTCGAGCATCGCCTCCAACGACAAGTATAAGGTTGGCTACCTCCAGCATGGAGTGATGCTTGGGGCATGATCTGGGGATGGTACAGAGTTCGGTCATTTTGACTTAAACATGTTCTTACTACTGGGCATGTTGCTTTTCACAAGAACACATTCAGTCAGCATGGCTTGCTATTATTTCATCGGGATAACGAAACTTGCAGGGTACTCTCTATGCTTATCTGTAATTGAATCAACAATACCGAAATCAAGGAATACTGCGCTAGCAACGATTTTTCCGCCCATAGAGCTTGGGATTCCACCTACTGCTGTTCGGCCGTTTGAGGATTTACAGTCGTACTGAAGGTTATCATCTGATCGTCGCACATAAGTAGTTGATGGAGAGTTTGTCCATGTCGAGGCTTAGATGAGCCATTATGTTAGCAAACGCTCCATGGGTACTGTCAGATTAAACTAGCTTGAAGCGGGCAGGGCTGCTTTTTAGCATCTATGGAT
>JAOKHV010000003.1 GCA_028248455.1 Ascidiaceihabitans sp. | reverse complement strand
AAAGCTTTGCCGCGCGCGCATCGCTTTATGACCTTGCTGACAGCCTTGCCACTTTGATGGACGAGATGCAGGGCGAAGGTGTTTCTGCTGAAGCCATTGCGAACCTTGATGTCACGGATCAATCGGGCCACTGGGAGCGCGCGAAGACGTTCATCAATATTGCGCAATCCTACATCGATTTGTCACAAGACACACCTGACACTGAAGCACGCCAACGTATCATTGTGCAAAATCTGGTTGAACGCTGGGAACACACCCCGCCAAAGCATCCCATTATCCTTGCGGGTTCAACAGGATCACGCGGCACGACATTGATGCTGATGCAAGCCATCGCAAAACTGCCAAATGGTGCTGTTATCCTGCCCGGTTTTGATTTTGATATGCCAACAGATGTGTGGACCAGCCTGTCTGACGCGATGCTATCGGAAGACCACCCGCAGTTCCGTTTTCACAAACTGCTACTGTCGTTGGAAAACTCGTCAGATGACGTGGTCCCATGGGCCGATGACGCGCCTGCCGCCCCTGCCCGTAACAAGCTGGTTTCCCTGGCTCTACGCCCAGCGCCTGTCACAGATGCGTGGTTGTCTGAAGGTCCCCATTTAACTGGTATTGCTGAAGGGTTGAAAGGCGTCACGCTGTTACAAGCTGAAACGCCACGTGATGAGGCATTAGCCATTGCGATGCGCCTGCGCAAGGCTGCGGAAGACGGCCAAACAGCGGCACTTATTACACCTGATCGAATGCTAACGCGACAAGTGTCGGCGGCATTGGATCGTTGGGATATTCTACCCGATGACAGTGCGGGTTCACCGCTACATCTTTCCCCTCCCGGGCGGTTTCTGCGCCATGTAGGTGGGTTGTTTTCCCGGTTGTTAGATACTGAATCCTTGCTGACATTACTAAAACATCCGATGACCCACAGCGGTGATGATCGCGGGTTACACCAATTAAACACTCAACGGATCGAACTGCGCATTCGCCGTGATGGACTGCCTTATCCCACTACTAAAGGGGTGTCAGAGGTCGCGCAAAAAGCAGCAGCCAAGCTAGACCCACCAACCACACTCACCGATTGGGCGGATTGGGTTGGTCAGACGTTTTGCAATCTGCATTTCGCGGGCGACCGCACCTTGGCCGATTGGACAGCCTTGCACATCCAAGTGGCCGAAGCGATAGCATCAGGGCCTATGGGCGAAACCACGGGTGAATTGTGGTTGAAATCCGCAGGTCAAAAGGCCCGCAATGTGATGGACACCCTGACAGAACACGGAGAGTACGGTGGCGAAATGTCCGCCTCTGACTACGTTGATCTGGTCGGTGCTTTGCTATCAGGCGAAGAAGTGCGCGACCGCGACGCGCCTCATCCAAACATCATGATTTGGGGTACCCTTGAAGCCCGAGTTCAAGGGGCTGATTTGGTCATTTTGGGCGGGTTGAATGAGGGCACATGGCCCGAAGCCCCCAAACCCGATCCGTGGTTAAACCGCGCCCTGCGCAATCAGGCGGGTTTGTTGCTGCCCGAGCGGCGCATTGGTCTGTCTGCACACGATTTTCAGCAGGCCGTTGCCGCAGAAGAGGTCTGGATCACGCGGTCTGTACGGTCTGACGATGCAGAAACCGTGCCCTCACGCTGGCTGAACCGCTTGCAGAACTTGTTGGGCGGCTTGCCCACACTTGATGGGCCTGAAGTATTGAAGGAAATGATCGCGAAAGGCGATGAATGGTTGGCCAAGACTAAAGTGCTAGAGAAACCTACAAACGTTGATCGTGCCCATCGCCCTTCCCCACGTCCACCAATCGCTGCGCGCCCACATGCCCTGTCCGTGACAGAGATCAAGCGCCTGATCCGCGACCCCTACGCAGTTTATGCCAAGCACACATTAAAACTGCGCGCCCTGAATCCAATCGTACAATCCCCAGACGCTCCTATGCGCGGTATCTTGATCCACTCCGTTATGGAGGTGTTCGTTAAAGACATAATGGCAGATTCGTCTTTGCTAACCTCAACACACTTGATGAAAGTTGCCACAGACGTGCTGGGCCGCGACGTGCCTTGGCCTGCGACCCGTGCGCTTTGGTTGGCAAAGCTATCGCGCGTGACAGATTGGTTTGTCGCCAGAGAAGCAGAGCGCCAAGCCCGCAGCACACCAATTGCATTTGAAAAGCAAGCCAAGGGTGTGATGAGCATGCCTAAACTGGGCTTCACCCTTACCGGATATGCGGATCGGATTGACCAAACCGGTCCCGATAGGGTTGCAATTTTTGACTACAAAACCGGGACACCCCCGACTGAAAAACAGCAGGCCAAGTTCGACAAGCAATTGCTGATCGAAGCGGCAATGATGGAACAAGGTAGCTTTAAACATGTGGGCGTGAACACGGTGACGGAAGCTGTGTTTATCGGTCTAGGGAGCAAGCCTGTTGAGGTGCGTGCCCCATTGCAAAAAGAACCGCCTGCTAAGGTTCTGGATGAACTCGCGCAACTAATCCGCGCCTATTTGTCCATTGAGCAGGGTTTTACCTCGCAACGCACAATCCAAAGCGAACGGGAGCGCGGTGATTACGATCATCTTGCCCGTTTTGGGGAATGGGACGGCACCGATATTCCTGTGCCAGAGGATCTGACATGATGACGCCGAATGAAGCAACGCGCCGCCAATTAACCGCGGCAGACCCAACCACTTCTACATGGCTTGCAGCCAACGCAGGTTCGGGCAAAACCCGTGTTCTGACGGACCGCGTGGCCCGTCTACTATTGGACAAGGTCCAACCACAACATATTCTATGCCTGACCTACACCAAGGCCGCCGCATCAGAAATGCAAAACCGTCTTTTCAAGCGCCTAGGTGATTGGGCCATGTTGCCAGATGCAGAATTGCGCCACGCCCTGACCGAGTTAGGTGTGCGTCACAATCCGGATGGCGATCAATTGCGCGATGCTCGCACATTGTTTGCCCGTGCGATTGAAACCCCCGGTGGATTAAAGATCCAAACAATCCACTCGTTCTGCGCCTCACTTCTGCGCCGTTTTCCGTTGGAAGCCGACGTAAGCCCACAGTTCAAAGAGATCGAAGAACGCGCAGCTGACATGCTGCGCGGTGAGATCGTGGATATGATGGCAGACGGAGCAGAAGCGGGTTTGGTTGCAGCACTTGCCAACCAATACTCAGGTGAAGATTTCTTACGGCTGACCCAAGAGATTGTCGGCCACCGTGCTGCATTTGCAAATCCATTGGCGTGGGATGATTGCCTCGCACTGTTTGATCAAGCTGTGGGATTGGACGAGTCAGGGGTTGAAGGGTTGGCCTTTCAAGGTGGTGAAAGGCAACTGCTGGATCAGCTGATCCCCGTTTTGACCTCCAAAGGTGGCAATGACGGTAAGGCTGGTGAAAAGCTGAAGATGTTGGGCACATTGTCCCTCAAATCTTTGCCCGTTTTGGAAAGTGTTTTTCTAACAGGTGGCAGTGCCAAAGACCCGTTTTCTGCCAAGTTAGGGACGTTTCCGACCAAGGCGACCCAAGGCAATGTTGAAGCATTGATGCCCCAGTTAGAGGCATTCATACTGCGGATAGAAGACACGCGAGATAGGCGTTTGGCCCTTCAGTCTGCGCGTCGAACACAGGTTTTACACGACTTTTCCCATGCATTTGTTGCGAAATACGAACAAGCTAAACTGGTACGCGGCTGGTTGGACTTTGACGATCTGATCTTAAAGGCGCGTCACCTTTTGAATGATGAAAAAGTGGCGGCGTGGGTGTTGTTCCGCATTGATGGCGGGATCGACCACATTCTTGTGGATGAGGCACAAGACACCAGCCCAGACCAGTGGGACGTGATCCGCAAACTAGCCGAAGAGTTCTCAAGCGGGGATGGTGCACGCGAAGATGTCAAACGCACCTTGTTTGTTGTCGGAGATAAAAAACAGTCCATCTATTCATTCCAAGGGGCAGACCCGCGTGAATTTGACCGGATGCAGGATGAGTTTAAGGAAAAGTTCGCAGCCATTGACGCGCCCTTCCAAGAAACAACATTGGATTTTTCATTCCGTTCCTCTGCCGCGATTTTGCGAATGGTGGATCAGACATTTGACAACAAAACCCACGCAGGGTTTGTGCAGGATTCAAAGCACATCGCATTTAAATCCGACCTACCCGGTCGTGTAGACCTGTGGCCTGTCATCGAACCCATCAAAGACGACGATGAACGTGATTGGTTCGATCCGATTGATCGCCGCAGCGAACAGCACCACACAGTGGTTTTGGCGGATCAAATTGCCCGATCTATCGCTAGACTGATTAACGACAAACATACTATTCCTGATGACGGACCAAAGGGTAGCACGATCAAGCGCCCTATTACGGCCGGTGATTTCCTGATTCTTGTGCAACGCCGCTCTGCCCTGTTTTCTGAGATCATTCGCGCCTGCAAGGTTCAGAAATTGGCTATAGCAGGTGCCGATCGACTAAAGGTTGGTGCTGAATTGGCTGTGCGTGACCTAGGTGCGTTGATTTCCTTTTTGGCAACACCAGAAGACAGCCTATCCCTTGCCACCGTATTAAAATCACCGCTGTTTGGGTGGAGCGAACAACAACTGTTCGACGTAGCTCATCGCAGAACCCAAGAGCATCTGTGGCAAAACCTGCGTGACCGTGCAGATGATTTCCCAGATACCGTACCCGTCCTGAGAGATCTGCGTAACAACGCCGATTTCTTGCGCCCTTACGATCTGATCGAACGTATTTTGACCCGCCACGATGGGCGGCGCAAATTATTAGGGCGCTTGGGCACAGAGGCCGAAGATGGCATTAATGCATTGCTGTCCCAAGCGTTGGCTTATGAACGCACAGCGGTTCCCAGCCTGACAGGGTTCATCGTCTGGATGAAAGCCGATGATCTGAACATCAAACGTCAAATCGATAGCTCCTCAGACCAAATTCGGGTGATGACAGTGCATGGATCAAAGGGCCTTGAAGCGCCCATCGTGGTTTTACCAGACACTGGAAAACGCAACATTCAGGTAAAAAGTGAAGTGATCAAAATGGGCGAAGTGCCTGTTTGGAAGGCGCGCGACGGTGAAATACCCAAAACAATGCAGGACGCATTGGAAGAGATGAAAGACGCTCAGCGCAATGAGCAGCTGCGCCTGCTTTATGTGGCGTTGAGCCGCGCAGAGAAATGGCTGATCGTGGCCGCGGCAGGTGATTTAGGTAAGAACGAACCGTCATGGTACCATACCGTTCAGGGCGCGATGGAACACGCCGGTGCGGTAGATGCGTCCATGCCCGAAGTTGGCCCGATCTTGCGAATTGAACACGGCGACTGGGATGCCCCTGTTTTTAAACAGAAGACGATTTCTTCGACAAATGCCCCTTTATTAGAGATGCTTTATACTCAAAAACCTGCCGATCCGATTGAGGCAGTCAAAACCCTTTCACCATCGGATCTGGGCGGTGCCAAAGCCCTTGCAGCTGAATTGGGGATGGATGAAGATACCGCCCTTTCATACGGTAGTTTGGTACACTGGCATCTAGAACACCCGCATAAATCCACTGAACAGGATTTTGGGTTGTCAGACACCTTGCGAACTCAAGCGAAAGCCGAGGCAGTTGCCGTTTTGGATAAACCCGAATTGGCCCATGTCTTTGCACCCGACACCTTGGCAGAGATTTCGATAACTGCGCCCATCGGATCGCAGCGCATTCATGGCACGATTGACCGTTTGTTGATCACAGACAATAAGATCACCGCGATCGATTTCAAAACCAACCGCGCCATTCCACATTCAGCTAAGGATTGCCCCATTGGTTTGCTTCGCCAAATGGGTGCCTATGCCTGTGCACTACGTGAAATTTATCCCGATCATGAGATCGAAACAGCTATATTGTGGACCAACACGCAAAGCTTAATGCCTTTAACACACGATCTTGTGTCTCAGGCGCTAAAGACATCAACATATCTTGACCTTTGAACACCGGGTTCATAAGTTCCCAACCAACAAATTAGCCCCTTGAGGAGAAGCCAAATGGCAACCGTTGCAGTATCAGACGCACAATTCGAAGCCGAAGTCACAAATTCAGACATCCCAGTTGTTGTTGATTTTTGGGCAGAATGGTGTGGCCCTTGTAAACAAATCGGCCCGTCACTCGAAGAATTGTCTGAAGAGCTGGGTGGTAAGGTCAAGATCGTCAAAGTTGACGTCGACACCAACCCAAACTCAGCAGCAAAAATGGGTGTCCGTGGCATCCCTGCTCTGTTCGTCATCAAAGACGGCCAAGTTGTTGCAAACATGGCAGGCGCAAAACCAAAGGCTGCGTTGAAAAGCTGGATCGAAGAGTCAATCTAAGACCTCGCAACATTGATTTCAGAATAGCGCGTCAGACAAATGCTTGGCGCGCTATTTTTTTGGTCCGCAAAAAGCGAACAGTGCTTTTTAGCCTCCCCCTTTGAATTGGTCCGCCAATATAGTTAGGAACAGGGGACCATAAATGGCCATCAAGAGACCCAAACCTGAAGAGATTGTCGTGAAGTTACGGCAGGTTGAAGTTCTGATGGGGCAAGGCATGCCCCGGATTGACGTGATCTGACAGATCAGTGCGACTGAACAAACCTATTACCGTTGGAAGAAGAAGTATGGCGGAATGGGCACAGAACAACTCAAGGAACAGAAGCGGTTACACAAAGAGAACGAGCGTCTGCGGCGAGCAGTATCGGACCTTACGCTGGACAAGCTGATCCTAAAGGAGGCTGCATCGGGAAACTTCTAAGCCCTTAGCGTCGTCCCGCTGCCCGGCAGTCGTTTGCTTGCAAACGATGAGAGGGGGCTTGTATTGATCTCGTGCGCAGTCAGATAAAGGTCTCTGAGCGACGGGTTTGTCGCGTTCTGGGCCAACATCGATCCAACACCTTGCACCTTCGCGCGCTTAGGTATACCGCTGCATACAACCGTTTCACTCACCTAAGCTGACAGCTTACTCTGGGCACTTCTCGCCACATAAACAGTTAAAAATCGAGATTATCATGAACCTATATGCAGCATACCTTGAAGAAATTGAAACCCGCAAAAAGCAGGGACTAAGCCCAAAGCCGATCGACGGTGCTGAACTGACGCAGGAAATCATCACCCAAATCTTGGATGCGGGCCACGCGCATCGGGATGCTTCGCTTAATTTTCTGATCTACAACACACTCCCCGGCACAACGAGCGCGGCAGTCGTGAAGGCGCAGTTCTTGAAAGACATCATTTTGGGCGCCTCTGAGGTTCCAGAAGTCTCCGCTGAGTTCGCCTTTGAATTGCTGTCCCACATGAAGGGCGGCCCCTCTGTGGACGTTCTGCTGGACCTCGCACTCGGTAATGATGCTGCGATTTCTAGCCAAGCGGCCGACGTACTGCAGACCCAGTTCTTCTTGTACGATGCAGACATGGACCGCTTGAAAGCGGCGTTTGACGCGGGCAATCCTGTCGCACGCGATATCCTTGAAAGCTACGCCAAAGCTGAATTCTTCACCAAGCTGCCTGACATCGAAGAAGAGGTTAAGGTTGTGACCTTTGTCGCGGGCGAAGGCGATATTTCCACCGACTTGCTGTCACCGGGCAATCAGGCGCACTCGCGTGCGGACCGCGAATTGCACGGGAAATGCATGATCGACGAGGCGGCCCAGAAACACATTCAGGATCTTAAGCTGCAACACCCTGACGCGCGCGTCATGTTGATTGCGGAAAAAGGCACGATGGGTGTTGGGTCTTCGCGGATGTCAGGTGTGAACAACGTCGCACTTTGGACAGGGAGACAGGCGTCTCCTTATGTTCCCTTCGTAAACTTCGCCCCTGTTGTCGCGGGTACGAACGGCATTTCCCCGATCTTCCTGACAACTGTTGGCGTTACCGGCGGCATCGGTGTCGATTTGAAGAACTGGGTTAAGAAAACCGACGAAGACGGCAATCCAATCCTGAACAACGACGGCAATCCTGTCCTTGAGGAAAAGTATTCCGTCGCTACGGGCACTGTGTTGAAAATCAACACCAAAGACAAAAAGCTGTATAGTGAAGATGGCGACGCGCTGGTGGATATGTCCAGCTCTTTCACCCCGCAAAAAATGGAATTCATGAAGGCGGGTGGGTCTTATGCCATCGTTTTTGGTAAGAAGTTGCAAACGTTTGCGGCGGAAACCCTTGGGGTTGATGCACCGCTGGTGTTCGCACCATCCAAAGAAATCAACCATGAGGGTCAAGGCCTGACTGCTGTTGAAAAAATCTTTAACGCCAATGCCCGTGGTGTAACGCCCGGCACGGTTCTGTACGCTGAATCAGACGTTCGAGTTGGCGTGAACATTGTGGGATCACAAGACACCACAGGCTTGATGACCATGCAAGAACTTGAGGCAATGGCCGCGACGATCGTGTCACCCTCAGTCGACGGTGCATACCAATCTGGGTGCCACACGGCCTCTGTTTGGGACATTAAAGCGCAGGAAAACACACCGCGTCTGATGAAGTTCATGAACGACTTTGGCCTGGTCACGGGCCGCGATCCGAAAGGCGAATATCACGCCATGACGGACGTGATCCACAAGGTGCTGAACGACGTAACCGTCAGCGATTGGGACGTGATTATCGGCGGCGACAGCCACACACGTATGTCCAAAGGCGTGGCCTTTGGTGCGGATTCGGGCACCGTTGCGCTGGCTCTAGCCACAGGTGAAGCATCGATGCCGATCCCTGAATCGGTCAAAGTGACGTTCAAAGGCCAAATGGCCGATCACATGGATTTCCGCGACGTGGTGCATGCAACGCAGTTGCAGATGCTGGAACAACACGGCGACAACGTGTTTCAGGGCCGTGTAATTGAAGTCCACATTGGCACGCTACTGGCGGATCAGGCGTTCACTTTCACTGACTGGACAGCGGAAATGAAGGCCAAGGCCTCTGTTTGTATTTCCAACGACGAAACGCTGATCGGCTCGCTTGAGCTTTCAAAATCCCGTATCCAGATCATGATCGACAAAGGCATGGAGCATGACAACGGCATGTTGACCGGTTTGATCTCGAAGGCCGATAAACGCATTGCTGAAATCAAGTCTGGTGAGAAACCTGCATTGCAGCCTGACCGCAACGCGAAGTACTTTGCAGAAGTGCTCGTTGATCTAGATACCATCGTTGAACCGATGATCGCCGATCCAGACGTAAAAAATGCTGATATTTCAAAGCGTTACACCCACGATACCATCCGCCCGATTTCATTTTATGCAGACAAGAAAGTCGATCTTGGCTTTGTTGGGTCGTGCATGGTGCACAAGGGTGACGTGAAAATCGTCGCTCAGATGCTACGCAACTTGGAAAAGAACTCTGGTAAGGTTGAGTTCAAAGCCCCACTGGTCGTCGCCGCGCCGACCTACAACATCATTGATGAGTTGAAGGAAGAAGGCGACTGGACAGTGCTGCAAAAGTACTCCGGTTTCGAGTTCGATGACACCGCACCGAAAAACACCGCGCGGACCGAGTATGAGAACATTCTCTATCTCGAACGCCCGGGCTGTAACCTTTGCATGGGTAACCAGGAAAAGGCGGCCAAGGGTGACACGGTTCTCGCAACGTCCACACGTCTATTCAAAGGCCGTGTCGTTGAAGATACCACCGAGAAAACAGGCGAGTCCTTGTTGGCCTCTACCCCAGTGGTCGTGCTCTCCGCGATCCTCGGGCGCACACCAACGCTGGACGAGTACAAAGACGCGGTTGAGGGCATCGACCTCACCAAGTTCGCCCCGCCAATCGAAAAGCCAGCAGGCACTAAATCCGCGCACTTCTAAACAACTCACCGTTTGATAAAAAAATTTCGGGCGCATCAAAAGATGCGCCCGTTTTTATTTTCGAAACAATTACCTTTGCCACTCATCCATAGCTTATAACCATACTTTGACGAGCGCCGCTAATACTCGTTAGAGCAGTGTTAAGAACCGCGATCCGTTTAGTGAATACAAACTTTTGGCGGCTGTGTGCGCGATACCTGAACCGCTACTCCTGTTAGCCTCAGGGTAGGGCGTTCATCGCATTTCCTCCAACATCTTTTCGCGGTGTGTTGTTGAGGCGGTCACTGATCTCTTTGATGAAACGAAACAATCCGTAAGTGGGAGCGCCAATGATTCCGATCCATTCGGCTATCTCTTTTGCCGTTTGTACGCGATCATCCGCTATAAGAAGCTTTGCTTGCTCCCAAATAGTTAAAGCTAATTCCACAGTCAATTCAAAACACTTTTGTTCTAAATCCGCGCTAACCAGAACTCTTACGCCAGCACGGTCACCATTGGCATATCGGTTTGTCTCTTTGACTAAATCGCTCAGCGCAAGCAAAGCTGGGGCGAGGTGCGCAACGTCTATTGCTTTAGAGTCCAGCGCTGGACCATCAAAATAGAAGATTAGTGACTGGGATACGCTTCGGTCAGCTTTGGATTTCCACGCAATTCATCAACAATCCTGATCACATTGATCTTACCCGATTCTAACAAATAAGGTCGCTACTCCAGCGTCATTGCAAAGTTGGCGTTTTGCTCGGGTATCAAACTCGTCGCACATACGCCGCAGCGCTTCGCGCCATATCCAACAAATACACCTTTAATGCCCAGCCAATTGTTGGTTTACGTCCTCAGTCAGCATGTTCGTACAGAGCTTCCACTAGATGATGTAACGGATGTTGGTTTTCGATGCGCCCTGCCCCGCTCCAAAAGCTGTGCAAGATCTTCACCTGTAACCTAAAAACATATCCAAAATCGCTTAACGATTCGTATGCTAAATATGGTTCATCTTTATCTGTTAGATTTTGGTGGCCCGTAGCTTCAGAACTTCCATCATAATCCATGATTGGATGGAACAGGCATTGATATCCTATGTTGTGGCTGTACGGCAGCAGATAGCTGTTCTCGAAATTGAAAGCCACAAATTTTTGGGGTTGTTCAAAGTGTGAAAAGGTTTCTTTCAAAAGACGCAAACTCTCAAAACAAGATCACACCCGAACGCCCTGTATGAAAGCTCCATCCCTTCTAGCGATGACCTCAGGCACCGCCAAACGTTAGATGGACGCCCGTTCCCCGAGAGACTTCAAGGCTTTACGCGCCAAAGTAGCTCTTGGCCAATTGATCATCCTTGGACAATTCGTCAGCGGTACCCGTAGCCGTAACATGCCCACCTTCCAACACATATAAACGGCTTGCCAGCGACAAGGCAAAATTGGCGTTCTGTTCGGTGATGATCACAGTCAGACCCAACTCGGCGCTCAGACGCTTCAGAACTGCTGCGATCTCCCCTACTACTTTGGGAGCAAGCCCAATCGTTGGCTCATCCACAAGCAGCACGCGCGGCGAACTCATCAACGCCCGCCCAAGTGACACCATCTGCCGTTCACCCCCCGATTGGGTTGAGGTCTCCTGGCTTTCGCGCTCGGCCAAACGGGGGAATAGGCGGTGTACGGCGGCCATGTTTTTTTTAATATCTGTCCGGGCGGTATAGGCCCCTACCATCAGGTTATCGCGGACAGTCATATGCGGGAAAAGATTAAAGCGCTCAGGCGCATAACCGATGCCGGCGCGCACCATATGACCCGTCTTTTTGCCCGTGATATCCTGCCCGTCCAAATGGATCGAACCTGTGTTTTTCACAAGCCCCATCACCGAATCCAGTAGCGTCGACTTACCAGCGCCGTTCGCCCCGACAATAGCAATCGTTTCACCTTGTTCGACGCTGATCGATACATCACTCAGGGCTTGGGCCTTGCCATAAAAGGCACATAGATTCTTGACCTCTAACATCGCCATATCAGCTCTCTCCCAGATATGAGGCGCGCACAGATTTATCGCCAAGTACATCGGCAAAGCTGCCATTGGCCAACATCGTACCACGCTCAATTGCGATGGCGCGATCGACCAGCGGTTCCATCGCAGGCAGGTCGTGGCTGACCATCAGAAAGGTAAAGCCACGCTGCCGCAGATCTTGGATCAACTCGGCGATCATGCCAATTTCACCCGAAGTAAGCCCTGCGAATACCTCATCAAGCAGCAGCAATTTTGCGCCCGTTGCAAGCGTGCGAGCGAACTCAAGCTTGCGCAGATCACCCATCGCCAATTCAGACGCTGTCTTGTCCAGATCCTTTGGCGCAAAGCCAATTGATTGCGCTAGCTCCGCCTCGCGGCTGCGATCAGGCGCGCCAAAGATCATCGCGCGTAGGCTGTCAGGCATCAAACCTACGCGTATGTTTTCGCGCACAGAGAGTTCGGCAAAGGGACGCGGCACCTGGTAGGTGCGACTGACGCCTTTGGCTATACGCTCGGCGGTTGTGAGCTTCGAGATTTCCTCGCCGTAGAGTTTGATCGTCCCAGATGTCTGGCGCAGTTCACCCATAATTTGTGAGAAAACAGTCGTCTTGCCGGCACCGTTTGGTCCAATTAATCCAAGGGATTCTCCCTTTGCTAGATCAAAGCTGAGGTCATTGGTGGCTGTCAGGCCGCCAAACTTTTTCACCAGATTTCGGACTTCCAATGCAAGGGTCACGCGCGGCTCCCTTTCATCTTTGAAACGATTGTGTCGACGATCGCCATGATACCTTTGGGTTGGTACATATAAAGCACCAAGGCAATCGAGCCATAAACAAAGAACCGTTCTGTGCCTGGCATGTAGGGGCGCAGCCATTCCAGCAAGAAGACCATAAAAAATGCACCAATGATGGGGCCGATGATGGTCCCTGCCCCACCGATCAGAACGGCCACAATGATCTGGAACAGGATGTTGATATCAAAGAACGAGCGCGGTGTGATCGAGCCAAGGTAATGTGCGTAAAACGCGCCTGCCAGCCCCGCAATGCCTGCCGAAACCAAAAATGCAAAGCTTTTGAGGCGCGTTGTCGACAGGCCAGAACCCCGCACGCTTTCTTCATTCATCCCGATGGCCCAGAGTGCGGTGCCAAGGCGCGTGCGCATCAAGAGCCATGCAAACAACGCGACAGCCAGCATCAAACCAGCAGCGAGATAATAGCCGTTCTCGGCGCCGCGTGTTAGGGCGGGTAGACGCGAAATGCCGCGTGTGCCACCCGTCAAATCCGGGCGAATGACGGGGACCAGTTGAAGCATCAGCTCCATCACGGCAAGCGTCACCAACGCAAAATAGCTGCCTTTGATACGCAGGGCAGGCAGCAGAATAATTAACCCCCCCGCCATTGTCACAAGAACTGCGATGGGGATCGAGGCCTCAACTGGAATGCCGTAGCGGCGGGTCAAAATGCCTGTGGTGTAAGCGCCTATGCCAATCAAAAACGGGTGGCCAAATGACAAGTACCCCGTACGCCCTGACAGGATGTCCCAAGAGATCGCGAACATCGCAAGATAGCAGGCAAAGATCATCGTACGCAGGGTACCGTTACCAACCATCAGCGGCATCAAAAGCATCAGCGCAATAAAAGCGGCCCAAAGGACGAGGTGGTGGGGGCGGAGGTCTAATGTACGCATCTAGTGTTCCTCCCGCCCGAATAAGCCCTGAGGACGCATGACGAGCACTCCGATGATCAACAACATGGTGAACACACCACGCAATTCAGGAGCCCAGAGTGCGACAATCGAGACTTCCAAAAAGCCGATAATATGCGCGACGATCAACGTGCCGATGATTGAACCAATGCCACCCACAATCACAATCGCAATCGAGATGATGACAGGGGCCACCCACATCTGCGGGGACAACTGCGTGTAGCTGGCGAAAAACACACCGCCTGCAGCCCCCAACGCCCCCGAAATCGCCCATGTGATCATGTTGATCTTATCAGGGTCCACACCAGAAATCGCAGCGCCTTTTTCGTCCATTGATACCGCCTGCATGGCGCGTCCTATATGGGTGCCGCGCACAAAGGCATAGAGCGCTGCAATGATGATCCAGCTCATCACGGTCGCAGCGAGAATATTAAAAGTGACCTGCGCACCTGCGACTGTGACCACACCAGGAATAATTGGTAACAAGATTTTAGAGGCATCGCCAAAGACCAGCACCATGACTGATTGCATTATAATCGCAAGGATCAGCGTGGAAATTTCAACCGCGACAGCATCGCCTTTTAGGGGCTTAACTATCAAACGGTGTTTGAGAAACCCCATCAGCGCCCCCACCATCACAGCACCGGCAAATCCTACAATTTTGGGCATGCCCAACTGTTGGGATAGCCAAAAGTAGATATATCCGCCGACCATAATATAGGCGCCATAAGCGAGGTTGAGGGTGCGTCCGATCGAGAAGATCAGCATGAAGCCCATCGCAATGAGGGCATAAAGGCCGCTGAGCAGCAGCCCTTGAACGATGATCTGCATCATGGGGAGTGGCCTGTTATGAAGTCGGAGGTCAGGGGCTCAAGGCGAGGATAGTCCTCGCCTTGAGCAAGATATTACTTCTTTACCCAGCTTGGGACTTCGAAGGTCGTTGTGGCATACTCAGGTGGATAAACCACACCAACTTGACCGTCCTCTTTCCATTGGATCACAACCATCGAAGGCTGTGCATCCTCATAAGGGGCCGTCAGGTCAAAGCGCGCATTGTGCGGGTAGGTGCGGCCAGTGACCTCTTCAACTTCGTCATTGCCCCAGAAGGCATAGCGCAACCAGAGCTTGCCATCTTTTTCCAATGTGATGTCCTGTTTTTCCATCTCTTTGGCCCATTTGGCCGCATCGCTAAATCCACCTGCGGCTTCAGCTGCTGCCATCGCTTGCTTCAGACCCCAATAGGCGTTGAAACCATTGAAGTGTGGCATAACAGGGCGGCTTGTGTATTTGGCCTGATACGTGTCGACAAACTTCTGGCTCTCAGGATCCAGCTCAAATCCAACGGAAGGCACGGGAGACAGTGTCGAAATACCACCACCAGCGCCACCCGTATCTTCCCAATATTCAAGACCAAGGGCTGATACGTTCACGCCCGTCATCGCCATCGGCACTTGCAGCTTTACGTACTGTGAGGAGATGACTTGCGAGTTCACCGATGAAACCTGATAGATGAAGTCCGCCCCCGAAGCCTGCGCCTTGGAGAAAAGGGGCGCGAAATCGACCGTGCCCACATCATAAGTGATGACCTCTTTGGTTTCGATACCAGCCACCGGGCCAAGCGCTTCGGTAACCAAACCAGTAATCGCCTCTCCGAATGCTGTGTCTTCGGCCAGAATAACAACACTGTCCCAACCCATTTCCTTCTTCAGCACGTCTGCGCCAAAGTTAATGTAGAGAGTTGCCAATGCTTCATCCGACGCGATGTTCATAAAATAGGGGGCCATCGTTTCAGGGTCTTCAACCACCATGTCGATGATACCGATGTAACTCGTCCACGTATCTAATGTGGGGATCTGGAATTCCTGCATCCGAGGCAGCCAACCCAAGGACACGTCATCGATGGAACCCGAGATAATAAAGTCTACTTCTTCGGTCTCTGCCAGATATTCATAGGCTTTGACCCCTTCGGTCACGTCTTCGCCGGTGTCGGCGGAAACCAAAACGATCTTCTCTCCGTTCATGCCACCAGCTGCGTTCAGCTCTTCAATGGCAATCTCTGCGCCGCGCAATGTGGACAGGCCGGTGTCGGAACTAAGCGATCCGATAAAGCCAACTTTTACGTCAGCCAGCGCTGTGGACGCGAGCAAGGAGGCCGTGAGGCCAAGGATTAATGTGCTTCGATTTTTCATGTTTTCTCTCCGCTGTTGGTCGTTCGCCCCGTTTGCCGAGGTCGCTGTATACAGTATTCAACGATATAGGTGGACCACCTGTCAACAGGTCAGTGTATCTAATATTGTATCGAAGATACGTTAAAATCGGGGGGCAGATAGCTTTCAACAACACTTTAGCTGTCGATAATCTTGCCGCTCGGGTCATGAATGATCGCATCCACATCGATCTCGACGACCAGCCCCGGTTGGGTCAAACCTGCTGTGACTGCCGTAAGCACAGGGCTGATGCCCGCGAAGACCTCGCCATGCGCCTTTATGAAACCCGCTGAGTGGGACATATCCGTAAGGTAGACCCGCACACGTGCCACATGCCACATCTGTGCCCCCACTTCGGCCAAAAAATCTGCTGTACGGGCCAGAATATAGTGAGTCTGGGCATAGGAATCATACGGCGCGTGGATCTTGCCCGTTGGTTCCAACGCCGTCGTACCGGCCGTATAAGCGAACGGGCCGATCCGCTTGGCCCGCGCATAGCTGCCGATTTCCTCAAACCGACCGCCTGCATTATGTATTTCTACGCTCACGCTCTATAGCCCCAGCCGTGTGCGGATCGCTTCGGCTGCCGTGTGCAGCGCTGCTTGCTCATCAGCTGTGATGCGCATCTCGTCGACCCTAATTAGGCCGCCTTGCCCCAGATGGGCAGGCACACCCAGCACAACACCGTCTACACCGTATTCACCCTGCAACATGACGGATACAGGCACAGGACCCGTTCGTGCACCAAGCATGTGGTTGATCAATTCAATGCTGGCGTGCGCAGGCGCAATCGTGGCAGAGCCTGACTTTTTGAGCGCCACAACCTGACCACCGCCCGAGATCGCATCATTCACACAGACCGCAATCTGATCAGCGCTCAGGAAGATCTCCAAAGGCCGCCCTTTGATCCGTGTACGGGACGGGATAGGTGCCATCTCTTCGCCATGACTGCCCAGCGTGATCGCTTCAACATCCGCAGGCGAAACACCCGCCGCCAAAGCCAGCGCATGCCTGAACCGGCTGCTGTCCAACGTTCCCGCCATGCCCAATACCCGTTCACGCGGGAAGCCTGTCGCGTTCAACATCTCAACAGTCATTTCATCCAGCGGATTGGTCACCACAATCACGACAGCGTTCGGCGCCTCAGAACGGATTGCCTCGCCCGCAGCCCGTATCACGCGCGCATTCACGTCAATCAGATCAGCCCGCGTCATGCCGGGACTACGCGCACGACCGGCCGTCACAACAACCACCTCGGCGCCCGCAACCATGTTCAGGCTTTCACCACCAATACAGCGACCCACCGCACCTGTAATTCCCGAGGCGTGGTTCAAATCCAAAGCAGTTGCTGCTGCCGCACCGGGGGCTATGTCTATCAGCACAATTTCTTCGGCCATATCAGCCATGGAAGCCAGATGTGCGATGTTTCCACCCACGCCCCCTGCCCCGATCAACGCCAGCTTACCCAGACGACGCGCTTTGCGCACGACGCGCGTGGGTGCCTGCCATTTTGGTGCACGCCGATATAAGGCACGACGCATCGCAGTACTGCCATCAGTGCGCACAGGGGCTGCCATCTCGATTGGTCCTTCGACCAGTTTCAGCCCAATTCGTTGCGCCGACTCGCGCGCCAAGGCGGTGACAATATCACCAGGCATAACCTCAACGATCAAACGACCCTTTTGGCGGGCCTCCTCTACCGCATCGCTGCCTATGACGCGCCCGTTGCTCATTCGCTGCGACCGTCCACAGCCTCAATTGCGGCTACAGCAGCTTCAACACCAGCTTGTACAGAGTTCTCAGAGCCCGAAATAAACAAGCGACCAAAGCGACCCACTGCACGGACTTCAACCATATCAATCTCGGCGGCTTTCTCGGCCTCGTTCGCAGCAATCGATATGTAGGCCGCAGGGGCGCATTCGATAATCCCCAGCGTCTGTCCCGGTACCAGCAATGAGCCTTTGCGCCATTTGTTCAACAGCTGCGCTTGGTATGGCTCAACGGAGGTAATGATCTGAGTATTCGTGATTGCCGGTTTTAGGCGATCCGCCATGGTCGCGCCCAACTCATCAAGCATCGCATCACGTGCGGCGGTAACTTCGGCATTTGAGGGCGAGCGCAGGATAAAAAAGCCAAACTCACGCTCCACCATCTGCGTTGTCGCTTCAACGCTTGATGCTTTTAGGGCGCGATCAATCAGAGAGAAAACACCGTTACCCGGGGCAAATTCACCAATCAAAACGGTATCCCCCGACAAAGGCACAGAACCTTGAACGGTGGCACCGTTATAGGCAGCGAATTTGGGCTGTAGATTGTCGATCTGCATCAACGCGCGGATTGTAATTTCAGACATCAGATTTCCTCAAAACTAAGTGTGCGGGATGGCAGGCGGGGCGATGCTGCTTGAAGTGAGCAGCGATCGCCCATTACGCACCATACTCTTTGTATATGTCGCGCCATGGGCGGCTCTCATAGGCGACACGTTTGATGTTAATCAGATGCAGTGCTGTGACGTTGTCGGATGTGATCGAGCCTGACCACGTCCCCGTTCCCAGCATAAAGGACGGTTCAAGGTCAGTTGAATAGCCCATACCCCCCAGAATTCCCGGCGTGTTTACCAGAACGCGACCCGTTGGGATTTTTGCGTATTTGGCGACAATCTCAGGGTCATCGCAGTGCAAAACCGAGGAATGTCCCCAGCCTTCAAACCGCGCAATTTGTTGCGCCAACTCCAAGCCATGATCGGTACTTTTCGCGACATAAAACGCCAGTACAGGGTTCAGCTTTTCTGCCGACAAAGGGCGATGCCAACCAATTTCGCTTTCCTCAGATACCAAACAACGTGTCCTTGGCGGTATCGAGAAGCCCGCTGCATCCGCCAAAGCCTCTGGCGATTGTCCAACCCGTTCAGGGTTCATCGCCTGTTTACCCGTAAAGATCACCTTAGCCAAACGATCCGCTTCGGCAGGTGTACAGAAATATGCGCCCTTCAGTTTCATCTCGTGTTTGAGATCGCGCGCAACTTCTGGATCTGCGATGACTGCCTGCTCAGAGACGCAGGCCGTCCCATAGTCAAAACATTTAGAGGTTACAATCATCTCAGCCACTTCGGCCAGATCGTCCTTCTTGGACTTGTGAACATAACACGGCACATTGCCAGCCCCCACTGCTAGTGTCGGCTTGCCCGATGAATACGCGGCCTTCACCATCGCAGGGCCACCCGTGGCCATGACCACGGAAGTTCGCTTGTGTTTCATCAACTCAGCGGTGCCTTGGATGGTCACCTGATCCATACACTGGATCAACCCCTTGGGTGCGCCCATCTGCTCGGCCACACGGGCCATGATCGCAACAGTCTCCATCCCGCATTTCACACCACGCGGATGCGGCGCACAGATGATCGCATTGCCGGCTTTTATCGCACTCAACACCTTAAAGATGATCGTCGAAGTCGGGTTCGTCACTGGCACCAAGGCAGCAACCACGCCCATCGGCTCCCCGAAGGCTGCGATCTTGGTTGCGTCATCGCGCCACAACATTCCCAGCGTGGTTATGTCGCGCAAATAGTCTGCAACTGATAGCGAGTTGAACAGGTTCTTCACCCGCTTGTCCTCCGCATTACCATAGCCCGTTTCGTCAACGGCCATCTGACCCAAACGTGCAGCCTCAGGCTCAATCGCCCGGGCCATGGCATCGACGATTGCATCTACATGCGCAGGATCCGTGCCAAGGAACTTTTTATACGCCTCAAAGGCGCTCTCGGCCATCCGGCGTGCTGCGGCGATGGATTTCAGGTCAGCGTCCATTAATGGCCTCCGGTGGTAATTGCATCAAAGGCACGGCGAGCATCATCAGCCGTCTTTGCTGTGATCCCCATATTCTCAAGTCGGCGCCCTGCGGCGGCAACATCTGCGTCCAGAATTGCACCAACGGTGGCCATCAGCGCTTTTGTTTGCGGCACAACAACCCCCGCCAGATCAGCGGCAGAAGCCAGTGGCACCAATGAGCCGATCACCCCGTCGCGCATCATCGCACGGGCTGTCTCAGCATCAGGTACTGGCCTTGAACCTTCGCCCCGGTCCGCACCTGCAAATGCTGCGATCCACGTCTCTGTGTCAGGTAATCCACGCACCCCGTAGGCCTGTGCTACAGCACGGCGTTCCTCCGCCAAAGCCCTAATCAGGCGCGTTTGTTCAAGACCGATCAAGGCGGCAAATGTCTCGTTCTCAGGCAGTGCCTTGGCCCCCATCGGAACGGCCACACCGCCACCTGTCAGACCAACGCCACCCATCAACAAGGCAGGAATTTCGACCGCTGCTGACAAGTCAGCAAAGCCACTGGCAACCACTGATTCAACAGACACCAAATTTGGCAGAACGGGTGCAAGCATTTCGAGCACCTTTTCGCGTCCACGTGGCAAAGTCGCCGCTGCCATCGGTCCTGCTTCAGAAAGCTCTAAAACAGCTCCCTCGGCGCGATACCAAAATGGCAAGCCTTGTGCTTCGACCAAAGTCACATCTGCGGTGCATCCACCCAGTCGCAACATCCATGCGGCCTCAACAGCACCCAAGGATCGACCGGGTGCCAAAACCAGAACTTGGCCATCGCTCAAATGATCCGCAAGAACCATCGCATAGGTCCGCTGTTTGTGAATAGGTCCAGTGAGAAAAATCACCTCTGCCCCCATCACAGCGCTGTCCAACTCGGCCGTCAAGGCAACCGAAGCATTACCGCGATCAACCTGATAGGACCCAATCGGACCGGCCCCACGCAAAGCAATGCCGGAGGACGCGCGCAGCATCTCAAGTTCGCGGCCATAGGCCGAGAACAAAGTGACATCACAGTCAGCGGCCAATGACAGAGCTGCCAGAAGACGCGCGTCAGCGCCACCGCCTAAAACGGCAACACGTGACAGTCGTGCATCACCCGGTGCAGCACGAGACCCTACGCGAGACGCGGCGCGGGCAAAATCCTCAAAATCGGCGGACATAGATGTACCTCAAATGATAGGATTAAGATGCGGATCCGGTGCCGAGGCTTTCAAGGATCGCTTCCAACTCGTCGTGCGGGCGCGCGATCACGTGAACCGAGACAACCTCGCCGACTTTGTTGGCTGCTGTGGCACCTGCGTCTGTTGCGGCTTTCACCGCGCCAACTTCGCCGCGCACAAGCACTGTTATCAATCCGCCGCCCGCTTTCGTCTGGCCAACGATTGTGACGCTGGCTGCTTTAACCATCGCGTCTGCCGCTTCAATCGCGCCAACGAGGCCGCGTGTTTCAATCATGCCGAGGGCCATTTGACCTGCAAGGGGTGCTTTTGCCATTTGTTTTCTCCAGTTGGTTTTTCAAAGTTTGCAAGGGGTACGTTATGTCGAAATGCGGTCCACGATGGCCACAATGGTCAGATCAACGGGGGCCGAACTCAGCCCGCCCGCCATACGTGCTGCCGATCCTTGAGTGAGCAAGACAGTGTCGCCAACGCCCCCGCCGCAGGTGTCAGGTGCCACTTGCGAAGGGAGCAGCACATTGCCGTACGCATCGACCACATCCACGATCAGTAGCTTTTGGCCGGTCAGCCGTTCCGCCTTGGCAGTGGCTGTTACTGTACCTGTGACCTTGCCAATCTGCATTTACAACGACCTCAGATAGCGGTCGGTTTCGACCTGTGTGACCTGCTGACCAAAGAACTCCAACTCACGCTCGGCCATTTGACAATATTGCTCCCACAGCAGATCACCCATGACCTCTTTCAGCCAATCCGATCCGCGCGCCAAAGCAATCGCATCGCGCAGATCAGTGGGGATCGCATCGCCGTTAAATTCTTCATAGGCGTTGCCAGTTGTAGGCTCTGTGGGCTCCATCCCCTGCTCGATTCCATCAAGGCCAGCTGCAATGTCCGTGGCCATCAACAGATAGGGATTGGCATCAGCACCCGCATCGCGTTTTTCAACGCGCACAGCTATGTCTGAGCCTTGTATGATACGCAATGCAACGGTTCGGTTGTCATATCCCCAGCTCGTGTTGACAGGGCAAAACGTATAGGGCTGGCGGCGCCGGTATGCGTTGACCGTGTAGGCACCACACAGGGCCGCTTCGCCCATCCGCTTTTGCAAACCAGCGGTGAACTGTTTGCCCAACTGGTTTAGCTCACCCTTGTCAGCAAACACGTTCTTGCCGTCCTTCCAAAGCGAATAATGCGTGTGAAAGCCACTGCCAGATTGGTCGAAAAACGGCTTGGGCATAAAGGTGGCGAGGTAATCATGATGGATGCCTAACTGACGCACCAAGGATTTAAACATAATCACGTTGTCGGCGGATTCCATCGCCTCGGCATAGCGAATGTTCACCTCGACCTGACCCGCGGCGTATTCGGGGTTGGATTGCTCGATCGGGATGCCACATTCGTTGATTTGCCGGCGGATTGGGCCGACGATATGCTCCATCCGTGCAGCGCGTCCAAGCCCGTAAACCTGAATGGAGCTGTCACGCGGCAGGCCTGTTTCAGGATCAAGGAGATAGAACTCCAACTCGGCCCCTACTTGAATTTCAAAGCCCATTTTCTTGGCTCGCTCTAGCTGGCGCACCAACACTTGGCGGGGATCAATTGGCACAGGCTTGTGATCTGTACCTTCTGCGTAGGCCATACAAAAGGCGACGCCAGGCTCCCACGGCACCGCCACGGGCTTGCCCAGAGGGAACATATGCATATCGGGATAGCCATTGTCGAAATTGACGTAGGGCGTATCCCAGACATCGCAGGTCATATCGATGGCCAACAGCGCAATGGAAAGGGCGTTGCCGTCTTTACAGATAGTCTCCCAATGCGAAGCAGGAATACGCTTACCACGCATGATACCGCACATATCACCAACCCCCAAAATGACGGTGTGGGTGCCTTCTGGCAGGCTAAAATCTTTGGCCATCTCGTGCTCTCCCTGTCGAGAATCCATTTGTTTTTTTATGTATTCTGTATACAGTATCCACAGAAGCAGCGCTGTGACAAGGAAAATAACCAGATGGCCAGAAGTTCATGCGTAGTCGTAGGCGGTGGAATTGCGGGTGTGATGACGGCGCTGCATCTGCAAAGACGCGGCGAACAGGTCACATTGATCGACCGGTGGGAGCCGGGGCACGCCCGAGCAGCCTCTACCGACTATAACCGTGTGATACGCGCAATCTCGGGACGGGATGAATTCTATACCCAATGGGCAAGGCAATCGCGCGCCATGTGGCTAGAGTTGCAAGCCGAGAGCGGACAGAATCTGATGTATGAATGTGGTGCGCTGATACTTGCCACCGAAGGGCACTGCGATTGGGAAGATGCCACCACGGCAACCTTCGACAAAGTCGGTGTCCCCTACTACAAATTCACCCCCGACGAAGTGCGGGCGCGTTTTCCCCAGTTCAAAGTTGACGAGATCAAATACGCGCTGTTCGAACCTGAAGCAGGTCTACTGATGGCGCACCGCTGCGTGGTCACAGGCCTTGATCTATTCAAAAAAGCAGGCGGCATCGTCAAGCGCGGCACCGTCACAACAGACGCGCAAGAACGCCCGATGCTGGATGGCAAGCCGATCCAAGCGGACGTCATCATCATCTCAACCGGCGCTTGGATGTCCGAGATGTTCCCCAAGACCATCAAGCCAATATCCAACATCATGGGCATTAGCGTCCTCTACACCTCTACACCTGATGGCTCGGCCGACTACGATATGGAAAACATGCCCTGCTGGATTGACCACGGCCAAGGCAGCTTTGGCATTCCTTCATCCGAAGGCTCGGGCGTCAAGGCAGCGGTTGTCATTCCAAACACACCTATCGACATCAACAACGACGAGCGCCTGATCGAGAAGGCATCTTTGGCCAAAACACGCCAATACATCCGGCATCGCCTGCCCGGTCTTGAAGGTCAGCGGGTGGTGGACAGCAAATTCAACCAAGTGATCCTGACGCCTGATACGCATTTCATTGTCGATTGGCATCCGGTTCACAAAAATGTGCTGTTTGCGGGTGGTTGCTCTGGGCATCTGTTCAAACACGGTCCAGTGTTCGGGGATTTCGTGGCGGGTGTCGCCATGAAGGACTACGGGACAGCAGACCGGTTCAAGATCGCGGGAAGGCGGAAGCTGTCGCCAAAGGAAAGCCCGTCAGGACGGTAGAGGTTTAACCGGTATTCAATCGCAGCGCTGCCTTCAGCTCAAATGCGCCCGAAAGAAATCACCTGTCTGTTTGGCAAACAAATCAGCCTGCACGTCGCTGTCGTTAAACTGGGCAACCGCGGCATCAGCAACATTCTCGCTTAGGATTACGCCTCGCGAGCGGCGTAAAAATTCAGCGACATATTGCGCGGAATACTCGGGATGAAATTGCACCGACATGGCGGGGAAATTATACGACAGCGCGGCGACCGGGCAGTAGTCCGCACTTGCTATTACCGCCGCACCTGGTGGCACTTGTGTCACCTGATCTTGGTGCCATACGTGGCCTTTGATGGTCTGACCATCCGCCTCAAAGGCGCGCACACCTATCTCGGCCTCACCAACCTTCTCGGCTTTGCCACCGAATACATCGGCCATGATTTGATGGCCAAAACAGATGCCAAACATTGGCTTTCCCGCAGCACGTGCAGCGCCCAAGAACGCGCGCAAAGGCTTCATCCAAGGCGTGTCATCATAGACACCTTTGTCGGAGCCCGAGATGATATAGCCGTCATAGGCCTCAATCTCGGGCAACACCTCACCTTCAACCACATGCACCACAGTGACTTCTGCTTCGGGCAATCCCCGCACTGTCCAGCGGGCGATCAAATCACCGAACTTGGCTTGGTCGTGCTGGTA
Source organism: Ascidiaceihabitans sp. (assembly GCA_028248455.1). GTDB lineage: Bacteria > Pseudomonadota > Alphaproteobacteria > Rhodobacterales > Rhodobacteraceae > Ascidiaceihabitans. Next base: position 87,203 of record JAOKHV010000003.1, on the reverse strand, counting down.
CTCAGGCAACCAAACGCAAAGGTCTAATACGGCAATCTTCACCAGTCATAGGCGCGGTCGATCCCAGCCATCTTAACACCTGTGAACGCCGAGGCTTGCAAGCTAAGCGCCCGCAAATCTTCGACCTCAAGGTTATGGACCGAGGACTTGCCGCAAGCTTTGGCCAATGCGGTTATCTCCATTGTCATCGCAGTGAGATAACGTGCAACACGTTCGGCACCCGCCGTCGGGTCCATGCGCTTTTCAAGCTCAGGGTCTTGCGTAGCGATCCCAACTGGGCAGCGGCCCGTATGACAGTGGTGACAGGCCCCAGGTGAGGTTCCCAAAGCGGCGTAATCCTCAAGATAACGCGGCGAGTTACATCCCATCGCAATCATTGACGCATTGCCGATCATCACAGCATCCGCCCCTAGAGCCAGACACTTGGCCGCGTCCACGCCGGAGCGGATACCGCCAGCAGCAACAAGTTGCACCTTACCCGTCATCCCCGCATCATCCAGCGCTTCACGCGCCGCACGGATGGCCGACATGGTCGGGATGCCTGTATGGTTGAGGAGCATCTCAGGAGAGGCCCCCGTGCCCCCTTCGGCGCCGTCTAGGACAATAACGTCCGCACCCGCCTTGGCGGCAACAGCCACGTCAAAGCGTGGACGCGTTGCACCCATTTTGATAAAGATCGGTACTTGGTAGTTGGTCGCGATCCGCAGTTCTTCGATCTTAACGGCCAGATCATCTGCACCAAGGAAATCGGGGTGGCGAATGGTCGAGCGCTGGTCGACACCTTCGGGCAAAGTCCGCATCTTGGACACACGCGGAGATACTTTCATCCCCAACAGCAAACCACCCGTACCCGGCTTGGCCCCCTGCCCCACAACAATCTCCAACGCGTCAGCGCGGCGCAAGTGATCAAGATCAACACCGTAGCGTGCTGGTGACATCTGATAGAGCAGACGGTTAGAAGCGGCACGCTCTTCTTCCAACATGCCCCCTTCACCCGTACAGGTCATTGTGCCAACCTTCGAGGCACCGTGGCCGAGTGACGCCTTAGCCGAGGCTGACAGCGCACCAAAGGACATTGAAGCAATATAGATCGGGATATCCAGCTCAAGCGGCTTTTCCACCAAGCCACGCCCATTGCCAAGAATGGTTTTGGTCTCGCACTTCTCGCGGTACCCTTCCAGAGGCAGGCGCGTCATCGTGGCCGGCACAAAGGTCAAATCATCAAAGGTCGGCATCTGCTTGTTAAAGGTGTTATAGCCACGCACCTGATAGCGTCCCAGCTGCGCCAAAGCATGCACTTCGGATATTGCCTCAGGCGTCCAGCGTGTAGATCCGCCACGATCATAGGACGAGGGTACACCCGCTGGACGGCCTTCTTCAGCGCCCGCATCACGAAACCGGATTTCGTCCTCAGAAGCCATCTCAAAGGGATATTCGTATGGCTTAGGAACCTCGTTGTTCTTCACATCATCACTCATCTTGTTTGTCCTTTTTCGTAGGGCGGGGTTCATCCTGCCACATGCCGAAACATCTGTTTAAATCATCAACCACGCACTTGCGTCACGCGCTTCAAAATACCAAAGTCGCTGCCCGGATACCATTTTGCGCCAATCGCGTGAAGTATCCACCAAGCCCAAAGGCTCTAGGATTGCATCTACTTCAGCGACTTCTTCTGCGGTGGGTTCAATCACATTCACGTCCACGCCAAGGCTCTCGACAGGACCCGCAACCCAGACCTCGCCTTCCCAAAGTGCATCCGCACAGGACTCTCCTGCACCACCCAAAGCAATAATTTTGCCCGAGTGCGCCATAAAGCCTGATTGATAGCCGATCTTGCCCTCAACCACGATGTTACCACCCTTCATGGCAACGCCGCACCGTGGTCCGGTGTCACCTTTCACATGGATAGTCCCGCCAATCATCGCCGCCCCACAGGACATGCCTGCGCGACCCCCAACGGTAATATGCCCCTTGGCCATACCCTCACCAACAGCCCAACCGCAGTTGCGCTCGATCGTCAGCTTGGAACCTGTGTTCAAACCCCCACAATAATAGCCGACCGACCCTTCAAACGTCAGGTCCGCACAATCTGGCAAACCAACCCCAAGGTTGTGACGGCTTAGGGTATTGACGATGCGGATAGGCTTCCCAGTCTTGCAGGCTTCCTGAATCTCTTCATTGATTTCTCGGATGTGGCGTTTACCCACTTCTATAACAATTTCGCTCATGCCGCCATGCTCCGATTGCCGACGCCCCAAATGCCGAACTGGCTGGGTCCATCGTAATTAATCACATCACACTCATCTGCAAAAACGGTGCGTACGGCCTGCTCTTCGGTCGCTGCTGCCAATTCACCCATCTGCTCGATCACGACCAATGGCTTCATCGCAAAACGGTCCTTGGCATACCCAATCCCGTCAGGTGTGGCGATCATGAAGGTGAACACACCATCAATCGAATTGATCGATTTCTTGAGCGCCTGCTCCATGCTCAAGCCTTGCTTCATCTGATCCGACACCCAGACAGCAATCAGCTCGCTGTCGTTCTCGGTTAGAAACCGATAGCCCTCGCGACGCAGACGGTCACGTTGCGTGTAGTAGTCCGTTATCTGTCCGTTATGCACAATCGCGACGTCGCTAAAGGGACGCGCCCAGAATGGGTGGCTCGCGTTAGGCAACACGCTTGATTCTGTTGCCAAACGCGCATGACCTAGACCGTGGGTGCCGATCATATCGTGCACCTTATGCTTTTCGCTGACCTGCGTTGCGCCACCAACATCTTTGATAATCTCAAGGCTGCGCCCACAGGACTGGATTTCGATATGGCCGGACAACTCATCCGCATCGGCCACCCAAGCTTGCAGGTTCTTTGGGTCGCTGATCTCCATCCGGAAACTGTAATGTTTGGACGTATCGGACACGATCGCTGGCTCGCTTGTAAAGTCAGCACCATGCTCTTTCAGGGTTGCACGAAATGTCTCAAGGTCTGCGTCAATCCGCACCTTGCTAAACCCCATTCCGCGCAGCACATACCCTTTGTCCAATGGCGTACTATAAACCGCGAACCCCGTACTATCCGCCCCACGATGCTCTTGCGCATCCATCAAAGCCACCAAATCGCGCCCTACAGCACCGGGGGCATTCAATATCCGCCCTGCAATTCCACACATGAATCTTCTCCCTGCAACAGCATTTAACAGATACTGTATACTGTATTCAGTGTGAGGCAAGCATCTCTTTTAACTCCCTGCATTTTTGTATACTGTGTACAAAAATACAAATGCTGAGGCATCCATAATGGCACTTCAAAGTATCACCACCCAAAGACGCCGTTTGGCAGACGAGGTCTATGACCAACTCGTCAGTGCGATCATGTCACGTGAGATTGGTCCCGATGACCGCCTCGTTCAGGAAAAGCTGGCCGCCGAACTCGACATTTCTCGCACCCCTGTGCGCGAAGCCTTGCTGCGCCTCGAAAAAGAAGGCGTGCTTCATCTGGCAAATTCGGGTGGGTTCCGCCTGAGTAAAATCAGTGAGGAAGAAACCCGCGAACTCTACCAAGCAAGAGCCGCAATCGAAGGCCAGGCCGCCCGCATTCTTGCCGTGCGCAATGACCCGGGCGAGATCGCCAAACTGCGCGTTCTCATCTGCGAAACAGAGCAGATGACCAACCCTTCCACTAAAGATTACTTCATCGCCAATCGCACCATACACCGCGCCTTTATGGTGGCCGCAGACAACAAGTTTTTGCTAGAAATGTTCGACATGATTTGGGGGCGCGCCATGGCGTTTCACCTCTTTGCAGCCATTGAGAATGCTGACCTGGCCAAGTCCTTGGGAAACCACCTTGAGCTGGTAGACACCATTGCCACAGGTGACAAAACTAAAGCACTTGAACAGTTTACTTTCCACATTCAAGACGGATTCGAACTGCACATCGACGGCATACGCGCTACGCCGTGATAACAGTCTCTAACTGAACCAGATCAGCCTCTACATCCGCAGAATACGCCCGCAGAAACACCCGTAATCCGTTGTTGACAGCGCGGGAGATTTCATCCGTCTCTGGTACCCATTCAGGCTCATAAAGTGCCCGCGTTCGCACCCCTGAAAGGACCAATCCCCAAAGGTCTTGCGCGGCCAAGTCAGCCTCTTCAAACACCAAACGCCCTGCATCGCGCAGAACCGATAGATATTCGACCATTCCCTCAAATACCCAATCAGGGCCAGAAGCTTGGTAAGCGCGACCTATCTCGGGGAAGCGTTGCGTCTCGCCAATAATCAGGCGTGCCAAAGATAGCATATCAGGCCGCATCACAATCTTCGCATAGCCCCAAGCAAAGGTATGTAATTGGCGTACCATCATCGCGGGCGTTGGGTCATCAAAGGCCAACAACATATCATCCCGCCGCGCCTCCATCATGGCAGTAAACAACGCCTTCTTGCTGTCGAAATACTTGTACAAAGTCGGCTTGGTCATTCCCGCCTCAGCGGCCACACTGTCCATAGATGCACCCGAATACCCCGCCCGTGCAAACACAACCAAAGCAGCATCCAGCAAAGTTTTTTCGCGCGCAATCCGATTCAATTCGCGCCGCGACAGATCACTCATCGCAGCCGCCTCAGGAACTCGAACAGGGGCGCATTAAAGGCCGATCCATCCTCAAGGTTGCACACATGCCCCGCCCCTTTGATAATTTCAAATCGCACGTCAGGGGCTTTGACTGTGGCGTAAATCCGCGCGGCAACCGCTGCGATCTCGGTTGGCGGGGCTAGACGGTCATATTCCCCTGTCATTATCAACACAGGCATTTCCAATTTGGAAAAATCAAACTGTTCAGGCGGGTTTGTGAAGCACTGCAACGCATCACGGTAGGTCGCCACAGATATTGCTCCCATCGACGCCACCAGTGCCGCCCGCGCCGCATCAGAGGCTTTCGGCCCCGCGATCGCATTCACGACTGTTTGCGCAAAATCGGCAGGTGCTTGACCCGCATCCAATGGCACTTCGCGGCTGGCTCTGAACCCATCCCGCTGCTCGGGTCCAGCTTCCGACATGCCGGTGCATCCACCCGCTAACACCAATCCTGCCAGCATCTTAGGGTACCGTTGCGCAAAGCTGGTCGCGATCCAAGACCCGTAAGACAGCCCACACAACACCAGCTTATCCGCCCCCAAGACCCCGCAAACCCTCAGAATATCATCGCAGTAGTCTTCCACGCGGGTCTGCTCGGAACCAAGGGTGCTATCGCCATAACCGCGAAAGTCCATCGCTGCCGAATGCAGAATAGCCCCTGCTAGGCCAAGTTGATTGTTCCAGTTGCTGCGGTTGCCGCCGATACCATGCAGGAACAGGCACAGCGGACCACCAGTGTCAGCCGTTTCGCTGATCGCCAAACGCGGCAGATCTTCAATCATCCGGTGCGTGACTGGTGCGGCGACCATTTCAGCCTTAGTCACGGAGAGCGTTTTGAGCGCGCTTTCGGTCAAGGCTTTCAACCCCGTCTCGAACACAAACTCGGTTCCGCTTGCAATCTCCTCTGCTCGCACCGCTGTGGCCTCAATCTCGGCACTCATCGACACCACACATCCGCCCTTATCAGCAGGGGTCACACTCAAGCGGCCCTCATACCGATGCGCGCCCTCTATCCCCTCAAGATGCATGTAAGACATGCTGCGCCCCGTGTCTGAAAACCACGCCAGACGCTCGCGATAAAGCGTGTCTTCTCCCATCACCGTAAAGGCACGCACACGCCCACCAACTTCGGCCTTCATCGTTGCAATCAGTGGATGCCACGGGGCGCAGAAATCCCGTAGATGCGCCCAGACGACATCCGCCTCAGCGGTCAAATGCTGCGTGCAATGAACGCTTCTTTGCACCACACGCCTTACTCCGCCGCCAGAGGCCGCACCTCCGCGTCCCCCCGCCAGATCGAGGTACGCGCCCCGTCACTGTCCCCTGGTGCTGCATTGATCTCGTCGCCCTCATAGAGCGCGAGGACCGAAATATAATCCTCCATAATCTCAGAGGTGTAGGGCAGCATGAGCGCCCCGCAGCGACTGTCTCGGTACATCCGTTCCAGCGGCAAATCCTTTAGCATTGATTGCCCCCCGCAGGTACGGATCGCCATAGCCGCAATCTCCTGCACGCCCTCCATCACAGTGTATTGCGCCGCGTACATCCGTACAACTTCGGCCTGAGAGGGAAACGGTTTCGCCTCCATAAACGCCTGCCACCACAGTGCGCGCATGCCGGCCAGCTTGGAATACATCTGCCCCACCGCCAGCCGTTTCGTGGTGAACATTCGACGATCCGCCGGCGGTTGCCCCTCAACCTCCCCTCGCAAATACGAGACCGTAAAATCATACGCTCCCTGCGCAACACCCATGTAGGTCGGCGAAAGAGTTGCCATCATATGCGGCCAATAAGGCAGTGTTTTGATGAAGATCCCCTTTGGCATCATCAAGTCTTCGTCACTAACAAACACGTCCTTCAGGATAAGATCGCGACTGTTGGTCCCCCGCATTCCCAGTGGGTCCCAGACGCCTTTGACCTCCAGCCCCTCGGCCTCTTTAGGGACCACAAAGATCATCGTGTCCTCATGGCGTGGCTCGGTGCCCTCAAACACCTCTGTGCAGACAATTGAGTAGTAGTCGCAATACCCCGCCAGCGATGCGAACTTCTTGAAACCGTTGATCAGCCATCCACCCTCAACCCTACGACATTGCGTCTGCGCGGGCTTGCTGGTCCAGTTTTGGCCGGCCTCGGAAATGGGTTGCGAATAAATCCCCTGCTCTTTCACCGCGCGCCTAAACTGACGCTCCCGCAGGGGAGCAAATTCGGCGCGCTCGGCATCGCTCAAATGCGGCATCTCATACATGAACCGTGACCACATCATTGAGGAGTTGTGCATGTTGAACGTCAACGCCGTCCCTCCACAGTACTTACCTATCTCAGCCCCCGCCATCGCATACTCACCAAGACTGAACCCATGCCCTCCAAACTCCTCCGGCACAGTCAGAGTCAGGAACCCTTCCGCCGCCAAATCCTTGTAATTCTGGACGGGAAACGTCGCTGTCTCATCAATCGCTTTGGCGCGCTTAGCAAACGTTGGCCCCATCTCATTAAGACGTTGCAATACCGCCGCTACTTCGGGCCGAACCCGCACCATATCATAGTATTCTCTAAAGCTGCTCATGCTAGCTCTCCCTGCAACACGCCTTCTTTCACGACCACCTGCCCGTCCAAGGCAATGGTGCAGTGCCGCATCGGTAAATCGAAATGTCCCTCAGTGAAGCGCCCCGCATATTGGTTTGCCCCCGTGGACCACAAAAAGTTGCCAGCAAAAGCGCGAAACTCGACCGCCTGCATATCGCCCTTGTCATAAAGCGCCCCGCTGACCCACTTTGCTTTTGGGTTCATCCCCCACCCGACATGGCTAAACCCATAGGCCTGTGGATCCTCCCACTCCGCCATATATTGACGGAATAACTCGGCATCGAGGCCACTCCCCTCAATTGCCGTAATAAAATCATCCTCGACAGTGAACACTATCTGAGACGACAAGTACGATTTGAACGTCAGGTTCATGTCTCCAACATCCATGACAATCTTGCCATTGACCGTACCAGGCCCAGGAAACGCGAGGCACAATCCACCAGGCCAATGTGCAACCGCACCGGGAGTGGTCCCAAAACCAGGCGTCCCTCCGCATGGTGCGTCACGTATATCAATCGTCAGGTCCGTCCCCGCCTTCGATGTCACCCGCATCTCGGAAGCGTTCTGCAACATCGCGACCCCGCGCTGCACCTTCGGTCCCAGATCAGCCGCAGGCTCAGTCCGCTCCAAAATCTCGGGATGCTCGTTCGTGACAACCAACAGACGCGCGCCAGCCTCCTCGATCAACGACCACTCGGGCGCGTGAATCATCCCCTCGACGGTGCAATCAACGATTACCTCGCTGGCCTTCATTGCGGCAATCGCGGACGGGTTATTTTGAATTGCTAGCGACGTTCCCGTACTTTTAACAGGCACGGGAGCAGTCTGTTCCGGCGTCGGCATACACAACGTGCAGGTCTCAGCGCCCAAGTCATAAAGCGCCAATTCGGATAGCTGTACCAAAACGGGCCGCGATTGGGTTTCGGACACAACCAGCACCCGCGTGCCCTGCCTGATCCCGTTCAACTTGAAAACACGTCGGAACGCTGCAAGCCATTTGCCTTCAATCCGATTTTGCATCTTTGGTCAATTTCCTTTACCGAGTAGTAAATCTTTTTCCAAAAACACCCCTGCCGTCAACCCTCTTGTTCGCCCCCACACATTCAGCCTTTGAAGCAAGCCGCTAAACGAGTTCATTATTTTGCCAACATTCGCAGCTGTCGGCTTCCCAATGTTTCATCAAAATACTGATATTAGGGAAACGGGGCTTTTTTAGTTGGAAGTTGAGAACTGACGCAGAGATACTGGCTAAAATACAAAAGCGCACTTACGCACTTTTGAGTCAGCGGCATCAAGCGTTATTCTAGGCGTCTGCTGTCGAAACCAGCCCTCTGTCCCACCAAAGCGCCCTTTCCGAAAAGGCTTAATATCAGCGCCAACTATCCTTATTGCGATAATGTACCATCCGCATAGATTAAGAAAACCACTATCATAGCGCTTATTCAAGACTAAGTTTATTGGGCAATACCGCTTTTACAGGCGTCATGGCGTTGCGACATTGAACCATAGATTAAAACTGTCATGCAGGCTAAGCCACTGAAAGAAGGCTTTTTGTCACCGGAGATGTCAAGGTCGGCCACGTTGAGCGAGGATCTGCGGATCTGAGCGTCACAGTACAGTCAACATCAATGACTACATCATCGACGCACGCAAATTCTGTTTGGCGCGCCCCCCCTACCGTCACCGCATTCCTATCGATCACAAAACGGATGGTCAGTACAACACTTACCGCCTTGTTGCGGTTGAGACGCACCGCCATCACATTAAAGTTATCTTTTATACAAAGTACTTTGGTGAACGTGTAAAATAGTAACGCACCTATTAGATAAACTGCTTTCCGCCGTCTATAACCAAGGTCTGTCCGGTCGTGTATTTGGACAAGTCTGACGCAAGATAAAGCACCCCGCCGCTAATATCATCCACCTCACCATTGCGTAGAAGGGCTGCACGATTTGCACCATAGGTTTTTGCGTCATCCATCAAATTTAAGCTCGCTTCAGTCAATGTAATGCCTGGCGCTATAACGTTCGCACGCACGTTGTCGCCGCCAAGCTCACGCGCCATCACGCGAGTCATCGCGATGATTGCACCTTTGGAGGCGACGTAGTGCATCCATTGCGGTGATCCTGAGAAAACGGTAGCCGAAGCGATGTTGATGATTGATCCATTGCCTGACGACTTCAATGAACCTGAAGCGGCACGCGTCATTTGCCAAACACCTTTCACATTGACCGACAAAACGCGGTCCCATTCATCCTCTTCCAGGTCCCCAAACGGGGCGCGAGTCAGAGTTCCGTAAAGTGCTGCATCCCAGATCAGCGCACCAACCATAAGTAATACGAAAACAGTACATTCAACGATTGCAGTTAAAGACATCACTGTACAATTTGGCGGCGTTCTTGCTTTAGACAACATTAATGCTTCGATGACACAACCGATCAGCGGCATCATCGGGCCAAATGGGGCTGGTAAAACAACCCTAATGAACGTGCTGTCTGGTTTTCTCAGGCCAAAGTCAGGCACAATCACCGTCGATGGATTTGATCTAAGTACGCTCAGTCCACATCAACGCAGCCAATGGGGATTGCGGCGATCTTTCCAAAAGGAAGAAGTTTCCGAGGACTTGACCGTCGCCGAGAACGTGCGCGTGCAGATTGACACATCAGACCTAAGTACTGTTGAGAAAGAAACGGAGGTTGCGCGCGCGCTTGCCTACGTCAGCATGAGCGCGAAGGCGGATGTCAGTGGCGCTGATCTAAACACTTTCGAGAGACGTCTGACGGATATCGCAAAATGCATTGTAGGCAAGCCAAAGCTGATTATGCTTGATGAACCCGCAGGCGGTCTTTCCGTTCAAGAGACCCAAGCCTTGGGTGATTTGATTTTGGGTATTCGCGATCTCACTGGCGCACACGTGCTGCTGATTGACCATGATGTTGATCTTATCGCACGTATTTGTTCGGAAACCTTGGTCATTGATTTTGGCAAACCAATTGCCTTTGGCCCCTCAAAAGATGTGTTGAGCGACCCAAAGGTAAAGGCGGCCTATTTGGGCACTGAGGAGATCACATCATGAGCCTTAAGATTACAGGATTAAGTGTCCAATCCGCTGGCAAAGACGTGGTAAGCGATGTTTCCTTTGCATTAGAGCCGGGTAAGATCACTGCTATTTTAGGCTCCAATGGTGCTGGCAAGTCTGAACTGGTATTGGGTATCGCCGGGGTCTTGCCAGTGCGCGCAGGCAAGGTAACTGTTGGTGATAACGACATCACCGGTAAATCGCCTGATGTTGTGCGTGCCGCAGGTGTCGCTGCCGTCCCAGAGGGCCATAAAGTTTTAACGCGACTTACCGTGGATGAAAACCTAAGGGCAGCGGGATCACTCAAATGGCACGATCTTGAAACTAACCTGCGCAAGACTTATGAGCGCTTCCCCGAGTTGGCCGAACGAAAGTCCCAATTGGCCGGCACACTATCTGGTGGCCAACAGCAGATGGTTGCACTTGGACATGCATTAATGAGCGCACCAACCTATTTAATTATTGATGAAATGTCGCTCGGTCTTGCGCCGCTGATCGTTAGGCACCTTTTTGGCGTTGTACACGAATTACAGACCCAAGGCGTTGGTATTGTCCTGATTGAGCAGTTCACCGAACTCGCGCTAGGCGTGGCAGATCAGGCAATTGTCCTTAGAGGAGGCCTTGTTAAATACAGTGGATTGGCGAGCAATCTGTTAGAAAACCCCGATCGCCTTGATGAAGCCTATTTCGGCGCTGGACATCAATCTGCCATGGTCTGAAGCCGTATCCAAACTGCTCATCACAGCTCACTGAGCAGTTTGGAAAACGCGCGAGTGGCTACAGATGGTGTTTCTTCAACGCGGCTCCTAATCCCAACCGCCCCCAGCGTTGCAACCGTGTCAATTTTGAGATGTGCAAGCCATCCTTAGGCAATATCGCCCGCGACAGCACCCTTACTTATGACCCAAACCGTATTCGGATCAGCCAGCTTGAAAGTACGCCCAAAGGCAGGTGAAGCCGTCGCCACAGGTATAAACACCGCCATCAAGGCCAGCATGTTCTGCAAGAGTGGAAAAACATCGGGATGCAGAAGCGCGAAGGCCATCTATTTTAGTTACAACGTCCTCTTTTTCCGTTTCTAACTTGCGAAACGGGCTGACAGTTTTCATATACTATCACATTAGGAGTAAACATCATGGATACGAACGAATTCCCCGGTTGGCATGGAACCACAATCATCGGCGTCAAAAAAGACGGTGAAGTTGTGATTGCAGGCGATGGTCAAGTGTCATTGGGCCAAACCGTTATCAAAGGAACAGCACGTAAAGTGCGCCGCTTGTCCCCAGGTGGATATGATGTTGTTGCTGGATTTGCGGGATCGACCGCCGATGCTTTTACGCTGCTGGAACGGTTAGAGGCCAAACTAGAAGCGACACCGGGACAATTGGCCCGCGCCTCTGTTGAGCTGGCCAAAGACTGGCGCACCGACAAGTATTTGCAAAAACTTGAAGCCATGTTGATTGTCACAGATGGCACTGAATTGTTTGTAATTACTGGCGCTGGTGATGTCCTTGAGCCAGAACACAATGTGGCAGCCATCGGATCTGGTGGGAACTTTGCCTTAGCTGCGGCCCGCGGATTGATGGACAGTGATCGTAACGCAGAACAAATTGCTCGTGATGCAATGGCGATTGCTGCTGACATTTGTGTTTACACCAACGGTAAGCTGACGGTTGAGGCCATTAAAGAAAAGTCATAATCACACAAGTATCACCACCAAATATATAGTTTAATGTTATTGGTTCTGTTTCGATGCTCAGCACTTAAATAAATAAATCATCTATCTTTCAACACAGGATGCCCTTTTGACAGATCTTACACCCAGAGAAATTGTTTCAGAACTTGATCGCTTTATCATCGGTCAAAACGATGCCAAACGCGCTGTTGCCGTTGCATTGCGTAATCGCTGGCGTCGCAAGCAGTTGCCAGATGATTTGCGTGATGAAGTCTATCCAAAAAATATCCTAATGATTGGCCCCACTGGCGTTGGTAAAACTGAAATCAGCCGTCGTTTGGCCAAACTGGCAAAAGCACCCTTTCTAAAGGTCGAAGCAACGAAATTTACTGAAGTCGGTTACGTTGGCCGCGACGTTGAACAGATCATCCGCGATCTGATGGAAAGCGCGATCACAATGACCCGCGAACACATGCGTGACGATGTAAAAGCCAAGGCACACCAAGCTGCCGAAGACCGCGTGATTGATGCAATCGCAGGCACTGATGCCCGCGACGGCACACGCAACATGTTCCGCAAAAAGCTGAAGTCGGGCGTTCTGGATGACACGGTCATCGAACTTGAGGTCGCAGACACAACGAGCCCTTTCCCATCAATGGAAATTCCGGGACAACCTGGATCAAACATGGGTATGATGAACCTTAGTGAAATGTTTGGAAAAGCCATGGGTGGGCGCACCACCCGCCGCAAATTAAAAGTTTCAGAATGCTACGAAGTTCTGATTGGCGAAGAGGCCGACAAACTGCTGGACGACGAAACCGTCACACGCGCTGCCCTTGAAGCTGTTGAGCAAAATGGCATCGTGTTTCTGGATGAGATCGACAAGGTTTGCACCCGCGCAGATGTCCGTGGTGGCGATGTGAGCCGTGAAGGTGTGCAGCGCGATTTGTTGCCGCTGATCGAAGGTACCAATGTCAGCACCAAGCATGGCACAGTCAAAACTGATCATATCCTGTTCATCGCATCTGGTGCTTTTCACATCGCTAAGCCATCAGATTTATTGCCTGAACTTCAGGGTCGCCTGCCAATTCGTGTTGAATTACAGCCGCTTACAGAGGGTGATTTCGTTCGTATCTTAACCGAAACAGAGAACGCCCTGACACTTCAATATTCTGCCTTGATGGGCACTGAAGAAGTGACCGTTACGTTTGAAGAAGATGGCATCAAAGCGCTGGCAAAAATTGCAGCTGACGTGAACCAAAGCGTCGAGAATATTGGTGCCCGTCGTCTTTATACGGTGATGGAACGGGTGTTTGAGGAACTGTCCTTTGGCGCCCCGGATCGCGCAGGTGATGAGGTCGTCGTGGATGCTACATTTGTTGAAAAGAACCTAGGCGAATTGACCAAGTCAACGGACCTAAGCCGCTACGTGCTCTAGTTAGAGCCAGATTGCTGAGATAGGGCTCTTCCAATCCCAGCCTTAAGGTCAGTTCATGCGCGATACATTTCTATTTAAAAACGCCCCTTGGTTGGCGGCGGGTGCGCTTTTAACGTTACTGTCGTCCTTTGGGCAAACGTTTTTCATATCCATCTTTGCTGCTGAAATTCAGTCTGAATTTGGCCTAAGCCACGGTGCATGGGGCGGTATATATGCGTTGGGAACAACTGCGTCCGCTATTGTGATGGTATGGGCCGGTGGGCTGACAGATAAGTTTCGCGTTCGCACACTGGGCCCCACTGTTTTGTTGCTGCTTGCACTGGCTTGTTTGCTCATGGCCTTTAACCCATTCGCCGTCTTGCTGCCGCTGGTGATCTTTGCGCTTCGCCTTTTCGGGCAGGGCATGACCAGCCACATTGCTATCGTTGCAATGGCCCGGTGGTTTTCTGCAGCACGTGGTCGTGCGCTTTCAGTTTCTGCACTTGGCTTTTCAGCAGGCCAGGCCGTTTTACCCATTATCTTTGTTATGCTGTTGGGCGTCATGGACTGGCACTTATTGTGGGTCATGGCCGCTGTGATTTCGGTTGCAGGTGTCCCTATTTTACAAAGGTTGCTGCGCAAAGAGCGCACACCACAATCAATGGCAAGCGAAAACCCATCATTGGGTATGGAAGGGCGATATTGGAAACGATTTGAAGCACTGCGCCATCCCTTGTTCTGGTGCATGGTTCCGACGGTCCTTGGACCTTCTGCTTTCAACACCGCGTTCTTTTTCCATCAGGTCCACTTTGCTGAATTGAAGCAAATCACGCACATCGCATTAGTCGCACAATTCCCACTTTATACAGCGGTGTCCGTTGGTGCGATGCTGCTATCGGGTTGGGGTTTAGATAAACTTGGAACACCGCGTCTGTTGCCATTCATCCAAGTGCCCATGATCGCTGCCTTCATAATTTTTGCACTCGCACAGAGCACACTTATGATCACCCTTGGCTTTATTATGTTGGGTATAACAGCAGGTGCGGGTGCAACTTTACCAGGCGCATTCTGGGCTGAATTCTATGGCACCAAATTCATCGGATCGATCAAGGCACTTGCCACTGCTGTCATGGTGCTGGGCTCAGCAATCGGGCCTGGAATTACTGGCGTTATGATTGATTATGGTATGGGACTTGAGGCCCAATTCTATTGGATCGCAGGATATTTCGCATTAGCGACAATTGTCTTGTGGATTGGTGTCTGCAAATACGCACCCAGCCTCAAAGCCTAACGTGGTTTGCGCAAATAGACGTAGTAGGCACCACCTCCACCATGGCGATCGTGGGCTTGGGTCACTTGCAGCACTGCTGTGGACAAAGGTACCATAGCCAACCACTGTGGTACTTGATGGCGCAACACGCCAAAGCGCACGGGGATCGGCCCACCGTCATCACGCGATTTGCCTTTACCCGTGATCACCAGAACCAGGCGTTTCCCGTTTCCGTAAGCCGACAGGATAAACTGCGTCAAAAGTGGGTGTGCACGATCCAATGTCAAACCGTGCAAATCCAAGCGTCCTTCAGGTTTGAGCTTGCCACGTTTCATCTGATCAAAGGCTTTGCGATCCATCGTGATCTTTGCATTTCGCACTTGTTCTGCAATTGGTGCGACACGATCAACGCGGGTCAACGATTTGGATTTTTGACCTATTTTGGGACCTGATGGTTTAACCAAAGTGTCGATCAACTTACGCCGCTTTGGCATGGGCAAGATTTGTGGTCCCATATTCAACATGGCACCAAAATCGACAGGCTTGCGCCCCTGCTCTAACCGTTCAGTCCGGTCAGTCACTCGCTTCCACAATTCGATCTCTTCAGGCTTTAACTTACGACCCATCAGGTGTCCTCCGATAGCAGCGCATAGGCACGTTGGATTGGCATAAGGACCATCATCCGGCTGGGATCACAAAAAAGCCCTGCCTCGTCACCCGTTCCAACAAACACATCGGCACGCTGGGCACCCTTAATTACGGACCCTGTATCTTGTGCCGTCATCAGATGACGTATTGGGTTGTTACCGTCTTTTTCCAACCATACAGGAGAGCCAAGTTTCACGAAAGTGGGATACACAGCAACGCTGCACATCTGGATGATCGATCTGTTCATTACCCCAAGCGGGACTTCATGTGCAGGCACCTGATCAACATTGCAAAAAAACACATTTGAGGGGCTGTCGAATAACAATGCAAAGAAAGTACGCGCGTCTGGTTGGGCTGTCGCGTAGGCATACAATGCCGTCCAATCTGGATCATCCATATCGCGACAGGTATTTTGGAATACGGTTAGGTCAGCGGAATAATCATCCTCTGCCCAGCCTTTTAAATCGTCAAATGATAAGACCTTGTACGTCACTTCTGCTGTGGCAGGTTTAGCCGTTAAGGCAAAACCTGCTGCACAAGCAATCGCAACCGCGTGGCTTAAGCGTCTGTAGAAACAAGTAACCAATTGGGATCATCCCCACCCATGGTGCGCGCAAACGCCCATGTGTCTTTTTGTTTCTTAATATCAGTTGTGCTGCCCTCAACGATATCACCACCGCGATCACGTACGGCAGATGTCAGTTCAGCAACAAAGCGGATCGAAATTTCGGCCTCGTTCGTGTTTGGGTTCAAGGTTGCGTCGACCATTTTCATTTCACGCACACCAAAGAAGTTTGCATCGATTGTCAGACCTTGGTCTTCGCGCGCCGCAACACCCTCTACAAAGCTCTCGTAGATTTCTTCGGACATAAACGGCTGGATTTCGGCCAAATCGCCTGTCTCGTAACCCATCACGATCATCTCATATGCGCCACGCGCACCACCGATGAAATCGCCAACGTTAAACGATGGCTCGAGGCGCTTCATGCCAGACAATGCTGCTGCTTGTGGCGTATCGATCTCAATATGATCGGTAATGTCCAGATCTGGACCACCCTCAATCACTTCGAGATCAGGGCGACCACGGCGTTCGTTGACTGGAGTTGTGGCAGGACCATCTTCAAATCCCTCACGGGTACCCAATACGTTTTTCAAACGCAGGATCAGGAAAACGGCGATGCCGGCCAATACCAACAGTTGGATCAGGGGCTGATTCATAATTACCTCTATTAATGTAATACCATGGAAACATTAGGCTGTTGACCTTATGTAGGGGCTGACCCCCTGCAAGTCCACTGCAGGGACCATGAAAGGATTGCTCGACATGTGGCTTTTTGTAGCCTTTTTGGCCGTACCGCTCATTGAAATCAGTTTGTTTATTCAAATCGGGGGCGTCATTGGGCTTTGGTCAACGCTTTTGATTGTTATTTTGACAGCTATGTTGGGCACCTATTTAGTGCGCACCCAAGGGTTGATGGCAATTGGTAAGCTCCAATCATCTTTTTCACAGCTTCAGGATCCAACTGAACCGTTGGCACACGGGGCTATGATCTTGTTCGCGGGTGCATTGCTACTGACACCCGGCTTTTTCACTGATGGTGTTGGGTTTGCACTGTGCGTGCCGTTTATTAGAACATGGGTTTTCAATAGCCTGCGCCAAAAGGTAAAAATGCAGTCCTTCAGCATGGGATCAACTGGGCATCAGCCGCATCGATCACATGAGCCAAATGTGATCGATGGAGATTTTGAAGAGGTCGAAATCGACCCCAATAAACCTTCTGATCCCTCTGGTTGGACCAAGCATTGAGACCCATGAACCAAACTGATACAGACTAAAAAAATTCGGAACATCCGCAGGAGAAAACAATGGCCGAGAACGAAACACCAGCAGCAGCAGCTCCATCACAACCACAAATGCGTATCTTGGGTCAGTTTATCCGCGATATGTCTTTTGAAAACATCATTGCACAAAAAGGCGCGCCATCTGATTCGCAGCCGGATGTACAGGTTCAGGTAAACTTGGACGCGAAAAAGCGCGAACCAGCAAACCAGTATGAATCAGCGATCAAATTGACTGTCACGTCGAAAGACAAAGGCAGCGACACAACAATCTTCGTTTTGGAAATCGACTATGTCGGCATTTTCCACGTTGAAGGTGTACCAGAAGACCAAATGCACCCATTCTTGTTGATTGAATGCCCACGTATGATTTTCCCATTCTTGCGCCGCATTGTCAGCGACATTACACGCGACGGTGGCTTCCCACCATTGAACTTGGAAAACATCGACTTCATCGCACTATACCGCGGTGAAATTGCACGTCGCCAGGCAGAAACACCTGCACCTGAAAACGCGTAGAACTTAAGACTTTAGCCAAAGGGCGGCATCGCCCAGCTCTTTGGCTACATAGGCTTTGTGGGTTTCGGCCTCTGCCACAGACAATCTTGATGGTAGTGGGTTTGGGCGCGGTTGAGGCTTCCATTCCCCGCCATCGCCCCCCCCCCTTAGAAGATGATGACGTAGCCAACCCAAAATCAGGCTGCCGTCCACCAATCAGTTCTAAATAGACTTCAGCCAGAATTTCGCTGTCCAACAAGGCACCGTGCAAATCCCGTTCAAAGTTCGTGATCCCAAAACGTCGGCACAAAGCATCCAAAGATGCCGGTGAACCTGGAAACTTCTTGCGTGCCATTGGCAAAGTATCAAGCGCGCGGTTCATTGGGATTTCAGGCAGCCCCATCTTTTTCAACTCAGCGTTCAAGAACTTCATATCAAACGCGGCATTGTGAATTATCAGAGTTGAGTCTTGGATAAAATCAAGGAACTTCTGCCCCACTTGCGCGAACTTTGGTTTGTCACGCAAGAAATCATCGCCCAAGCCGTGAACTTGAAATGCTTCATCTGGCATTCCGCGTTCGGGGTTGATGTATTCATGAAACTGAACACCAGTCGGCACGTGACCTTCTAATTCAAGCGCACCAATTTCTACAATACGGTCACCCGTGAATGGGTCAAAACCTGTGGTTTCAGTATCAAGTACGATCTCGCGCATCGGTCATCCTTTCACGAATTTGGGTTAGTACATTTTGCACCTGTACGCGGGCATGTTGAATCGTATCTGTAATGATAACAAAATCCGACCTGTCCCGTTTTTCATCTGCGGGCAGTTGTTTGGCACGGATCATTTCGAATTGCTCCATACTCATTGTTCCGCGCTCCGTGACGCGTTGTCTTTGAACTTTGGGCGTTGTCCAAACACAGGCAACGCCGTCCATATTGGCGTCGCCACCTGTTTCAAACAGCAACGGAATATCAAACACCAAGATATCGCTTTGTGAGCTTACGACAAAATTTGCACGATCTTGAACCAGCAAAGGATGCACGATTTTTTCAATGGTTTTCAGTACTGATGGGTCAATAGATATAAGTACGCGAAGTTGCGCGCGTGAAACGGCACCTTCCACTATCACCTGTGGGAGTTTTTCAGACATTGGTAGCACAGCAGCGCCATCCTTAGCGTAAAGACGATGCACCGCAGCGTCCGCATCCCAAACGTCACAACCAAATTCACTGAATATAGACGCAGTCGTAGATTTACCCATTCCGATTGAACCGGTAAGACCTAATTTAAACATCAGCCAAGCACCGCAGCACGTGTTGCGCTGTCAACTTCGGGGCGATGATCAAACCAACGCTCAAATCCAGGGGCCGCTTGATGCAGCAACATTCCCAAACCATCAACTGTAATACAGCCTTGTGCTTCTGCCTCACGCAGAAAATTGGTCTGTAATGGTGTATAGACCAAATCAGTGACAATTGATTCTTTGCGTAAACCACCAAGTGGGATGCGCAGTTCTGGATGTCCAACCATACCCAAGGATGTGGTGTTTACAGTTAGTTCTGCCTCTTCCAAAACATTTCCTACTTGAGCCCAATCAACAACCTGCAACCGTTTCCCAAAGTCTTTCGTCAATATTTCCGCCCGAATACGCGTACGGTTTGAAATTAGAATTTCAGGGACGCCAGCCTCCAATAGTGCTGCCACTACAGCCCTCGATGCGCCGCCAGCGCCTAGCACAACAGCTGGGCCAGATTTTGGGTTCCAAGTCGGAGCGCCCACTTTGAGGTTTTCAAGAAAACCATAACCATCAGTATTGTCCGCGTGGATTTTACCGTCTTTACGGAAAATCAGAGTGTTCGCGGCACCTATAAGTGCTGCGCGATCGGTAACCAGATCAGCAATCTGCAAAACAGTTTCTTTATGAGGGATCGTTATATTGACGCCAACAAACCCCATCTTGGGCAGACTCGTCAGAACTTCACGCAAGTTTGCCGGAGATACATCCATGGGAATGTAGAACCCCTGTAAGCCATAGGTCTTTAGCCAATGGCGATGAAGCTGTGGCGATTTTGAATGCGCAATAGGTGATCCAATGACGCCAGCCAGTGGAATTTTAGATAAACTCATTGTTCGATCACTCCACGAAGGGTTAAAAATGCCAGCAGTTGTAAAAGTGGCATACCAAGCACGTCAAAGTAATCCCCTTCAACGCTGTGAAACAACCGCACACCTTCTTCTTCTAATTTATAACCACCAACACTGTCCTGGATGCTATCCCAATTTCTCTCAACATAGCCCGATATATAGGCGTCCGTTGCATCCCGCATTCTTAGGCGAACTTGTCCGACATGGCGCCAGATAGGTTTGCCCTCATTATAGATCACTGCGGCAGATAATAATGTATGGCGCTCTCCGCGCATTGCGGTAATCTGATCAATCGCTTCGTCAGGGCTTTTGGGTTTGGACAATAGGTTTCCTTTGAATTCCAACACCTGATCACAGCCGATGACAAACGCATCGTAGTGCTTTTGGGCGATCTTGCGCGCCTTGGATTCTGCTAATGCGTCAGCAATATCACGGGGCAAGGCACCATCAGCAATAAGAGCTTCTTTTATCATCTGCTCATCCACACGGGCGACTTGAACATCAAAATCCACACCCGCTTGACGCAATATTTGGGCACGAATCTCAGAACCAGAAGCGAGGATAACGGGCATAACCATGTGGATAACCTATGTCTTAAGTTAAGAGTTTATTCATGAAGTCTTCTGAATAATGGAGAGTAACTGCGCAAGAGGGGATAACATATCTTTCTCGCATCGTTTTC
This sequence comes from Ascidiaceihabitans sp., assembly GCA_028248455.1. Lineage (GTDB taxonomy): Bacteria > Pseudomonadota > Alphaproteobacteria > Rhodobacterales > Rhodobacteraceae > Ascidiaceihabitans. Next base: position 66,728 of record JAOKHV010000003.1, on the reverse strand, counting down.
ACTCATTTAATCCCCTTGGGATATGAATAACATCTATTCTGTTGATGAAAAAGTTATCCAAACATTATCCACAGAGTTTAATGATAAAATAGCATAATCTGAGACGCAAAGTCGTTGTTTTAAAGGCTAACTTCATGGTCAAGAAATCCATCCACAAAATATGATTAATGAGTTATCCCCATGTATAACAATTGGGATAACTCATTAATCCACAGAAAATGGCTCCCCTACTAAATCATCATCTTTCTCTTTATATATATATTATATTAAGTAAGGCTAAGATGGAGAGCGATATGACGGACGTTTTTGCCCAAGCCTATCCATGGATTTTATCAATCCATATTATTTCCATCATTTCATGGATGGCCGGTATTTTCTATTTGCCACGATTGTTCGTTCATCATTCTGAGAAAGTAAAACTCAGTGGCGAAACTCATGACCTATTTTGCATGATGGAAAGCAAGTTATTTAAAGTGATCATGACACCTGCGATGACAAGCACATGGATCTTTGGGCTTTTGCTTGTTGCCACACCTGGCATTGTTGACTGGTCTGAATATTGGCCCTGGGTCAAAGCAGCTTGCGTAATCTCAATGTCAGTATTTCACTATTGGTTGGGACAGCAGCAAAAGAACTTTGTAGCAGGCGATCGCGTATTGAGTGGGCGCCTCTACCGGATTATGAACGAAGTACCAACGGTATTGTTGATCGTAATCGTAATTTCTGTGGTTGTTAAGTTCTGAGAAAATCGGGCCTGATTGACTCGAACCCTTAAAAAACATAGATGACTTCCAACGCCCCATTCGGGGATCGTGTAAAACCAAAATTTTTTACTCAACGCCAACGTATGCTCTCATACGATTTGGTTGGATATACCCATGACTGATACGACCTTTGACGCCCCACAAGAAACGCTAGACCTTGCGGACCTTAAACGCCAAACGCCAAAAGACCTTTTGTCTATGGCTGAAGAGCTTGAGATTGAAAACGCATCTACGATGCGCAAAGGTGAGATGATGTTCCAAATTCTGCGCGAACGTGCAGATGAAGGTTGGGAAATCTCTGGCGACGGTGTTTTAGAAGTCCTGCAAGATGGCTTTGGTTTTTTGCGCTCACCTGAAGCTAACTATTTGGCTGGCCCAGATGATATCTATGTATCACCTGATATGATCCGAAAACATTCCTTGCGCACGGGCGATACAATTCATGGTTTGATTAAAGCACCTGAAGAAGCAGAACGTTATTTTGCTTTGACTGAAACACGCAAGATCAACTTTGAAGCTCCTGAAAAGGCTAAGCATAAGATTGCATTCGATAATTTGACGCCTCTATACCCTGATGAGCGCCTCAAAATGGAAGTTGAAGATCCAACAGTTAAAGATCGTTCTGCGCGTATCATTGATTTAGTTTCCCCTATCGGCAAAGGTCAGCGTTCCCTAATTGTGGCGCCGCCACGGACTGGTAAAACTGTTTTACTACAGAATATCGCCAACAGCATCGAAAAGAACCATCCTGAGTGCTATCTGATAGTTTTATTGATAGACGAGCGCCCAGAGGAAGTTACAGACATGCAGCGGTCTGTAAAAGGCGAGGTCGTGTCCTCCACCTTTGACGAACCAGCAACGCGTCACGTGGCCGTATCCGAAATGGTCATTGAAAAAGCCAAACGTCTGGTTGAGCATAAGCGTGACGTCGTCATCTTGCTCGATTCTATTACACGATTGGGTCGAGCGTTTAACACTGTGGTTCCATCATCTGGTAAAGTTTTGACCGGTGGTGTGGACGCAAACGCGCTTCAACGTCCAAAACGCTTCTTTGGTGCGGCACGTAATATCGAAGAGGGTGGATCGCTTACCATTATCGCAACCGCTTTGATCGATACAGGTAGCCGCATGGACGAGGTTATCTTTGAGGAATTCAAAGGGACTGGTAACTCTGAAATTGTCTTGGATCGTAAAATCTCGGATAAACGAGTGTTCCCAGCGATCGACATCCAAAAATCGGGTACACGTAAGGAAGAGCTATTGGTGGATAAAATCGATCTGCAGAAAACCTTTGTTCTTCGCCGCATTCTGAACCCAATGGGTACAACAGATGCTGTTGAGTTCCTAATTTCGAAACTGAAACAAACAAAATCCAATGCGGACTTCTTTGATTCAATGAACACATAACTTATTGTTCATTAACAATGGGTTAGATATATGAATACGATTTTTGCCCTTGCCAGCGCTCAAGGTCGCGCTGGGGTGTCCGTCATCCGCCTTTCTGGGCCGGATGCTAAGGAAGTTGTGGCCAAATTTGTCTCTAATCTGCCCAATAACCGTGTTGCAGGGCTTCGTATCCTTATTGACGATGCTGGTGAGCCGCTGGATCATGCGCTTGTTCTTTGTTTTGATGGTCCGCGTAGCTTTACGGGCGAGGATGTCGTCGAGCTGCACCTGCACGGTAGCATTGCCGTGGTCCAATCTGTTCTACGTGTTTTAGGTGATAGTGGACTGGCGCGTTTGGCTGACCCAGGCGAATTCACGCGTCGCGCACTAGAGAATGGTCGAATGGATTTGGCCCAAGTTGAGGGCCTGGCAGATCTAATTGAATCTGAAACTGAGGCGCAACGCAAACAAGCCTTACGGGTTGTGACTGGCCACTTAGGGGCATTAGTTGAGCAGTGGCGTTCATCGTTGATCCGCGCGGCTGCACTGATTGAGGCCACGATCGATTTTGTGGATGAGGACGTCCCCGTTGATGTGACTCCTGAGGTCCGTGAATTATTAACAGGTGTGAAGACTGACCTGATTAAAGAAATCGCGGGCAGTAAAGTTGCTGAACGCATTCGTGTTGGTTTTGAAGTTGCGATTGTGGGTGCACCAAATGCTGGAAAATCAACATTGCTGAATGCAATGGCTGGTCGTGACGCTGCAATTACGTCTGACATTGCTGGCACAACGCGAGATGTAATCGAAGTCCGTATGGACTTGAAAGGTTTACCAGTTACTGTTTTGGACACCGCAGGTTTGCGCGATGGTCAAGACTCAGTTGAAGTGATTGGTATTAATCGTGCTTTGGAGCGGGCAGGGGACGCGGATCTTCGTATATTCTTAGCTGATAAAAACGAAGTATTACCACTTGCCCAGCTACCAGATGATATTCGTATTACCCCAAAAGCTGACATCACTGGGTCAGGTATTTCGGGTTTAACTGGAGAGGGCGTTTCTGATCTGTTAGATGCAATTCAACAAACGTTAGAACAACGCTCGTCCCAAGCTGGCCTTGCAACGCATGAACGTCACCGAATTGCGATGCAATCTACATTGACCGCACTTGATGTGGTGCTACCTCTCGTTGACCTAGGCCCTGAACATTATGATATTGCCGCAGAAGAATTGCGTACAGCGGTCCGTTCTCTCGAAGCTTTGGTAGGTCGAATTGACGTCGAAAACCTGCTAGATGAAATTTTCTCCAGCTTTTGTCTGGGCAAGTGATGGAGTGTTTCACGTGAAACATTTTGATGTACTCGTTATTGGTGGCGGTCACGCCGGATCAGAGGCTGCACATGCGTCTGCACGGCTTGGTGCGACGACCGCTTTGGTAACTATGACGCGAGACGGTATTGGCGTGATGTCTTGTAATCCTGCCATTGGTGGTCTTGGTAAGGGCCACTTGGTACGTGAAATTGATGCCCTTGATGGTGTTATGGGTCGTGTTTCTGATCTTGCTGGGATTCAGTTCCGTTTGCTCAATCGGAAAAAAGGACCGGCGGTGCAGGGGCCTCGAACCCAAGCAGATCGGAAAATTTATCAGAAATCGATGCTTGCAGAGACTGAAAATCGCGAAAACCTTTCGATTGTTATTGGTGAGGTGACCGATTTCTTGATGTCGAATGGTGTCATTGGTGGAGTTCAGCTGTCGGATGGTTCTGAAATTAAAGCAAAGCGCGTTATTCTCACAACGGGTACTTTCCTTCGTGGCGTCATTCATATCGGTGACGTCTCATATTCCGGGGGGCGCATGGGTGATAAGGCTTCGGTCAAGTTGGCAGAGCGCATCGATTCTTTTGAATTACCATTAGGTCGCCTGAAAACAGGCACGCCACCGCGTCTTGACGGACGTACAATCAAGTGGGATTTGCTTGAATCGCAGGCGGGGGACGATGAACCTGCCTTGTTCTCGTTCTTGTCGAATAAAGTCTCCGCCCGTCAAATTTCGTGTGGAATGACTTATACGAATGAAAAAACACACGACATTATACGCGAAAACCTTAAAAAATCCGCTATGTATGGCGGTCACATCGATGGCGTAGGACCTCGGTATTGCCCGTCTATCGAAGATAAGATCGTTCGATTTGGGGAGAAGGACAGCCACTTGGTTTTTCTAGAGCCAGAGGGCTTGGATGATCATACAGTTTATCCTAATGGAATTTCGACATCCTTGCCTGAATCTGTCCAAGAAGATTACGTGAAATCGATCTATGGTCTAGAGGATGTGAAAATTTTACAACCTGGATATGCGATCGAGTATGACTATATCGACCCTCGTGTTCTTGATGATACTCTCGCCCTGCCAACTGTTGGTGGTCTATATCTTGCGGGTCAGATTAACGGAACTACGGGATATGAGGAAGCGGCGGCGCAAGGTATGGTCGCTGGCTTCAACGCAGCACTCTCAGCTCTCGGACGTGACCCCGTACACTTTAGCCGTAGCGAGAGCTACATTGGTGTAATGATTGACGATCTGACGACCCGGGGTGTGACAGAGCCTTATCGGATGTTTACGTCTCGCGCCGAGTTCCGACTATCGCTTCGTGCAGATAATGCTGATCAGCGGTTGACGCCACTGGCAAAAGAGCTGGGTGCGGCTTCGGTTGAGCGAACCGCAGTTTTTGATGCTAAGATGGAACGCTTAGCTCAGGGATACGCAGTTATCCAGGGCGAGACGTTCACTCCGAAACAAGCGCAAGCGGCTGGGATTGATGTAAGCCAAGACGGCTCGCGCCGCACAGCCTATCAAATTTTGGCATTTCCAAGCGTAAAGTTCGAAAATTTGTTGCCACTTATGCCAAAGCTGGCCGAGCTAGATGTGGAAACGCAAAAGCAGCTAGAACGAGAGGCGACGTACGCAAGTTTCTTGTCACGACAGCAGCGTGACATTGATCGGATTGCGAAGGATGAAGGCCACAAAATACCCGCAACGTTTGATTATCAGCTTATTGATGGGCTCTCTAACGAATTAAAGGCGAAATTACTGTTGGTTCGTCCATCCACATTGGCCCAGGCAGGGCGTATTGATGGTATGACGCCGGCCGCGTTGGCGCTGTTATTGGCAAAAATTAGACAATTTGAAAAGAAATCCGCATGAACAGTCCAAGTTGGTTAAAGACGGATGTTTCACGTGAAACATTTGAACGGCTGGAAGCCTACGTAGCCTTGATAGAAAAGTGGAATCCAAAGATTAATTTGGTTTCAAAGTCTAGCCTGCCAGAAATTTGGGATCGTCATATCTGGGATTCTGCTCAGATCTTTGACATTTCTGTTGAAGGTTCAGTTTGGGCTGACTTCGGTAGCGGTGGTGGCTTACCAGGCATTATTCTAGCCATTTTCGCCAAAGAATGTCGGCCGGATATGCAATTTTACCTTGTTGAAAGTGACCAACGTAAATGCGCATTTCTTCGCAATGCTGTTCGTGAGATCGGTTTGAAAGTAAAAGTTTATGCTGAACGTATCGAGGTCCTTGACCCCATTGGGGCAAGCGTGATTTCAGCACGTGCACTAACAGATCTGAACGGTCTGCTTGGATTTGTGGAACGCCACGCTGCAAAAAATGGCGTTGCGATACTTCCGAAAGGCGAGACTTGGGAAAAAGAGATCTTACAGGCGCAAGAAAACTGGTCATTCAGGTACGAAGAAATTACAAGTAAGACAAATAACAACGCCACTATCTTAAAGATTAAGGAATTTGCCCGTGCCTGATCTGACGCGTCCAGAGGGGCCTAAAATTATCGCCGTAGCGAACCAAAAAGGTGGAGTTGGCAAAACTACAACAACGATTAACCTTTCTGCTGCGCTGGCTGAAGCTGGTCATCGTGTTCTGGTGGTTGATTTGGACCCGCAAGGGAACGCATCTACTGGCTTAGGGATCGAACAAAGTGATCGTGAGTTTACAACTTATGAACTTTTGCTTGATGATATCGACCTCAAGGACGTTATTCAGACGTCAGAGATCAAAAATCTTGCCATTATTCCTGCAACTGTTGATCTAAGCTCTGCTGATCTTGAACTGGTTTCAAACGAAAAACGTAGCTTTTTGCTACACGACGCATTGCGCCAAACTCAGATTGATGAGTTTGATTTTGACTTCATTTTCATCGATTGTCCGCCCTCTTTAAATCTTTTAACTGTGAATGCTATGATTGCGGCTCACACAGTATTGGTACCGCTCCAAAGCGAATTTTTTGCTCTAGAGGGATTGTCTCAGCTTATGTTGACGATCCGTGAGGTTCGCCAATCTGGCAACAAAAACCTTAGGATCGAAGGTGTTGTGCTGACGATGTACGATAAACGTAATAATCTTTCACAACAGGTTGAGCAAGACGCTCGTGATAATTTGGGTGATTTGGTGTTTAAAACGGTCATTCCAAGGAACGTCCGTTTGAGCGAGGCACCGTCCTTTGCGATGCCAGTTCTAAAATATGATTCAGCGTCGAAAGGTGCGATTGCATATCGTGCATTGGCGCATGAATTGATCGAAAAGAATAAATTATAATCTAGGATAGGGTGCACCATGGCTTCAGGTAGAGAAAATAAACGCGGACTTGGCCGCGGGCTTTCGGCTTTGATGGCTGATGTGACTGAGGCTGAAACGCCGGTACAAGGTGGTCCTGCCGCTGAACGATTTGTTCCGATTGAACAGATTGAAGCCAATCCTGATCAACCACGCAAACAATTTGTTCAGGATGATTTGGATGACTTGGCTGCGTCGATCAAGGAAAAAGGTGTTATCCAACCGTTGATCGTGCGGGTTCTGGACAACGGTCGTTACCAGATTGTTGCGGGTGAACGCCGCTGGCGCGCATCTCAGCTTGCGAAATTGCATGAACTTCCGGTCGTTGTGCGTCAGTTTTCTGATGCCGAGGTTCTAGAAGTTGCAATCATTGAAAACATTCAACGTGCTGATCTCAACCCAATGGAAGAAGCCGTTGGTTATCGTCAGTTGATGGATCGCTTCGGTCATACCCAGGAGAAGATGGCAGAGGCTTTGGGCAAAAGCCGTAGCCACATTGCTAATTTACTCCGTTTGCTGAATCTGCCAGACGATGTAATTGGGCTTGTTCGCAGTGGTGAATTGTCTTCTGGTCACGCTCGTGCGTTGGTACCGGCAGAGAACGCATCTGAGCTGGCTAAACTTATAATCAAGGGTGGTCTCAGCGTTAGAGCGACTGAGGCACTTGTGAAGTCATCAGCAGTCAAGGGTGAATCTACGAGCAGAGAAAGCATCGTAGCTGGCAAGCCATACAAAGATGCTGACACCCAAGCACTTGAAGGTGATTTGTCAGCGGGTCTCAAAATGAAGGTTTTGTTAAACCACAAACCAGGCTCAGAGAATGGCCAGATGGTCATTAATTATGGTTCTCTGGACGATCTCGATGATCTGTGTCGTAGGCTGGGTGGGGCTTAAGCCTCTAAGAGACGCCTCAAAACAGCGTTTAAAATCATAAAACCCTGATTAGAAACGATAATTCGGTCTTTTTGGGCGTTAAGTAAATCTAAATCAATCAGCTCATTTATAGCATTTTGATCGATATTACGGCCGGAAAGGTTAAAGAACCGCTTTGGGTCGATGCCTTCCTTCAATCGAAGGCCCATCAATAAAAGTTCACTTGCTTGATCCTCGCGCGCCAATCGCTCGCGGGGCTTTTCTGTTTCACCACCCAACGCTGCTTCGAGCCAGCGTTTTGGGTTACTGAAACATTCTGTAGCCGTCCGTTGCCCATCGATGGTCAAACGACCGTGCGCACCCGGGCCGATACCCACGTAGTCTCCATAGCGCCAGTAGACCAGGTTGTGACGTGACTGCGCTCCATCACGGGCGTGGTTGGAGACCTCATAAGATGGCATGCCGGCTTCGCCACAGATGTCTTGTGTCACTTCGTACATATCCGCGCCAAGGTCGTCGCTGGGAAGGCCAGCCAGCTTGCCCGCATTGTAACGATCGCCGAACGCTGTGCCTTGTTCAATAGTGAGCTGGTAGAGCGAAAGGTGATCAATGGCCATATTTAGAGCCTGCTTTAGTTCTATTTTCCAATCATCAAGTGTTTGTTTCTGACGCCCATAGATTAAATCAAAGCTAACACGATCAAAGGTGGCACGGGCGACGTCGAATGCTGTGCGTGCCTCACCCACTGTATGGATGCGGCCCAGTCGGCGCAGGTCTTCGTCGTTGAGGGCTTGGACTCCCATGGATATGCGATTGATACCTGCCTGACGAAAAGCAGCAAAGCGGCCAGCCTCGACCGAGCTGGGGTTGGCCTCGAGTGTGGTTTCAAGATCGTTGGCGGTGGGCCAGAGGCGGTAGATTTCTGACATGATGTCAGCCACAACATCTGGATCCATCAGGCTGGGTGTGCCGCCACCGAAAAACACGCTGCGTAATACACGGCCCTTTGTTTCATGGGCTGCACGGCGCAGTTCGGCTAGATAGCCCTTGCGCCATGCGGAATGGTCGATGCTACGCGAAACATGGCTGTTGAAATCGCAATAGGGGCATTTAGCGGCGCAAAATGGCCAGTGAATGTAGAGGCCAAAGCCGCCCTGTTCCCAATCTTCAGCCAAAACAGCCAGCGATCAGTTTCTCGAATGCACGGGCGCGATGGCTGATCAGGTTCTTTGCGTCATGGTCCATTTCAGCAAAGGTGACATCGTGGCCAACCGGCATAAACATTGGGTCATATCCGTGACCTTGCTTGCCGCGCATTGGCCAAACTAAGGTGCCCTCAACCGTGCCTTCAAATACTTCATCATGTCCATCTGGCCATGCCAAAACTAACGTGGAACAGAAGCGTGCAGTGCGTGGATGCGGGGCGTTACGTTCTTCCAAAAGGTTGTGAGTTTTGGTCATCGCCATAATAAAATCACGGCCATTTGGCGTCTCTGCCCAATCGGCGGTGTAGACACCTGGCGCACCATCTAGACCATCAACTTGGATGCCTGAATCGTCAGAAAGCGCAGGGAGCCCTGTCGCCTTAACGGCTGCGTGGGCTTTGATCCGTGCGTTTCCTATAAAGGTATTTTCCGTCTCTTCCGGTTCAGCCAAATTCATTTCGGCTGCACCGGTTATATTCACGCCAAGTGGTTGAAATAGATGATGCATTTCTTCCAACTTGCCTGCGTTATGTGTTGCCACCAACAGGCGATCTAGGGTGAATTTACGGCTCATGCTGTAGCGGCTTTAGCGGCTTCTACCAATTCGCTTACGCCTTTTTCGGCTAGGTCCATCAGTTCGTTTAGTTGTGTACGTGAGAATAGGGAGCCTTCAGCGCTCATCTGTACTTCGATCAGTTTTTTGGAACCGGTCATGATGAAGTTGCCATCAACACCAGCTTCAGAGTCCTCAGGGTAATCCAGATCAAGAACTGGTTGGCCCGCGTAGATACCACAGCTTACCGCGGCAACTGGATCAACCAACGGATCGCTGACAACATCGCCGGCTTTCATAAGTTTGTTCACAGCCAACCGCAATGCGATCCAGCCACCTGTGATTGATGCACAACGTGTGCCGCCGTCGGCTTGCAAGACGTCACAGTCGATTGTGATTTGGCGTTCGCCCAAGGCAACGCGGTCAACGCCTGCGCGCAATGAACGGCCAATGAGGCGTTGTATTTCGACAGTGCGACCGCCTTGTTTGCCAGATGCCGCTTCGCGGCGCATCCGTGTGTTGGTAGCGCGTGGTAGCATGCCGTATTCAGCGGTGACCCACCCAAGGCCAGATCCCTTGATAAAGGATGGAACGCGAGGCTCAATTGATGCGGTGCACAACACGTGTGTGTCGCCCATTTTGATCAGGGCGGACCCTTCAGCATGTTTGGTAAATCCAGTTTCGATAGAAACTTCGCGCATTTGGTCGAGGGCACGTCCTGAAGGTCGCATGTTATATCCTTTTTAAGTTGCTTGTTGGATACCGCCCCGATGCCCCTTGATGCAACCCTGATTGACCTTTGTTCATTGTGCTCTTTAATGGTGCGGCGCTATCGGTGCTGAGTTAAAGGTATATGATGACAGATAAACCACAGATGCTTGATGATATGAACGACCGCTCCCGCGAGGTGTTTCGTCGCGTGGTTGAGGGGTATTTGCACAATGGTGACCCTGTCGGGTCTCGCACGCTTACTCGTGATTTCAGCGAAAAGGTCAGCGCAGCCACCATTCGCAACGTTATGCAGGATCTTGAGTATATGGGGTTGCTGGACAGTCCCCACGTTAGTGCCGGGCGTATCCCTACCCAAGCGGGTCTGCGGATGTTCGTAGATGGGTTGATGGAGGTCGGAATTCCAGACGAAACCGACCGCGAAAAGATCGATGCAACGATGGGGCACAACGAAAAAGATGTAGGTGGATTGCTGGATCGAGTCGGTGCGGCATTATCTGGAGTGACTCAGGGAGCATCTTTGGTTTTGACGCCCAAACATGAGGCACCGATCAAACATATCGAATTTGTATCGTTGGCGATTGATCGTGCATTGGTCGTATTGGTCTTTGCCGATGGACATGTTGAGAACCGCCTGTTCACGCCACCTCCGGGCCTAACACCGAGCTCCATGCGAGAGGCTGCCAATTTCTTGAACTCACTGGTAGAGGGACGAACCCTTAGCGATGTGCGCGGCGTCATTCAAAAAGAGATATCACGCCGCCGTCAAGAAATTGATGTCTTGGCACGCAGTTTGGTTGATAGTGGGCTGGCCGTTTGGGAAGCTGAAGGGGAGCGCAGCGAACGTTTGATTGTGCGTGGTCGCTCCAACTTGCTCGAATCCAGTGGAGAAGAACATGATCTTGAACGCATCCGAAACCTGTTTGATGATCTTGAACGCAAGCGCGATATCTCTGAGTTTCTTGAATTAACCGAGGATGGCGACGGTGTTCGCATTTTTATTGGCTCTGAGAACAAACTTTTTTCACTTTCGGGTTCCTCTTTGGTGGTTTCCCCTTATATGAACGCTGATCGAAAGATTATTGGTGCCGTGGGTGTCATTGGTCCGACGAGACTGAATTATGGACGTATCGTGCCGATTGTAGATTACACGGCGCAACTGGTTGGAAAATTACTTTCAGACCGGAGCTAGAGGTGGATTATGGCTGAGCCAACAAATAACGATTTTCTCGACGATATCGAGGATATGGAAGCGGAAGAATTCGCTGATGAAATGGAGGAAATCACCGATGAAGCGTTGGAGCTAGATGAGCTTCGCGTGGAACGTGATGATTATAAAAACCGTTTTGTGCGTGCTTTGGCTGATGCTGAAAACGCGCGCAAACGTTCGGATAAAGATCGTCGTGAGGCAGAGAACTATGGTGGTTCAAAATTGGCTCGCGATATGCTGCCGGTTTATGACAATATGAAACGTGCGCTTGATACAATCACCGATGAGCAACGCGAAGTTGCTGGCCCACTGTTGGAAGGCATTGAGCTAACAATGCGCGAACTTTTGAGCGTGTTTAAAAAGCATGGCATCGAGGTTATTACGCCAGCTGTTGGCGACAAGTTTGATCCACAGGTTCACCAAGCGATGTTTGAAGCACCTGTGCCAGCGACAGTGGCTGGCGATATCATTCAGGTCGCTGCTGAGGGCTTTATGTTGCACGATCGTTTGTTGCGTCCTGCACAGGTTGGCGTGTCGTCTACACCCGCTAGCTAAATTAGTAAGTGGCTACAAATTCCAAAGGAGGTGGTCAGTTTTTGGCCGCCTCTTTCAGTTTGTAGATCAGGTCGAGTGCTTGTTTTGGTGACAACTCGTCTGGGAGAATCTCGCCTAGTAAACCCAGCGCTGGGGAGGCTTCAATCTTAACCGGTGCAGGGGACGGCGTGCTGGCGAAAAGGGGCAGATCATCGATCAGTGTCTTTTGTGTAGCACCACCTTCACGCTCACCTTTTTCCAATGCTTCCAGCACCACGCGCGCGCGCGTGATTACGGCATCTGGCAGACCAGCCAGCTTCGCCACCTGAACACCATAAGACCGATCGGCAGCGCCTTTTTTAACTTCGTGTAAGAACACAACGGCACCATCGAATTCTTTAACCGCAACAGTAGCGTTATCTACCCCATCCAACTTGCCCGAAAGCGCAGTCATTTCGTGATAGTGCGTAGCGAACAAGGCACGTGATTGGTTGACGTCGTGCAGGTGCTCTAGCGTGGCCCATGCGATTGATAGGCCGTCATAGGTCGCAGTACCACGTCCAATTTCATCCAAGATCACCAATGCATGGTCGTCTGCCTGATTCAGGATTGCTGCAGTTTCCACCATTTCAACCATAAATGTCGAACGGCCACGGGCTAAATCATCAGATGCACCTACGCGGCTGAACAATTGGCTGATCATGCCAATATGCGCAGAAGTGGCGGGCACATAGCTGCCCATTTGGGCGAGTAGGGCGATCAGCGCATTTTGGCGCAGGAATGTGGATTTACCCGCCATGTTGGGACCGGTGAGCAGCCAGATGTTTGCAGTGTCCGTCGCGGACAGATTGCAGTCATTGGCGATGAACGGTTGGCCAGATTGATCACGCAAAGCCTTTTCCACAACGGGATGGCGCCCAGCGATGATGTTGAATGCACGTGAGGTATCGACAGTTGGCTTGCACCAGTCTTGGGCACGGGCGAGGTGGGCCAAACTGGTGGCCAAATCGATCTCCGCCAAGCCGCGGGCGGTCTGCGTGATCAGCGCTACACTGTCCAGAATGGCGCGCTTTAGCATTTCATAGAGACGCTTTTCTATCTCAAGGGCGCGGTTACCAGCGTTGAGGATCTTCGTCTCCATTTCGGACAACTCAACAGTAGTAAAGCGCACTTGATTGGCAGTAGTTTGACGGTGAATGAAGGTTTCGTTTAGTGGCGGCGATAGCATTCTATCCGCATGGGTCGCCGTGGTTTCGATGAAATAGCCCAAGACATTGTTGTGTTTGATTTTCAGCGTTGAAATGCCTGTTTGCGCCGCAAATTCCTTTTGCATCTGCGCGATCACACTACGCCCCTCATCACGTAGTTTGCGGGCCTCATCGAGGTCTTCGTCATATTCGGGGGCGATGAAGCCGCCATCACGGGCCAAAAGTGGTGGCTCTACGATTAGTGCTTGATCCAGTAGTTCAATCAAAGCGTCATGCCCTGTTAGGCTTTGTAACGCGCTAGACAATAGTTTTGGCGCGTCGCCAAGACCGTTTGATGCAATCAAACTCGCCTCAGCCAACCCATTGCGGATGGCGGTCAGATCACGGGGGCCGCCGCGGTCTAAGGATAGGCGCGCCAGGGCGCGATCCAAATCGGGAACTTGGCGCAGTTTTTCACGCACATCTTTGGTAATCTGTGTGTTTTCTAGGACGTGTGATACGGCATTCAATCTGTCCGAAACTGTCTCTACCAAACGCGAAGGTGCAGAAAGTCTTCGCTCAAGAAGGCGTGCGCCGCCTGCGGTGACGGTGGTGTCAATCACAGCGAGCAATGATCCGGCACGTCCACCTGACAAGGCTTGGGTCAGCTCCAGATTACGCCTAGTGGCGGCGTCGATCTGAACGGTTTTATTATGCTGTTCCTGCTGTGGGGGCTGCAATAAAGGCAGTTTACCCTTTTGAGTAATATTTAGGTAATCAACGATGGCACCCATCGCGGCAATTTCGGCCCGATCGAAGTTACCATAGGCGTCCAAAGTGCTGACGCCGAACAGATCACAAAGGCGCTTTTCTCCAGACGTACTGTCAAAGGAAGATCCCGACAATCCCGTCAATGAAATTCCAAATTCAGTTACTAACTGGTGTAAATCGTTCTCTAGTGCCTGTGGGACTATCAACTCGGATGGGGACAAACGGGCGAGTTCAGGACCCAACCGCGTTTGGTTCGCTTTCATTGCGTTGAACATACCAGTGGAAATATCGACCCATGCAATAGCAGCTTGATCTCGGACCTCAACAAATGCTGCGAGATAATTGTGGCTGCGTGCGTTTAGCAAGCTGTCTTCTGTTAAGGTGCCTGGGGTGACAAGACGCACAACATCGCGTTTTACGATCGATTTATAGCCACGCTTCTTTGCTTCAGCAGGACTTTCCAGCTGTTCACAAACGCCAACGCGATATCCCTTGCGGATGAGGGTCAGCAGATACCCTTCGGCCGCATGCACAGGGACGCCACACATGGGAATGTCATTGCCCTCATGTTTGCCGCGTTTGGTCAGAGCAATGTCTAAGCTTTCAGCTGCGGCAACAGCATCTTCAAAGAACATTTCATAAAAATCGCCCATACGATAAAACAGCAAAGCATCAGGATGCGCGGCTTTGATCTCTAGATACTGGGCCATCATTGGTGTGACGGTCATATTTTGCCCCCGACAAGTGTTGGCTGACCTTACAAAGATGGACGAGGTGGGAAAACCCGTAAAGTGCGGAACCATTGAGGGTTTCAGATCTCTCGTTTACGGTAAAATTTCGCATGGGAGGAAAATGCACAATGTCCAAGACTAAAGTCACCGACGAAGAGGCGTTGGCCTTTCACTTAGAACCAACACCTGGAAAATTTGAAATCACGGCCACTGTTCCAATGACCACGCAACGGGACCTGTCTTTGGCCTATTCTCCAGGCGTTGCGGTACCTTGCTTGGCGATCGCCGAAAATCCAGGTTTGGCCTATGACTATACGAACAAAGGCAACCTTGTTGCGGTGATTTCAAATGGTACTGCTGTGCTAGGTTTGGGAAATTTGGGGGCATTAGGGTCGAAACCTGTAATGGAAGGCAAAGCGGTTCTATTTAAGCGCTTTGCGGATGTGAACAGCATCGACATAGAATTGGATACCGAAGATCCAGATGAATTCTGTAAAGCTGTAAGGCTGATGGGCCCCACCTTTGGCGGTATCAATCTTGAGGACATCAAGGCACCAGAGTGCTTTATTATTGAGCAGCGTTTGAAAGAGGAAATGGACATTCCTGTTTTTCATGATGATCAGCATGGCACGGCAGTCATTTGTGCAGCAGGCCTGATCAACGCGCTTCATTTGTCTGGTAAAAAAATAGAAGACGTAAAAATTGTGCTCAATGGTGCGGGTGCTGCTGGGATTGCATGCCTTGAATTGTTGAAATCTATGGGCGCGAAAAACAAAAACTGCATCATGTGCGATACCAAGGGTGTGATCTATCAAGGTCGCACAGAGGGTATGAACCAATGGAAGTCAGGGCATGCGGTGATCACAGACGCACGCACATTGGACGAGGCGATGAAAGGTTGTGATGTTTTCTTGGGCGTTTCGGCTAAAGGTGCCGTAACCCCGTCGATGGTCGCCAGCATGGCGGACAATCCAGTTATCTTTGCAATGGCAAACCCTGATCCTGAGATCACACCAGAAGAGGCACACGAAGTGCGGGTTGATGCCATCGTTGCCACAGGGCGCAGTGACTATCCAAACCAAGTGAACAATGTTTTGGGCTTTCCATATTTGTTCCGTGGGGCATTAGACATTCACGCCCGTGCAATCAATGATGAGATGAAAATCGCCTGCGCTCATGCGCTTGCCCAATTGGCCCGCGAAGAGGTACCCGATGAAGTTGCACTAGCCTATGGGAAAAACCTTACGTTTGGACGTGACTATATCATCCCAACACCGTTTGATCCGCGATTAATCCACCGTATTCCACCAGCTGTTGCGAAGGCCGGAATGGACACTGGTGTGGCCCGTCGCCCGATTATTGATATCGAGGCATACGAAGTTTCGCTAAAATCGCGGATGGATCCAACGGCAAGTATCTTGCGGGGCCTAAACATTCGTGCGCGCACGGCTCAAGCGCGGATGATTTTCGCCGAAGGTGATGATCCGCGTGTGTTGCGCGCAGCAGTGAATTACCAGCGTTCTGGCCTAGGTAAGGCATTGGTTGTTGGACGTGCTTCTGATGTAAAAGCCAAGCTTGAAGAAGCAGGACTCGCAGATGCTGTGCGTGAATTAGAAGTGGTCAACGCAGCCAATACACCCCATTTAGAGATTTATAAAAGCTTCTTGTATGATCGCTTGCAGCGCAAAGGTTTTGACAGCGCAGATATTCACCGCTTGGCTTCACGGGATCGCCACGTTTTCTCGGCATTGATGTTGGCGCATGGGCATGGCGATGGATTGGTTACGGGTGTTACGCGCAAATCTGCGCATATTTTGGAACGCATCAATCACGTATTCGATGCGGATGCAGCTCATGGTGCTGCGGGCATTACCGCGATCCTTCACAAGGGAAAGATTGTGTTTATAGCGGACACTTTGGTTCATGAGTGGCCCGACGAAAATGATTTGGCCACAATTGCAGAACGTGCCGCAATTGTGGCGCGTGATATGGGCCTTGAACCGCGTGTGGCTTTTGTCAGTTTCTCAACCTTTGGATATCCTATTTCTGAGAGGGCAGAAAAAATGCACCTCGCCCCAAAGGTATTGGACGAGCGTGGTGTTGATTTTGAATACGAGGGTGAAATGACCGTGGATGTCGCGATTAATGCGGAGTCGCAAAAGCAGTATCCATTTTCACGCCTGACTGGTCCTGCAAACATTTTAGTCGTTCCTGCACGTCACTCTGCCAGCATTTCCGTTAAATTGATGCAAGAGATGGGCGATGCGACTGTGATTGGCCCAATCCTTGCCGGTGTCGATGAATCCATTCAGATTTGTTCAACGTCAGCGACAGCCAATGATATCTTGAACATGGCAATTTTGGCTGCATGTAAGGTTGGCTAATGGCGATCTACAACCTTGGCTCAATCAACATCGACATGGTTTATCAGGTGCCGCATTTGCCGGCACCCGGCGAAACGTTGGCTGCAAAATCCTATTCTGAGGGTCTGGGTGGCAAGGGCGCAAATATGTCCGTGGCAGCCGCCCGTGCAGGTGCACGTACACGTCACATTGGGGCAGTTGGAACCGATGGGCGCTGGGCGGTTGAACGTCTGCTAGAATATGGCGTTGATGTGGGACACATCACTGAGGTTTCAGGGGTGACAGGACACGCGATTATAAGTGTTAATGAAAGTGCTGAAAACTCGATCGTGTTGTGGCCTGGCGCAAATTGCCGACTTGAAGTGGATCAAATCGGTGCCGCATTGGCTGAGGCTGATACTGGCGACACTTTGTTGATGCAGAACGAAACGACAGGTCAATTAGTTGCAGCGCAAATAGCCAAAGATCTGGGGTTTCGGATCGTCTATGCCGCTGCACCGTTTGAGGCGAATGCGGTCACGATGCTGCTCCCATATATCGATTTGTTATTCTTGAACGAAATCGAGGCGGGACAGCTTGAAACAGAGATTGGGAAGCCAATAAATGCGCTGGAAGTTCCAAATGTAATTGTAACCTTGGGCGCTGATGGATGTCGTTGGTATGCGAATCTCTTAGGTTTAGAGACTGATTTTGACGCAATTAAAGTCGAACCAATTGATACCACTGGGGCTGGTGATACGTTTACCGGTTATGTGGTTGCTGGATTGGATCGTGGCATGCCAATGGTGCAGGCGATCAAATTGGCGACCCAGGCCAGTGCTTTAATGGTTACACGGCTTGGGACGGCAGACGTTATTCCTGATCTCAAAGATATTCAGGATGCGAAGTTAGGTTAGTTACCAACAAACGGAGCTGCAACGCCCCACAGTCTTTCAACACGTTGATCGCGGCCGCATGCATCGCGGTAGGCCTTATATGCCTTTGACTGCTTCTTTGGGCCAAAGCGCGTCAGCACAATCTTGCTACCCTTATAATAGTCCTGATGTGAGGCATCGGCTGCGTAGAAGGGGAATGAACCTAGGATAGGGGTTACAACCTTTTGCCCAAGATCTCTGGCAGCCTGCACTTTGGCCTTTTCAGCCGCTGCTTTTTGTTCTGGGCCCTCTGCAAAGATTGCTGTCGCATAGCTTTGACCGCGATCACAGAACTGACCGCCAGCATCGGTTGGATCCACTGAGCGGAAAAAATTGCTTAGTATTTCATCTCGTGAAACAATATCTGGATCAAATGTAATTTGAACTGCTTCATAGTGCCCAGTTCCGCCACGTACGACTTGTTTGTATGTAGGGTTGGCCACTTTACCACCAGCAAAACCTGAAATAGCTTCTTCTACACCATTGACGCTTTCGAAATCGGATTCAACACACCAAAAGCATCCCCCTGCAACGGTAAGTGTTTCAATGTCTGCCTGAACGGTTTGTACCTGTGCAAAAATTCCCATGGTGGCGACCAGTGCAAGGGCCATTGATTTAGCTAAGCATGTAAATATCATTTCAGTCTCCTTTGTATTCTAGTTCACCACGTGGAGTGTTTTCCGCAAGTGTCGAGCATTTGATGTAACGCAGAGGTGAGAGAGTTTTCATATTGGCACTGTGAATCTGCAGGCCTAAGGTGTCTCAAACTGGGGAGAGTTATGGGTCAAACGAAGCGCATCGCGATGTGGTCTGGGCCGCGAAATTTATCGACTGCCATGATGTATAGTTTTGGTGGCCGCAAGGATTCTACAGTTGTAGATGAGCCGTTCTATGCCGTCTATTTGGCTAAAACTGGAATCGTTCACCCTATGCAAAATGAGATATTAGGATCCCAATTCCAAGACCCTGATATGGTTGCCTGTCAACTTTTGGCACCAACTGACCGCCCCATTTTTTATCAAAAACATATGGCGCAACACATGGTCGACGGCGTGCCGCGTGATTGGATGGCTGATGTCATCAATGTATTCCTGATCCGTCATCCCGCTCGGGTTGTAGCCAGCTATGCGAAGAAACGCGAAGGGCCGCAGTTGGACGATATCGGGTTCCGCCAACAGGCTGAACTGTTCGATTACGTGACTGCGCTGGGCCAAACGCCGATTGTTATCGATTCACACGACATTCGCGATGACCCTGAAGGCATGATGCGCAAGCTGTGTGATGCGTTGGGTCTGAAATGGGATGCTGATATGTTGCATTGGCCAAGTGGCGGCCACGCAAGTGATGGCGTCTGGGCGTCGCACTGGTATGGGGCCGTTCATCGCTCTACCGGTTTTGCGAATGCAGAGGACGAATTGCCCGTATTAGAGCCTGATTATGCGGAGGTAGCGGCGCAAGCCATGCCGTATTACGACAGGCTTGCGGCTGTAAAGTTATAGTTACTTTTTAAGGCGGCGATCGCGTGCCGCCAAAAGTTTCAGGCGCAGCGCGTTCAGCTGAATGAATCCTGCTGCGTCTTTTTGATCATATGCGCCTGCGTCGTCCTCGAATGTCACGTGCGCTTCGGAATAAAGCGAGTGATCAGACCAACGACCTACAGTGCGTGACAGACCTTTGTACAGTTTAACGCGGACGGTGCCGGTGACGTGCTCTTGGCTTTTGTCGATCATCGCTTGCAGCATTTCACGCTCTGGGCTGAACCAGAAACCGTTATAAATCAGCTCTGCGTATTTTGGCATAAGCTCATCTTTCAGGTGGGCCGCGCCGCGATCCAATGTGATGGATTCGATGCCACGGTGCGCTTCGAGTAGGATCGTGCCGCCGGGCGTTTCGTAGATGCCACGTGATTTCATGCCAACGAAACGGCCTTCAACTAGATCAAGACGGCCAATACCGTGCTTGCCGCCAAGCCGGTTCAGTTCGGTCAGAACGGTTGCTGGTGACATTGCCACGCCGTTGATAGAAACCGCGTCGCCTTTTTCAAAACCAATTTCGATGTATTCAGCTTCGTTCGGTGCATCTTCTGGGGATACTGTGCGCTGGTACACGTATTCTGGTGCATCAACAGCTGGATCTTCGAGAACTTTGCCCTCTGAAGATGTATGCAACAGGTTCGCGTCAACGCTGAACGGTGCTTCGCCGCGTTTGTCTGTGGCGATTGGGATTTGGTTCTTTTCAGCAAAGTCGATCAGTTTGGTACGGCTGGACAGGTCCCACTCGCGCCAAGGTGCGATCACTTTGATGTCTGGGTTCAACGCGTATGCGGCCAGTTCGAAACGAACCTGATCGTTGCCTTTGCCTGTCGCACCGTGAGCAATTGCGTCAGCGCCGGTTTCTTCGGCGATTTCCACCAAACGCTTTGAAATCAATGGACGCGCGATGGATGTGCCCAGAAGGTAAAGACCTTCATAAACCGCATTGGCACGGAACATTGGGAATACAAAGTCACGCACGAACTCTTCGCGGACGTCTTCGATGTAGATGGACGAGGCACCCATCATCTCTGCTTTGGCGCGTGCTGGTTCCAGCTCTTCACCTTGACCAAGGTCGGCGGTGAATGTCACAACTTCACAACCATATTCGGTTTGCAGCCATTTTAGAATGATCGAGGTATCAAGGCCACCGGAGTAGGCGAGGACGACTTTTTTAGGCGCGGACATCTTAAACTTCCTTTGTCAGGTTCGCCGCGGGCGATAGCGCGTTTCGCACCCAGAGACAAGGACAGCAAGACCGTTGACCCTTTGAAGGCCTGTGCGTAGGTCTGATGTATCGCTTAATTCAGGATTGTTTTATGGCCCTCGACCCGTTTGTTACTTCTGCCCGCGCTGCCACTGCTGAGATGCGCAAGGTTTTTCCAGCGACTCCTTTGATTCATAGCGATCTTCTGTCTCAACGTTTTGGGTCAGATATTTGGCTTAAGCGTGAAGACTTAAGCCCTGTTAGATCCTACAAATTACGTGGTGCGTTTAATGCGATGCGTAAGGTAACCTCTACACACGATATTTTTGTCTGCGCCAGTGCTGGAAATCACGCTCAGGGTGTTGCGTTTATGTGTCGTCACTTTGGCGTGAAGGGCGTGGTGTTTATGCCGGTCACAACACCAGAGCAGAAGGTGATGAAAACCCAGATGTTTGGCGGCGCACACGTCGAGATCCGCTTAGTGGGGGACTACTTTGACGAAACGCTTAAAGCATCCCAAGAATACTGCTCTGAGGAAGGTGCTTACTTTCTTTCGCCTTTTGACGACGAAGATGTGATTGAAGGGCAGGCTAGTGTTGCGGTTGAGATTGAAGAGCAGTTAGGGCGTGTTCCAGACCACATTGTTCTTCCAGTTGGTGGTGGCGGTCTGTCTGCGGGGACGTTTAGTTATTTTGGAGATGATTGCGCCTATACTTTTGTTGAACCCACAGGTGCTCAAAGTCTGAAGATGGCTGTTGATGCCGGTGCACCAATGACCGTTTCTAAGGTGGATACGTTTGTTGATGGTGCAGCGGTTGCGCGGATTGGAGAGCGTACATTTGCACGGTTGAAGGGCATCGATGGATCAACTGTTTTACATCTGGATGAGGACCGTATTTGTACTACGATACTAGAGATGTTAAATGTTGAGGGGATTGTTCTTGAGCCAGCCGGAGCAATGTCGATTGAGGTGCTAAGTGAGATCTTAGATCAGATTAAAGGTAAGACAGTTGTCTGTGTTGCCTCAGGTGGAAACTTTGACTTTGAGCGATTGCCAGAGGTTAAAGAAAGAGCGCAGCGATATTCAGGATTAAAAAAATATTTTATTTTGCGCCTTCCGCAACGCCCGGGTGCACTAAAAGACTTCTTGAATATTTTGGGCCCAGACGACAATATTGCACGCTTTGAGTACATGAAAAAATCAGCACGAAATTTTGGGTCTGTTTTGATTGGGATCGAAACTTCAAACCCAAAGAATTTTGATGTTATGTGCAAGTTGATTGCCGAGGCTGGATTTACTTTGACAGACATAACAAATGATGAGGCTTTAACTCAGTTTCTCGTTTAGAATTTGTCCATGATTGCACCAGGTAATTTATTAGTGAATTTAGACTTGGATATCTGGTAAGTTGATGACTTTTGGGTTGCCGTCGGCTGACAGCTTTTCGCTCGTCATGCAGAGCTTAGAAAGTGTTTAAAACCTAAGGTTTTATGTGATCTACCTCGTGTAATTGGTAACGAATTGCTACCTAAGTTTGTTAAAGAAAAACTTGGGACGAAAACATTGCAACAAGATCGTCTAGCAAATCAGCAGTTATGATTTCGACCATTGCAAGTACAGCGTGCGGTACGCGTAATATTAAGCTAAATCTGATATGAGTTTTTGCCTTTAGCACGCTGCGCCTGCATTGGGTAAGCGCCTCTTAATCAGGTAGTAAAGCCTGCTGAACCTCATCAGTCCAACCTAAATAGTAGCGGTCCCCGTCTTGAATGACGGGGCGGGCCATTACCTTCGGTTTGGAAGAGATCTGTGAATCTGCTTCAGAGTTCTTCAACCAAGCGCTCAATGCCCTATAGTCGTTAGTGGTGCGATCCACCAAGCGATCACCAAACTCAATTAATAGGTCGTCAAGCTCCACCTCAGTTAAAGGTTCTGCGCGCACATCCCGAAACGTGATTGTGTTACCTGCGGCCTCCAATGCTTTCTGTGCTTTCTGGCAAGCTGGGCATGTGCTTAGTCCATAAATGATCATGTTGGGGCCTTTTGCTTTTCCACGTTAATCTATGTTTGGCCGTTTAGATGATTAATATACACAACCCAACCATTGCTGCGCTAGTTCTAATACTTCACCTTCACCAACTGAGTAATGAGTGAGGCTCAAGGCCAACCGCTAATCTGCATTATATTTGCCACCAGTCAGCATCATCTTGGTCATGCGGTCGGCGCCAATCATGCGTCCAACGCGAGCGGTGGCAACACCACCAACAAAGATACCGTGGCACCCTTCTGGTAGCTGAAAGATAGTTGAAGGTTCTGCAATACGCCCATCGGTGGCCTCTACTATCTTAAGCCAACTACCAATGACGGCACCAAACAACGCTGAGACAACCGCCAAGCCATCAAACTGTATTTTTTCCATCACGCCATGCCATGCATGGAAGTGATGTAGATTTTCTTCGGCTGAACGATGCGCGTATTCAGACAGATCCAGACCTCAACAGTAATGGCCTGCGGTACCTGTTATAAAAACAACGCGCACCTCTTTTGGTGGGTTGGAAAATAAGGTGTCTAGGTCGCCCAAGGGCGATTCACAAATTGCGTTACGTTTGTCGGGTCGGTTCATTGTTAGTGTTGCGATGGTGCCGTCGATAGAAATTTTCAGCACGGTTCTGACATAACGTTCCCTTAACGCGGTGGCAGGCGTACAGCGCCGTCCAACCTGATTGTGGTGCCATTGAGGAACCTATTATTTATGATCTGTGCGGCCAACAACGCGTATTCTTCTGGCGCACCCAAACGGGCAGGAAATGGAATGTTTGCTGTGATCTTTGATGTTACTTCTGGGGGCAGCCCTTCCATCATTGGGGTCTGGAACAGCCCAGGTGCGATAGCCATGACACGAACACCCGATTGGGCCAACTCACGCGCGGCTGGTAAACACATTGAAGCAATTGCACCTTTGGATGCCGCATAGGCCGCTTGGCCCAACTGGCCATCCTCAAAGGCAACGGAAGCCGTGTTGATGATCACACCGCGCTCGCTGTCGTCAAGCGGCTCAAGTTTGGCCATACGCCGTGCGGCATGGCTCATTACATTATAAGTCCCAAATAGGTTCACGCGCAGGGTCTTTTCGAAAACGTCAAAGGACAGTTTACCTTCGCGTCCAACAATGCGGGCTGCTAAACCAACGCCTGCGCAGTTTATGGCGATCCGTGCAACGTCGCCAATTTGCTTAGACGCACTTTCCATAGCCGCATTCACAGCTGTTTCATCCCCAACATCTGCTTGAAAAGCAACGCCACCAATTTCTTCAGCAACTGCTTGTGCGCGGGCAATATCAAAATCAAGGATTGCCACTTTGGCACCCAAGCTGGCGAGATGGCGTGCAGTCGCCTCTCCCAGTCCACTGCCGCCACCGCTGACCAATGCCATTTGTCCTGAAATTTCCATACCGCTCTCCCTAGATAATTAGTTATGATTGATGACCAATATTTATTGATTGTATAGGCTTCTTTTTACCCATCGCTTCGATCATTTGATTATCAAATCCGCACGAACAGTGCCTTCGTTCGATTGTGGGTGGATATTAAGCGGATAGCGGCCCTACATAGAACAACACAAATTGAGGTTTTTAATGTCGTCAAAGTATTACGCACCCAAAGGGGGCCACCCAGGCCAAGATCAACTGCTGACGGATCGCGCTGTTTTTACCGATGCCTACGCTGTCATCCCCAGAGGCACGATGCGCGACATTGTCACCAGTTTCTTGCCATTCTGGGAAGACACGCGCCTGTGGGTAATTGCTCGTCCTCTTAGCGGTTTTGCTGAAACATTTTCGCAGTATATCATGGAAGTTTCACCCGGAGGAGGGTCTGACCGTCCCGAATTAGATGAAGGGGCAGAGGGTGTATTGTTTGTTGTCGAGGGAACTGCCAGCCTAACTGTAGGTGGTGAGCTGCATACGTTGACAGAGGGTGGGTATGCGTTTCTACCCCCCGCAACGGATTGGACGCTGCATAACACTACCGATGAAATGTTGCGGTTCCACTGGATTCGCAAAGCGTACGAGCCAGTTGAGGGCTTGCCTTACCCCGAGGTTATTATCACCAACGAGCAGGACATTGCCCCGAATGTCATGCCAGATACCGAAGGACGTTGGGCGACTACGCGGTTTGTGGAACCAACCGATCTGCGCCACGACATGCACGTCAACATCGTGACCTTTGAACCAGGTGGTGTGATCCCGTTCTTAGAAACACATGTGATGGAACACGGGCTTTATGTGCTTGAAGGTAAAGCAGCCTATCGCCTGAACAGTGACTGGGTTGAGGTCGAAGCGGGCGACTACATGTGGCTGCGCGCCTTCTGCCCACAAGCCTGTTATGCGGGTGGCCCTGGACGGTTCCGCTATCTTTTGTACAAAGACGTGAACCGCCACATGAAACTATGCTAGGTCTTAGCCTTCGATCAGAAACGGGGTTTCAAACCAGTACTCCTGCAGATTTGCCCCCTCCCCGATTCGATCTATAACCGCGAACAGGCCCGGATCGTGTAACGGAGTTAGGACGCCGTGCCACATGTTTTTCGCATAGTTCACGCCCTGTCCCACGGTCGTAATAAACGCCCTTGGCTGACCAGGTTTTCCGTTGTCATCAGGGGCGACCACCACGACGAATGGGTCCATACTCATCGGTAGAAACGCTTGGCTCCCTTCTGGGTGCCGTTCCATCATATCCAAGGTAATAGGTAAACTGCGGGCCTGTGATTTGAACAGGCTGATCCCTGCAGTACCACCATCACATTCGATATTTGCGCGGTCGTGATAACGGCCACACATTCCAGCGTTGATAATTTTATCAGGGTCACCCGCAACCTCTAAAACATCACCAAAGGGAGCAAACTCTGCACATGTAAGTGGCTCTAACTTGAGTGTAATACTCATACTTCGAACTTTTCAATCAGGCGCAGCTCTGCGATGCGTTCGACCTGTTTGCATGCTTCAGAAAACTCCGCATCACGGTCATTGTTAATCCGACGCTTAAAGGCGGCCATGATCGTGGCCTTAGTATTATCCCGCACAGCGATGATGAACGGAAAACCAAAATTGGTAGTGTAGGCATTGTTCAACCCGGTAAAGCTGGCGTGTTCTTCAGCGGTCAGCGCATCCAAACCAGCCGCGGCCTGTTCAGCTGTGGATTCAGCGGTCAAACGTTTCGCTGCAGCCAGTTTACCAGCCAAATCAGGGTGCGCGGTCAGAACGCCCAAACGCTGTTCTTCGGTAGCAGACCGGAATACACGTGCCAGCGCCTGATGAACCCCTTGGGCATTGTCATGTGTTGGACCAAGCTCCAGATCAAACGCACCTTCAGCAATCCACGCGCTGTGTTCAAAGATACCACCGAATTCTGATACGAATGTTTCGCGGGTCATTTGAGACGCGGGGGCGTTGGTCATGGGTGGGTTTTCCTTTGCCCAATGTTGTGCAATTTCAAGGCGCGTGGCGAACCAAACATCCTTATGTGATTTTATATATTCGATGACACGACGCAAGGCAGCGGCGCGTCCGGGACGGCCCATGATGCGGCAATGTAATCCGATTGATAGCATCTTTGGTGCGCCAGCGACGCCTTCTTCATAGAGATAATCAAAGCTATCCTTAAGGTAGGATTCAAACTGATCACCGTTTGTAAAACCTGCTTGGATGCCAAAGCGCATGTCGTTGCAGTCCATGGTGTAGGGAACGATCAATTGATCAACGCCGCCTTCTTTCGACCAGTACGGCAGATCATCGCCGTAGCTGTCCGCTACATACGCGAACTGACCTGTTTCTGCTGTGAGTCGCACGGTGTTGTTCGAACAACGGCCAGTATACCAACCTCGTGGAGCTTCCCCAACAACTTCGGTGTGTAGGCGAATGGCTTCGGCGATTTGGGCGCGTTCGTCTTCTTCGCCCATGTCTTTGTGCTCGACCCACTTAAGGCCGTGGCTTGCGATTTCCCAACCTGAGGATTTCATCGCCGCAACTTGCTGCGGGGCGCGGGCCAAAGCGGTTGCCACCCCATAGACAGTTATCGGTAAGTCGCTGAGCATACGGTGGAGGCGCCAGAAACCAGCGCGAGAACCATATTCGTATAACGACTCCATGTTCCAATGACGCTGACCAAGCCACGGCTGCGCGCCTGTGATCTCTGACAAGAACGCTTCTGAGGCAGCATCACCGTGAAGGATATTATTTTCGCCGCCTTCTTCGTAATTCAGCACAATCTGCACTGCGATTTTTGCGCGGTTTGGCCAATTTGCGGCGGGTGGATTGGCACCATGGCCACTCATGTCACGGGGATAGCGGTTCACTCAATTCATCCTCTCAGGGTTTGGGTACCCATATTCCAATACAATCGCGCTGTTTTTCAATAAAAACAATAAGCAGTCTTTTGACTGGGTTGTTGCAGCATAGGTTTCCATGCGCCGCGCGGTCTGTCTATATACTAGATGAAAACGAGGAGTTGCACCAATGGCCGGATATTTGACGACGCATGTTTTGGACACGGCACGTGGTTGCCCCGCACAGGGTCTAAAAATTGAACTTTTCAAAATTGATGGTGAGACGCGCAAGCATCTCAAAACCTTAGTAACAAATGATGACGGCCGCACCGACGGGCACATTTTACCTGCTCAGGAATTCGAAATAGGGACTTACGAGTTGGTGTTTCACGCTGGCGGGTATCTTGACGCGATCGGCACACCACCTGAAGAACCACGTTTTCTAGACGTCGTTCCAATTCGTTTTGGTATGTCTGAAGCGGCACATTATCACGTACCATTGTTGCTTTCGCCGTTTGGGTATTCAACCTACCGCGGTAGTTAAGAACCGCTGGTACGATCGCGCACTGCTTTTGAAATCCGTTCAATCACAAAATCCATAAACAATCTGGTTTTAGGATCTTGCCGTTTGCGATGTGTAAACAAACAGGCCATTTGAATAGGTGTTGGTGGATTTTGGCTGGCAACTGGGATAAGACGCCCAGCATTCAAATGATCCGCTACCTCAAATATTGGCTTCATTACAATGCCATTCCCACCCAAGGCCCACTCTGTCAGAACATCCCCATCATCTGATTCATAACGGCCAGTGACGCGGAATTTTTTTGTGCCCTCATCGGTTTGAAGACGCCATTCAAATTCTGTTGCGCCAGGGAAACGCAAATTCAAGCATTCATGTTTATTAGTGACTAATTCCGTTCCCGACGCCGGATTGCCGCGTGCTGCTATGTATTCTGGGGATGCGCACAAAACGCGTTCCACATCAGAAATTTTGCGAATACGAAGGTTGCTGTCCTCTGGCTGTCCAAGGAAGAAGGCAAGATCCAGCCCTTCAGTTGTCAAATCAACTTTGCGATCCGTAAGACGAAGGCGAATTTTCACTTCAGGATATTCAGCGATAAATGAAGGTACTTGCGGTGCGATCAGGCGGCGCCCCACGCCAAAGGGGGCTGCGACATAAAGCGACCCTTTAGGATTGTCGGTGATGTTGACCACCCGCGCCTCTGCGCTGTCTACGGATTCCAAAATTTCACAAGCACCACTGTAGAACGCCTTGCCCTGCTCTGTGGGTGTTAAACTGCGTGTTGTGCGTTGGAACAGGCGAACACTAAGATGCTCTTCAAGCTGCGAAATGCGTGATGACGTGACAGCAGGCGAAATGCGTAAATCACGGCCTGCCGCAGACATGCTTCCAAGCTCGTAAACCCTTACAAATGTGCGTATGTTATTCAAATAGGACATTGGCTTGTTTTTCTTGATACTGCTTTTCATTTTGGACAATATCGGAACAATCCAGCCTAGGCTAGTGTGCCCAAGACGTTGAGTTTGAAGGAGAGCGATTATGTATGATCTGGCAATTTTGTGGGACTGGATCGCCTTTGTTGTGCGCTGGCTGCATGTCATCACAGCGATGGCGTGGATTGGTGCCTCATTCTTCTTCATTGCGCTTGATTTGGGTCTGAAAAAAGTACCCGAAATGCCTGATGGTGTTAGCGGTGAAGAGTGGCAAGTTCATGGTGGTGGTTTCTACCACATCCAAAAATACATGGTTGCCCCCAACAATATGCCACAGCATTTGATCTGGCATAAATGGCAAAGTTATTTTACGTGGTTGTCAGGCGCTGCTTTGTTGATGATCGTCTATTGGGCGGGTGGTGAGCTATTCTTACTGGATCCGACCAAAGCTGATGTGACCCTGGTTCAAGGCATTTTAATCTCTGGTGGTTCACTGACCATTGGCTGGATTTGCTATGACTTCATGTGCAAATCCAAACTAGGTGAACGTCCAACGCTTCTAATGCTTTTGCTCTTTGTGATCCTTATCGCGATGTCTTGGGGATATAACGAAATCTTCACTGGCCGCGCCGCATTGCTGCACTTGGGCGCATTTACTGCTACCATCATGACAGCCAATGTCTTTTTCATCATTATGCCGAACCAGCGGATTGTGGTGAAAGATTTACAAGAAGGACGTACGCCTGACGCCAAATACGGTAAGATCGCAAAATTACGATCTACCCATAACAACTACCTCACATTGCCTGT
Source organism: Ascidiaceihabitans sp. (assembly GCA_028248455.1). Taxonomy (GTDB): domain Bacteria; phylum Pseudomonadota; class Alphaproteobacteria; order Rhodobacterales; family Rhodobacteraceae; genus Ascidiaceihabitans. The sequence goes on along the minus strand of JAOKHV010000003.1, from coordinate 37,558 downwards.
GATATTCCTGATGCTCAGCAATCACTATCCGCTGTCTTTTGGAACTGAATACAGCTGGATTATCGCAAGCCTTGTGTTCCTAACCGGTGTAACAATCCGCCACTACTTCAACACCATGCACGCGACCGGCAAAGGCCCGCATTGGACATGGGGAGTGACGATCATGTTGATGTTGATCATCGCGTGGCTTTCAACCGCTGGCCCAACTGAAACCGTAGAAGAGGCAGAGTTGCGCCCACTCACAGCTGTGGAACAACAATATGCGTCCGCGGATGGGTTTGAGGCGGCATATGATACCGTCCTTGGCAACTGCTCCATGTGCCACGCCCGCGAACCGTTTTGGAACAACATGCAATGGGCACCCAAAGGCGTCTATCTTGAGACCCAAGCAGACGTGGCGCGGTATGCTGACCAAATCTATTTGCACGCTGGTCTAAGCCGCGCAATGCCACCACCCAACGCAATTAAAATGTCTGATGAAGCACGCGCCACAATCGTGGCATGGATACGCGAAGTCCGCACAGGAAGCTGACCCAAGCCGCAAGCGCGACTCAGGTCCATTTATTTAGCCCACGACGTTGAAATCAGGCCCATAGGGATACCCCGTAATGTTGTCGTTTCCGTCCACGGTAATCACTGTAATATCCCCATTCCCTGTGCTGCATAGTTCTGCCAAGTTGAACAAAATCGAGTCAAAGGACTGCTCATGAGCTACGTCATCCACCCTGCCCCACAAGCCAGCCTAGCTGTTGCGAACTCATCTGATCGTTTCCCAGTGCGCCGCATTTTTTGCGTGGGTCGCAACTATGAAGAACACGTGGCGGAAATGGGCAATGACACCCGTGAGGCACCGTTCTTTTTCACAAAACCTGCAGATGCTGTGATGGATAGCCCCTGCACCATGCCCTATCCGACGCTTACCAATAATCTTCACCACGAAATCGAACTGGTGATTGCCATCGGGAAAGCTGGTTCAGACATCGCGCCCGATGAAGTGCAGAACCACATTTGGGGCGCTGGCGTGGGCATCGACATGACACGCCGCGACGTTCAGCAACAAGCCAAAGACAAACGCCGCCCTTGGGATATGTCTAAAGGGTTCGACCATTCCGCACCTATCTCTGCATTGGTTCCTCTGGCGGATGTACCCAGCTTAACAGAGGGTACAATTTGGCTGTCTGTTAATGGTGAACCACGTCAAACGGGTGATATCGGTGATATGATATGGACCGTGGATGAGCACATCTCAGCCCTATCTCAAGCGGTTCGGCTTGAAGCTGGCGACATCATAATGACAGGCACACCCGCCGGTGTGGGCGCTGTTGTGCGCGGTGATGTAATGACCGGTGGCGTTGATGGCATTGGTGAAATTCAAGTAACAGTGGCCTAAACCATCATCGTTGCGTTCACACAGCGTTTCCATCGTGCGTACTGGATAGACCGTTCATCCTCAGACAATCTGGGCATAAACTGCTTTTCGCAGGCCCAGAGTTCTGCAAAACCTTTAGCATCGGGGTAAACGCCTGCACGCATTCCTGCCAACCATGCTGCACCCAGCGCTGTTGTTTCGACCCCTGCTGGCCGATCAACAGGCGCGCCTAACATGTCAGACAGAAATTGCATCGCCCAATCATTTGCACTAAGGCCCCCATCCACACGAAGGGTCGATTGATCTGCATTAGGCCAGTCGGCCAACATCGCCTCAGACAAATCACGTGTTTGAAAACCAATGCTTTCCAGTGCTGCACGCGCGAAGTCAGCGGGGCCGCTGTCACGCGTCAGACCATAAACAGCACCACGACATTCAGCGTTCCAATAGGGCGCGCCAAGGCCGGTAAACGCCGGCACGATGGTTACGTCTCCACTGCCCTGTTCGGCCATTTCTTGGGTCTCGCGCGCATGCGAAATCATTTGCGCTCCATCACGCAGCCATTGCACGACGGCTCCCGCGATAAAGATCGATCCCTCAAGCGCATAAGTCGGCACGCCGTCTAGCTGATAGGCGATGGTGGTCAGCATCTTGTTCTTAGACGTCACCGCATCTGCGCCCGTGTTCAACAAGGCAAAGCACCCCGTGCCGTAGGTGGATTTCATCATACCTGGCTCAAAGCACGCTTGCCCGATGGTGGCCGCCTGCTGATCGCCCGCAACGCCTAAGATCGGTACTGCGGCCCCCAAATGTGACGCGTCCGCGATTCCAAAGTCCGCCGCGCAGTCCAACACCTGCGGAAGCATCGCAGAGGGCACGTCAAGGATCGCACACATGTCTGTGCTCCATCTCCCTGCGTAGATGTCATACATCATCGTTCGGGCCGCGTTCGTGGCGTCTGTGACGTGTGAGGCCCCATTGGTCAGTCGCCAGATAAGGAAGCTGTCCATTGTGCCAAACAGCAACTTGCCTTCAGCGGCGCGTTCCCGCGATCCCTCGTGTTGATCCATCAGCCATTTCACCTTGGTTCCACTGAAATACGGATCAGGCAACAGGCCGGTGATCTTGGCGATGGTGTCGCCGTGACCCTGCGCCTTTAGCTCATCACAAAACGGGGCCGTACGGCGGTCTTGCCAAACAATTGCCTTATGCAGCGCTCTGCCCGTCTCGGCGTCCCAGATCACGGTTGTTTCGCGTTGGTTGGTGATCCCTATTGCGGCTAAGTCACTGGCGGTTATCTGTGCTTTCTTCAATGCGGCGCGACAGGTCTTAAGGACAGATTCCCAAATCTCTTCAACGTCATGTTCAACCCAACCAGAGGCCGGAAAGAACTGTTCAAATTCTTGTTGGTCTGAGGCGACAGGCTGCATGTCAGCATCAAAGACAATTGCGCGTGAAGATGTGGTACCCTGATCAATTGCCAATATATAGGTCATAGTGGCTGCTCTTCTTTTGCTATCCAAGTGTCGATGGCTTTGATCTGTTTTGCGGTTAGGCGCAGGCCCAGCTTTGTACGGCGCCATACAACATCCTCAGCCGTTTGCGCGTACTCGCGAGTCATCATCCATGTTAGTTCAGCCGCAGTTAAGGTAGCCCCAAAGTCCTTACCCAAGTCCTTGGCCACCTTTGCATCGCCAAGCCATTCACGCGCCTCAGTGCCATAGGCCCGAACCAAACGACTTGCCCATTTTTGATCTAAAAACGCATAATCGTTGAGTAACCCGTCGATCAAATCCTGAACACCATCAACAGGAAAATCTCCTCCAGGCAATGGAACTTCGGCCGTCCAATCCTCACCTAACTCAAGCTTTTTCAACGCCTTCTGCGCTAGCTTGCGATAGGTCGTAATCTTACCACCAAAGATGCTGAGCAATGGCGCGCCATTAGTATCCAAATCGAAAACATAGTCGCGCGTTGCCGCCGTTGCAGATTTAGCACCGTCATCATAAAGTGGACGCACACCAGAATAGGTCCAAACCACATCTTCAGGCGTCACAGGCTTCTTGAAATATTCAGAGGCAAAATTACAAAGATAATCACGTTCAATATCTGAGATTGCAGGCTTCGTATCGGGATCATGATGCTCTGCGTCTGTGGTGCCGATCAGTGTGTAATCCTGCTCATAGGGAATGGCGAAAGTGATCCGCCCATCCGAGCCTTGGAAAAAGTAGCATTTGTCGTGATCATACAAACGATTGGTCACGATATGACTGCCACGCACCAACCGAATTTCGGCACTGCTGTTTTGACGTAAAACACCTGACAAAATATCAACGACCCATGGACCACCCGCGTTGATCAAATTGCGGGCGGTGAACTCCCCCCGCTCTGTCTCGATATGCCACAAATCGCCTTTGCGCTGTGCCGAGGTTACCCGGCAACGGGGCAATATTTGCGCGCCACGTGCTTCTGCATCGCGCGCGTTCAACATGACAAGGCGTGAATCTTCGACCCAGCAATCTGAATATTCATAGGCCATTTCAAAACGGTCTTGCAGTGGCGCACCTTCAGGACCAACTCGAAGATCTAGGGTTCCGGTCGCTGGCAAAATATCACGCCCGCCCAAATGGTCGTACATGAAAAGACCCAAGCGGATCAGCCATGCAGGGCGCCGTCCCTTCATCCATGGCATAACCCAGGTTAACAATCGCGAAGTTGGGGTTTCGCTATCGAACCGCATATCCTGGCTGTAGGGCAATACAAACCGTATAGGCCAGGAAATATGAGGCATCGCTTTCAATAGCACTTCGCGTTCTTTGAGCGCAGATTTAACCAACCCAAATTCAAAGAATTCTAGATAACGCAAGCCACCATGAAACAACTTGGTTGAAGCAGAAGACGTTGCACCACCCAAGTCGCCCATTTCGGCCAGTGCAACACTTAGACCACGGCCCGCTGCATCACGTGCGATCCCGCAACCATTGATGCCGCCACCAATGATAAATACGTCTAAAGGCTGCTTTTCCATACGATCCATTATCTTTTTAAGGTCAGCGCATTCAACCAGTGGTCGCGTTAATTTGCAAGGGTAACACGGGTAAACTGCAGTCACCTTGTTCCAAAGTCGACGCCGAATATAGTTTCGGTAAAATCAGCCATGTAAATACGCAACCAAGGCGTAAAGACATCTGGCGTATCTATGATCCGCTTTTGTAAATCTGTGTACTCCACCCACTCGAAATCTATAACTTCTTCGGGATTTGGGGAAATCCGCAGATCGCTATCAGCCTGGGCAATAAAGACATCTACAACTTCATATTCAGTCAAACCGCGGCCAACGTCGGCGCGATACTCAAGAGTTGCGCGAAACTCGAGGTCTTTAATTTTAACACCCAATTCCTCGCCTAATCGACGAATGGCGCACTCGTCCGATGGCTCTTCCCACGCCGGATGTGTGCAACAGGCATTCGCCCACAATCCTGGTGTGTGATACTTTTCCAAGGCTCGACGTTGTAACAGAACTTCAGTGCCACGCAAAATGAAGACTGAAATTGCCTTATGACGCAGGCCACGCTGATGAACCTCTAACTTTTCAACAGGGGTCAGCACACCGTCAACCCAGGCTGGAATCATGATCTTCATTTATAATGCCCCGTTCGCCAGTTGGCTCAAATCTATAGCGTTCACCGCGACAAATATCAGCCAAAGTGGCGGCAAGCAAACTGATCTGCGATCTTTAATCTTAACTTTGTGAATGTCCGTTATAGTAAATTTGGGCTATCCTATAAGAAAACATATTGGAGCCGAAAAAATGATCCGTACACTTGCAGCAATAGCTGCTTTAAAGATCTACTTAGCTAAGGCTGCGCGGGATGCGTTCGCTCGTTCTTGCGCAACGAACGCCTGATCTGGCAGACCTGTTTTATGATAGGCATCAGCCAGTAACATGTTCAATGGCACCCCGCCCGGATCGAAGGTACGGCGCATTTCGAGAACTTGTTGGGCCTTGGATGCTTGTCCTGACTGCATCAATGCATCGAGGTGGATTTGTTCAAACAGATCACGTTGCGCATGACTGCCACCACATTCGGCCATACGGGGCAGGACCTTGCCCAGAAAGCGGATCGTGTCATCCCAATCGCCTACCGCATGTGCGGCAATACCATGTGCTGCCCAAATTGCGACGTCACGCCAAACGAGGTAGTCAAATTGGCTTTCGTCTTCTGCGCGTTGTTCAATTGCTTCCAGTAAAACCTCGGCCTCCGCGCGATCAGTTCGGCCAAGGGCATAAAGGTATTGAAGGGTCAAAAATGGGCTGACCGTGTCAGGCCCCCGTTTTGCAATATGGGACGCAACATCGGCCCAACGTTTCCCAACGTTGATCCCCGCAAATTCCATACGCGCCAAGAGTGAGGCAGCCCCAACTTGATCTTGGCTATAATCCTTGGCCAATCCCCAAACGTGGGTATCATAGGCACTGACGACATCAGCTTCACGACCTGCGCTGATGTAAAACAGCGCCAAATGCCACCAATTGTGGCTGTGCATGAAGGAGTTGAGGTTGCCCCATGTGTCGGCAACGCTTTCTAAGAAGGCGGCACCTTCAGCGGTTTGTCCACGTGTCAGAAAAATGTGTGCCAGTGCATGGTGTGCCCATGGCTCGTCGTGGCGCAATTCCATTGCACGTCGCGCTGATATTTCGGCATCATCCAACAGGTGACACTCCTCATAACCAAAGGCAACCATACCGTGTGCATAAGGAATGTCATCAGCTGCTGGCATAACCTTGAGCGCAAGGCGCAGCATGCTGGGAAAATCACCTGCGTTAAAGGTGTGGTACTGCCCTAATTTCAAGGCAACCATGTCACGAGGGTGTTTGATAAGGATTTCTTCGCAGATCGAGATACATGTTGGAATATCGCCATCGATCCATGCGCGTATTGCGCGGGTCATCATCTGTTCGCGCAAGGTTGAGGTAGCCATTGTGGTTTCTGCTTTGAGCAAAAATGGAAGTGCTTTTTGTGGTGCGATAGGTGCCTCAAGCAACATCCACAACATCGCGGTGTAGGTATTGATCAAGCAACAGTCGGGGGCATGCGCTGCAGCGCCCATGACATTGGTTGCCTTGGATTCAAAGGCAATAAAGCCATGAATAAAATCGTTAATACCTTCCATAGATGCCTCAGTGGCGTTGGTAACGGGCAGGCCATACATATCTTCGGTCATGATGTTTCCTTCGCTGTGTTCAGGTCACGCCAACATGGAAGCAGGTCGTTCTGGGCAGGAGTAGCCTCAAAAACGGCTCGGGCAATGGCGCGCGATAGGCATAGGGCTGCGGCATGTCCAATCACCATCAGATCAAAAGTAGGATTTTGCATCTTGATTTCGCCTGTGGACAGGGCAAAAACGGCATCGCCGTCACCGGGCATGTGGGCAGGGATAATCGCTCGGCCAATCCCGTCATGGCTGGCGATCGCGACGCGTTGGCATTGTGCTTTGTCCATAACCATGTCGGTAGCCACAATTGCGATAGTTGTATTGGCACGTTCCATAAATGCGGCCATCTTATGACTGTTCAGGTTACGGCCAAGGCCGCTTGCAGGGTCCGTTCCAAGACCGCCAAACTCGGCATCAATCTCGAAGGGTGCCGCCCAAAAGTGACGATCATTTGGGGTTGTGATGTTGCCTATAGGGTTCGTCGCGACCAATGCGGCAACCGTTGCACCATTGTCCAAAACCAGTGAAGCAGACCCTAAACCGCCCTTTAGCGAACCAGTTAAAGCGCCAGTGCCTGCGCCAATCGTGCCAAGGCTGAAATCAGTCGATGCACTTTGATACGCCTGGTGGCCCAGATTTCGGTAAGGGTTTGCGTCCCATTCTTTGTCCCCGCCGTTGAGCAGATCAAACAGAATTGCCCCGGGTACCAAGGGAATTATAGCATCTAAAACCTTATATCCCCGCGCATCGCTGCGCAATCCGTCCACTACGCCCGAACATGCATCCAGACCAAACGCAGACCCGCCAGACAGAACCAAAGCATCTACATTAGCCACAGATTTGTCAGGGGCTAAAAGGTCTGTTTCACGCGTCCCCGGAGCGCCACCCATCACATGCACAGATGCAGTGAACGGCGTGTTTGCAGTCACAACGGTACAGCCGGATTTCAGTGTGTCATCTTGGGCGTTGCCTACACTCAGACCTTTTACGTCTGTTATCAGGTTCTTTGGGCCAGGTTGCATGGGCGTTCCTATTAGATATGCGGCTTGCGCGCGGCGGTTTCTGGATCGCCAGTATTGGGTTCACCTTTTGGTTCGATCAACAGAACTTTGCATTCGTTTTTTGCACGGGGGCGATGGGTGATGCCTTTTGGTACGATGAATAGTTCGCCTGTTTTGACGGTATGGCTTTGACCCTCAAGGTCCATTTCCATTTCGCCCTCCAGCATTAAGAAAAAATCGTCAGTGTTAGAGTGAACATGAAACGGAAACTCGCCTTGAAACTTGACTACCATCACGTCGTTTCCGTTGTAATCGGCGATTACATGCGGATCCCAGTAGCTCGAGAATTGTCCCAGCTTTTCGGCCAAATTGATGGTTTTCATTGGCTATTCCTTCAGGTGTTGCAGATCAGGCAGGATAGGTGCGGCCGCAATCAATTCCTGAGTGTAGGGGTGATTGGGTGCGGTGAAAACCTGTTCGGTCTCGCCTTGTTCAACAATCTCGCCGCGCTGCATCACAAGAACCCTATCGGTGATCGTGCGCACTACGCTAAGGTCGTGGCTGATGAACAGATAGGTTAGGTTATATTTGGCGCTGAGGTTTGCAAGTAGATCCAATATTTGAGCGCGCACCGATACATCCAAAGCGCTTACTGCTTCGTCAAACACGATCAGATCCGGTTGGATAATCAGGGCGCGCGCAATCGCAATCCGTTGACGTTGGCCACCCGAAAACTGGTGGATGTATTTGTTGGCATCAGATGGGTCCAAGCCCACGGCAGTCAGCGTTTGGTTGATCAATCTCTGGCGCTCATCATGGGATGGGGGTGTTTGAAGCAGATGGAATGGTTCAGTGATCAATCGCGCAACTTTGTGGCGGGGATTGAAGCTGCCAAATGGGTCTTGGAACACCACCTGCATCTTGCGCCGAACCGCAAAATTGGGTTTTCGGCCCGTAAATACGGGCGCTCCGTCTAACGTGATTTCACCGCCCTGCACGTCTTCGAGCCCTAAAATAGCTCGTGTTAGGGTCGACTTACCACATCCGCTTTCGCCAACCAACCCTAAGCGTTCCCCGCTTTTGATATCAAAACTAACTTTGTTCAGAGCACGGAAAACCCCCTTGGAGCCAAACACCGTTTTGCGTGGTGTTGTGTAATCACGCACCACGTTTTTGACGCTTAACAAGACATCGTAGGCAGGAAGATCAGGCAAGTTGACTTGATGTCCAGAAGCCGCAAACAGCATCTTGGTATAGTCGTGCTTCATGTTCGTGAGCAGTGATCTGGTTTCGCCCTGTTCCACCACTTCGCCCAGATGCATCACGACGATTTTGTCGGCCATATCAGACACCACGGCAAGATCATGGGTGATCATCAACAGCCCCATGTCGTAGTCACGCGCGAGGTCTTTGAGTAAATCCAAAATCTGTGCTTGGGTGGTGACGTCCAGCGCAGTTGTCGGTTCATCCGCGATCAGCAGTTTGGGGCGCAAGGCGATGGCCATTGCGATGACAACGCGCTGGCGTTGGCCACCCGATAATTCGTGTGGATAGCGCGACAACGGGAATTGTTCTTGGTGCAGGCCGACACGGGTCAGCACATCTGCGGCGCGGGCCATGGCGTCGGATTTTCTCATGCTGCCGTGGATCAGAATGGTTTCGGCCACCTGCGCTCCGATGGTTTGCACGGGGTTGAGGGCGGTCATGGGTTCTTGGAACACCATGCCGATGTCGTTGCCACGAATGTTGCAAAGGTCCGCCTCTGACGTGGTGAGCAGGTCTTGGCCCTCAAGCGTGATCGTACCGGTGGTTTGTGATCCTTTCGGTAGCAATCCCATGGATGCCAGCGCGGTCAGTGACTTGCCCGATCCGCTTTCGCCCGTGACCGCGACGATTTCGCCGGTGTTCACAGAAAGCGACACGTTCCGCAGGATAGGCATTCCGTTGATCGACAGAGATAGGTTGGTGATGTCCAGCAAACTCATGTTCGGGCCACCCGTGTACGGGGGTTTAGATAGTCGCGTAAACCGTCACCCATAAGGTTCAGACCCATCACAGTAATGATGATCGCAAAGCCGGGGATTAGGGCGAGGTGTGGTGCGATGCTGACCAGCGTTTGTGCGTCTGCTAACATGCGCCCCCAGCTTGGGGTGGGTGGCTGCGCGCCAAGGCCGACGTAGCTAAGAGCCGCTTCGGCGAGGATACCGAGGCTGAATTGAATGGTGGCCTGCACGATCAACAGGTTCATGACGTTGGGTAGGATATGTTCCACTGAAATGCGGGCGGCGTTTTTGCCGGCGACACGTGCGGCAAGGATGAATTCACGCTCCCAGATTGGCATGGCGGCACCGCGTACAACGCGGGCGAAAACGGGGATGTTAAAGATGCCGATGGCGATGATGGCGTTCACCGCACCTGCGCCAAAAATGGTGGTGATCAGGATGGCGATAACCAGCGAGGGGAAGGCGAAAATCAGGTCGTTGGCACGCATGATAAGTTCATCGATGTACGACCCCTTGCGTGCGGCGGCCCATAGGCCCAAGGGAATGCCGAGCCCCATGCCGATCCCAACGGCCACGAACGCTACGGCAATTGAGGTGCGCGCACCCACCATAATCATGCTGAAAATATCGCGGCCAAAGTGGTCGGTGCCAAACCAATGGGTCAGGTTTGGGGTTTGAAGTTTCGCGGGGATGTTCATTGCGACGTGGTCGAATGGGGTCCAGATGAAGGACACCAAGGCCGCCAAAATCGAAATGGCTGAAAGGATCAGGCCAATGATAAGATTGCGATTCATGTGCGCGCCCTTAATCGTGGGTCAACGGCGGCATAGGCCAGATCGACAGCGAAATTAACCACGATCACGGCAAAGACTAAAAGCATCACAACGGATTCGACCACGATCAAATCCCTCGCGCTGATTGCTTGGAATACGAGGCGTCCAAGACCAGGCAGGTAGAACACTTGTTCAATGATGATCCCGCCGGCAAGGAGGAATGAAAACTGTAACCCGATAATCGTTAGGACAGGGATTAGCGCGTTGCGCAGCCCATGTTTCCACAGGGTTTGCGTAGTGGTTAAACCTTTGGCGCGGGCGGTGCGCATGAAGTCTTCGTTCATCACATCTAGTAAGGCGGATCGCATGACGCGGGCCAGAATTGCGGCTTGGGGTAGTGCGAGTGAAATAGCGGGCAAGGTGAGCGACCACAAGACTGCGCCCAGCCCTTTGTCCCAACCGGCAAAGCCACCGCCTGCGAACCAGCGCAGCTTAATCGCAAAGATCAGAACCAACATCATGGCGAACCAAAAGTTGGGGATCGCGACGCCAAGCTGGGTGGCGCTCATCACGGCAACATCGCCAGTCTTGCCGCGGCGAGCGGCTGCGTAGATACCAGCCGGCAGGGCGATGATGGTGGATAAAGCCAGCGCGAATAGCGCGAGGGGTAGGGAGACCCAAAGGCGATCCGCGACCATTTGGGAAACAGGCGTGCGGTAGGTATAAGACATGCCAAAGTCGCCGGTTAGCATTCCTTGGGTCCATGCGAGATAGCGCTCGAATTTGGGTACATCTAGACCAAGTTCAGCACGCAGTGCGGCGACCGTATCAGGCTGTGCGTTGATCCCCAGCATAAAGGATGCGGGATCACCGGGAGCGATTTCGATTACGAAAAAGATCAGTAAAGATGCCACAGCCAAACTGATGCATAGGGAAAGAAAACGCTTAAGGGTGTAACGGATCATGGACAGGGAAACTTATTGGGGCAGGGGCCGCAGATTGGCCCAGTGGTTCGGGCCTGAAAGCCCGAACCGTTTTTGTGGAATTAAACGCGACGATCAGTCGGCCCAGCTAACAGCCGTTAGGTCGGTTGCTTGGGTTGGTGCGTTGGTCCAAAGACCTTGAACGCCTGCCTTTGCCACCGACAATTGTGCCAGTTGGAACAAGTAACCATTCACGTAATCGCCTGAAATCATGCGTTGTGCGTCGCCCATGAGAGCAGTGCGCGCTTCAGGGTCTGTTGTCGCGTTAAGGTTCGTCATCAGCTCCTGGAACGCAGGGTTGTCGTATTGGAAGTAGTACTCTGGGTTCGCATAGATGCCGATGTCCATTGGTTCTGTGTGTGACACGATTGTCAGGCCAAAGTCCTTGCCGCGGAACACAGTTTCCAACCACTGCGCCCATTCAACATTCGTGATTTGCGCTTTGATCCCAACTTGGGCCAATTGCGCTGCGATGATTTCACCACCACGACGGGCGTACGATGGGGGCGGTAGGTGCAATGTTGTTTCAAATCCATCGGCAAATCCTGCTTCGGCCAGCAGCTTTTTCGCTAACTCAGGATCATATGCGCTGATGCCAGTCAGGTCGACATATGCGGGATTGTGTGGAGCAAAGTGTGTTCCGATTGGTGTGCCGTATCCAAACATTGCGCCGTCAACGATGGCCTGACGATCAATGGCATGTGCCAGAGCTTCGCGAACTTTCACATTATCGAATGGTGGCATCTTGTTGTTGGTTGATAGGATTGTTTCACCTTCAGTTGAGCCAACCAATACCTGGAAGCGCGGGTCCGCTTCGAACTGTGGAAGGTTCTCTGGGGCTGGGAAACCAACAAATGCGTCCACATCTTCAGCCATGACAGATGCAAATGCGGCCGTTGGGTCAGAAATGAATTTGAATGTTACATTTTCTAGGACAGCAGGTGTGCCCCAATATGCATCATTGCGGATCAGTTCGATTTTGTCGCCCTGAACCCAGTTTGCAAATTTGAACGCACCGGTGCCGATTGGCGCTTGTTTGATGCCTTCAATGGATTCTGGTGCCACGATTATTGCGTCGCCCCATGCGAGGTTGAACAGGAAGTTGCCGTTTGGTGCGTCTAAGGTAATAACGACGGTTGCTGCGTCCAATGCGGTGACATCTGTGATGCCGGCAAACAGTGCTTTTTGCGCATTTGTGCTGTCGTTAGCACGGGCGCGGTTCAGCGAGAATTGAACGTCTTCGGCATCCATGGTGCTACCGTCGTGGAACAAAACATTGTCATGCAAGATGAATGTGTAAACCAAACCATCATCTGAAATGTCCCAGCTTTTGGCCAATCCCGCAACAACGGACCCATCACCCATAAAGCGGGTCAGACCCTCAAACACGTTGGAATAAAGAACTGAGTCAATCGCGCCAGCGGCGGCGCTGGTTGGATCAAGGTGTGGTGGTTCAAGCTGCATGGCTACGGTGATGTCGGTGTTAGCGGCATGAGCTGCTAAACTCGCAACGCTCAGTGCAGAGGCAAGTGCCAATCGTGATACAAAATGTTTCATCGTTTTCTCCCTAGAAGTCTTTTAGCTTTTTTGCGGCAACAGCAGTGTTTCAAGGCTGGCGCCCATAACCTTTGCACTGTCGAGCATATCGTTGATCCCGATGTATTCATCAGGCTTATGCGCCATTTCCAAAATTCCGGGTCCGTAAGCGATACAGTTCTTCAGCTTGCCGATCCGGTCAATATGTTTCTGGTCGTATGTTCCAGGGCTGGCCACATATTCAGGTACCTTTCCCATCACATCTTCAATCGCTTGCGCCACCGTTTCAACAACGGGAGCGGTCTTGTCGGTCATTGAGGGCAGAACCGAATTCAGTTCTGTCAATTCGTATTCAAAGTCAGGGCGGGTGACCCGCAATCCTTCGAGTAAATCAGTCACTTCACCGCGCACTTGGTCTAGCGGTTCTTCGACCAAGAAACGGCGATCAATTACAATACGGCAGCTGTCTGGTACGCAATGCGCAGGTAAGCCGGTAAAGTCATCGCTTTGCTCTTTTTGGCCACCGTGGATCGAGTTGATGTTCATGGTGGAGGATTTAGCGCCTTCTGGAACTACGGGCATTTCGGTGCGGCGGGCCGCCATTATTGGGAACAGCTTATCCTCAAATTCATGGATTACGGCGCCCATATGGCGCACGGCGCAATCGCCTAAGAATGGCATGGAACCATGCGCGATCTCACCTTTTGTTTCGATCTCAGCCCACCAACCACCACGGTGGCCAAGACAAATGCGGTCTTTCTGAAGGGGCTCAGGGATGATGACGTGTTGCACCTTTTCAGGTGAGAAATGACCGTGCTCAGCCAAATATGCCACTCCGCCATAACCGCCGGATTCTTCATCGGCCGTACCAGAGATTTCGATGGCACCACTAAAGTTGGGGTATTGCTCGATGAACGCTTCCGCCGCAATGATCGAAGAAGCCAAGCCCCCCTTCATATCACAGGCACCACGTCCGTAGATGTTGCCATCTGCGATTTCGCCGCCAAAGGGATCAAACGTCCAACCGGACCCGACGTCAACCACATCGGTGTGGCTGTTGAAGTGAACACAATCGCCCAAAGATGTACCTTCGCGCCGCGCAATGATGTTCCAACGGGGGTAACGTTCGCTGTCACCTGGGGTGTCGAATGCGCGGATCAATTGGGTTTCAAACCCAGAGGCCTGCAGACGCTTGTTTAAGAAATCGCATATTGCGCCGTAGTTTTCGCCAGGAGGATTAAGCGTCGGTATTCGGATCAGATCCTGTGTTAATTGGATCAAATCTTCCCGTTTGCCATCGATGCGCACCATAAGAGGTGTTGTCATGTGTCACCTGTTTAAATTGCCTGTTGGCAGTATTACGGCGATCGTATACGGTATCAATACCGTATAACCACGGGGTGACGCAATGGATGATTTTACACGAAAGATGGCGCAGGCATTTGATGCAGCGCCGATTGGCATGGCGGTATCTCATCACCGTGTGCTTGACATGTGTAACACATCATTTGCCGAAATGTTAGGATATGATCGCGCTAATTTATTAGGCCAATCATTCCGTATCCTATATCCCAGCCATGCTGAATTTGATCGAGTTCGGGATATTGGACTGAAAGCGATGGAAGAGAACGGTAGCTATAGTGACGAACGGATGATGCGGCGCAAAGACGGCGTGCCGGTCTGGTGCCGTTTCCGTGCGCGGACGTTGACGCCAGATGACCCACTTGCACATCTGATCATGAGCTTTGCGCCAATCCGCGATCAGCTAGATGGCGCGCAACTGACCAAACGTGAACGTGAAGTTCTAAGTGGGTTAAGCCGTGGATTAACAAGTAAGGAAATCGGGCGAGAACTGGGGTTGTCTCCACGCACCATTGAGGATGTGCGCGCCAGGTTGTTACGCAAATTCGAGGTCAAAAATACCTCAGAATTGTTAAGCCGCATGAGCTATGCAAGACCGACAAACTAGAGAACTGTCTGAACAAAAAACCAAAGTAATTACTTCCAATTCTCCATTACTTCTTCAAAGTTGATGGCACCGGCATCTCCATGCGTTGGCTCGTCGGAGGGTGTCCTAACGAAACGGGGAACGGGTGCTGGCTGAATAATACCATCAGTTTCAACGAAAGTCTGGCGAGAGATATTGTGCGGATGTTGCGGGGCTTCGGTCATTGATAGGACGGGAGCAAAACAAGCATCAACTTCAGTTAATATATCCTCCCAAGCACGACGTGTTTTGCTGGCAAAAACCGTTTCTAAAACTGTATGCATTTCGTCTTGAGCGTTCGGGTCATATTGTTGTGCAAACCTTGAGTCATCACGCAAACCAATGTATTCAAGCAATGTTGCAAAGAATTGTGGTTCGATGGGTCCCAAGGCCACGTATCCGCCGTCCGAGGTTTCAAAGCATCGATAGTACGCCGCTCCACCATTTAGAACATTGCCGCCTCGTTTGTTGTCTTCCCATGCGCCTCCAGCATTTAGTCCATATTGTAAGGTCATCATTAGCGCAGCACCGTCGGACATGCAGGCGTCGACTACTTGGCCTTTGCCAGTTGTACGTGCGCTCATAGTTGCGGCTAAAACGCCAGCCAGTAGCATCATGCCGCCACCCGCTAAGTCAGCAATGATGTTCTGTGGAGGAGGAGGAGGCGACCCTTTAGGTCCAATCGACCAAAGTGCCCCGGAGATAGCCATATAGTTCAAGTCGTGGCCTGCGCGATCCTTCAGAGGGCCGTTTTGGCCCCATCCCGTCATGCGTCCATAGACCAGTTTGGGATTGTTGGGCGTAACATCATCTGGGCCAAGCCCAAGTCGCTCCATCACACCTGGCCGAAAACCTTCGATCAAAATTTCTGCTCTGGAAATCAGAGTTTTAGCTTGGGCCAATTCCTTAGTGGCTCGTAGATCAAGGGTAAGAGACCGACGCGAGCGATCATATAAATTGTGTTTTTGTTCTAACCCAAAAAGGGGTTTTTGATTGGGGCGAGCGATACGCACCACCTCGGCTCCCATGTCAGCCAACATCATTGCGCAGAAAGGCGCGGGACCAAGGCCTGCCATTTCAACAACGCGCAAGCCGCGCAGGGGGCCATTGCGGTCAAGCATTCTCGGTGATTTCTTTCATTGCAGTTAAAAACGCAGTGACTTCACCAACCGTATTGTAATGACACATCGAAACTCGGACTGCGGCAGGCAGGCCCAATGGGTTTAAAATATTGCCTGAATAGTGGTCAGCTTTACGAATATGTGTGCGAATACCGCTTTGATTTAATTTTTTGACGATGTCCAAGGCAGGGACATTTTGGAGTGCGAAACAAACTAATCCCTCGCGGGACGGGTTGTCCTGACCACCGACAATTGTGACACCTTCAATTTCTGCCAAGCCTGGCAAGTTTCCTGCCCCAAAGAGCATTGCATCTGTCAGCGATTTCTCATGCGATTTGATCGCTGCACCTGCGGCTTCGATCCGTGCACGTGGTTCAGTGGCGTCAGAAACCTGTCCACCCAACCAATCAAAATAATCGATTACATCTGTAAATGTTGCATAGGCGCCAGTGTCTCGTGTGCCCATCTCCCAATTTTCAAGCGGCCCATCAATTAAGGCTTCAAGAGGCAATTGGGACAAGCGACCAGAAGCCCAAGCAACGCCGTATCCGTGGCGTGAAAACACTTTGTAAGGTGAGACAACATAGCCATCGATCCCATAAGCATCTATGTCAATATGCCCGTGGCTGGCGTGTTGGATACCATCAACAATAATAAAGCAATCTGGCGCAATGGCGCGAATGGCGGCGGCTATACTGGCCACATCAATTGCCATACCTGTTACTGGGGAGGTGTGAAGTATTGTGGCTACCTTAACTTCTGCCGTCATTTTTGCAGAGTATGCATCGGCGGTGACCAATCCGGTTGCATCGTCATGCGCCACACTAATGTAGGGCATGCTAGCTTGTGTGGCCCAGTGCTGAGCCGCAGAGCGTGATGCAGGGTGTTCAACGGTGGACCCAATCACAGAGCCGCCACCCGATCCCATTACCGCGGTGCGGATCAAACGGTAGGTTAGCTCGGAGCCACTTTCCCCCACAAAGAATTGACCGTTTGATGCGTTAAAGAATGTGCACATGTCAGCTTTGGACTTTTTAATAATAGCAACCAAAGCTTCTGCGCCTGCATTTGCGCGGCCTTGATTATCGGGAATAGCTGCAAATTTTGCGCTTGTATTAACAACTGAGTTTAGCGTCAAAGCGCCACCTGCATTCTCGAAAAAGACGCGTGGGCCTGAGAAGGGACAACTGTCCACATGGGCGAAACGGTTGCGGATCTCTTCGAGAAGGGGGGCAGTTATTGAGGTCATATCATTGTCCTTAGCGACGTTTGTCGCCATATCATTCTATATCAGGTCATAAAGGCAAGCATGATATGTCCCTAACCACATATGATATTAGCGGAATGCACTGTGCATCTTGCGTTGGACGGGTTGAACGTACATTGTTGGCGTTGCCAGATGTGACTTTGGCCCGTGTGAATTTGGCACTTGAAGAAGCGATTGTTGAAGGTCTGCTAGATTCCGCCGCTGAAGCGCGCGTTGCCCAAGCGATTACAGACTCAGGCTATAAGGCCAAGATCAAAGTCGCAGGTGCTGGACGCCAAGAACAAGTGGAACGACGCCAATCGCAGGTACGTACTTTGGCTTTCCAAACGCTTATTGCTGGGCTTTTGACCTTTCCAGTTTTTGTGGTTGAAATGGGCGGACATATATATCCGCCCATGCATCACTGGGTTTTCAGCACCGTTGGGCAAACGAACAGCTGGTTTGCACAGTTTCTGTTAATCACTTTGGTCATGATCTGGCCTGGGCGTTCTTTCTATATTCTTGGTTTGCCCAGCCTGTTTCGCGGCGGGCCTGATATGAACGCATTGGTGGCGATCGGAACACTGGCGGCATGGGGGTATTCAGTGGTTTCACTCTTTGCGCCCAGTTTGTTGCCCATGGGCAACTTGGCGGTCTACTTTGAAGCTGCGGGTGTCATCATCACTTTGATATTATTGGGTCGCTTTCTTGAGGCCCGAGCAAAAGGTCGCACGGGTGATGCTATTGCGCGCCTTGTTGGGTTGCGGGCAAAAACTGCGATGGTCTTGCGTAATGAGCAGTGGATTGAGATCGCAGCGGATCAAATCCAAATTGGTGATGAAATTCAATTGCGCCCTGGTGAAACTGTTCCAGCAGATGCGGTTGTTCTAACCGGTCAAAGCTTTATTGACGAAAGCATGGTCACGGGTGAACCAATGCCCGTCGACAAAGGCCCCCACGCGGAGGTCATAGGTGGTACGGTTAACGGTACGAGCAGCCTGACAATCCAAGCGGCGCGTGTTGGCGAGGCTAGTACATTGGCTCAGATCATTCGGATGGTTGAGGATGCGCAAGGCACCCGTCTTCCGATCCAAGATTTGGTGAACCGCGTGACCTTATGGTTTGTGCCAGCAGTTATGGTGTTGGCAACCATCACTCTAATTGCATGGCTTACCTTTGGCCCAGCTCCTGCGTTAGAGTTCGCGTTGGTTACGGCGGTTTCTGTTTTGATCGTCGCCTGTCCCTGCGCGATGGGCTTGGCGACGCCAACATCCATCATGGTTGGGGCAGGGCGCTCTGCCGAATTGGGTGTTTTGTTCCGTAAGGGGGATGCCCTTCAACAGCTGCAATCGATCAAGACAATCGTATTTGACAAGACAGGCACGCTGACAAAAGGCACACCAGTGGTCACGGAGTTCGAACACGATGCCGCGTTTGATCGGGCCCATATCCTGACATTGATAGCAGGGCTTGAACAGCGTTCTGAACACCCCGTTGCCAAAGCGATTGTTTTGAAGGCAGTTGAAGAGGGTATTACCATTCCAAAGGCGGCGGACTTCCAAGCCTTTGTTGGACGTGGGGCATCTGCGACGGTTTTAGATCATGTAATCGAAGTGGGCACTGCGCATTTCATGTTTGAGATGGGGCATCAGATTGGTGATTTCGCTGCCAAGGCGCAGGGGTGGGCGATGCAAGGCAAAACACCCGTCTTTTTATCAATTAATCATCAGGTCGCTGCAGTCTTTGCGGTGTCTGATGAGATTAAGCCAGAGGCCAGAGGCATCGTTGCCCAATTGCAAAACAAAGGAATTTCCGTTGCGATGGTCAGCGGAGATTGTGACGAAACCGCGCAATACGTGGCCAAGGCATTGGGTATTTCGAATGTGGTGTCAGAGGCGAAGCCAGCAGGTAAGTTGGCGGCACTCGCAACAATGACTGGTCCGATTGCATTTGTTGGTGACGGTATCAATGATGCGCCTGCATTAGCCAAGGCGGATGTCGGTGTTGCGATCGGTACAGGCACGGATGTTGCGATTGAGGCGGCAGACGTCGTGATGATGTCAGGTGATTTAAGTGCTGTGGTCAACGCGGTTACCATTAGCCAAATGACGATGCGCAATATCAAGCAAAACCTGTTTTGGGCTTTTGCCTATAACGCGTTACTGATCCCCGTTGCAGCAGGAGTGTTTTACCCTGCCTTTGGATTGCTTCTATCACCAGCACTTGCTGCTGGCGCAATGGCGTTGTCGAGCGTTTTTGTATTAAGCAACGCCCTGCGTTTGCGTTGGGTCAGTGCTGTTTAGTCAGTCAGCAAGGCCTTTTGAACTTCAACCGTCTAACTCCAAATAAACGCGATCGTCGTCACGAATGGCGGGGCGGGCCATCACCTTGGGTTTGGATAATACCTGCACACATTTTTTTCCTTGATTATGCTCTTTTCCGCTGGGTACCTAAAAGTGTTTTTGGCGTATAGAAATTCCCTACTTTTATTGAATGATTTAATTCCAGATGATTCCCCAAGCTTTGACTTGTTGATCAATTAGAAGTTGCCCTATAAATTTAAAGTGGCTCAAAATAAATAAAATGTTGGGGTTCTTAATGTTTTAATTCTATATATTTTATGTAATAGAAATGGCTTCTATTGTTAAGAATTATTAAAACGTTTATTTAATATGAGGATATCCAAATGGATCTTGAAAAACTTTCTCTTGATGAACTGAAAGCGCTACAAAATGAAGTGGCTGTTGCAATCTTCAATTTTGAAAAGAAAAGAAAAGCTGAAACCTTAGCCGAGCTAGAAGCATTGGCTCACACAAAAGGATTTTCTTTGAAAGAGTTGTTGGATAATTCCAATGGCAAAAGTAACAAAAAACCAGTCGCTCCTAAATATGCAGATCCGGCAAATCCAGAAAACACTTGGACGGGCCGTGGACGTAAGCCAAAGTGGCTTGTCACAGCCTTAGAGAGTGGTTGTACAGCAGAAGACTTTGCAATTTAAAAGTACGAATAAGAGGGCGTTATATTTCGGCTTGGATTATAACGTTAAGCCTTAGAGAGACTCCTCTTGCTTTAGGGAGCCTCTTTTTATTCTGAAGAACCGCTTAAAAGTGTCAATCAGAGTGGATACCCGTTAAGTCATCCGCGAGGTCTTGGGGTGTCTCATAAAATTTAGAGATTTGACCTTTTTAAGTAATAAAGTAGGTCCTGCCCCAACAAAGGTAGGGCGCAGCTGTGTTAAGAGTTTTACTTAACTGTTTGCTCATAGATAAATATTCCCTTAAGTATCACTACGAGATATTTAGCGTCTACCTCCGTTTTGAGGATGGTCTTGATATAAGGTAATTTAACAGTGTCATTTTCTCTGATCCAAATATTAGCAATAAGTTTTTTGATTTCTGGATCGGCATGTTTGATAATTATGCTAGGGTTTTCAGAGACTATTGCTAAATCAACAACTCGCAATGATACGTCTGCTGTACAGGCCGCCCACACCAGACCCACACCGCGTATTGGCGGGCTTGCAATTGTGCTAGGCTTGGTTGTGGCATCTTTAATTGTTTTTCTTTCGGATACCGTCAGCACACACATAGCACTCATGTTGAGTGCTTTACCCGTTTTTGTCGTTGGTCTGGCAGAAGATCTGGGTAGACTTGTGAGCCCTCGCAATAGATTATTGGCCGCAGCAGCTTCTGGAGCCCTATTTGTATTGCTAATGGGACAATGGATTCCCAGAACAGATATTCCAGTTCTTGATTTAGCAATGCTCTGGACGCCATTCGCAATTTCATTATCGCTTTTTTTATCTGTTGGTATCAGTCACGCATTCAATCTAATCGATGGATTGAACGGTCTCGCAGCCACTACAGCAGTGGGTGTATCTTTGGCCCTCGCATTAATTGCGCACCAAGCTGGACTATTAGAGCACAGAAATTTCTTGTTCATCTTAAGTGCTGCAACTGTTGGATTTTTAGTGTTTAATTTTCCCTTTGGAAAAATATTCTTGGGCGATGCTGGCGCTTGCGTTCTTGGGCACCTTCTGGTCTGGGCATCGATTTCCATTTTGTGGAACGCGCCAAGTGTTACTCCACTGGCAGTGCTTTTGATATTTTTCTGGCCTATCGCAGATACCATTATGGCTATTTTGCGCCGGTATAGTGCTGGAAAGCCGATAACCCAACCAGATCGACTGCATTTTCACCAGCTTGCTATGCGTGCTGTCGAAATTGTTCTACTGGGCCGCCATAATAGAAAGCTTGCAAATCCACTTGCAACCATTTTGACCCTTCCATTTGTGATATTACCGATGATTGCAGGTGTGTTTTTTGCTTATGACCCGAGCAAAGCTGCAATCGCATGCGTCTGTTTTGGGGTGACCTTTTTTGTCACTTATAAAGTTGGGATGTGGTTAGCGCCCAAACTGCGTCGGTCATATAGACCTCCCTCAAAAGGTGCTGTTGGGATTGCACAAGCTGACTAAACTGGAGTTGCACTGGTCGGTCAAGATCCTGTAATGCTCAGTAGTCCAATATAATATACCCCTATTTTTTTGATAAAGGTGAGCTGTTTTTGGCTGGATCAAAATTGGAGCGGATATGATTTTAAAATGGAATATTTAAATGACTTCAACTATTAGAAAAGCAGTCTTCCCAGTAGCTGGTTTCGGAACGCGGTTTTTACCAGCGACCAAAGCTATGCCCAAAGAACTGCTGCCCATCGTGGACAAGCCTCTCATTCAATACGCGGCTGAAGAAGCAATTGCGGCGGGTATTGATACGCTAATTTTTGTGACTGGCCGTAACAAACGCGCCATCGAAGACCACTTTGATAACAATCAAGAGCTTGAGATGGCTCTTCGGGCGAAAGGCAAATACGATCAGGCTGAGATGGTTAAAAATATCCTGCCCGCGGGTGTTGAATGTATCTTTGTCCGTCAACCAGAACAGCTTGGGCTTGGTCATGCCGTGCTCTGTGCGGAGCGTGTAGTTGGTGATGATCCTTTTGTGGTTCTGCTTGCGGATGATTTTCTGACTTATGAGGGTGACGGTATCGTTTCTGATCTTGTCAGTGCATATGAACTCTCTGGAAAAACCCAGCTTAGCGTTATGGAAGTAAACGGACCTGATATTTCTAAATATGGTGTTGTCGTTCCAAACGGCGGATCTGGTTCTGTTGCGGGTCTGGTGGAAAAGCCTGACGCAAACAAAGCACCATCTAATTTGGCCAGTATAGGGCGATATGTCCTGACACCTGACATCTTTGATATTCTTCGCACTCAGCCAGTGGGTGCTGGTGGCGAAGTTCAGCTTGCAGATGCTATCAATACTCAAGCTGCTAAGGGCGCAGTTCAATCAGTAAACCTTAATGGCTTGCGATTTGATTGTGGCAGTGTTGAGGGATACTTGGATGCGATCATGCATGTAGCGGGCCGTCGCAAAACCGAAAAAGATTAAAGTTTAATTTTCCAAAACTGTATCGTGAGACGTTTGACTGCTCTCAAGCGTTATGGGTGATTAAGAGTAGGGTGCCACCTGTTCTTTTTTAACAAGATATTAAGATCAGCTAGCCAAATAGATGACCTGAAATATCAAATTAGTTCAGTTATTTATATTATAGGCAGACTGCGTTAATCAGTGAGCTGGACTTGATCTGGCGCAATTTGAATTCGCGTGCTTTGGCCCATGAAGTCCATTAAAATCCAAGCACGCTGCTGTGCATCAATCGTTTCGACAGTCGCGACAAAGTGCGCAAATGGTCCGGTTAAAACTTCAACATTATCGCCGGGGTTCAGGGCTGCAGGCGGCAACATCTTCCCCTCTTCATCACAACGAAGCATGAGGCTTGAGATCAGCTGTAATGGCAAAGGCTTGGGAGTGCCATCAAAGCTTACGAGCCGGGAAACACCCAAGGTGCTATTAATTTTGCTCCACGGCGCGGAATTCATATCGATGCCAACAAACATGTACCCAGGGAACAGGGGTCTGAGATCTGTGATGAAGCGAGATGTCTTTCTACGAGCGACTTCATGCAATGGGAGGAATGTTTCAAAACCTTGGCGTTGAAGGTTTCGCTCTGCCAAGCGATGTGAATTGGGTTTAAATTGAATGAGATACCACTGTGTCATTTCAGCATTACCGCCCCTTTGCTCATGTTTGAACAATAGCTGAGGTGAGAGCAGTTTACAATCGGGCTATACATCTAAAAAAAGTATCAGCACGATCAGATATATCGTCTGTGGTGAAGGTCATTATCAACTAAATCAATGAGACGATATTATCCAAAGCCAGTTAAAGTATCAAAAATAAACTTAATGTCTTGTAACATTCTAGGACATTGTTTACTGCTCAAAACTGAACGGTAATGAATAATTCTGATCAAAATTGTAAAATTACAAATCCTGAGCATTGCAACGCAGCGACGCTCGGTGCGGTAGCCGTTCTGATGTGGCACAATGGCTAGCCGGCGCGACGTACAGCAGAGTGAAGTGCGCCTCAAGGTCATGCGATTGATCTCGGCAAACCCCGAATTGTCCACGCGTGAGGTTGCGCGCGAAGTCGGTATTTCAAACGGTTCAGCCTATTACGTCCTGACGGCTTTGGTTGAAAAAGGTTTCGTCAAGCTTGGCAATTTCAAACAAAGCCCACGCAAGGGGCAGTATGCATATCTATTGACGCCGAGTGGTATCAGAGAAAAATCATTGCTGAGCCACGGCTTTATCAAACGCAAGCGGCAAGAATTTGAGGATCTTCGGGCCGAAATTCAAGCACTAGAAGAAGATGTGGGGCTTGGTGAAGCAACAGCCGCCGCCCAAAGTGAAGAGAAGCAAACGTGACAGACTTAACGTGTTTCAAGGCCTACGATATTCGCGGCGAAATCGGTGTTAATATCGATGAGGATATGGCCTACCGGATTGGTCGCGCCGCGGCACAACATCTAAAAGCCAAAACGGTTGTGATCGGCTTTGATGCGCGCGAAACCAGTCCTGCCTTTGCGCACTCTGCTGCGAGGGGAGTTATAGATGCGGGATCAGACGTGTTAAATATTGGCATGGCCGGTACCGAGGAAATGTATTGGGCAGTAACGGAGTTTGGTGCCTGCGCAGGGATTGAAGTGACGGCTTCGCACAACCCGATTAATTACAATGGCATCAAGATTGTTAAATCTGGATCTCGCCCACTGGACGACGTCGAGGATTTTCAAAAAATCAAAAGGCTCGTTGGCTCAAAGGCTTGGGGGTACGCTTCATCTGTTGGTCAGGCTCGGGATCTTGCGGTTGATGCGCGCCAGAAATATCTAGATCAGCTGCTAAGTTTTGTTGACGTGACAGAACTATCCCCGCTGAAAATCGTTGTTAATTCAGGAAATGGTGCCGCAGGCCCAACGGTTGACGCAATTATTGATCGCCTAAAGGCGCAGGGCGCGCCATTAGAGTTTATTCGCGTGCATCATCAGTCAGACAACACATTTCCAAATGGTATTCCAAACCCTCTGTTGCCCGCAAATCACGCTGCCACGGCAGATGTTGTGGTGCGCGCGGGTGCAGACATGGGCGTTGCCTTTGATGGCGACTTCGATCGCTGTTTCTTCTTTGATGGTGCGGGACAGTTCGTGCCGGGTGAGTATGTCGTGGGCCTTTTGGCGGCGATATTCCTCGATAAAGAGGCGGGCGGTAAAATTGTCCATGACCCGCGCGTGATTTGGAACACACAGGATATTGTTGCGAGCAAGGGTGGCATCAAAATTCAATCTCAAACAGGTCACGCATTTATCAAGCAAACTATGCGTGCACATGAGGCCGTCTATGGTGGTGAGATGTCGGCGCACCACTACTTTCGCGATTTTGCCTACTGCGACAGTGGTATGATCCCGTGGCTTCTGGTTGCTGAGCTTGTGTCTAAATCTAAGCGCTCGTTGAGTGATTGGGTGCGCGACCGCTTTGATGCTTTTCCCAGTTCAGGTGAAATTAATTTTCGCGTTGATGATGCCGGCGCGGCCATCGACCGCGTGTTGTCCACTTACAGTGCAGATGCATTGTCCTTGGATGAAACTGACGGTGTGAGCCTTGCGTTCAAGGATTGGCGCTTTAACTTGCGCCGTTCAAACACCGAACCATTGGTGCGCCTTAATATTGAAGCACGCGGAGGGTCTGAGAGCCTTAAATTGCGGGTTGCGGACATATCAAAGTTGCTTGGCGGCACAGTCGCTTAAGCATGCCGATAATCCAAGGTTATGGGTAGCCTGGAGTCTGAAATGCACATGATGGTGAGAAGCGTGGCAATTGACGCGAAGCGCGCTTTAACGTACGCTTTGCCAAAAGGGGTACTGTCATGACAACAGTGAATGTAACTGAGGCGCGGGCCAATCTGTATAAGTTGATCGATGATGCATCTGCGAGCCACGAGCCGGTAGTCATTACCGGCAAGCGTGGAAATGCAGTGCTCCTCTCAGAAGGCGATTGGAATGCAATCAACGAGACATTGTATCTGCTCTCTGTGCCTGGCATGCGCACGTCTATCATTGAAGGCATGCAGGAAAACCTTGATGAGACATCAACTGAGTTAGAGTGGTGACTTGGACGCTTCACTACACAAAGCAGGCCCAGAAAGATGCGAAAAAACTCGCGTCTTCTGGCCTCAAAACCAAGGCCCAAGCGCTCTTGGCAATGCTGGAAAACGACCCTTGGCAAAACCCGCCCCCCTTCGAAAAGCTCGTGGGCGATTTGAGCGGGGCGTATTCAAGACGGATCAATATCCAACACCGTCTTGTCTATCAGGTTTTGGAGGCAGAAAAGGTCGTAAAAATCTTACGGCTTTGGACGCATTATGAATAACAACACATGACGCAGCTGTATCAGTCAAAGATTTTTGCAAACGGATCAACGACCCTGCCGAAGCCCGTGCGCGATGCGCTCGGCATTACGGCGGGTGATCGCGTTCGCTATGTCATATCGGAGAAAGGCGTGCAGTTTTTTAAAATGCCTTCGGATCAAGATTACGCAGATGATCCCGCTCTGCGCGAGGCTCTGGACGCAGCCGAAGTGGTCATGGATGAAAACCAGACGCTCCTGCGGAAGCTTAAATGAATATTAGTCACCGAAATTGGGTCAGCGAAAATCAAACATCACCAGCGCGTTATGCCCTCCGACGTTGGGATTTTATGGGCAGGCGTATGATAACCATAGAATGAAATGAAAAATGAAAACTATAAACGAAGTGATATCCAAGTACCCTTATATTTTGAAAGAGATGCAAGCGGCTGCAATTGCTGCGGGTAATGACATCATGGATGTTTACGCTAAAGATGAAATAGGAACTGAATGGAAGGCGGATGATAGTCCGCTGACTCTTGCCGATTTAAGAGCTCACAAAGTGATATCAGAAAGGCTCATGCATTCTTTTCCAGATATCCAGTTATTTTCTGAAGAAGACGAGACTGGAGCAGAGATAACAGTTGGCGACGTTTTTTTCTTGGTAGATCCGTTGGACGGAACGAAAGAATTTATAAAACGCACAGGCGAGTTTACTGTAAACATCGCCTTGGTTATCCAAGGTATAACGAAACTTGGAGTTGTTCATTTACCGGCTCAAGATACCCTTTATGCAACAACTCAATATGATGGCGCAGTGAGAATCCGCCCAGCTAGTAAGCCGAGTGATGAACGTGAACTCCATAAAATATCCGTCAGGTCGGTGCCCGAAGCAGGGCCAACTTTGGTTATGTCTGCGTCGCACAGTTCAGATGAGACGCGAGAGTACTGCGCCTTATATAAGCCAGTGAATACTCTCTCGGCAGGTTCTTCTTTAAAGTTTTGTAAAGTCGCGGAGGGTAAAGCTGATTACTATCCAAGACTGGGCCGCACAATGGAGTGGGATACTGCTGCAGCACACGCGGTTCTCAAGGCAGCTGGTGTAATGTTGTGACCTTGAGGGACCGTGAGGAGCTCACTTACGGTAAGCCAGGTATGGATAACAGCTATTTCATTGCAACAGCAAATATTAGTAATATTATTAAAACAGACTTAAATTGGCAGAATTAGATAGCATTATAAAAATTAAAAAAGCTGTCTTTCCGGTTGCTAGTTTTGGCACGCGCTTTCTGCCTGCGACCAAGGCGATGCCGAAAGAGTTATTGCCGATCGTTGATAAGCCTTTGATCCAATACGCCGCGGAAGAGGCGATTGCCGCAGGAATCGACACCCTGATTTTTGTGACGGGCCGAAATAAGCGCGCGATCGAAGATCACTTTGATGCGAATAATGAATTGGAAACCATGCTGCGAGCCAAGGGCAAAGATGCGCAGGCCGACATAGTGCGCAATATCATTCCAACAGGTGTAGAATGCATATTGGTGCGTCAGGCCGAACAGCTTGGTCTAGGCCACGCAGTATTGTGTGCGGAACGCGCTGTTGGGGGGATCAGTTTGCCGTTTTGCTAGCTGATGATTTCTTAACCGATCACGCGCCCGGTGTGACTGCGGATTTGGCAGAGGCGTTTGCAAGCAGTGGCAAATCACAACTTTCGGTGATGGAGGTTGATGGGCCTGATATCTCAAAATACGGGGTTGTTGTGCCAAACGGTGCGGGCGCGGGTATTGCAGGCTTGGTTGAAAAACCTGATGCAATGGATGCACCCTCAAACCTGGCCTCTATCGGGCGATATGTCCTAACGCCTGATATTTTTGACACCTTGCGGGGCCTCAAGGATGGATCAGGCGGGGAAATACAATTGGCCGATGCGATTAATATCCATGCACAGCAGGGCTCGGTCGAAACCGTGCGTCTGAATGGACTGCGATTTGATTGTGGATCCGTGGAGGGGTTTTTAAAGACTATGTTTTACACAGCAGATATGAGGGGTTTTGAAATTAAATGAAAGACGTTCAAACGCATTTATCCCGGCTTGAGGCCGAGGCGATTGAGATTATGCGCGAGGTTGTGTCAGAGGCTGAGAATCCAGTTATGCTGTATTCGGTTGGCAAGGACAGCGCGGTGATGCTGCATCTGGCGAAAAAGGCGTTTTATCCTTCTCCACCTCCGTTTCCGCTGATGCATGTGGATACGACTTGGAAATTCCAAGAGATGTATAAATTGCGCGATAGGGCTGCGAAGGACGCGGGGATGGAATTGATCGTGCATCAAAACCCCGAGGCTAAGGAAAAAGGGATTAACCCATTTGATCATGGCGCATTGCATACCGATATGTGGAAGACCGAAGGGCTGAAACAGGCGCTTGATAAACATGGGTTTGATGCGGCCTTTGGGGGTGCGCGCCGGGACGAGGAAAAATCGCGCGCCAAGGAACGTGTATTTTCCTTCCGTACCGCCCAGCACAGATGGGAGCCCAAGGCACAGCGCCCAGAGCTTTGGTCACTCTATAATGCGCGCAAAGCCAAGGGCGAAAGCATGCGTGTTTTCCCAATTTCAAATTGGACGGAATTGGATATTTGGCAGTACATCCATTTAGAGGGGATCGAAATTGTACCCCTTTATTTTGCGGCACCACGTCCGACTGTGGAACGGGATGGTTTGATCCTGATGGTGGATGATGATCGCTTTCCATTGGAACCTGGCGAAAAACCTGTCATGCGCTCGATCCGATTTAGGACACTTGGCTGTTACCCCCTAACGGGCGCAGTGCAATCTGAGGCGGCGACCCTAACGGACGTTATCCAAGAAATGCTTTTGACAACGACATCTGAACGACAAGGCCGCGCGATTGACAAAGATCAAGGGGCCTCAATGGAAGTCAAGAAACAGCAAGGGTATTTTTAGGGAGTACGTGATATGACAGATCAAGTTTATAAAACTGACGCGCTGATTGCGCAGGATATTGATGCCTACTTAGAAAGCCATCAAAACAAATCGCTGTTGCGTTTTATCACCTGTGGATCCGTGGATGACGGGAAATCAACGCTGATTGGTCGCCTGCTTTATGACAGCAAAATGATTTTTGAAGACCAGCTTGCCCAGCTTGAGGCAGATAGCAAAAAGGTTGGCACACAGGGTCAAGAGATTGATTTTGCGCTCCTAGTCGATGGATTGGCCGCAGAGCGAGAACAGGGAATTACAATTGATGTGGCCTACCGTTTCTTTGCCACGGAAAAGCGTAAGTTCATCGTCGCGGACACACCGGGCCATGAACAATACACGCGCAACATGGTGACAGGTGCCTCAACGGCGGAATTGGCCGTGATCCTGATTGATGCGCGCAAGGGAGTTTTAACGCAAACGCGCCGCCACAGTTATTTGTGCCATCTGCTTGGTATTAAAAACATCGTTCTGGCCATCAATAAAATGGACTTGGTCGATTATGATCAGGCCACGTTTGATACGATTGTTGCGGATTTTACCGAATTTGCAAGCAGCATCGGTATTGCGGATTTTACTGCGATCCCAATCTCTGGGTTCAAAGGGGATAATATCGCGGCTCATTCTGATGCCACCAGCTGGTATAGCGGTCCAACGCTAATGGCACATTTAGAAGATGTTGATCTGGATCAAAACACGAGCGCGACCCAAGAGTTCCGCATGCCCGTTCAGTGGGTGAACCGACCCAATTTGGACTTCCGCGGGTTTAGCGGTAAAATCGCGGCAGGTACCATCAAACCTGGGGACGAAGTGCGCATTCTTCCCTCTGGTAAAACCAGCCATGTGGACCGCATCGTGACATACGATGGTGATTTGGACAGTGCGACGGCAGGTCAATCAATCACACTCACGCTTAAGGATGAGGTGGATTGTTCCCGCGGTCAGGTGATTACAGCCGCGCCTGCCCCGCTTGAAGTGGCGGATCAATTTGAAACCACCTTGATTTGGATGGATGAAGAGGCGCTGATGCCAGGCCGTTCCTATTACCTGAAAATCGGTGCGCAAACCGTCTCATCAACGGTGGCAGAACCCAAGTATCAGATCAACGTCAATACGCTGGAACATGCGGCGGCCAAAACGCTTGAGCTAAACGCAATCGGTGTGGTCACAGTAACAACAGACCGCGACATCCCATTTGCACCCTATGCAGAAAACCGTACGCTGGGTGGTTTTATCCTGATTGATAAAATGACGAATGCCACTGTGGGTGCTGGCCTGATCAATTTTGCCCTGCGTCGTGCACAAAATATCTATTGGCAGGCAACCGACATCACGCGCGATCACCACGCGAACCTGAAAAATCAGAAACCTGCGGTTCTGTGGATGACGGGCCTATCGGGATCAGGGAAATCCACGATTGCGAATGCGGTTGAAAAGAAGCTTGCGCGCATGAACCGTCACACCTTCCTGTTGGATGGGGACAATTTGCGCCATGGCTTGAACAAGGATCTGGGCTTTTCCGATGCGGATCGGATTGAAAATATCCGCCGTGTGGGTGAGGTTGCTAAACTGATGACAGACGCGGGTCTGATCGTGATCACGGCCTTTATCTCGCCCTTCCGGTCCGAGCGACAGATGGTGCGGGATATGATGTCACCGAGTGAATTCGTTGAGGTGTTTGTGGACACACCCCTGTCCGTTGCAGAAGAACGGGACGTCAAAGGCCTTTATGCCAAGGCGCGCTCTGGTCAGCTTAAGAACTTCACAGGGATCGACAGCCCATATGAGGCCCCAGAGACCCCAGAAATCCACATTGACACAACCGCAATGTCAATCGACGATGCCGCAGAGCAAATTGTCAAACTGCTGGAGCCTAATTAAAGTACTGTTGTATCGCAAAGTTACGGTTAGCGTAGTACTGTATCGAATTTATCCCTTTTTGACGTTGGCAACTTTCTTCATATCAACTTAGCGACAATGCTTTTTGGTTTGCTCTCTGAAGATTATTGGAGTGCGCACCCGAAGCTGG
Source organism: Ascidiaceihabitans sp. (assembly GCA_028248455.1). Taxonomy (GTDB): domain Bacteria; phylum Pseudomonadota; class Alphaproteobacteria; order Rhodobacterales; family Rhodobacteraceae; genus Ascidiaceihabitans. The sequence continues at coordinate 6,490 of JAOKHV010000003.1, read as the reverse complement.
CAACTCCTTTAGTCTTTCACAACCCTGAGATCCACAATATGATTCGAAACTCTAAATACCTTATTAGTTACATCCTAAAATGTAGTGGCACCTCGCTTTTATCAAACATGGTTCTGTAAAGATGGCTTTTCATCGTCCTATAAAAGCTTTGGTGCTTGGTCAGATGTCTGAGCTTCACAAAAGCATAGGCACCGCATTTATCTTGCGGACATTTGGGGCCGGACTCGCCTTTGTTCTTAACTTTGCGATTGTCCGCTTACTTGGAGCATCAGGTGCAGGCTTGTATTTCCTTTCAATGTCCGTCATTGCGGTCGTTGCAGTAGTTGCTCGACTCGGACTCGAAAACACTGTTCTGCGATTTGTCGCATCTTTCCATGAAGAAGGTGACTTCGGACAGGTGCGCGGCGTAATGCGCTATGCGTTAATCCGGTCGGGAAGTATTTCACTGGCTCTTGCGGTCTTGATTGTTGTTTTGTCCCCCATCTTTGAGAATTATATTTTCAACGCTCCTGGATTAGCGCCAGTATTGGCCACGTCAGCTTTCACTGTTCTTGCATATAATGTGATGTTGCTTTCAAGCTCAGCATTAAAGGGCTTGAGCCGAGTTAGGGACGCGATGCTAGTGGGAGGAGTGATCTACCCACTGGTGGCTCTTGTATTCATTTGGCCAGCAACGCAATGGTTGGGGCCATCGGGAGCCGCCTTCGCGTACCTTTCTGGAACCATTATAGCTGCTTTCTCTGGTATTCTTTTGTGGCGTTCGACGCTTTCAGACAAGATGCCTGCAGTTTTGGTAAAAGTCGATGAAATTCGGGCAAGCAGCCGCTCTCTCTGGGTCTCGATGATTATTATTCGTGCGATCCAACCTTGGGCTCCACTCTTTCTTCTTGGAATTTGGGCTTCTCCCGCAGAGGTAGGACTATTTGGTGCGGCAACACGTATTGCGATGTTGATTTCATTCTTATTAATTGCGATAAATTCCGTTCTTGCTCCCAAGTTTGCTGCCTTACATAAGCGTGGCGAAACTCAACAAATCGCGTTTCTTGCGCGTAAATTTGCCTTCCTAATCACCTTAATTTCAAGTCCAGCATTTTTAATATTTATATTTTATGGTGACGTGGTTATGAGCATTTTTGGACGCGATTTCTCTAGTGCTGGACATATTCTAGCGATACTGGCCTTGGGCCAATTCTTGAACTCACTCACTGGCCCGGTGGGCGTCATTTTAATGATGGGTGGGCAGGAGAAAGATATGCGCACATTATCCCTGATATCGGTTACGGTTATTTTATTGCTATCAGGCCTTCTTATCCCAAACATTGGAGCAACTGGTGCCGCCATAGCGACCTGCGCAGGCTATGCTTTGACGAGTGTTGTCTCCACAGTGATGGTTTGGTTCAGATTCAAGATATGGGTTGTACCCTTTGTTCCCAGCGCTGCCAATGTAACAAGTGAGGAAAAATAAAAATGCCATTTAGCCTCGAAGTAATGAAAGCGCTAGATTTTCTTGATGTTAGGTTATCTACGCTAAGGGCCCGTGTGCGTTATAGACCTTTCCTAAAGCTTGCGAAAGGTGTGCGGATTAATCGAGGTACAAGGATTAAGCCGTTCTACCGGTTGACCTATAAAACTGGACAGCAACTACAAATCAATCTTGATTGTGCGGTCTCAGTCGGCGCAGGGACATTGTTTCAAGGTTCGGGTACCATATCTATGGGGTCACGTAGTTTTTGCGGAGAAGGATGCATTTTTGGATGCAATTCTGCAATAATTATTGGCAAGGATGTGATGATCGCTCAATATGTCACGTTTCGTGACACAGATCATGTCTTTGAAAGTACACAGCTTTCAATGATTGACCAAGGTGTTGTTAGTCAACCTATAATGGTTGAAGATGACGTTTGGCTGGGACATGGTGCGGTAATACTAAAAGGTATTACGATCGGCCATGGTGCTGTTGTGGCGGCGGGGGCTGTCGTTAACAAGGACGTTCTTCCGTATAATATTGTTGGCGGCATCCCAGCAAAAGTTCTTGGCACACGACTAACCGAAGAAGAGGATTCTATTTCATCATGATTTATCCCAATCTTGTTATTGCGGGTGCTCCCAAATGCGGAACAACATCACTGCATAATTGGCTATCCCTGCACCCGTCGGCTTTCGGCGCTAAAGAAAAGGAATTACGTTATCTAATGGATGCAAACTATCCCTTGGTGAGAGACGGTGGATATAATAGATCTGGCCTAGATGGATACGCTCGATATTTCGAAACTTCTGGAACCGGTAAATACAAATGTATTTTCGAGACAACCCCTGACTACATTTATCAGAATACAGCCATTGAAGTTCTCGCTTCACAGCTGCCCGAAACTCGTGTGGCATTTATTCTACGACGCCCTGCAGATCGGGTCTTATCAATGTTCAAATTCACCCAAAACAATATTTCTATCGTTCCAGCAAACATGACCTTTCTAGACTTCATTAAAGAAATTCAAAAAGAAGGGCCAGACGGTAAGCCAGGTGGATTATTTAGCGAGCGGAAAATAATTGCGAATTCCATAAACCACAGCAGATATGCAAAATTTCTTGAGCAATGGTACGAACGAATTTCGCCAGAAAGAATTTCAATCTGGCGTTTTGAAGAACTTGCTGCGGACCCAAAGTTATTCATGAAGAGGTTCGCAACATATTTTGGATTGGAACAGAATAACTATGACGATTTTTCTTTTACACATCGCAATGAAAGTTTTTCGGTAAAAAGCCAGAAGATTAATCGGATTATTCGCTCGTTTCGACCCTATGTTTCATCTTCACTAAAAAGTGCCGTTGCACTGCAATGGACGCGTACCGCGTATAGGGCTATTGTAGAAAGGCCAACGTCTTTTGAATCAAAAAAGGTAGACTATACTCCAATCTTGGAAAATCTTGATAATATATTTGAAGCAGATAACAGACGCTTAGAAACATTAACTGGTTTAGATTTTAGCTGTTGGAGTGACGACCGTTGAGAGATTTGGATTTTCTTATTATCGGTGCGCAAAAATCAGGAACTACGACGCTTTGGAAACTCCTTGACGAGCACCCTGGTGTATATGTACCGCCTGGCAAAGAACTGGCATTTTTCAATAAGGATCCATACAAACCCGAAGCCTATTCAATGTTCATAAAGGAACATTTCAGTCGCGCAGGGGGCCACCAAGTTATTGGCAAAGCCACCCCTCATTACCTTAGCGACCCGATGACCGCCAGCCGTATCATAGAAAAACTGCCCGATTGTAAACTGATTGTCATTCTACGTGATCCCGTGGACCGAGCACTTTCTCATTTTCGTATGTCTGTTCGGCGCGAACTGGAAACGCGCAGTTTTGAAGAAATGGTCACCGAAGAACTTCATCCGGAAGCACTCAAAAATGCTCGTTCTATGCGTGCCGATGAAATTTCTGAGAACCACACCTACTTAGCTTGGGGCGAGTATGGCCGCTTACTGAATGCCTATCGCTTCTACTACGAGAATGGTCAACTACTCGTTCTCTTCACGGCGGATCTCGAAAAAAATCCCGACGCGACAATGAAAAAAATACTTGATTTTATTGGCCAGCCGATAGCGGATTTACCTTCATTAGGCCAAAAACTCCACCAAGGAGGTATTCGCCAAAAATTACCTATACTCAGTTATCTAAAAAAGATCCCAATACTGCGCTCGGCCTGGAGGTTAGTACCCGAGCGATTTCGAAAACAGTTTTATTTTTCGTTTAGCCAATGGAATATTGCACCAAGTTCAGACAATATCCTCAATTACTCTGCGGAAATAATACTCCTTCTGAGGAAGCATTTTTCTCAAGATGATGCGGCGTTGCGCGAATTTATTAACTCCGCTCCGCCATGGCCAGCTTTTGACGCCGAGTAAGTGAGAATGAATAACCAACAATTTAGAGATAGATCTATTTTAGTTAGCACGACGACATTGCTCCTCGTGTCGACTGTATTTTTTAATTCTCAAATATTCAATGGAGGTGGCTCTAACCCAATAGGAATTAAGGGTGTGCAGGAGCTTTTTTATATGTTTCTTTTTATTTTTTCGTTAGTTTATATTTTTTCAACAAAAGTACCAAAAGAAGACATTTGGATTTTTTCTTTAACACTAATTATCTTGTTTTATAGCGGGATTGCCGCGACCATAAAATTTGGTCAACCCGTTGACTTGGGTTTATTAGAGATTCGAAGAGCGCTATCCATCTTGGTATATTTTCCGATCGTATATCTGCTTCGATCCAAACGTATGTCATATGATCGGCTTGAGAGAAATATTGTTTGGATGGCTATTCTTTGTGCTCTGCTCTCGGTTGGTATATACATTGGTTGGATACCCACACTTCAACCAATAGAAATAAAAGAGGGTGCGCCACGTGAATTGAGATTTGCGATTGGACAAGCTTTCGTAACAATCGGCATCGTTCTAGTGTTAGCACCAACCGCGAAGAAAACACAAAAAAATCGCCTCGGAAAAGCTGCTCTACTCGTTTTTGTTCTACTTTTTATCATTCAAACCCGACAACTAATATCTATTGCGCTTATCGGTTTGTTGTTTGTCGGAGGAATAGGGCGTGTCTTGGTATTATTAGGGACGGTATTTTTGATGTTAGCGGTTTCGAGTGGAATTAACTTTGCGACGATTATGCGTTTCTCAGAAATGTTTTCATCTGCCTTAACCGATGAATATGTCTCTGAGAGTTGGCGTGCGCTAACTATCTTGACAGTTCTGAACGAATTTCAGAACGGCAATATTTTTGGCAGTGGAGGGCTGTACATTGGTTGGAAAGATGGCTTCCACAAAATATACGGCGATTTCTTTTTTCTCGCGGATGTAGGGGTGTTTGGATCTTTGTACCGCTTTGGACTATTCGCTATATTGATCTATGGAGCCTATTTTGTGCTTCAAATCCGAATTCTCATGAAGATTTCAAATTCTGAATATAAACGACTATTTTCAGTTCTGTTTCTGATGCTCATCGCCGCAAGCCCCTTCGCTGCTCCATTGGAGACGCGCGGCCATGTCGTTGGGTTCATTCTAGCAGCTACTTCTTACTTTAAGGGGAATAGTCAAAAATCGAAGCGACTGTTAGCATGAAAACGACAGGTTGGAATGATGACATGCTCTGCAACATGCTAAATTGGATAGCCATTTGAAAACCAATGGTATGGGAAGGAGGTAGCGGTGTCATCCATTAATTTGATCATAGGCGGCGCGTCGAAATCTGGAACCACCGCACTCTACGAGATGCTGCGACAATGTCCGGATTTTTATTTGCCGCAACGCAAAGAATTGCATTATTTTTCCCGGCCATATCTGGAGCATACAACCGCTGGGCCAGGGGATTCAGCGGTTCTTCATGAGATCCCGGCGACAATTAATGCTTACATGTCGCACTTTATAGATAAAAGCCTAGATCAGGTAGCGGTTGACGTTTCACCATCTTATCTATTTCACTATGGATCTGCCATTCAGATAGCGCATGATCTACCTAGCGTAAAGATCGTCTTTTTGCTGCGCCGCCCCGAAGATAAGGTATTTTCTCAATACGTGCATTTGGTGGCCGAAGGCCGAGAAACCTTGAGTTTTGAAGAAGCACTCAAACAGGAAATGGTGCGTAAGGCTAAAGGCTATTCTGATATGTGGCTCTATACCGAAAGTGGGTACTATAGTGATGCTATCGCTGCCTTCCAGGACGCAATGGGCACTGAAAACGTCAAGGTGTTTCTTTTTGAGGAGTTCCGCCATGACCCCGAATTTGTTATCAGGGAGATTTGCTTGTATGCTGGGCTCGACGGCTTGCAAATCTTCGACACAGACCTCGAGTCGAATGTTTCAGGCTTGCCCCGCTCGTTACTTCTTGCACGTCTAATTGCACCCAATAACTTTACTAATCTTCTGCGCCGTGTCCTGCCATCCAATCTCGGCCAATACATTCGCCGCATTCTAAGAAGCATGAACACCGGTGAAAAACCCAAAATCTCAACTGAAACTCGTGCGCATCTGAGCGCGCTTTACCAAGATGATATTGCGAAATTGGAGAACCTGATTGGGCGCACCACCGGCTGGCTTCCCACTTCTGATCAATAGAGGTTAATCATGAAATCGTTTTCCCAATACATGTTCGACTTTGAGCGCTTCGGCCTGAGCCCATCAAAGCTCCGCTCTCACCTTAATGGTGCCTCAGCTCGTGCCCCGCGGGTTCTGTCTATCTCAATGCCCAAAAGTGGTACCAATCTGTTACAGCGCATTCTCGTGTTGCACCCTGCCCTGAGCCGAGCTTGGCTTCCGACACTTGGACAGCGCAATGCCGAAAAATGGAGTGACCCGCGCGCTCTTTTCTCGCCCATCAGGAACGGCAAGATTATTTCGTCACATTTTGACTATGATGAAAAGCTCGCAAGTCTAATGCGAGATGAATTGAAATATAAAATGATGTTGATTGTGCGCGATCCTCGC
>JAOKHV010000029.1 GCA_028248455.1 Ascidiaceihabitans sp. | reverse complement strand
TGGCCGCTGAAATGGCAATCATTCGCCTGACCCACGTGGCCGACCTTCCCAGCCCTGAAGAACTGGTGCGCAAACTCAACAACGCTACCCCACCACCCCCACCTCCAAACGGTGGTGGCAATGGTGGCGGCATGGCCCCAGCGCAATCTGGTGGCGGCACGACCGCCTATGCATCTGCGCCTGCGATGTCCGGAGGTAGCAGTGGCGGAGCCAAGTTGGCTTTGGCCGTAAATGCGGATCAATCGCTCGCACGCTACCCAACATTCGAACACGTCATCGAGTTGATCCGCAGCAGCCGAGATGTAAAATTGCTTGTCGACCTAGAGACTACATTACAGCTGGCAGCATACCAACCGGGGCGTATCGAATTTGTGCCAGCTGACCGCGCACCGCGTGACATGGCACAACGTTTGGGCGCAAAACTGCAACAACTGACTGGCAACCGCTGGGCTGTTATCGTTGTGAACGAAGGGGGGGCAGAAACCATCGCCAAGGTGCGCGACGCAGCAGACAATGCATTGCAAGCCAAAGCTGCTAATCACCCCTTGGTTCAAGCCGTTCTGGCCCAGTTTCCAAAGGCCAAAATCAAATCCATCCGTACCCCAGAACAGATCGCTGCAGAGGCCGTTCAGGATGCATTGCCAGAAGTCGAAGATGAATGGGATCCGTTTGAGGACGATTGAAACGCCTGTTCTAATAATTAGATAAAAGACAGCATAAGATAGGAGAAACCGATGCTTAAAGGACTAGGTGGACTAGGCGATATGGCCGGCATGATGAAAAAAGCCAAAGAGATGCAATCACAAATGGAGCAGATCCAACAAGACCTGCACTCCGTCATGGTTGTTGGTGAATCTGGTGCCGGCTTGGTTAAAGCCACTGCAACAGCCAAAGGAAACCTGACGGCTTTGGATATTGACCCATCCATCTTCAATCCAGACGAAAAAGAAGTGGTCGAAGACCTGATCCTCGCCGCAATCAAAGACGCCCAAGCCAAGGCAGCGGCGAAGTCTGAAGAAGAAATGTCAAAACTGACCGAAGGGTTAGGTCTGCCTGCTGGCATGAAACTGCCGTTCTAGTTTAAACACATGTCCTCAACCAAAGACATTGATGCGCTGATCGATCTGATGGCGAAAATGCCAGGTCTTGGCCCGCGTTCCGCACGGCGAGCAGTGTTGCACCTGATCCGCAAGCGGTCTTTGCTGTTAACGCCCCTTGCAGACATAATGCAGGTTGTGGCTGAAACGGCGCGCGAATGTCTTAACTGCGGCAACGTGGGCACTACAGATGTGTGTGATCTATGCACCTCTAATGAACGGGCTAACGGCGAAATCTGTGTGATTGAAAGTGTCGCCGATTTGTGGGCAATGGAACGATCTAACGTCTTCAAAGGGCGCTACCATGTATTGGGCGGAACTCTATCCGCGCTGGATGCTGTAGGGCCTCAAGAACTACGCATCCCCCGTCTGTTAGATCGGGTTGAGACAGAAGAAGTGACCGAAGTCATTCTGGCGCTCAACGCCACCATCGACGGGCAAACGACAGCGCACTACATCGCAGATCAGTTGGAGGGACGGGTATTGCTAACATCGCTTGCCCAAGGGGTCCCGATTGGCGGCGAACTGGATTATCTAGATGACGGGACGATCAGCGCGGCGTTACGGGCACGTAAGTCCCTATAGCCCCGAAGACACTTGGCGCATTATTTTACCTCTACGCACCCGCCATCAAGCCCCCTTGCCTTTCATCTCTCACCAGAGCAATATTCACGCTAAGATTGAATTTACAACAGAGAACGAAAGTAGACCACTTTGCCTGATATTATCACTCAAATAGATCTCTCACTTTTGCAGGCGGCACTCAACATGGCAGTCGCATTGCTTTAAAATGCTATTGTTGGGTCCGAGCGTCAAATGCGGCAACGCATGGCGGGCTTGCGCACCAATGCACTGGTGTTACTTGCGGCAGCGAGTTTCGTCACCTTTGCGGCCCTTTTTCCTAACGACATCAACCTGAAAAGGGTTGCAGCACAGGTCGTTTCTGGAATTGGTCTCCTAGGCGCAGGTATTATATTTCGTGACGGGTTCAACGTGCATGGCCTTAATACAACAGCGACCCTTTGGTGCTCCGTCGCTGTTGGGATGATGGCTGGTAGAAGCCACTTAAATTACGCCGCTTTAATGACAGGGATGATCGTCTTCATTAACCTAGCACTTCAGCCAATCGTGTAATTATTAAATAAATTCAGCAGTTCGCCCACCTCCATCGATCGCCTATTCCAAATGCTATTACGCTGCGAACGCGAAATGCGGGCTTTCCTTGTACAAATTCTTGAGGCCAACAATTTGCATCTTTACGGCACTGAAGTGAATGGTGGCGAAACCGAAGTGATGATCATCGCCAACATTCACAGCGAAGGGGCAATCAAACGCAATATTGAGCGCTCCGTCAGTCAAATCGCGATCGAGCCACGCATCACCTGCACATTTTGGTGCGCGCTGGATGAAATGATCACCTGACGTTCGTCCATTGGAATCAGCCCTTATCTCTTCATACTGCAAAGGCGTGACTGATCCCACTTTGTCGGAGACTTAGGCAGTCACCTTACAATCCTTTGCGGAGCCAATGAGGTTTTTTATGTGGTTTGTGGAATGCATCGTCAGCTTCCGGCTTCATTTTTTTGAAGCTGAGACGTATTGGCTTACGGTGCTTTCTATCAAATTGGGTTAGCCTAAAATTTTCGGCCAATTCGCTGTGTCACAACTGATATTACCAGGAATGTCTTTTTCCCAACGGCGCTGGATGTGGCGCGAATAGTTTAGATACAGCTTACCATCCACGATGCTCCAAGCCTCTGGCGTTGCGGAGGCTGTATGCCCCTCAGCCCCCCCCACGCACAATAGCCGCCAAATTGCGGCGCGTGAGCTTCAGGGTCAACGACAAACGCAGCCTTGTTGGCCGCATAAGCAAAGTACCATGTGGCACCCATCCAATCATGCGTAATCGCTGGATCACCCGCAACTAGGGCACCTTAAGTAAAATAGGCAACAGGGTCTGTGCCATCAATCGCAATGCCATCTTCGGCATAGAACTTTGGTGTACTTTGAGCAAAACCCGCTTTGGCGGTCATTGCAAGAACGGGCAAGCTCACGCCAAGGGCTAGAAGTGTACGGCGGTTCATGTTCATAGGTCGTCTCCTGTCGGGCCTGATTGAAATGAAACTAGACCATAACAAATCATCCCGTTAAATCACTCACCGACTTGCTATGAACTGACACAATCACCTCGTTACAAACAAAAAAACGCGCATCAGTTGCCTGACACGCGCCTTTCAAATTCGCAATGAAACCGAAGTTACGGCTGTTCTGTGCCGTCCCCTGCTGGAAGGTCAAAGAAGCTATCGGCATCGCCGAAGTTCTTATTCGCATCTTCATCTTCCTCCACCGGAGCATCCCCCAATGTGAATGTTTCAAGACCTTCAATCGCTGTTGGTATCTTAGTCTCACCGCCAAGGGACTGTTCAGTGGAAACCAATTTACGACGTTCATCATCGTTCATGACTTCGCCGCTTGCAGCTTTCTTGGCAGCTGCTTTTTGAACAGCCGCGTCCAACTCAGATTGCTTACAAAGACCCAATGCAACCGGATCGATTGGCTGGATGTTTGAGATGTTCCAGTGCGTGCGCTCACGAATCGCTTGGATCGTTGGCTTTGTTGTGCCGACCAATTTAGACACCTGACCGTCAGTCAATTCTGGGTGGAACTTAACCAACCAATAGATGGATGCAGGGCGATCCTGACGTTTGGACAATGGAGTGTAGCGTGGACCACGACGTTTTTCTTCGCCTTCGGCTGCCGCGTTAAACTTCAGCTTGATGCGGTGCATGATATCGCCTTGCGCCGTATCAATTTCTTCCTGGGTCAGCTGATTGTTCGTGATTGGGTCAAAGCCCTTGACGCCCGCGGCGACATCGCCATCTGCAATGCCCTGAACTTCAAGCTCGTGCATCTCCACAAAATCAGCAATCTGCTTGAAGCTGATTGTTGTGTTGTCCACCAGCCAAACGGCTGTGGCTTTTGCCATAATTGGTCTTGCCATTGTCTACGCTCCTTACGCATATCTCTTTTCCCCACGTCTTCTCAGATGCCTTAAATAGGCGACCTTGGGGACCAAGGTAGGTTACCATTGTGGGGGAACTTGGGTTGTTTATAGTCGCGACACACGAATAAGGAAAGACCATTATGCGCTGGCTTCTGATCTGAGCAATGACCGCCCTCCCCACTTTGGCTGAAAACGACAAAGCAGGTAACTTTGATTACTATGTTATGGCGCTGTCATGGTCGCCCAACTGGTGCGAAATTGAAGGCGATTACAAGAATTCAGACCAATGCGACGCGCGTCATGACCATGGCTGGATACTGCATAATCTTTGGCCACAATATTACCGTGGGTTTCCATCCTATTGCAATACACCCGAACGGTCCCCGTCCCGTAGCCAGACAACCGCGATGGCTGATATCTTGGGTACAGGTGGACTGGCATGGCATCAGTGGAAAAAGCATGGGGTTTGTACGGGACTAAGTTCGGCTGCGTATTACGAACTATAACGCGAAGCCTATGCCAGTGTCGTGCGCTCTACAGTGTTTCGAAAACTGACCGAAGACGTGAAACTACCCGCCTCCATGGTCGAGGATGCATGGTTAAAGGCCAATCCGCTACTTGAGAAAGACGGGATCACCATCACCTGCAAACAAGGGCACATTCAAGAGGCACGGATTTGCCTAAGCCATGATTTAGACCCCGTGCCCTGCGGGCAAGACGTGATGCGAGATTGCCAAATAAAAGACGCAGTGTTCACGCCTGTCCGGTGAGGCACTAAATTAATGTAATGGCGGCTTTGCGGTCATTCGGAAATGGCATCACTCAACCAAGAGACCTTTGTTTTCGCTTTCGCCAGCACTTCATCAAAGGTCACGAGAGAGGCTTCCCCATGGTGCCCGGTACTGTACCAGCCTCGACCATCATCTGGGTCTCTTCGAAACTGGTCAAATCCATAAGTCCCTTCAGGGCGGAGGAAAATATCGACGCAGATGGTTTCACCATCCAAATTTACTGAGCGAATAACCTTGTTTGTATATACCATGAAAAACCGTCAAACATTCTTGTGAAACCCAATTATTCAAAACATAACCACTAAGAAGTTGCTTTGATAGGTCTGGGTTCGCAGCAGAATCTCCGCATCACTTAAACGATGCTTGAGTGTACCAGTTCGCCCGAAGTGCATCATCCACCCGCAACCGTCAGCACAATCTTACCAATGTGCCCGCTGCTTTCCATCAGCGTGTGGGCGTCCGCCGCGTTCGCCAATTCAAACGTGCTGTCCATCACCGGTGCGACCTTACCCGCCTCGATTAGCGGCCACACCTGATCGCGCAACTCTTGCGCAATCTGAGCCTTTGCCAGATCGCTTTGTGGACGCAGTGTGCTGCCTGTGATCGTCAGGCGTTTCATCATCATCACTGCAAAATTCAGCTCAGTCACAGCACCCTGCAAGAACGCGATTTGCACAAGGCGTCCGTCATTGGCCAGTGTCTTGATGTTGCGCGGGATGTAATTACCCCCAACCATATCAAGGATCAGATCAGCGCCACCCTCGCCCTTCATCACGGCGACGAAATCTTCGTCTTTGTAATTGATCGCATTTTCCGCCCCTAACGCGATACAAGCCGCGCATTTGTAATCCGACCCTGCGGTCACAAAAACCCTAGCACCAAACACATTGGCAAGTTGGATAGCCGTTGTCCCAATCCCGCTAGACCCACCGTGGATCAGGAACCGCTCGCCCGCTTTTAACCCACCACGGGTGAACACATTTGACCAAACGGTAAAGAAGGTTTCCGGCAAACACGCCGCCTCTTTCAGGGACAACCCCTTTGGCACAGGCAAACAATGCGCTCCTGGGGTGGCAACGTATTCCGCGTAACCGCCACCGGGCAGCAACGCGCAAACCTGATCGCCAACGCTAAGCCCCGCAACACCGTCACCTACAGCGACGACCGTACCCGAAGCTTCCAATCCTGGTAGATCGCTTGCCGTTGCCGGCGGAGCGTATAACCCCGCGCGCTGCAACGCATCTGGACGGTTTACGCCCGCATATGCAACTTTTAGGACAACCTGACCATGCGCGGCCATGGGTACAAGGCGCTGCGTCAGTTTCAGCACCTCTGGTTCACCGGCTTTTGTAATTTCAACAGCGCGCATCATATCGGTCATGTTCAAAGCCCTTTTGATTTAAACCCACAATCACCGATCAAACGCCAACGCGCAATGCTAGCGACGTGGGGTCGTCCAACTGCCGGGCAAATTCACCTCTGGCATTTTTTGTGGCGCTTTGATCTGACCCAATAACCAATTTGGCCCTGCCATCAGCTTGGACAATGTTGGACTGTCCCTAACTTGGGCCTTAAGCTTTTCAATCTGCATCACGTTATCGATGCGGCGATCCAAAAATTCCCACGTAGCCGTATTTTCAGGCTCATTGTCACCCAACCAATACAAAACCGTCGCGCTGTAAACCGTGCCAAGGGTTGCGCGCTTGGTGTACCAATTCACATCCTCAGACGTATCGCCCAGGGCAGACCAGATCGCGTCAACTGTACCCCAAATCAGTTTGGCCCCATCACCTGCGTGGGTGGGCAATGCAAACAGCGTCGTACCACGGCGCACGGCCTCTTTATCTTCAACTGCTTCAAGGCGAAACCGAACAGCCGCTGCGATACGGTCGCGAAACCGCATCTCACTTAGGTCTGCAACCTTGAGGCGTTCCAACATCAGCGCATCACCACGGTGGTGGTAAGCGATCGCCAAATCCACCGCGCCACGTGGGCAAACAGCTGCTGCCATCGTCGAACCAATGCCAGCATCGCACACAGCCGCCTGAAACGTTGCTTCGGACCAACCGTCAAATGGCACGTGTCCCGCCGCAGCGTCCAATAATTGGTCTTTTATCTGTAAATATGAAGCAGTCATGGCACTCTCGGTATTGCTTGCCATCACACTAGACAAAATAAAGCTTCTTTGCTATGCGACAAATTCCTGCAAATCCTTGCAACTCTTATCTAGAAAGGTGGTGAAAACCACATGCAGGTTAGTGTTCGTGACAACAATGTCGATCAGGCGCTTCGTGCCCTGAAGAAAAAGCTACAGCGTGAAGGCGTTTTTCGTGAAATGAAACTCAAGCAACATTTCGAGAAACCGTCAGAGAAAAAAGCGCGTAATAAAGCTGAAGCTATCCGCCGTGCCCGTAAATTGGCGCGTAAGAAGCTAGAACGGGAAGGGTGAATTAATTCACCGTAACGTTTGAAACAACTAAGCCCCCGTCGAGCAATTGGTGGGGGTTTTCCATTGCCCACTAGCTGATCATGAAAACGTCATAGCGCGTAGACTTACCCAATATCTGATGCGAACAGGCCCGCACGCCATTGATCGGATCAGCCTTTACTGGCCATTTCAAAACCACACGTTGCTTGGCCGCATCAAGCGCTGCACGCACCAAATCAGCCGCATCATCATCTGTGCCCACAATCTCACGCACCTGACGCAACTCGCGTTTCACAAGTGCTGACTTGTTGCGGGGTGGATGCATCGGGTCAATCAATATCGCCTCACCGTCCAAGGTGGGCAGAAGGTCCTTTGCGTCGCCGTACAGCAGGGTCATCCGGTTGACGATCTCAGCCACATCACCACCTTCACTTGCCGCGCGCTCAAGGCCGTCTTGAAGCAAGGCATACATCTTAGATGAGCGTTCAATCATGGTGACCTGTGCACCCAATGAGGCCAATAGAAACGAGTCCCGCCCCAACCCCGCTGTGCCATCAATCACAGTAGGCGTTTTCCCCGCACGCAGACCCATAGCCTTGGCCAAATCCTGACCGCGCCCACCACCAAATCGAAGGCGATGCCCGACAGCTCCACCAACAAAATCAACCCGCAATTCAGTTTCAGACTGTGCCATTTTTGGGCCTATTCCGCTCGTGTATCTGCATCAAAATCGGTCATCACATCAGCGCACCATCAGGCCCAGTTGGCCCAATAGATCACCCGCCTGATGCTTGGAAATCACCGCACCTCGGAACCGTTTGGCGTCCGTTAACGTCACGCCGCCCAGATCGGCACCGCGCAGATCCGCATGTTCAAACCGACAATCCGAAAGGTTTGCATCACGCAGCAAACAGTCCTCGAACACAACGTCGCGAAAATCACAGGACCGCAAATCGGCCTCAGTAAAATCAATCTGCTTCAAAGTCATCTTGTGAAACGACATCTTGGGCAGCAAGGCAAAGACGAACAGAATGTCCTCTAACTCCATCTCGCTGGCCCGCGCCTCACTAAAATCTGCACCCGTCATTTTACAATGCGCGATCTTCATCGCCGCCAATGTGGCCCCACGAAAGGATGTGTTGCTAAAGTCACCGTTGGTAATTTCCGCCTCAGTTAAAACCGCGCTAACGAAACTGGTACCCGCCGCGCGGCATCCTTCAAAGACCGCGCTTTCCAACATCGCACCATTGAATAAGGTGCCTGCCAAATTGCATTTCTCGAACCGCCAATTTGGCATACCCGATTGCGATAGGTTCAAACCATGCAGATCGCAGTTGCGTAAAACAGTGGGTTCATCCGCCTCAGACAAATCTCTCATGTCAGCTTCTGTCAGCAATCGATCTTCAATGAGGCTGTGGGGCGTGTTTTCCATAGAGTTTGGTCTGACATTCGCTATCCTCTTTTTCAAGGGCCACCGCGAGGCGCAAGAACGTTTGGAACCATTGATGACAAAGATCGATTTCAAAAAGACGCAGAAAGCGCTGTACCTACCGTCCGCCAAAATCATCGAACTGATCGATGCGCCACCGATGCAATACGCGATGATCGACGGCAAAGGTCCCCCCGGCAACGACATCTGTATTGCAGCGCTTGGTGGCTATACCCCGTCAGCTATGGGATCAAATTTCGTTACAAGCTTGAACTGAAACAAGACTATGTTGTCCCCCCACTGGAGGGGCTTTGGTGGGCGAAAAATTATTCCGCGTATACATCAGATCGGCGCGATGAATGGCTGTGGACGATGATGATCCGCGTACCCGATTGGATAAACCAGACAATCTTCGACGCGTTTGTGACCAAGGCTGCAATCAATCTAGGAAATTCACCCGCAACGCTACGGCTTGAAACGCTGCACGAAGCGCAGTGCGCCCAGATCATGCACATTGGCCCTACAAAGACGAGCGACCCACAATTACCAAGATCCACAACCAGTTCATTCAGGATCATGGGTTAATCGAAAACGGCCTGCATCACGAAATCTACATCGGCGACCCACGCGAAACCGCACCTGAGAAATTGCGGACAGTCTTGCGCCAACCCCTCAAAGCACACGAAACCGCTTAAACGACCGGCAGCGCCGTCGTCTTAAACACTGTGCGCAATGCAAAGCTGGATTGCATCTGCCCAACACCAGGAAGGCGCGCCAAATACTGGCGGTGGATACGTGCAAAATCCTCAGTGTCTGAGGCAACTACCTTCAACAAATAGTCTGCGGAACCCGCCATCAAATGGCATTCCAAAACATCTGGCACGCGGCCTACGGCCTTTTCAAAGGCGTCCAGCACCTCATCAGCCTGCCCTTGCAACGTAATCTCAACGAACACGGTTGTTGGAACGCCCATTTTACGAGGGTTTAACAACGCCACATAATCGCGGATATATCCCTCTTCCTCCAAACGCTGCACACGACGGTGACAGGCAGAAGGCGACAGGTTCACCACCTCAGAAAGGTCAGCATTTGAAATACGCCCTTTGCGCTGCAAAGCAGTAAGAATACGTTTATCGGTCGCGTCGAGTTGCATATACGAAGAATCCTTTAATTAATACCGAATTTCATAGCAAAATCTTCGAACAGAGCACAAGTTACCCGAAGATAATCGTCCAAACCAATGTATGTTGATGGGTATTGTCGAAACTTTACTCAGCGCAGGTGCATCAACCCATTCATTGTGTTCAAAATAAAAAAGGTCGACCGATTTCGACCAGATATTATTATTTTAAATCGTTAAGGCTTATTTCTTCAAAGCAGCCAAAGAACCAACGATCGCAGTGAACGCGGCACCAATGATGATACCGACGGCCATATCCATGACGTTGCCTTTGTTAATTAAGTCTTTGAATCATTAAATACTTTTAGTGTCTCTCATGCAATTTTATGACCGTCGCCTTTACTTGGCGTTCGTCTACGAGGGACTTGCTAACACAATTTCGAATCGCCGCGAAAGATTTGGCCGGGGGGGGGGATACATAATACACAGTGGATATTGAGCTGTCGCTAATTTTCAACCTCAAGAAGTGCCCCGAACGACTTAGGCAGGGATTACACCCGTCAAAACATAATTCAGGATTTGGACCACTTGCGCAGGTTCTTTGACTACGGCCAATGCTGCCGCATCGACTTCTTTTAACGCGTGTTGGTGCTCGTCCCGGTGCAGGATGATTAATGATTTACCCAGCGCTGCGGCATAACCCGCATCAAAGGCTGCGTTCCATTGCTTATACTTGTCACCGAAACGCACCACTACAACATCAGCTTCTTCAATACCTTTACGCGTGCGAATCGCGTTCAGTTTTGCACCTTTGTTGTCGTGCCAAAACTTGTCCGCTTCAGTCCCCATAATCGCAACACCGCAATCATCGCTTGAGGCATGGTCGGTTACGGGTGCGCTAAAGGACACGGCCAACTCAGCCGCGCCTTCAATGATCTGCTCACGCCAATCGGTGTGAATTTCACCTGACAAATATACATTCAACATCTGTTCAATCCTTAACGCTTAACCGCGCAAAACGCCGCCTGTGGCTTTAGTGACTTTCTCAATAACCTTGGCGCTGAGCACTTCGATATCTTTGTCTTTCAAGTTGCCGTCGCGCGGCTGCAAACGAACTGTGATCGCAAGAGACTTCTTGCCCTCACCCAGTGACCCGCCAATGAATTCATCAAACACACGCACACCGTCAATCAATGCCTTGTCAGCACCCGCCGCCGCATTGACCAAAGCCAGCGCATCAACGTCTGAATCCACAACAAAGGCAAAGTCACGTTCTACCGCCTGTAGATCACTAATGTCCATCGCACCGCGGCTTGCGCCCGATTTGCGTGGCAACGGGATTTGCTCTGGATAGATGGTAAAGGCCATCGCGGGGCCCTTCACATTCATCGCCGCCAAGATACGTGGGTGCACTTCACCAAACACGCCCATAACCTTTTTCGGACCAAGGCAGATCATGCCGTGGCGACCAGGGTGCCACCACTCTGGCGCACCACGATTAATTTGTATCTTAGCAGGGGCACCAATGGCTGCCAACACCGCTTCGGCGTCCGCCTTGGCATCAAACACATCAACGTCACGGGATGCACCGTGCACATCCTTTGGACCTGTGCGACCGATCAACAAACCTGACACCTGCAAATGCTCTTCGCCCGGCTCGCCGCCGTCAAAAACAGTACCCACCTCGAACAGTGCCATGTCGGCAAAACCACGCGCTTGATTGCGTGCCGCGGCTTGCAACAGCGCTGGCAGCAATGCGGGGCGCATGTGGCTCATATCCGCACTGATCGGGTTTTCCAGCATCGTCACATCCGTGCCACCACCAAACAACTTGGCGCTGACCTGATCAATAAAGCTATAGCTCACACATTCGTTGTAACCCAGCGCCGCCGCAGTGCGGCGCGCAGCAACGAGACGACGCTGAATTGGGGTCATCACCGGCTTTGGCACACCATCAGTCAGGCGTGGCAATGGACGACCCTGCAATTTGGTCAGGGAGGCAATACGTGCAACTTCTTCAACCAAATCCGCTTCGCCCTGCACATCAGGACGCCAGCTCGGAACATGCGCCATATCTCCCTCAAGCTTAAAACCAAGAGCGGTCAATGTTTGGCGCTGTGTTGATTCAGGAATTTCCATTCCGACCAACGACTGCACACGTGCCGCATCCAATTTATAGGCACGTGCCACACCTGGAATCGCACCCGCAATCACCACGTCAGAGGCTTCGCCACCCACATGTTCCATGATCATCTGCGTCGCCAACTCAACACCTTGCCGCGTGAATTTAGGGTCAATTCCGCGCTCAAAACGATAGCGTGCATCTGAATTAATCTTGAGCGCGCGACCGGTGTACGCAGTGCGGACCGGATCAAAATAGGCGGCTTCAACAAATACGTTTACCGTTTCTTCGGTACAGCCAGACGCCGCGCCACCCATGATCCCGCCGATGCTTTCAACACCGTTGTCGTCAGAAATAACGGTCATGCCTTCGACCATTGCGTACTCTTTATCGTCCAACGCCGTGATGGTCTCGCCACCCTTAGCTTTGTGAATACGCAAGGCATTGCCAGCGATCTTATCAGCATCAAACACGTGCAAAGGACGGTTTTGACCGAAGGTGAAAAAGTTAGTCACATCGACCAAGAATGAAATCGGACGCAGACCAATGGCGCGCAAGCGATCTTGCAACCATTCTGGGCTTGGGCCGTTTGTGACGCCACGGATTACGCGGCCAAAGAATACGGGGCATTGATCCAATGTGTCATCATCAATGCTGACACTGACAGGGCAAGAGAACGTGCCGTCATAGTGTACTTCTTGCACAGGCTTCAACTTACCCAAACCACGGGCTGCCAAATCACGCGCGATGCCACGTACGCCCAATGCGTCAGGACGGTTCGGGGTGATTGCGATTTCGATCACTGGATCAACTTTGGCAGGGTCGTTCGCCGCCAACCAATCCACAAAAGATTGACCAACTTCACCGTTGTCCAATTCGATGATGCCGTCATGTTCGTCAGACAGCTCCATCTCGGACTCAGACGCCATCATGCCAAAGCTTTCAATCCCACGGATTTTGCCAACGCCAATGGTGATATCAAGGCCCGACACGTAAACGCCCGGTTTGGCCACAACCACTGTGATCCCCTCACGGGCATTCGGCGCACCACAGATAATCTGCTTCATGCCCTCGTCGGTGTCCACCTGACAGACGCGCAAGCGATCAGCGTCTGGGTGCTTTTCTGCACTCATGATCTTACCGATTGTAAAATCGGCCAGCTTCGCACCACGATCCTCAACACCTTCCACTTCAAGACCAAGGTCGGTCAAAGCGTATAGGATGTCATCAATCGAAGCTTCTGTTTCCAGATGATCTTTGAGCCAGGAGAACGTGAATTTCATGAGACTGCACCTTTGGATACCCGAATGTTGGGCCGTGTTATGAATTGCCTACGGCAATGGCAAAGAATGGGCAAAAGCGCAAGTGGCAGCTGTTGGTGTCGGTCAGATGCACCAACGTTATACCTACACAATACCGACGTGAAACATACGTTAGCTTTTGGCACTTTTATTAAGGATAGGTGGATGTCCGTCACAGCAGTTCATCCAACTGTCGCCCAATCCAACCATGCGGAATAAAATGCCCACCGGGGTGTATATCGAGGGTCACATTTTGATCGCTACCGCAGTCTACCCATGTGGTGCGTTAGAAAGTCAGAAAATCCACAACATTCCACGCGCCAGCATCTTGACCCACCCCGCAGCCAAACTTATCACGCCATAATTTCACAGGGTATGTCGTGTCCACACCCGTCCCAAACGGGAAGTCCATCACGGTGTCATCGGTCCCGTGCAAATGGCGCACTTCACGCGGCGCTTGGGGGCATTGAACATCTTGGCGTAAAGTCCCTGAGATCGCGAGCAAGGCCGCAACATCATTACCGTTTTCACACACATACCGCCACGCCATTGCAGACCCAAAGGCATATGCAGAGACATAAATACGATCCTTATCAATGGGACAATTCTTGGCAAAGTCTTCTAAAACCTCAGCCCCGACGATATGTTGCGCCCGAAATCCGGTCATGCTGGACTGGCAACCATGAAAGTGCATTAAAACAGTAAGTTGCGTCTTGCCGTCCCAATAGTCAGGGACTTTGACGTGGTAACTGCGACCACTGGCAAGTTCTCATGGGATATCAAGCTGACAATCAGCATTCTGCGAATTCTGTGCAAACGCAGAGGTGGAGAAAAGAGTGAGCAGTAAGGTGATGGATTTCATATTCACACGCTAGACATCAGCGCAGAAATATCACCTCACAATCACATGGCGACCCATATTCAAAAGAATAACTGATCGCCAATCAATTACTTACTCAAACCGCCACGCAATGTTGGCATATCCAACGATGCAAAGCCGTAGTGACGCAACCAACGCAGGTCGCTGTCAAAGAATGCGCGCAAATCTGGGATACCGTATTTCAACATCGCGATCCGGTCGATCCCCATGCCAAAGGCAAAGCCCTGCCATTCATTCGGGTCAATGCCGCTAGCCTGCAACACCTTCGGGTGCACCATGCCAGAGCCTAGGATTTCAAGCCAATCGTCACCCTCACCCACCTTCAAAGTGCCACCTTCCCATGAGCAGCGAATATCGACTTCGGCTGATGGTTCAGTGAATGGGAAGTGGGAGGCGCGGAAACGGATGTCGACGTTGTCGACCTCGAAATAAGACTTCACAAACTCTTCAAGAACCCATTTCAGGTTCGCCATTGAGATATCTTTGTCGATCGCCAAGCCTTCAACCTGATGGAACATAGGTGTGTGGGTTTGGTCATAATCTGCACGGTAAACGCCGCCCGGGCAGATGATGCGTGTTGGGGCACCAGTCTTTTCCATTGAACGGATTTGAACCGGTGATGTGTGCGTGCGCAAAACATGCGGTGGGCGATCATCGCCCTCTGCACGGTGCATATAGAATGTGTCCATCTCGGCGCGTGCAGGGTGGTGGCCGGGGATATTCAGCGCGTCAAAGTTATACCAATCTGTATCAATGCGCGGGCCTTCAGCGACGGCAAACCCCATCTCAGCGAAGATGGCTGTCACCTCTTCTTGGACCTGAGAAATCGGGTGAATCGTACCCATCGGACGTTCGCGTGCTGGCAAAGTAACGTCCAGCCATTCGTTGTGCAGACGTTCGTCCAGTGCGGCGTCCGCCAGACCAGATTTCTTCGCTGACAATGCGCTGTTGATCTCGTCTTTAAGCGCGTTCAGGGCAGGACCTGCAGCCTGGCGCTCTTCTGGGGTCATCTTGCCCAGCTCACGCATCTTCAGCGCGACTTCACCTTTTTTGCCAACGGCAGCGAGGCGGATGTCTTCCAACACCGCCTCATCAGCAGCGTTTGCGATTTGATCTAGATATTTGGCTTTAAGATCGTCCATGACGGCCTCCGAAAAATGCTTATGCTCTGCTAGCGTTGCGGGGCGTCGATTGCAAGTCACACACGCACCCTTGCCCCCCTTACGCTGGGACGGTTTGTCCGCTATTCCTTGACCAACCTAAGTGAAAGTACACGAATGACACGGGACACTTCCCAAAATCAGCTCCAGACGTATATCGATGCAGACACCGCGCCAACACTCCTTCAGTTGCTAGGCTGGCAGCCATTCTTTGCGGATCAGTTAGATGAAGGTGAGATGGCGCTGACCCCCCCTGCCCGCGTGACCCAAGTGCACCGCAACTCGCTGCATGTGGTTGGCGAAACGGTCGATACAACGATTGTGTACCCAGACACCGAAATCACAGTTGGCGACTGGATTCTGCTCAACGAGGCACAGACCAAGCCAGAGCGAGTGCTGGATCGTCAAAGTCTGATCAAACGGCGCGGTGCAGGACATGACCGCCACGTTCAAATGATTGCGGCGAACCTTGATACATCGTTCATAGTTTCCTCGTGTAATCGTGATTTCAACGTGGCCCGCATCGAACGCTATATCGCCTTAGCATTTGAAGCAGGCGTTGATCCAGTGATTGTCCTGACAAAGGCTGATCTGTGCGACGATGTTGAACCTTTTGTTACGGCAGCTACAGCCATCTCGAACAAAGTTACGGTTGTAATATTGAACGCTCTAAGCGATGCGCCAAAGCGCGAGTTGGCGCAGTGGTGCAAGGTGGGGCAAACCGTTGCCTTCCTTGGGTCGTCCGGCGTAGGAAAATCCACGCTGGTCAATGCGCTGACAGGATCAAACGTTGATACACAAGGCGTGCGTGAAGCAGATGCGCGGGGCCGTCACACGACGACCAGCCGTCACTTACACATAACCCATGACAGTTGCGCAGTTCTCGATACTCCGGGGATGCGCGAGTTGCAGGTGACAGATGCGGCGTCAGGGATCAGCGATCTATTCCCTGATCTGCACAACCTGTCGTTAGAATGTAAGTTTTCGGATTGCAGCCATCAGGTAGAACCGGGCTGCGCAATTCTTGCTGCTATCAAAGCCGGTGAAATTGATACGGATCGTTTGGCAAGATGGGCAAAACTGGCGACTGAGGAACAGGCGAACTCTGAGTCTTTGGCGCAACGCAAATTCAAAGACAAGAAACTGGGCAAGACGATTAAGAGCATTAAAAAGAAGAACCGGAAATAGAAATGCAGCGGCGTTTTCACACCACTGCATCCTAATACTGCTTAGCAGCCTATATTATTCAGCGGCGTCTAACGTACCTGCCTTGAACAACAGACCAGCTGCAACTGCGCCCACGATTAGTGCCACGATGAACAGCCAAAATTGTGCAATCCCTTTACCGCCAACAAACAACGCCGGGCCAACTGAACGCGCTGGATTGACTGAAACGTCAGTTTCGCTGATGCCGACCGAGTGGATCACAACAAGGGCTAGACCAATTGCCAAGCCAGCCATTGCTGCTGGTGCACCCTTGCCTGTCACACCTAGGATCACAATCGTTGTCACCATCAACATCGTCCCAACGACCTTTTCACTGGCCCCAAAGCTATCGAACAAGCGGGGCATCATGAACGTTAGGCCATAAGCGCCTGCTTGCATAAACGTAGCGGTAAAAAAAGAATAAACGTTAGGGTGCGGGACATACGTGAGGCCGATTATAGTTTCGAATTTCACCCTCTGCCCAGTCAGTACGTTGCACAAGCGTATTCCAGTGGACGAGCGTCCTGATAAACGTAAAAAAGCCCCGCCAATAAGGCAGGGCTTTCTAAATCTCTTCAGTGACAGTGGCGCTTACGCAGCCAATGCTGCTTGTGCTTGTGCAACAATTGTACCGAACGCTTCTGGTTCGTGTACAGCCAAGTCAGCCAAAACCTTACGGTCAACTTCGATGCCTGCAAGTGTCAAACCGTTGATGAAGCGCGAATATGTAAGCGCTGCATCGTGGGAGCGAACTGCCGCGTTGATCCGCTGGATCCACAATGCGCGGAAGTTGCGCTTGCGGTTATGACGGTCACGGGTTGCATATTGGTTTGCTTTGTCGACCGCTTGGCGTGCGACTTTAAAAGTACTCTTACGGCGGCCATAATAACCTTTGGCTGCTTTAATTACTTTTTTGTGACGGGCGTGGGTGACTACGCCACCTTTAACTCTGGACATATCTTATTCCTTCTGGCTCAGCGGTCGTAGGGCATGAAGCCCTTGATGATCTTAGCGTCGGCAGCGCACAATGCAGTCGTGCCACGCGCGTTACGCAAAAACTTGTTTGTGCGTTTGATCATACCGTGTTGTTTGCCAGCTTGACCTCCGATGACCTTACCGGTCGCGGAAATCTTAAAGCGCTTCTTTGCACTTGATTTCGTCTTCATCTTTGGCATTTCCGTCTCCTTAATATTGAGTTCGGTAGTTGCGCGACTCGGCATGCCATTTAGCCGGACGCGCGGAACGAAGTTGGTCTTTAGGCGGGCTAGATGATCAGGGCAAGCGCAAATGCTGAATTTTCCCTAAAAAACAGCCAAAACCCTAGATCTAGTGGCCTCAGATACCAGAACCGAAAAACCTACGGTATAAATTTGGCGACCACGTTAAAAAACACACCCGAAATGTTCTAAAACGCATAGCCTGCTGGCTTTGATTAGATTGCGTATAGAATCAAACAAACCGCGATCAAAATAGTGACAATCGACGCCAGCCGACAGCTTAGTCTGGATCAGTGTTAAAGATCAAACGCTCGTCGCATGGTGCAACACGCAAAATGTTTGTGCTGCCTGGAACGTTGAACGGTACACCCGCGGTCACAACGATTTGGTCTTTCTCAGTCGCCAAACCTTCAGCACGTGCAGCACTTGCAGCGCTTACAACAGCACCCTTAAACCGATCCATGTTGCCAGTCAGGACACAGTTAGTACCCCAAGTCAGGGCCAGACGACGTGCGGTATTTACCAATGGCGTCATCGCGATGATTGGAACCCGTGGACGTTCACGTGCAGTCAACAACGCAGTCGTTCCGCTTTGAGTGAAGCAGCAAATTGCTTTGATGTCTGTTGTTTCCGCAATTTCACGGGCTGCAGATACGATACCAACAGCAACCGAGCGATGCTCAACCACACGGCTGGCTTCAATGATCTCGCGGTATGTTGGATCTTGTTCAACTTCGCGCGCGACGTTGTCCATTGTTTGCACAGCCTCGATTGGGAAATCGCCTGCAGCACTTTCAGCGCTTAGCATCACAGCATCAGCACCTTCATAAATCGCAGTCGCAACATCGGAGACCTCTGCGCGTGTTGGCATTGGGCTTTCGATCATGCTTTCCAACATCTGGGTTGCAACGATCACTGGCTTAGCGGCCGCGCGACACATACGGATCAGACGTTTTTGAATTGGCGGTACGTTCTGTACCGGTAGTTCAACACCCAAATCGCCACGGGCAACCATGATTCCATCACTGACAGCTAGAATGTCTTCAAAGCGATCAACTGCATTTGGTTTTTCAATCTTGGACAAGATCGCAGCACGGCCCTGAACCATGCCACGGGCTTCTTCAACGTCAGCAGGGCGCTGAACGAAAGACAACGCCAACCAGTCCACACCCAACTCACAAACAAATTCCAAATCAGCACGGTCTTTGCCCGACAACGCGGCCAACGGAAGCTCAACGTCCGGAACGTTCACGCCCTTACGGTTTGAAATTTGGCCGCCATTGATGACAACGCAATCAGCAAAGTCTTTACCACATGCTTCAACCTTCAAACGGATCTTGCCGTCGTTGACCAACAGGCTTGCGC
>JAOKHV010000028.1 GCA_028248455.1 Ascidiaceihabitans sp. | reverse complement strand
ACAGGCGGGAGCCATAAAGCAGATTAAGATTGATGTGAGCGATTTAGACACATCAATTGAATTGCACACTGATTTGGATCGACTTGCTCAAGTCTTCATCAATTTGATCAGCAATGCCCAAAAGTATTGCAAGTCGCCGGAACCAAGGTTGTTCATCAGGGCAACTAAAACAGACAATGAAGTTTGCATTTTACTTACCGACAATGGGCTACCCATCCCTATGGAAACCCATGCTTTAATTTTTGAAAAATTTTCTCGCATCAATGATCAAGATGGCAGCGGTGCGGGGCTTGGGCTTGCGATTTGTCGCGAAATTATGATCCGTTTGGGTGGTGAAATTGATTATGTTCCCGCTGCTAGAGGCAATCGCTTCGTTTTGCGATTACCTGTCTGAAATTAGACTGTTAGATTTTAAGTTTCGTATAAAATCGAAGATATAAAGCGATTGGTAACCGGTGCGGCCCTAAACATCTTTTGAATAGTGTATGGGAAGTAATGCAACAATGGTTCCAAACGAAACCAACAAATCAATCTTGCAAAGAGTGGTATCGCGCGGTGGGCAGAAGCGCGATGCGCAGATAATGTCTGTCGCAAAAGCTATACGGCTTTCAATTCCGAAAACTGGCAAAGAAATTTTTGACATGCTAATATTTGCAATTGGTGTTGTTATTGAGAAGCGTAGCTCAGATTTGTTGGCTGAGCTTGTGACCGAAGATGTACTATTGTGTTTGCTGGAAGGTGATGAGTAGTGGGTAGGTGCGGTGCTGATAGCCGGAGAAGTCGTAAGTGGTTTGATCCAGCAACAGACTATTGGTACTATAAGTTTTCCTAAAAGGTACCAAAAGACAATTGACACAGACCGACGCAGCCATATGCACGTCACTGGTGGATGAGATGTTTAAACAGGTCGTGCTGATGCTTGAAGGAGATAACGATCAGCAAACAATTTCATGGTTCCGATATGGAGCGTGTTTTGCCGATGCACGTGCGATGTCGACCGCATTGGATCAAAATGAGTATTTGATTTCCCGCCTATCTTTGGATCTAGTACTGGAACAGCGGCAAGGGGAGCTAATTTCAATCCTAACGGTTGTGGCCGTCGCAGGTACGTGCTGGGATGGGACCCAAATGCAAGAGCCAACGGTTAAACCATTGGGTGAAACAATTTTGGATTTGTCAGCGGAGTTGAACATAATCCTTTGTAAGTGTTCATTTGCGCTTTCGCAGTTGGAACAACTTTCGATTGGTCAAACACGGCCCCTTCCAAACGATGCTTTTCGAGAGACTGATATCGTGACGCGAACAGGTGAAAAATTGGAACTGGGACTTTGGGCCAGGCAGATGGTATCCGCGCATTGCGTCTAAATCGGGAATCGATACACGCAAGCCACCCTAAATGTTGAGAGGCTGACTTAGTTGATTTTGATCTTCCAATTATGGATGCGTTGCCACGAAACAAGTCGAACATAAAAAAAGCAGATAGGGAGAGGGAGGACCAAACTGTTTCCCCGAGCATTGGTGTGGTACGCTCATCAAATACAGCAGTTCCATTACCAAGTTCAGGAAGCAATGAGAGAGATCTTCATCAATCGGGCCAAAATAATACAGAAGATGTGGCGCTGCCTGAACTGAGTGACTTTCCCGATTTGAATGACCTTGTAGAGCTTGAGAAAAAGATATCCTGACGGATGGCCATTTCCGAAAAAAACTAACGCTGGTTCACAATCGCATCCAAAGTTGGTCTTAAGCCGTCCAATTGGTAGCCAGCAGCCTGTGCAGCAGACACAATGTCGTCAACCTCTCCACCTTCATTTGCTGAGCCAATAGCCCATGCAACAGTGCAACGTGTGCCTGTCGCGCAATACGCCAACACAGGACCAGCCAAGCGTGAAAGGGCCATTTGTTGCGAAACAATTTCTATAGTCATAGTTTGGTGTGTCAAAGGTAAAGTATAAAATTCAAGGCCAGAAGCACGTACCGCATTTTCGAGCGCTGCGGACTGATGACTTGGCGGGACCTCTGCATCTGGGCGATTGCAAATCACTGCTTTAAAACCAGCTTGCACAATTTCTTGTACATCACTGGTACTGATTTGTGCGGTCACGAAATAATTAGTGGTTATTTGGTGTATATTCATATGGGATGTTTATTCGGTGGTTTTGAAACTGTCCAGTAGTCCTTGTAAGAGCGGAGTTATACGCATTCCGACAAGCATCGATATCACGAAAATAACACTTGCTGAGCCGCCATAACTAAATGAAACGAATGCCGCGCCTGGAACGAATCCACTCAATCCCCATCTGATGCCAAAAGAATGGCCCCAATTATTAATTTGTAGTCGAAATCTTCGGTCTGCTTTTGCAAAAAAAACTATCGCCGGTAAGTGGTTGTCTGCCAGTGCAAATCTCAAAGCGATAGTCATTGGTAGAAGAGTTCCAGCGCATACAAATGCCAAGGTTGGATCCCAAGAACCAAATATGTCAAGAAAGTCGATCATCATTTGTTTGTCTGACATTCCCAAAATATGGATGCCTGCGCCGAAAATATCCCAGCAATCAATGATATAATGATGCGCATTATATCTCCCTAAAAGTTGCTAATGGCAAAGACAGTTAAGACGCCGGCCTCAATATAGACAGCTGTCGCGACAATGCCGCGCAATGAGAGCCCAGAAACGCCAGAAACACCGTGGCCAGAAGTGCAGTCTTTTGCCATTCGTGTTCCAATACCTACAAAAATGCCTGCTGCAACTAGATAGCCTGTACCTTGGGTGCTGTTTGTTTCTACGGGTGTCATGATCTGAATTATCGCCGGTACGGCAACTAGGCCTAAAATAAAGGCCAGCCATTCTGGCCAAGCCTGATCTGAGGAGTGGTCGAAGATCCTTCCTAGGATACGACTTGCATCTAAACTGCGCCATTTCCGAACAGTAAGACCACTCCTGCAATACTTATCAATAGACCGCCAAGGAAACCATTAATCCACTCAATGGTCATGCTATTATCCTCCTGAAAGCAGTGTCTCAGTCAGTTTTTCATTAAGAAAAGGCGATGCCAACCCCAACGATCATCAAACCAAGGAAAGACATGAGCAATGCAGCTAAATTGAGCGGTAATACAGTCTTTAGCACGTCTTTCATTTCATCATCTGCCAGGTTGGCACGCTTTGAGCGGGACACACGAATGATGCACCAAACTATGCCGATAAGGCCAATCAAGGAAATGACTGCGCCGCCCCAGATTATCATATCAAATATCGTAGTTGTTTTCTGCTCCATATAGGTCAGCTAACTTAATTTATTAAATTCGACAAGATGGGGCATTGCGACATTTACGTTCGGAAGGTAACTGAGGGGGCCTTGCTGATCTCGATAGGAGCTTTGATATGACCGAAACTGCAACAAATGCTGAAAGCTACCGCGTAACTGCTGATGAATTGCGCCAGCTCATCGAACGGATCGATGTCATAGGTGTCCGAAGCTCATGCGAAATTTGACTTAAGAATGCATCTTTCTGAACAGAAATTTGTGTAAGTTTTGCATTCACGTCACGCAGCTGCCTTGCCGTATCCAAAAGTTCTGATGACTTTGCTTCCAACTGATTTGAATATTCCAACATTTGCGCGGACTCATCTGCAACCGCCATCAAATCTTGAACCGAAACAGATGCACCACCCACAAGTTGGCTGATCATCGCATGCGCCGTTGCAGCACCAACAGATGCCGACATCTCACGCTCCACCCGTTGTAGGAAATCCGGAGTTGGTTCGGGTAAATACCGATCGTGGCCTTGAATTTGAGCCTCGCGACGAAACAATTTCTGCGCTTCGGCCCCGCCTAGAATTCGCTGTGCCATCACCATCAAGTCTTCACTTTGTGCTGCTGATCCGCTCCATCCATGAGCGTGGCCAGAATTAGCAAAGACATTTACAAACTGCGCACCTTGCAACCGTTCAAGCGGTTTAGGAAATGAAACTAATGATCCAAAAATAAAACCGCTCGTGTTTAACATCAAAGACCACAAAACAGCATGAACGGTGGGATCGATGCCCTTAATCCCAAATAATGCCTGTGGGCGCAGCCATTCGACGCCAAATGGACCCTGCTCTAATAGAGAAGAACTCAAGACGATATCAGCGCCAAAGCTTGGCAACAACGAAGTGTAAGTCCAAATTGCAAACCCGACCAAAAGACCGGTCAAGGCACCTACCCGCGTTGCACCACGCCAGAAAATACCCCCAATCATTGCTGGTAAAAACTGAGCAACACCGATGAACGAAATCAAGCCAATCGCAGCTAGTGCACCGCTCCCCCCAGAGACACGATAATAGAGGTATCCCAATGCAATAATGACCAGTATTGATACCCGCCGTGCAAAAATTACAACGTTTCTGACATCTCCAGACACTGTTGCACCATGCCCTTGAAACGAAAGCCAGATCGGCATAACAACATGGTTTGAAACCATCGTCGACAACGCTAAGGTCGCGACAATCACCATTGATGTTGCAGAGGAAAACCCACCTAAGAAACTTAGGATCGCTAGCCCCCCCTGACCTTGAGACAAAGGTACTGTCAAAACGAACAAATCTGGGTTTGAGTTTTCAGGCAGCAGATCAAGACCAACAACCGCAATCGGCACCACAAACAAGCTCATCATCATAAGGTAAATGGGAAATGCCCATGATGCGATGTGTAGATGCCGTTCATCATCGTTCTCAACGACAAGGACCTGAAACATACGCGGTAGGCAGAGAAATGCAGCACCCGACAATACAGTCAACGCTGTCCAGCGACTACCGTCCACCTGCCATTGACCGATATCAGAGTTGTCAATTCGCACCATCATTTCACTGATGCCACCCGCCACTCCCCAGACCACAAAAATGCCAACAGCCAAAAGAGCAACTAACTTCACGACTGCTTCTACTGCGATTGCTATTACTACGCCATTGTGGCGCTCGTTAGCGTTAAGATTGCGTGTCCCGAACAAGACTGTGAACAGGGAAAGACCAAGCGCAACCCAAAAGCCTGCCGAAACTAGATTCATCCCACCGTCCGTTGTTCCCGTTGGGTCGGAAAAAATAGACAAAGACAGCGTCACCGATTGCAATTGAAGCGCGATGTAAGGGGTCACGCCAATGACCGCCATGATAGTTACAACGATAGCCAGCACATTAGACTTACCGTATCGCGATGAAATCAAATCCGCGACTGATGTTACACGCTGGGTGCGCCCAACGCGTACGAGCTTTCGCAAAAACCACCACCAACCTATCATAACGAGCGAAGGGCCAAGGTAAATCGTTATAAATTCCATGCCCGAACGTGCGGCATACCCTACCGCACCATAGAATGTCCAAGCGGTGCAATAAATTGACAATGAGAGAGTATAAACAAGCGGCGAACGTAGCCAGTTTCCACGCCCTCGCGCTGCGGCGCGTTCAGCAGCAAAAGCAACTAAGAAAAGGAAGGCTACATAGGTTAGGCAAACCACAATTAACAGATTTATTGAGGCCATTATTTTGGCTCCGTTTTCACACCAAATTCCACATCAATCGCATCTTCGGAACTATTTTTAAGGTAGTTCCATAACGAACCAGCACACAGGATCAAACAAACCCAAACACCGAAAACATAGACAATCGCTTGTGACATCCGAACTGGTTCAACTCCGTCACCATCCGATGTGGCCCAAAGAGTCGGCATCAACCAAAGCAACAACCCCACAAGCGGCAATAATCGGATCGCATCCATCATCCGTCGCTGTCGGTAACTACGACGTTCTAAAAAGACAGGTGTAGCTGGAAGTCGTTGCATTCTCTAATTCCGCGTAAGATCGCGGACTGCAGCTAAGACTTCCGTATTAGAAAACGGTTTCGTCATAAAACGGCTAACACCTGCAGCCTCGGCCTCGGCTCTATCACGCATTTGCCCACGCGCAGTAAGCATTAAGATTGGTAAAGCTCGGAATTGATCATCGCTACGTAATTCAATCAAAATATCTAAACCACTTTTACCCGGTAGCATGTGATCCAGCATCAACAAATCAGGCTGCAACTCCCGTACACGCTTTACAGCAGTCGCCCCGTCCGTTTGGGTATCAACATGCCAACCTTCTCGACTTAACAAGAATGTAATCGCTTCGATAATGTTTGGTTCGTCTTCAACCAATAGAACACGTTTTTTCATGTTCAATCGCCCCCCTTGTTTGGGCATAACTCAGACGGTCGTCGTGCCACCTGTTTATTCACGTCCAAATATCACCCGACTATCCACGCTTTTGCCTGACCTGTCAAAACTCTCATTAGAAACCACTACTTAAAATGGAAGGTTCACGTCGTGCTGGGCAATGTTCTCGTGGGCAAACACGACAAGTTGCTCCGATTTCGATAGGTTTTGATAAATCAGACAGTTCATTAGACTTCAAAGGTAACACAAGCATTGTCGCCTGTACCAACGGAGCATTATTATATGAAAGCACTGAAACTGGCTCTGCCACGGCAAAAACCTCAAACTCCATTTCGGAACGACCAGCAACGGCAATCTTGTTACGTGAAATTTGCCCGACACTACTTAACCCATCAAACAGGGGCAACAATGCGCATGGCGCATCGAAGCGCGCAATAGTGAATCCTTTGGTTGGCTTGCGAAACAAAAGGCTACCTGTGCGATCGCAAACCACTAAACCCGCATTCAGGCTTTTCAGCGAGCCCAAGCGCCGCAATATCGTTGAAACCGACACCGCAAAATATCTTGCAAGCCTAATTGGATCCATGCCTACGCTCTGAATTTGATCATGTAATTTCTGTAAACTTACCTCCCCTGCGTCCAAGGCAAGTTGTTGAAGAATTTCTCGTGCAATATGCCGCGCAGACCCTGAAACTAGCCCTTCAGATTGCCCAACAAGCTCCTCAGCAGCAATTGTTCCACTTTCAATTTCTTCAAAGGTATAATCGTGTTCGGCAAAGAATGCATCGACCTCCTCTTGGGGCGAACCAATTGCATATCCTTCCTGATCGCCAAATTGATCGTCTAGATAATTGACCAATGCCTTAGAGCTTTGAGCAAGGCGCCTACTGTCTTGATCAAGGTTACCATGAAACCGATCACGCCATTCAGTTGTAATTTTTTTATCGTCCGCAAGGATGGAAGCTGTTGACCTGATGGCGGCAGCGGTAGACAACAGTTCATGCACAGAAGCCGCTAATTTGGGATCATGAGCGAGCCGATCAGATAAAGTTTCGATCGTCCGCTCCAGCGCCCCTACCTTGCGATACCCAGCAGCTAAAACCTCTGCCCAGCCAGGAAAACGACCCGCGAATTCATCTGCCGTATTAACATCTACTTTTGGCAATTTTGCAGCAGATGCAGCCTCTCGCAATTTAGCGATCAACGCAGCTTCGGCACCTTCTGTCAGTGCTGAGGCATCCACTCCCAGAGCGGAAGCGATGTTGAGTAAAAGTTTACCACCGATTCTACGGCGATTGTGTTCAATCAAGTTCAAGTAGGATGCAGAAATGCCAATTCGGCTTGCGAGCTCGGCTTGTTTCAGACCCGCCATTGCGCGTCGCTCCCTGATGCGACTGCCTGTTAGCCCTTCTCTCATCGATTCGGACCTCCCCATTCAATCCATAATCCACAGCGTTTTCAACGTTCTTTCACAATAAGGCATAAAAACTTTACAGCGAGCTATTTATTATGTGTATTTATTTACAAAATAGTTGTGATTTTCAAGGGCGTTATTGCGCAATTTTCCAAAACAACGCGATACTTACTTTGCATGTTAATGCGTGGCGCGTCTGAGGCTGAGGAGACTCATTCGTGTTTTCAAACAATAAGGGAGGATATTTATGTCCACATCAAACCTGACACGTCGTGGGTTGATTAAGAACAGTGCCATCGCTGGCGCTGGCTTTGCTGCACCTACGATCTTCACTGCGTCTTCCGCGGCTGCGTACACAAACGAGCCAACTGGCGGTTCTGTAACGCTTGGCTTTAACGTTCCACAATCTGGCCCGTATGCTGACGAGGGTGCAGACGAACTGCGCGCTTATGAGCTTGCTGTTGAGCACCTCAACGGTGGCGGCGACGGCGGCATGATGAACACATTTTCGTCCAAAGAGTTGACCGGTAACGGCATCTTGGGCAAAAAAGTGGAATTCGTAACAGGCGACACGCAAACCAAATCTGACGCTGCGCGTGCTTCTGCGAAATCCATGATTGAAAAAGATGGCGCAGTGATGATCACTGGTGGATCTTCTTCTGGTGTTGCGATTGCTGTGCAAGGTCTATGCCAAGAAGCTGGCGTTATCTTTATGGCTGGCCTTACGCACTCAAACGACACAACTGGTAAAGATAAGAAAGCAAATGGCTTCCGTCACTTCTTTAACGGTTACATGTCCGCTGCTGCTTTGGCGCCAGTGTTGCAAAACCTGTACGGTTCTGACCGTAACGCTTACCACCTGACAGCTGACTACACATGGGGCTGGACACAAGAAGAGTCTATCGCCGCAGCAACAGAAGCTATGGGCTGGAACACAGTGAACAAAGTACGTACGCCACTCGCGTCTACTGACTTCTCTTCCTACATTGCTCCAGTGTTGAACTCGGGTGCTGACGTTTTGGTTCTGAACCACTACGGCGGGAACATGGTTAACTCTTTGACCAACGCTGTTCAGTTTGGCCTCCGCGACAAAATCGTGAACGGTAAGCAGTTTGAAATCGTTGTTCCGTTGTACTCTCGCCTGATGGCGAAAGGTGCGGGCGCAAACGTTAAAGGCATCCACGGTTCCACAAACTGGCACTGGTCTTTGCAAGACGAAGGCTCAAAAGCATTCGTTAAGTCCTTTGGTACAAAATACGGCTTCCCACCTTCTCAGGCGGCACACACTGTATATTGCCAAACGATGCTTTACGCAGATGCGGCACAACGTGCGGGTACATTTAACCCATGCGGTATCGTTGAAGCGCTTGAGGGCTATGAGTTCGACGGCTTGGGCAATGGTAAAACATTGTACCGTGCAGACGATCACCAGTGCTTCAAAGACGTCTTGGTTGTACGTGGTAAAGAAAACCCAACATCCGAGTTCGATCTTTTGGAAGTTGTCGAAGTTACGCCAACATCACAGGTCATCTATGAAGCTGATCACCCGATGTTCGCTGGCGGTGCTTTGGGTTCATGTAACCCAGGCGCGTAATCGCATATTGCAAAGCTTGTCACGACAGGCTTTGCAAATTTACATTTCGCAATAAAAACAAGTCATTGGCTCCCCCGGTTTACCGGGGGAACCTCTTACATAGGTTATCGGTGGGACCATGGATCAAATCCTTCTTCAAATTCTAAACGGGCTCGACAAGGGCTCTGCCTACGCGCTAATCGCGCTGGGGCTGACACTCATTTTTGGCACATTGGGCGTTGTTAACTTCGCTCACGGTGCGTTGTTTATGATTGGTGCATTCTGCGCTGTAACGTTGCAGCGTATTTTAAACATATCAACAATCACCATCGACCCAACGAAGACTGACTTCCTAGGTAATCCAGCTAAGATTAAGACGCCCGTCGTCGAAACATGGTTTGGCCCAGAAATGGGTGCAAGCATTATCGACTGGTCCGTACCATTGGCGATCCTATTTGCGATCCCAATCATGGCAGCCGTCGGTTTCATCATGGAACGTGGCCTAATCAAGCACTTCTACAAACGTCCCCACGCGGATCAGATCCTTGTGACTTTTGGCTTGGCCATCGTTCTACAAGAGGTCATCAAGGCCTTCTACGGCGCAAATCCGATCCCGACCCCTGCGCCAGAAGCCTTCCGTGGGTCGTTCGATTTTGGCACCTA
This sequence comes from Ascidiaceihabitans sp., assembly GCA_028248455.1. Taxonomy (GTDB): domain Bacteria; phylum Pseudomonadota; class Alphaproteobacteria; order Rhodobacterales; family Rhodobacteraceae; genus Ascidiaceihabitans. The sequence continues at coordinate 9,447 of JAOKHV010000028.1, read as the reverse complement.
TCTAGGGTATGAAGCCAACGCGATTATTTATCCCTATTGGCGCATGGTCTACTTCGGCTTCTCGGCAGTAATCATTGCCGCTGTCTTTGCATTTCTCCAGTTCACCACCTTTGGTATGGTTGTCCGCGCCGGTATGGCAGACCGCGAAACGGTTGGTTTACTTGGTATCAACATCGACAAACGCTTTACAATCATGTTCGCGATTGCCGCCTGTGTAGCTGGCCTTGCAGGTGTAATGTATGCTCCGATCAACTCACCTAACTATCACATGGGTATGGATTTCTTGGTCCTAAGCTTTGTTGTGGTTGTTGTTGGAGGCATGGGCAGCTTGCCTGGTGCTGTGCTTGCGGGCTTTATGCTGGGTATCCTTGAAGCGTTCGCTTCTATGAACCAAGTCAAAGCAATCTTCCCTGGCATTGACCAAATCATCATCTACCTAGTTGCAATAATCATCATTCTGACGCGTCCCCGTGGGCTAATGGGCCGTCGTGGCGTGATGGAGGAATAAGAACATGTTGAAACTTAATAAACGCGACACACTGTTGTTCGTAATCGTAACAGCAATGGTGCTTCTTGCCCCATTCCTTCTGAACCCCTTCCCACAAGGGTCTTCGATGGCTCAGATGTTCAATGCTGGCTATCCTGATCTGATGCAACGATTTGTAATCTTTGGCATTCTTGTCATCGGTTTCAACATACTCTTTGGTCTCACAGGATACCTTTCCTTTGGCCACGCAGCCTTTCTCGGAATAGGTTCATATGCAGCGGTATGGATGTTCAAACTGCTCAGCATGAACATTATCCCTGCCCTCATTTTGTCGATGATTATTGCTGGTATCTTCTCACTTGCTATTGGATACGTAAGCTTGCGTCGATCAGGGATATATTTTTCGATCCTAACCCTAGCCTTCGCACAAATGTCTTACAACCTTGCCTACTCAGTTCTAGGCAACCCATCATCAAGCTACAATTTGACCAACGGTGAAACGGGTCTGCAACTGGCGCTGGATGATCCACGTATTTTGGATGGTGCAGCTGCCGCCAATGGTGCCCTGCCCGTAACGAAACTGTTTGGTCTGGCGATGCGCGACAGCTATAACTTGAACGTTGGCGGCTGGTTGTTCACTTTCAACGTTGGCTACTACGTCGCAGGCATCTTGATGCTGATCTCATTCTACGTCTCAATCCGTATCTTTCGTTCCCCTTTCGGGATGATGCTGCGAGCTGTGAAATCCAACCAACAGCGTATGAATTACACTGGCCTAAACACAAAACCGTATACGTTAGCAGCCTTTGTGATCTCAGGCATGTACGCTGGCCTAGCTGGTGGTCTACTTTCTTCAATGGACCCACTTGCAGGTGCTGAGCGTATGCACTGGACCGCATCAGGTGAAATCGTGATCATGGCGATCTTGGGTGGTGTTGGTACCTTGATCGGGCCAATTGTTGGCGCGGGGTTCAATGAATATTTCAAGAACATCCTATCTAAAATCAACGATGGTGTTCTGCACCAATGGTTGTCCTTCTTGCCTGACGGTCTAGAAAATTTCATCGTCGGCATCCTACACTATTTTGTAGGCAAAGGCTGGCACCTGACACTTGGACTGCTGTTCATGCTGGTTATCATCTTCCTGCCAGGTGGGTTGGTTGAAGGCGGTCAGCGACTTGCCAAAATGTTCAAAAGCAAAAAGACTGACGACGAGTCTGACAGCAACAACACACCTGCGGAATAAGGAGAAACGAAAATGGGTATCCTTGAAGTTAAAAACGTAGGCAAGCGGTTTGGCGGGCTGCAAGCGCTTGGTGATGTAAACCTTAGCGTTGCTGAAAACTCGGTCCATGCGATTATCGGTCCGAACGGTGCCGGCAAATCTACTTTGCTCAATTGCTTAGTGGGCAAGTTAATTCCAGACACCGGTTCTGTCATGTTTGATGGACAATCGGTACTGGGCCGAAAGCCATTTAAAATCAATCAGATGGGCATTTCACGTGTTTTCCAAACACCTGAAATTTTCGGCGAGCTAAGCGTATTGGAAAACATGCTGATCCCTTGCTTTGCAAAACGTGACGGTGCGTTTCACCTAAGTGCGTTCAAAAACATGTTGGACGACAAAGAAATAATCGACCGAGCACAACATATGCTGGAAGAGATGAAAATGGCAGACAAACACAGCATGAATGCCGCATCTTTGTCACGCGGTGACAAACGTCGTCTTGAGATCGGCATGTGTCTGTCGCAAGAGCCGCGCTTGTTGCTCCTAGATGAACCGACTGCTGGTATGGCCCGCGCGGATACCAACAACACCATCGATCTATTAAAACAAATTAGCGACGAGCGAGACATCACCATCGCCATCATTGAGCACGACATGCACGTTGTATTTTCATTGGCTGAACGAATTACCGTTTTGGCTCAGGGCACACCATTGGTCGAAGATACGCCTGACAACATCAAAGGTCACCCCAAAGTGCGCGAAGCGTATTTGGGCGAGACACAAGACGCGGCGTAAGGAAAAAAACATGACAACATCAAACGCCAATCAAGCCGCTTCGGCACCAGCATTCCTATCTATTTGGGATCTGCATGCCTATTATGGCGAAAGCTACATCGTTCAAGGCATCAGCTTTAACGTTCATGAGGGGGAAATCCTAGCCCTTCTCGGTCGGAATGGTGCGGGTAAGACATCAACATTGCGCGCAATTGCACGCCTAGATGATCCACAAGTGAACCGTGGTGAAATTTGGTTGGATCATCAGCCACTTCACAACATGTCCAGCTATGAAGCATCTCAAGTTGGTTTGGGCCTAGTCCCAGAAGACCGGCGCATCATCGCGGGCCTAACAGTTGAGGAAAACCTAAAGCTTGCGCAAATCGCACCACCTATCGGCTGGTCGATCGAACGTGTATACGAACTATTCCCTCGCCTGAAAGAACGCCGCAACCAAGAAGGTGTCACCCTATCAGGCGGCGAGCAGCAGATGCTGGCAATCGCACGTGCTTTGTGTCGCGATATCAAAGTGCTGCTTTTGGATGAGCCTTATGAAGGTTTGGCCCCAGTCATCGTTGATGAGATCGAAAAGACACTTCGCATCATCAAAGACCAAGGCATCACAACAGTTATTGTAGAGCAAAACGCAGTACGAGCGCTGAAGTTGGCAGATCGTGCCGTGATCTTGGACACTGGTGGGATCGTCTTCGACGGAACCGCCGCTGAAGTTCTGGACAACAAAGAGCTACGCGAAGAGTATTTGGCGATTTAAATCAGCTATACCTTAGATTCATCAAAGGCCAGTTCTTTAGAACTGGCCTTTTTTACGTCTAGCGCATCAAACGGCTTGTCATCACAAACTCTTACAATCTAAAAATGAGTATGAAGATTTGTGCACTGACAATGGTGTACCGTTATCACTGGGCACTCTCCCAATCTTACATGCACTACTCCAGCCGGTTGGGTACAAAGAACCTTTTCGTTATTGCGCATGGCCGTGACCACAAAATTAAAATATTTGCCCAGAGGCTAATGTTATCACAATTCCCCACGACGAATTGGACAGGTTTGACTACGTTCAAGCAAAGATAATGAATGACTTTGTTTCGACTCTTACGGAGGAATATGACTGGACTAAACGCACCGATGCCGATGAATTGATCTGACTAGATCCTTCGCACTATTCCTCTTTCGCCGAACTGCTATCCAAGCGATGGGGGCATGCTGTTTTTGCACTAGGTTTCGAACTGGTGGAATAACAATGTCAAACTCATGTTCCGGTGGACAAATGCGCTTTCAACGATCGCACACCAGCATTATTCACAGGCCACTATTCAAAAGCATGGGCATTCTGGCAAGACGCACGGGCTTTGCGTCATGGCATGGGAATCGGAAAAAAACGCGCTTGTCGGGCAAACTTTGCGATGCCCGAAGGGGTTTACTTAGCCCACCTAAAGTTCGCAGATACCGCTACATTGGCAAAAGCAAGCTCACATCGCAAAGAAGTGGCAAGTTCAGAAGGTACTGGAATGCCAGGAACAGCATGGACCTCACCACATGTCGAAGACCAGAGATTTTACAGTAGGTTTAGGTCTTCTCAAAGAAGACCTTGGGAAACAGCGCGCAACAAGGCCTATCGTCAACTCAGCGTCGATTCAGTTCGTGAACCAAAAAGCGGTATTGTGAGGGCCCGAAGTCTAAGATTTGAAGCCACCACTCACTTACCCGAATGGTTCAAACTTGGCGAACTTAAGACTTGAAAAGTTAAAATGCGAAGCCCTAAAAACAATCAAAATGTAGGTGCTTTCCTTAGGGCAAGCCATCACATATAAAGATACCGTAACAACAAGATGTCGGTGTGATTTTTTAGAAGCACCGTAGGGACAAGGCTCGGGAAACTATGACACAAAACACTCGTGACGCAGACGTCGCCTTTATTCAAGCATTGGCCGAAGTACTGCGCGAAAACGATCTTACGGAAGTGAAAGTAAAGCGCGAATACGGTGAAGACGACAGTCTTGACGTTCGTGTAAGCAGACAACAACCACAGCAAGTGATGGCCGCCGCCGTTGCAGCACCTGTCGCTGCAGCCCCTGCTGCGGCCTCAGCTGCGAGTGCAGATCCTGCATCTGATCCAGGCGCAGTGACCTCTCCGATGGTTGGAACAATCTATTTGGCAGCAGAGCCAGGCGCACCAGCATTTGTATCTGTGGGCACCGTCGTCGCTGAAGGTGATACCTTACTTATCGTTGAAGCGATGAAAACAATGAACCACATCCCAGCCCCACGCGCGGGTAAAGTGATACGTATCTTGGTCGACGATGGTTCCGCTGTTGAATTCGGCTCTCCTTTGGTGATCCTCGAATAAGGCGCTAAAAATGTTCAAAAAAATTCTGATCGCAAACCGTGGAGAGATTGCTTTGCGCGTTATCCGCGCCGCGCATGAAATGGGCATCGGTTCAGTCGCTGTTCACTCAACTGCCGACGCAGATGCCATGCACGTTCGCATGGCCGACGAAAGTGTCTGTATTGGCCCGCCGTCGTCTCAACAGTCCTACCTGTCGATACCAGCGATTATCGCAGCTTGCGAAATCACGGGTGCTGAAGCGATTCACCCAGGCTATGGCTTCTTGTCTGAGAACGCCAACTTCGTACAAATTATCGAAGATCATGGCCTGACCTTCATCGGTCCAACAGCGGAACACATCCGCGTCATGGGCGACAAGATCACGGCTAAAGATACAATGAAAGCCCTTGGCGTTCCATGTGTCCCTGGTTCTGCCGGTGGCGTTCCAACCCTCGAAGAAGCGCAACGCATCGGCGAAGAAATCGGCTATCCTGTCATCATCAAAGCAACTGCTGGTGGTGGTGGTAAAGGCATGAAAGTGGCGCAAACCGCTGCAGACATGGAAAGTGCATTCAGAACAGCACGTGCTGAAGGCAAATCCAACTTCGGCAACGACGAAGTCTATATCGAGAAATACCTTACAACTCCACGCCATATTGAAATTCAAGTCTTTGGCGATGGTAAAGGTAAGGCTGTGCACTTGGGCGAGCGCGATTGCTCTCTCCAACGCCGCCACCAAAAAGTATTCGAAGAAGCACCAGGTCCATCCATTTCGCCAGAAGAACGCGCAAAAATCGGTAAGGTCTGCGCGGATGCCTGTGCTAACATCAACTACATCGGTGCTGGTACAATCGAATTCCTATATGAAGACGGCAAATTCTACTTCATCGAAATGAACACACGTTTGCAGGTGGAACATCCTGTGACAGAAGCAATCTTTGACGTTGATCTGGTGCGTGAACAGATCCTTGTTGCCCAAGGGCAACCAATGTCATTTGGTCAGGATGACGTCAAAATCACAGGTGCCGCAATCGAAGTTCGGATTAACGCTGAAAAGCTGCCAAACTTTACGCCCTGCCCTGGAAAAATTACCCAGTTTCATGCACCAGGTGGTTTAGGTGTTCGGATGGACTCAGCATTGTACGCTGGCTACTCAATCCCGCCTTATTACGACAGCTTAATTGGAAAATTGATCGTGCATGGTCGTGATCGTCCAGAAGCTTTGGCACGCCTTAAACGAGCTTTAGGTGAGTTGATCGTCGATGGTGTCGACACCACTGTTCCTTTGTTCCACGCACTGCTGGAAGAAAAAGACGTCTTGGACGGTACATATAACATCCACTGGCTTGAACATTGGTTAGAAACAAACCTAGGCGCTGAGTAATGTCAAAATGGCCCTGACGCCGGACATCCTGCTTCACGGTTACTCAATTGGAATTTTTCCAATGTCAGACAGTCGGGACGACCCAGAGATCTTCTGGGTCGACCCACAAAAGCGGGGCATCTTGCCTATAACTGAATTTCATATCTCAAAATCGCTCGCAAAACGAATGCGCAAAACCGAACTGCACGTGAGTGTGGATCGTGATTTTACTGGTGTAGTAGACGGCTGTGCAGATCGTGAAGACACATGGATTAACGATGAAATTCGCACACTCTATTTGGCCCTACATGCTGAAGGAAAAGCGCACTCACTAGAGGTATGGGAGAAAGACGAATTGGTCGGTGGTGTCTATGGAGTGTCACTTGGCGCAGCGTTCTTTGGAGAAAGCATGTTTTCGCGCAGAACAAATGCGTCAAAGATGGCGTTAGCTTGCTTAACTGAAATGCTTGGACGCGGTGGGTACGTATTGTTTGATACTCAATTTACAACCGATCATTTAGCTAGCTTAGGTGGCTTTGAAATTGACCGCGGTAAATACCATCAGTTTTTGGATATGGCACAGGCTAAACCTGCGCAGTTCCTAACGCCCCTACAACCTCAAGAGGTTGTGCAGCGCAGAACCCAAACATCATAGCGTGAGTGGTCCATTGCGTTTAAAGCAGGGGCCGAAGCAATCATCCAGCCTGAGAATAATGTTCCATCATGACCAGTCTCACTAATCTCAATTAATGCAAATGCATTGCCTTCACGGTTACCGTTAGGATAGCGACATTCACGCAATATGATACTGAGGTTTCCAAAACTTGCAAAAGAGCCCGCCTGTAATGCAAAATCATTGGTTTTACCATTGATCCGCACAAGTCCACGCAACACAGCTCCTGAACCATTGCTGGTTTCTTCACGATTAAGACCAGGTGTTAGTGCGTTGCCCAAAGCAAGACCAATTGCAGAGTTAATATCCTGGTCAACCAGTTCTAGCGTTTCACTCACCAACTCTTTTTTTGCATCCAAAACAGTTGTTGTTATCTCTTGCCCACAAACTGAAGAAGAACACATTAAAAGAAAAAGAAAAAGAAAATGGCGGATCACTTAGTGTCACCACCCGAAACAAACTTCAATAAAAGCGAGATCAAACTAACAGCGCCTTGTGTGTCAGTAATTTCTGCATCCTCTTCTAGATTGAATGGTGAACCACCCGGCATAATTTCAACGAAATTACCACCAAGTAAACCTTCAGAAGAAATTACGATTGCACTGTCATCAGGAATTTCGATGTTTTGGGCTACACTCACAATGGTGTCAGCCCGAAAGGTTTGGGTATTCAATTCAACGGATGTGACCGTTCCAATTTTAACACCAGCAAGACGAACGTCAGTGCCAACGCTAACACCTTCGAGGCTGCGAAAGCTTGCATTCAGTGTGTAGCTATCAGCACCGCTGGAGATACCAGCAATCTGGGCTGCATAGATGCCAAAGCCAATTGCAGCGGCTAAAACAATGCCGCCTACAACCACTTCTGTCGTATTTTCAGCCATTTTAGAGCCCTATTCTGGCGTCCATGCCTCATAGTCGGCACGTGGCGCAGGTTGAGAGCGACGGATAGATCCAGATGGAGCATATGCCATCGCCGTACCTGTAAGATTCTCTTGGTGTGGTTTCTGCCAAGGTTTGTTAATCATAGGCTTCTCTGTAGGTGGCTCATCCCAGGTGCTGTGCAACCAACCATGCCATTCTGGATCAACACGGCTTGCTTCTGCTTCCCCGTTGAAAATCACCCAACGTTTTGAATCGTATTGATTTTTATAGAACGTGTTACCTTGCGCATCGGTACCTACCTTTAGACCTTTGCGCCAAGTGAACAACTGTGTGTTCAACGTTTGACCGTTCCACCATGTTACTGCACGCAACAATGTATTCAAAATACCCATCAATCAGCCTCCGACGTTTTAGTGTGGTATGCCGCATCCTTGCCTTGCAGTCCAGAGACAAGCGCGGCATTTACTTAGCTCCGCAAGATTGCTGTCACTTCAATTTCAATCTTATATTTTGGATCAATCAGCCCACATTCAATCATCGTTGCCGCTGGTGGATTTTCACCAAAGGTATCCGACAAAATCGGCCAGCAAGCTTCAAAGTCTGCAGCTTTGGGCAACATATAGGTCACGCGCACAATGTGCGCAAAACTTGTTCCCGCTTCAGTCAAAGCGTTTTCAATAACATCTAACGCAAATTGGCATTGTTCTTCGACAGTTTCTCCCTGCCCGACTGTGCCAGCGACATGAACCAATCCGCCCACAACTACAGCGCGACAGTATCCAATTTTAGCCTCGAATGGGCCACCAGAGTAAATTCGTTTCATTTGTCCCTCATCTGATAGTAACAACAAAAAAGGGCGGGCACTTTGGCCCGCCCTTTTATTCATAGCTTGCACTCAAAGATCAGCCTGCAGTTGCTGTTTCTTTTTTAACTTCGGCATGGATCATCAACGGCGCTGCATCAGTGTTAACAGCCTCCTCGTTAACAACCACTTCTTTCACTGTATCCAAACCTGGCAGTTCAAACATCGTATCCAGCAAAATTTCTTCAAGTATTGAACGAAGGCCACGAGCACCCGTTTTACGCTGAATTGCACGTTTTGCGATGGCGCTAAGCGCATCATCTGTGAACTTAAGTTCAGTATCTTCAAGTTCGAACAAACGTTGGTACTGTTTAACCAGCGCATTCTTTGGTTGAGACAGAATGGTGACCAAGGCGTCTTCGTCCAGATCTTCAAGCGTTGCCAAAACAGGCAAACGACCCACAAATTCTGGAATAAGACCGAATTTCAACAAATCTTCTGGCTCCAAATCGGTGAAAATTTCACCAATTCCGCGTGCATCATTGTCACGTACGTCGGCACCAAAGCCCATTGCAGAACCCTTGCCACGTGCAGCAATAATTTTATCCAAACCTGCAAAAGCACCACCACAGATAAACAAGATATTCGTTGTGTCCACTTGCAGGAACTCCTGCTGCGGGTGCTTACGGCCACCCTGTGGAGGCACTGACGCAACTGTGCCTTCCATCAATTTAAGCAATGCTTGCTGAACGCCTTCACCAGAAACATCACGGGTGATGGATGGGTTTTCAGACTTGCGAGTGATTTTATCAACTTCATCAATATAAACGATGCCGCGTTGTGCGCGTTCAACATTATACTCAGATGCCTGGAGCAACTTGAGGATAAT
>JAOKHV010000027.1 GCA_028248455.1 Ascidiaceihabitans sp. | reverse complement strand
GCTCAGTGCGAACACGTCTAGGACAAAAAATTAATGCGAAACTGGAACGTATGTTTCCAGAGCGTCGCTTATTTCTAAAGTCGGATAAAGACACCCGATTCATTCGGGTGCGCCCAATTATGCAGTTGGTTGCCTTTACCGGCAGTGCAATGCTTGTCGCATGGGCAATCGTCGCGACGGCCATCATCTTGATGGACAGCATCGGCTCAGGAAATTTCCGCGAACAAGCCAAGCGTGACCAGCGCAATTATCAGACGCGCTTGAACGAAATATCATCACAACGCGACAGCCGTGCTGTTGAGGCATTGGCCGCGCAAAACCGTTTTAACGCAGCTCTTGCCCAGATTTCTGTGATGCAGTCCGAGTTGTTAAACAGCGAAACACATCGTCGCGAGCTAGAAACAGGGATCGAAGTGATCCAGTTGACCCTGCGCGGCACAATGAAAGACCGCGAAATAGCACGTGGTCAGGTTGCGAAGCTGCAAAGCCTAGTTGACAGCGGCGAAGCGGGAACATCCTTTGCCTCTGCTGGTGGCGGCGCGCCTATGGATTTTGTTGCCGAAGCCCTCGCCAAAACAGCCGCTGAACGTGATCAAGTTGTCCGCGATGCACAGGATGCATTGTTGCAGGCCGAAGATATGGCCCAGCAGATTGCGATCATGAAAGATCAAAACGATCAGATTTTTCGTCAACTTGAAGAAGCCATGACCGTTTCGGTTGCCCCACTCGACAAAATGTTCCGCGCAGCTGGTATGCCGACTGAGCGTATCATTGAACAAGTGCGCCGCGGCTATTCAGGTCAAGGTGGCCCTCTGACGCCCCTATCCTTCTCTACACGCGGTGGAGAAGCATCAGCTGACGCACTTCGCGCTAACAAATTGTTGAACCAAATGGACCGACTCAATCTGTACCGGATTGCAGCTCAAAAAGCGCCGTTTGCAAACCCACTTAAGGCGGCTTTCCGCTTCACGTCGAAGTTTGGCCCACGTCGTGATCCTAAAACAGGTGGTCGCCGAATGCATAAAGGGGTGGATTTTGCCGCTCCAAATGGCACGCCACTCTATGCCGCGGCGGACGGTGTTGTGACCCATGCGGGCTGGTCCTCAGGATATGGTCGTTTGGTCAAGATTCAGCACGAGTTTGGTATCGAGACCCGCTACGCCCATATGAGCAAGCTACGTGCAAAAGTTGGCCAAAGGGTCTCGCGTGGCGATCGTATCGGTGATATGGGTGCTTCTGGACGTGTTACTGGCGTCCACTTGCATTACGAAATACGTGTAGGTGGAAAAGCTGTTAACCCAATGATTTATATCAAGGCTGCAAACGATGTTTTCTAAAAGCAAAATCAACGACCCTGCCCCGACAGACACTGCCGCGGCAAAACCAGCAACTCCTGCTGCCTCACCGGCGTCAGCTCTTGCTGCGAAACCCCAAAGTGAATTCAAGGCAAGTACGCCAAAGGCAAAGCCTGCGGCCTCTGTTCTCTCCACTGATTTACACGTGACGGGTAACATGAAGACCACTGGTGACATCCAGGTTGAAGGCTCTGTGGAAGGCGACATTCGCGCCCACCTGCTCACAATTGGTGAAACCGCAACAATCAAAGGCGAAGTGATTGCCGATGACGTTGTAATCAATGGCCGCATCGTCGGCCGTGTACGTGGCCTAAAGGTTCGCCTGACTTCAACTGCGCGTGTTGAAGGTGATATCATCCACAAGACAATCGCAATTGAATCGGGTGCACACTTTGAAGGTTCAGTCCAACGTCAGGACGATCCATTGAACACAGGCAAAGCACCTACAGCTGCTGCGCCAAAGGCAAAGCCTGCAGACTAAATTGTTCGACACAAGAAATAGAAAAGGCGTCGCATTTGATTACGACGTCTTTTTTGTACCTGTCCGTGGCTAGGCTTAGTGGCCCAGCATCCAATCGCCCTTGGGCCAGAGGGCGTGAAACGCAAAAGCGAAAATAACGTCAAGGGCCAGTCAGATCACGCCCCTGTGCACCACGCACGCATATCGTCCCCACATCGCGCCCTTCCCCCATGTCAGAGGTGTCCAGCGCGCTGGCCTTCCCTGCGGACAAGGTTAGGGTAATTTCATTCTCTGTGACGGCCCCATCCTCACGCAGACGCGTCACACGCCATGCTTGGGTTCCCACACTAACGACACTGGCCAAGGATGGGATGTCATGAGGTGGCTCTTCGCCTGAGTAGAGGAACGGGCGTTGCAGACTATCGTAGCCCATATATGGGTTGCGGCCATAATCGTGATTGGTCGTTGGTTGCGCCATGACCAAACCATCGGGGTTGCGTGCCTTGAATTCGGTCCAGATTTCCATCCACGTTGGCAATGTGTCTAGGTCTTGTCCCGTCAACTCAACGACAATCCCACGCCCTTCAGCCTGTTGCCACCAACTTTGGGTTTCACGGTCGTTCATGATCATATCAGAATTACGCCGCTTACCTGTGACCCCAAAACTTAAGGCCTTACCGCTAACGCGGCGGTCAAATGTAATTCCTGAATTGAACAGTGGACAAAAGGTTATAGCAATTGGCATCCCCCCCAACCGTGTCATGCACAATCTCAAGCGAGATAAGATAACGTACAGGATAGGCACGTGGTTTTTCCCCATCGATCTCAACGCTGATGACGGGTTCACGATCTGTGATTTGGTTATCGCTAAAAGCGGTTATAAACTACGGATCACTGAGCGATGGGATGCAATCTTTTGGTGAACCACAGGACAAAATCTCAACCCAGTTCTCTACTGTGGTTTGGCCAAAATCAGTTTGAGGACATTCGTGTTGCCAGAATTCGGGTGATCCAACTGCAGCGACTGGGGCCCAAAGCGCCACCAAACAAGAAAACAAAAAACTGCGCATCTCATACCTCCAGATAGCGTTCACCCAAAGCTGACAGATCGTATATCCCCTGAACAGATACTGCACGGAAATGTGAAAAAAATCAAAAAAAAGGCGCACCAACCGGTACGCCTTTTCACTATTTGAGTGTCACAGCGCCAACGGCACCCAACATATTAGTCGATTACAGTGACCGATTTCATTACGTCAGGCAGGCCAATCACAGATCCGTTTGGACCTGCGCCCAACTTGACCGCGTCCAACACGTCCAAACCATCAGTAACCGTACCCACAACGGTATATTGACCGTTGAGGAAGTAACCTGGTTCAAACATGATGAAAAACTGGCTGTTCGCGCTGTTTGGATTTTGCGAACGCGCCATACCAACAACACCACGATCAAACGGCAGCTCGGAGAACTCAGCAGGCAAATCTGCCTCATCTGAACCACCACGGCCTGCTTGGCTTAGGTTACTTGGGTTTTTGCCATACTTGACGTCACCGGTTTGCGCCATAAAACCTTCGATAACGCGGTGAAACACCACGCCGTCATAGGTGCCATCAGCGGCCAAACCTACAATGCGAGCAGTGTGTGCTGGCGCTACATCTTCAAACAAGTTGATAGTGATGGTGCCATTCGCACCTTCACCAGTCACTTCGATCGCAATACCAGTCGCTGCTGCTGGCGATGCCATCAAAGCTACAAGTGCTGCGGCCTTATACATCAGCTGCAACCTTAACGCTGATCATGCGATCAGGCTCGGCAGGTGGCTCGCCGCGGTTGATTTCGTCAACCAACTTCATGCCTTCAATCACTTGGCCGTACACAGTGTACTGACCGTTCAGGAATGAGTTTTCAGAGAAGTTAATGAAGAATTGGCTATTTGCGCTGTTCGGGCTGGCGGAACGTGCTGCGCCAATGGAACCACGTGCGTGTGGCACTTTGGAGAACTCAGCCTTTAGATCTGGCAATGAGGAACCACCGGTACCCGCTGCGCGAATGTCGAAACCGTCTTCCATGTCGCCGTTCGCAACATCACCAGTTTGCGCCATGAAACCATCGATCACGCGGTGGAATGCGACGTTGTCGTATTCGCCTGCGCGTGCAAGTTCTTTCATGCGCTCAACGTGCAAAGGTGCAACCTTTGGCAAAAGCTCGATAGTGACTGTGCCACCTTTCAACTCCATTAGGATCGTGTTTTCTGGGTCTTTAATCTCGGCCATCTTGGCGCTCCTCAAAACTTAATTCCCAAGTTATCTAATTCGAACGGCGGCGATTGCCAAGCACATGCGCCACTCATCCGTTGACCTTAGGGCGATTAACGGCGAAACAGCGCCCATAATTTACATTTATGATAAGGATGACGCACATGGGTTGGAAATCGCTGGACGATATGGAGCTCAACGGCAAACGCGTATTGCTACGTGTGGACATCAATGTCCCCGTTGAAAACGGCAAAGTCACAGACGCGACACGTATTGAGCGCATCGCACCAACGGTTGCTGACATTTTGGCAAAGGGCGGACAGCCAATTTTGATCGCCCACTTTGGTCGCCCGAAAGGCCAAGTTGTTTCGGAACTGTCCTTGAGCGTTTGCCTGTCAGAACTTGAAACCACATTTGGCCAACCCGTAACTTTGGTTGAGACCCTAGAAGCCGCAGAGGCAGGCACCCTGCCCGCTGGCATCGTTTTGTTGGAAAACATCCGCTTCCACGCTGGCGAAGAAGCCAATGATGCGTCCTTTGCTGCACGCCTTGCGGCACTTGGCGATGTGTTCTGCAACGATGCATTTTCCGCAGCGCACCGCGCACACGCCAGCACCACAAGCCTAGCCAAACTATTGCCAAGCTGTGCAGGCCGCCTGATGCAGGCAGAGCTAACAGCGCTGGAAGCTGCGCTTTCAACACCAAAACGCCCAGTAGGCGCAGTTGTTGGCGGGGCAAAGGTATCGACCAAGATCGATCTTTTGCTGAACTTGGTGGGCAAACTTGACGTGCTCGTCATCGGTGGCGGCATGGCGAACACATTTTTGGGCGCAATGGGCGCATCCCTTGGCAGCTCTTTGCAAGAAGAAGACCTGCACGACACAGCCCGTGACATCCTAAAGCAAGCGGAAAGCATCGGCTGCAAAGTCATCTTGCCAGTTGATGGCCGTGTTTCACGCGCCTTTGCGGCGGGTGCTGAGTACGAAATGGTGACGCTGAACGCCGATACCAAACTTGAAGATGGCCAAATGATCCTAGACGCAGGTGATGCGGCGACGGCTTTGATCGTCGAAGAGTTCAAAGCGTTGAAAACGCTGATCTGGAACGGCCCACTTGGCGCGTTTGAAATTGAACCATTCGACAAGGCAACGATGGCGGCAGCCAAAGCGGCAGCAGAGCTGACTAAATCAGGTGATATGATTACTGTTGCTGGTGGTGGCGATACCGTTGCTGCGTTGAACCTTGCAGGCGCTGCAGATGACTTTACTTACATCTCAACAGCTGGCGGTGCTTTCCTTGAATGGATGGAAGGCAAAGAATTGCCGGGCGTCGCTGCATTGCAGGGCTAAAGCCAATAAATAAACGATTTTTGTGATTTAGGGGATTCACACAGCGAATCACCTATGGCATAGTGTTCTCACCACCCGATAAGAGGTGTTTTGAGGCAGATATATGACCCGTATCGCACCCCCAGCTTTGGGGACGTTTACATTTTTCGCAGTGGCTTTTGCCCTATGCGTCTATTTTACTTTTGCAGCAGTGCAAGGGGACTTCGGGTTGTTCCGCCGTGTAGAAATCACGGCGGAAGCCGAAGCCCTTCAGCTTCAATTGATCCAAGTAAAAGCAGATGTTGAGCAAATGGAAAACCTGACGCGTCGCCTGTCAGATAACTACCTTGATCTTGACCTTCTAGACGAACAAGCCCGTTCAGTTTTGGGAATGGTTCGCGCGGACGAGATCATCATCCGCTAAAATCGCCCCGACGTTAAAGCTTTATTTTTTCAAAAATTTGAATAAAAACATACCATTAATGGCTTTAATACCCTTTGAGAATATTGCCTCTCGCATCGCAAGAATAATTCATGTATGAGATAGTTTAACACTAAACTATCTTGACGGAGGATGCCGTATGGCCGCGCGCAAAACGACAAAGCAACCCGCAGAAAAGCCGAACGTCTCAGCTGACGAATTGAAAGCTCTTTATAAAGACATGCTTTTGATCCGCCGCTTTGAAGAAAAAGCCGGACAACTATATGGCATGGGCCTGATTGGTGGCTTCTGCCACCTCTACATCGGTCAAGAAGCTGTTGTTGTTGGTTTGGAAGCTGCTGCTGAAGAAGGCGACAAGCGCGTCACATCTTACCGTGACCACGGCCACATGTTGGCATGCGGCATGGACGCAAACGGCGTCATGGCAGAATTGACCGGACGCGAGGGTGGCTATTCCAAAGGGAAAGGCGGCTCAATGCACATGTTCTCTAAGGAAAAGCATTTCTACGGCGGACACGGCATTGTTGCGGCACAAGTACCACTTGGTGCTGGCCTCGCCTTCGCTGACAAATACCAAGAAAATGGTCGCGTGACTTTCACCTATTTCGGTGACGGCGCTGCAAACCAAGGTCAGGTATATGAAACATTCAACATGGCCGCCCTTTGGGACCTTCCATGTATCTTTGTAATTGAGAACAACCAATACGCTATGGGCACATCCCAACAGCGTTCCACATCGTCTGCTGCAATCTACGAGCGCGGTAAATCATTCGGCATTCCGGGTGAAGCTGTTGATGGTATGGACGTTCTGGCAGTTAAGGCCGCTGGTGAAACTGCTGTGGCGCACTGTCGCTCAGGCAAAGGCCCGTACATCCTAGAAATCAAAACATATCGCTATCGCGGCCACTCTATGTCGGATCCAGCGAAATACCGGACCCGTGAAGAGGTCCAGAAAATGCGCGACGAGCGTGATCCAATCGAACAAGTTCGTGAAATGCTGCTAACCGGCAAACACGCGACTGAGGATGACCTCAAAGCCATCGACAAAGACATCAAAGCGGTCGTGAATGAATCCGCTGAATTTGCAAAAAACAGCCCGGAACCAGCTCTTGAAGAGCTGTGGACCGACATCTACGCATAATAGGAGAGATTGATATGGCTACCGAAATTCTAATGCCCGCGCTCTCTCCAACGATGGAAGAAGGCACTTTGGCCAAATGGATGGTTAAAGAAGGCGACACAGTAAAATCCGGCGACATCTTGGCCGAGATTGAAACAGACAAAGCGACGATGGAATTCGAAGCGGTTGATGAAGGCGTGATAGGCAAAATCTTGATCGCTGAAGGCACCGAAGGTGTCAAAGTGAACGCAGCGATTGCTGTGCTTCTTGAAGACGGCGAAAGCGCTGACGCGATCGTGGCCTCTGCACCAGTTGCAGAAGCGGCACCTGTCGAAGCGGCCCCTGCCCCGGTGGCAGCCGCCGCTGCACCAGCAGCGCCAATCGTGGACACATCACCGGACTGGCCTGAAGGCACGCCGATGAAGCAACAAACCGTACGCGAAGCCATTCGCGAAGGTATGTCCGAAGGAATGCGTCGCGACGACACCGTATTCTTGATGGGTGAAGAAGTTGCCGAATATGAAGGCGCTTATAAGATCAGCCAAGGCATGCTCGCCGAATTTGGTCCTAAACGCATCATCGACACGCCAATCACCGAACACGGCTTTGCCGGTGTGGCAACGGGTGCATCCTTTGCAGGTCTGCGTCCGGTTGTTGAATTCATGACATTCAACTTCGCCATGCAAGCGATGGATCACATCATCAACTCAGCAGCCAAGACATTGTACATGTCCGGCGGTCAAATGGGTGCCCCTATGGTATTCCGTGGCCCGAACGGCGCTGCAGCCCGCGTTGGCGCACAGCACTCCCAAGACTACGCTGCATGGTTCATGCAAGTGCCTGGTCTGAAAGTTGCAATGCCATACGCTGCATCTGATGCCAAAGGCCTGATGAAAACAGCGATCCGCGACAACAACCCAGTGATCTTCTTAGAGAACGAAATCATGTACGGCAAAACATTCGATGTGCCGGACGTTGAGGATTACACCGTTCCGTTCGGTAAGGCCCGCATCTGGCGCGAAGGTACTGACGTCACGATCGTCAGCTTTGGCATCGGCATGACATATGCCTTGGAGGCCGCTGATAAGCTGGCCGAAGAAGGTATCTCTGTTGAGGTTCTTGATCTGCGCACAATCCGTCCAATGGACACCGCGGCTATCATTAAATCTGTCATGAAAACAAACCGTTGTGTGACAGTTGAAGAAGGTTGGCCACAGGGTTCTGTTGGCAGCTACATTTCTTCTGTCTTGATGCAAGAAGCATTTGACTACCTCGATGCACCAGTGATCAACTGCACAGGCAAAGACGTACCAATGCCATATGCCGCCAACCTTGAGCGCCATGCCTTGATCACAACGGACGAAGTTATCGCCGCTGTGAAACAAGTCACTTACAAATAAGGAGTAGCAGACATGCCAATCGAAATTCTCATGCCCGCGCTCTCACCAACCATGGAAGAAGGCACACTTTCCAAATGGCTGGTTAAAGAAGGTGACACTGTATCTTCTGGTGATCTGCTGGCAGAAATAGAGACCGATAAGGCGACGATGGAATTTGAAGCCGTTGATGAAGGCGTCATCGGCAAGATTATGGTCGCAGAGGGCACCGAAGGCGTTAAAGTAAACGCTGTCATCGCGGTTCTTCTTGAAGACGGCGAAAGCGCTGGTAACATCTCTGCGGCAGCAGCAACACCAGCCATTGCACCTGTCCCAGCGGCAGAATCTGCAGCACCGGCGGCCGTATCCCCAACACCTGCGCCAGCCGCTCCGCCAGCCAAAGACGGTAATCGCGTATTTGCTTCACCTTTGGCCCGTCGCATCGCTTCAGACAAAGGCGTCGATCTGACAACTATGACCGGCTCTGGTCCACGTGGTCGTATCGTCAAAGCTGACGTTGAAGGCGCAAGCGCCGCACCAGCAGCCGTTTCTGCCGCATCACCAACAGCCGCTGCAATGCCAACAAGCGCATCAGCAGATGCCGTTGCCAAAATGTACGCAGATCGCGAATACACCGAAATCCCATTGAACGGCATGCGCAAAACAATCGCGGCACGCCTGACAGAAGCCAAACAAACTGTGCCACACTTCTACCTGCGCCGTTACATCAACCTTGATGCGCTGCTCTCATTCCGTGGTGAGTTAAACAAGCAGCTTGCTGCGCGTGACGTTAAACTTTCGATCAATGATTTCATCATCAAAGCCTGTGCTTTGGCGCTGCAATCTGTCCCTGACGCGAATGCGGTTTGGGCTGGTGATCGTGTGTTCAACCTCAAGCCATCAGACGTTGCTGTGGCTGTGGCAATCGAGGGTGGCTTGTTCACTCCGGTTCTTAAAGACGCTGACGTTAAATCACTTTCTGCACTTTCTGCGGAAATGAAAGACCTCGCAACACGCGCCAAAGATCGCAAACTGGCCCCACATGAATACCAAGGTGGTAGCTTTGCTATCTCTAACTTGGGCATGTTCGGCATCGACAACTTTGATGCGGTTATCAACCCACCACATGGCGCGATCTTGGCAGTGGGTGCGGGCAAGAAGAAAGCCATTGTTGGACCGGATGGCGACCTGATGGTTGCAACCGTGATGTCTGTGACACTGTCTGTTGATCACCGTGTCATCGACGGCGCCTTGGGTGCGCTATTGCTGAACGCGATTGTCGATAACCTTGAAAACCCGATGGGCATGTTGGCCTAAATAAAAAGGCGCGGCAGGGATGATCTGCCGCGCCTTTTCTTTAAGATTACCAGTTGATTACTTCGCGTCTGGACCCAGCATATGGTTCATTGACACCGCCGGTTGATCACAACCTGCCTCACCCACAATCTTCGCCGGAATACCCGCAACTGTCTTGCACTCTGGCACGTTCTGCAAAACAACAGACCCAGCAGCAATACGGCTGCAATGACCAACTCTGATGTTGCCCAGAACCTTTGCACCTGCGCCAATCAATACGCCATTGCCGATCTTGGGGTGACGGTCCTCTTCTTCTTTACCGGTCCCACCAAGGGTCACAGAGTGCAGCATCGAGACGTTGTCCCCCACCACAGCCGTTTCACCGATGACGATTGAGTGCGCGTGATCAATCATTATCCCACGGCCAATTTTGGCCGCTGGGTGAATATCAACACCAAAGATTTCTGAGACACGCATCTGAAAGAAATAGGCCAAGTCCTTGTGCCCTTGGGTCCACAGATAATGGCCAATGCGGTAAGCTTGGATCGCCTGATAGCCTTTAAAATAAAGGATCGGCTGCAAAAGACGGTGGCAGGCTGGATCGCGTTCAAAGATCGCAACCAAATCCGCGCGTGACGCCGCAACTAATGCAGGTTCAGCTGCATAGGCCTCTTCCACAATCTCGCGCACCACAACCATCGACATCTCGTTGGATGCCAGTTTAGCCGCAACACGGTAAGACAGCGCTTTTTCAAGCGATTTATGGTGCAAAATACATGCGTGAACAAAACCACCAACCAAGGGTTCGTCCAAAACGGCCTGACGGGCTTCATCTTGGATTTGTTCCCATACTGGGTCGATAGATTGAATATTGGTCCGTACATCAGCCATGGTAAAAGCCTTTTTAGGTTCCTGCTTAGAATAGCCATGTAAGACTTAAATTGCCAAACGCAAACCTTTGATCAGTACTATTACCAAATTGAATGGGTCGAAAATCACAGTATTATGCGCTTGGTCACATGCGCTGTGCCATCAATTACAACAAAACCAGTTCTAAACATGCGCAATAGTCCCAATCGTCTACCGTAGGCTCGACAGCCAAAGCATATTTTTGCGCTGTGGCTGCCAATGCCCCATTTTCGAAACGAGCGTGGCTCTGCTTAAACCGACGCCGGTAACGGTCCCCAAAATCCGCAACTTGCAACATTTTCGTAGACAATTGCATGCGCTGCTGGGATGGCGCGGCCAACAATGCGCGCGCCGCCGTCGTAAGATCAATGACCAAAACAGGTCGCATGACGTAGCAACGACGGTACGCGCTGTAAGCCCATCACCAAACCGCGCCTACATCTGTGCAACCTCAACCTCGTACGGCCCCCTACGACCCCATCGTCCGCGCGCATTGTTACGGTGTAATCCCAGACCGAGGTGCCAACCATCAATTCACGTTTTAACTGCCCTTTCGCTTTCACTTGGATACGATAGCTTTCGGTTTCTTCGTTCAGCGGCACCTCAGGGACCTCCCGTACCAAACTCTGGGAACGTATTGGTGATTGGCTCAAGGGTAGGTGAACGTTGCCAATTTCCGTTAGGTATCCGCAGATCGTCAATTAGTGGTAAAGTATCAAATTCCACCCAATTCGAGGGCGGGTACGGGGTTTAAAGTAGGCTTTGTGCTTGACTAGGTGACAAATTCCTTATGTCATCATAGATGACGTATGTCCCGCCTTCTATTGGTGAAACAACGCCAATGTCAATTTCGTCTACAGTGGGTCCACCAACTCCACGGTAACCAGTTAAAGGCACCACGGCTCCGTCAGCAGTGACATAAAATCAGGTGTCGTATCTGTAGTGTTTAAATCCGCACCAAACCCAAAAGATACCGCTACCGCTTATTGCCATGCACAACTAATTCACTGCCTTGCATGGCAGTGAAACCACCTGTGCACGCAACATATTGCACTATACTTGGGGGTGTGCGTGTATCGAAACCAGTTATGGCGAGCTGCGCGACAATGTCGATCTGAGCAGGGAAAAATCTGAGGTCGTGTAGAGGTTCGGATTTGAAAATTGCAAATCCCGTTCCCAACAGAATGAACAGCATAGACGCCCAAAGCTGGGCAAGGCACCGGATCGCTCCCACACCTTTACCCAGCATTATCAATTCCCCTCAACCGCTTTCTTCTCAGCTTCAATCTTGCGCCACTTGGCGACGTTTCGATTATGCTCTTCCAGCGTGACCGCAAAGGCGTGGCCGCCGGTGCCGTCTGCGACGAAGAAGATATAAGGCGTTTCGTCAGGGTCGGCCGCAGCAAGCAAGCTGGCGCGGCCAGGGTTGGCGATTGGCGTTGGCGGCAACGCACTGATCACATAGGTGTTCCACGGTGTCTCAGCGCGCAGTTCAGAGCGGCGCAGGCCACGGCCCAAGATGCCCTCGCCCTTTGTTATCCCATAGATCACAGTCGGGTCGGTTTGCAGGCGCATGTTCTTGTTCAAACGGTTCACAAAGACGCTGGCGACCTGTTCACGTTCACGGGCCACGCCAGTCTCTTTTTCAATCAACGACGCAAGGATCAGCAATTCCTCAGGGCTATCAACCGGAACCGCGCTGCTGCGCCCTTCCCATGCATCGGCAATCCACCGCGCTTGTTGGTCTTGCATCCGCGCCAATAGGCCAGCACGATCATCACCCGGTTTTACTTCATAGCTGTCTGGACCCAATGTCCCCTCGGCCGGAACCTCAGCCACTTCGCCTTTCAAGACGTCCATGCTTTTGAGGCTGTTCACAACCTGCCAGCTGGTCACGCCCTCAGCCAATGCCACGCGGAACCGTGTGTCGGCTTTGTCTTTGGCGGCTGCATATACGCTTGGCGCTTCATCCGTTGCGGGGTTGAACTGTACCTTTTCAACGTAACGACCCGTTGCTGGATCAAGTTCACGCACTTGCACGCCAACACGGTTGATCCCGATCCGGTACACAACCTCGGTGCCACAGGTGCTTGCCCCACCTTTGGTGACTAGATCAACGATCTGCTCCATAGACGCTCCGCCCTCAACCAAGTAGCTGCCAGCCTTCAATAAGTTTGTTTTATCGGCGTAATCAGCACCCACGCGGAACATTCCAGCAGAGGACACAGCCCCTTGCTCAGCTAAATCAACGCTAACGCGCTTCATGTTTGATCCACGATCCACTTGCAGGCAGATCGCCTGGTCCAATGGACCTGCAGTCGTGTATTGGGTTTTGCCCCATGCTATTAGGCCGCCCAGCAAGAACAGGGCAACCACCAAGAATGTTACTGCGTTAGACGCAATATTTCGCCACATCAATCGACTTTCCCAAAGATAACAGAAGCGTTCGTGCCGCCAAAGCCAAAGGAGTTGGACAAGGCGACTTTAACTTCACGCTCGACCTTTTTGTTGGCCGCTAGGTCAATCTTAGTCTCAACCACTGGATTGTCCAAGTTGATCGTTGGTGGGCAAACAGAGTCGCGGATTGCAAGAACGCTAAAGATCGCTTCGATCGCGCCAGCTGCACCCAACAAGTGACCTGTTGAGGACTTTGTGGAAGACATGGTCACGTTTGCCGCGTGATCGCCCAACATACGTTCAACTGCGCCCAACTCGATGGTGTCAGCCATCGTGGAGGTGCCGTGTGCGTTGATGTAGTCGATATCTGATGGCTCTAGGCCCGCATTGCGCAATGCGGCGCGCATGGAACGTTCGCCGCCCTCACCGGTCTCTGATGGGGCTGTGATGTGGTATGCATCGCCTGAAAGGCCGTACCCCAAAACTTCGGCATAGATTTTAGCGCCACGCGCTTTAGCGTGTTCGTATTCTTCAAGGATTACAACACCCGCACCTTCGCCCATCACGAAACCATCGCGGTCAGCGTCATATGGACGGCTGGCTTTTTGCGGATCATCCGCGCCCTTAGTGGACAGCGCCTTACAGGCGTTAAAGCCCGCAATACCAATTTTACAAATCGCAGCCTCGGCACCACCAGCAACCATAACATCCGCATCACCGAACATGATCAAACGGGACGCATCACCAATCGCGTGCGCACCAGTGGAACATGCCGTCACAACAGAGTGGTTCGGGCCCTTGAAGCCGTATTTGATGGACACTTGGCCAGAAATCAGATTGATCAATGCACCTGGTACAAAGAATGGGCTGACGCGACGCGGGCCCTTTTCTTCCATCAAAACAGCTGTGTTGGCGATAGAATTCAATCCACCGATACCTGAACCAATCAAAACGCCTGTGCGTTCTAGATCGTCGTTTTCTGTCGGCATCCAGCCAGAGTCTTCAACCGCTTGTTGAGCCGCAGCCAAACCGAATTGGATGAATGTATCGACTTTGCGCTGCTCTTTTGGCAACATGTAAGCATCAGCATTGAATGTACCGTCTGTGCCATCGCCCAAAGGAACTTCGCAAGCATACGTGGTGACAAGGCCCGTTGTGTCAAAACCGGTAATCGGTCCAGCGCCAGATTTGCCGTCTAGAATTCGGCTCCAGCTTTCTTCGACACCATCAGCCAGCGGTGTGACCAAACCTAAACCTGTTATGACGACTCTGCGCATATGCTCTGCCCTTTAAGAATTTGTTGCCTTGCTCATACCTTGGCTTGCCCCCTCAATTCAAGGGTAGCTTGGTGGACCAAGGCAAGCTATTGCCCAATCTGCACCTTGATCCTGTCTCAGCCTGTGCTACCGATGAAATAATAAACCTAAACAGGACAAACCTGATGCGCTTTCCTGCCCTTTCAAACAACGCAGCAGGTGCCTTGATGGCATTGGCCGCTTTCGCTGTCTTTTCCACCCATGACGTGATCGTCAAGAAATTAGGGGCCACCTATTCCCCGTTCCAAGTGGTATTCATCACAGCTCTTCTTAGTTTTCCGATCCTCACACTTGTGATGATGAGTGATCAAAAGCCGGATACCATCCGCCCCAAACACCCCTATTGGATGACCATCCGCAGTATTGTTGGCGTGGCTGCAGCGCTCTGTGCGTTTTACGCTGTGACCGCTCTGCCGCTGTCGCAATTTTACGCGTTCATCTTTGCCTCTCCACTCATCATCACCATTATGGCAATCCCTATGCTAGGCGAAGTGGTGCGACTGCGCCGTGGACTGGCTATTGTGGTAGGATTAATTGGGGTTCTGATCGTGATCCGCCCGGGCTCTGCAGAATTTTCAACGGGCCATATCGCGGCGATCACAGCGGCCTGTGCAGGTGCATTTGTATCCATCATCACCCGCAAGATCGGCGCGGACGAACGCGGCGTTGTAATGATGATCTATCCGATGATGTCCAACCTGTTCATCACCGCAATGTTGCTGCCCTTTGTCTACGTTCAAATCCCGTTGGCAGACCTGGGGCTGTTCGCCACCGATACGTTGCTGGTGCTGACGGCTATGTGGCTGCTTGTGGCCGCCTATACGCGCACAGACGCTATAATCGTGGCACCAATGCAGTATTCACAAATCATCTGGGCCACGCTGTTTGGTTTCTTCATTTTTGCAGAGACGCCGGAATGGCAAACCTATCTCGGTACAACTGTAATTGTGCTGTCCGGTATCTACATTCTGAAACGCGAAGCTACGAGCGATGCATCAGAGAACACTCCCGTGCTGAAAACCCGCACACGCGCCGGCCACGTTATGTCGGTTCGTGTGGGGCATATGCTGCGCCGTCAGCGTCGCCGCGATGCACAGGCCGCAGAGGATGTGGCGAATAAGTAAACGCCTCCCAAACAAACGAAAACGGGTAGCGGATCATGTGATCCCCTGCCCGTTTTGTATTTCAGCATAAGGTGATTAGCCAGCTATTGTGCTGATCACCCAGAACAATGTCGCAGACAAGATCGCGGCGGCAGGCACTGTGATGACCCATGCTGCAATGATTGTCAGGAAGTGCGAACGACGCACCAATTTGCGACGGCTGCGCTCATCTGAGCTTAGCTCTGGCAGGTTCGCTTCAACACGTGCACGTTTCATACGGCGGGATGCGTCCCACTCACGGAAGAAGCCAACACCAAACACACCACCAACAGCGATGTGGGTCGAGCTAACTGGCAGACCCAACCAACTGGCAACGATGACAGTTATCGCAGCAGACAGGGCCACACAGTAAGCGCGCATTGGGTTCAGTTTCGTAATCTGGCCACCGACCATACGGATCAGTTTAGGACCAAATAGGAACAAACCAAAGGAAATACCCATCGCACCAATAACCATAACCCAAAGCGGGATAGAAACAGCAGCCGTGAAATCGCCTGATTGAGATGCTTGAACGATCGCAGCCAATGGACCAACTGCATTCGCAACATCGTTGGCACCGTGTGCAAAGCTTAGCAAAGCGGCAGACACAACCAGTGGGATACCAAACAAAACCTTCAAGGATTTGTTGCGGTTTTCAAGGCCTTCAGCCTGTTTGCGGATCACTGGGATCATGACAAGCCAGATGATGATACCAAGGGCCAGACCGATGGACAGGGCCGTGGTCAGGTCGATCTTGATGATCTTCTTCAAGCCTTTCATCGCAAGGTAGGTTGAAAACGCCCCACCCATGATGCCAACCAAAACTGGAACCCAACGTTTCGCCGCAGAAATTTTATCGTCTTGGTAAACAATGCGGGACTTGATAATCCACAAGAACGATGCCGCAATGGCACCACCAAGTACTGGGGAAATTACCCAGCTGGCTGCGATCTTGGACATTGTTGGCCAGTTCACAGCTGCAAAACCTGCAGCAGCAATACCCGCCCCCATAACGCCACCCACGACAGAGTGCGTGGTGGAAACCGGTGCGCCAATCCATGTGGCCAAATTCACCCAAAGCGCAGCAGATAAAAGCGCCGCCAACATTGCCCAGATAAAGATGCCCGAGGTTTGCATGCTTTCAGGTGCGATGATGCCTTTAGCGATGGTTGACACAACGTCGCCCCCCGCCAGCAATGCGCCCATGCTTTCAAACACGGCAGCAATCGCAATCGCGGCCCCCATCGACAAGGCATTCGCCCCAACGGCTGGGCCCATGTTATTGGCAACATCGTTAGCGCCAATATTCAACGCCATGTAAGCGCCAACACCAGCGGCAATAATCACGATGAGCGTGTTATTGGACTGACCAAAAAAGACAGTTGCCAAGAGACTAGCAAGCACCACAAACACAAATGAGATACCAAGACCAACCATCGGGCGCGACGCATATGCGGTCGCAGCTTCTAGGTTGGACAAACGGCCCAAGTCGCGGTCTAGCGTATGAAGGTGATCCGCATCAAAATTGTTATTAGACATTTTTTTTCCTCGGTTTATGCGCCACTCGACGCAATCGAGGAAGCCGGTAGCATAGGTTCAAGAACCGCTCAATGATTAAAGAAAGCGTTTTTCCGCAATTTTTTTTGGGTTTCACGACTGGACCATTTGCATTTACAGGTGCCTCTTTCCGATCAACCCCAAAGAAGGGCGTATTTACCGGAGTTAATTTACCCGCCTATTGCGACTAGTGCGTTGGACATCACTTAGTTTTGACGTGTTAACAAAACGGGGAACAACGACGACGCTTCGGTCAAATATAACCATTTATGTCGACCAATGTTGCGGCGCGCACAACGTCCAAACGAAAAAGGCCGCCCATTGCTGAGCGGCCTTTCTTAATAAATAATCTAAGCCATGCTTAGAAAGCTTATGCTTCTTCTGCGTCGTCTTCTGATGCGTTCGGGATGCCCGCGCTCTCAGCAAGATCGTCGTCGTCAGATGCGGCAGCGCCAATGTCTTCGAACAACTCAGAGATTTCGAATTCTGCTTCTGCTTCTTCTTCAGCTGCCAATTCTTGGATCGATTTGCCTGCTGCTTGAAGTTCAGCTTCTTCCGCAGAACGTGCAACGTTCATTGCGATAGTTGCGGTGACTTCAGGGTGCAGAACAACTGATACGTTGTGAATGCCAAGATATTTGATCGGTGCGATCAAAACGACTTGTTTGCGATCCACTGTGAAGCCTTCAGCTGTAGCAGCCTCCGCAGCGTCACGTGTTGTAACAGAACCGTACAAAGCGCCAGCATCAGATGCGGAGCGAATCACAACGAACTTCTGTCCGTCTAGCTTCACTGCCATTGCTTCTGCTTCAGCTTTCGACTCTAGGTTTTGTGCTTCAAGTTGAACTTTGCGTGCCTCAAAGCTTGCAACGTTTGCTGCAGAGGCTGTGAGGCCTTTCTTCTGCGGCAACAAGAAGTTGCGAGCGAAACCTGGTTTGACGTCTACAACGTCGCCCATTTGGCCTAGCTTTGCTACGCGCTCAAGTAGGATAACTTTCATGTCAGATCTCCTTACTTAACAGCATATGGCAGTAGGGCGAGGAAGCGAGCGCGTTTGATGGCACGAGCCAACTCACGTTGCTTTTTCGCAGATACTGCGGTGATACGGGAAGGCACAATTTTGCCACGCTCAGAGATGTAGCGTTGTAGCAAACGTGTGTCTTTATAGTCGATCGCTGGTGCGTTATCGCCCGAGAATGGGCACACTTTGCGGCGACGGAAAAATGGTTTTGCAGCCATGGGTTACGTCCTTTTCCTAAGCTTCAGATCAGCGGCGCTCGCGGCGTTCGCCACGGTCGCTACGTTCATCGCGTTTCTGCATTTGTACGGATGGCAATTCTTTATGCTCGTCCATTTTGATGGTCAGCACACGCATTACATCTTCGTGCAGGCGCATCAGGCGTTCCATCTCGTGGATCGCAGATGCTGGCGCATCAGAACGCAAAAGGGCGTAGTGGCCCTTGCGGTTCTTGTTGATCTTATAGGCCATAGTTTTGACGCCCCAATACTCGCTGTCTACGAGTTTACCTTCGTTGTCCGAAAGTACGGTGCTAAAATGTTCGATCAGTGCTTCGGCTTGTGTATTAGACAAGTCTTGGCGTGCGATCATGACATGCTCATATAACGGCATGTTTGCTCCACTTATATCAAGGCGCATTTCAAAGGCGGGCCATATGATCCTTTGCGGGCCTGCCACGAGAGACTGCGCGGTTAGAAAATCTTGCAAAGGAATTGCTGCATATACACTGATTTTCCAGTGGCGCAAGGGCATCCGTGACTATGCACAGGGATATAAGCGTTGCACATTCAGGCCACAGCCCGCCACATCAACAATCAGGCCCGTGGGCCCTGCCCTAGCCTAACGAAAAAACGGCGCCCTTTCTTCAAAGGACGCCGTTCTAAATCTTTCAACCTATACTAGCGGGCAAACAGCCCAAGAGAAATTAGGAAGCTTTCGTGATGAAGCCAACCGCGTCGCCGAAGCTTTGGATTGTTTCTGCTGCGTCATCAGGAATTTCGATGCCGAACTCTTCTTCAAACGCCATAACCAGCTCAACTGTGTCAAGGCTATCAGCACCTAGATCGTCGATGAAAGACGCGCCTTCAACAACTTTAGCTTCTTCAACACCAAGGTGTTCTACAACGATCTTCTTAACGCGGTCTGCGATGTCGCTCATATTAAAAGTCCTCATTCGTTTGAGACAGGTTGTCCCAGATATTGGTGGTTCCCTTTAGGGGCCCGATGTCTTGCCCCGAAGGGCGCTAAAGCCACGTAACGTAAACGCAGCGAACCAAGCAGCGGAAGCCGCTGTGATCAATTCTGCGCCGCTCATAACACAGTCGGCGCAGTTGGCAAACGATTTGCGCTCCTCAATGAGAGGCAGCAGCGTTAACCCAAACTTACAACATGGCCATGCCACCGTTCACATGCAAGGTTGTACCCGTAACATATCCTGCTTCAGGGGATGCTAAGTATAAGACAGCGCTCGCAATTTCTTCGGGGAGGCCCATGCGACCAGCGGGAATTTGCGTCATAATCGCACCCTTTTGGTCATCATTCAGCTTATCGGTCATCGCAGTGGTAATAAAACCCGGTGCAACAGCATTTACAGTGATTCCACGTGACGCCACCTCATATGCCAATGATTTAGACATGCCGATCATACCAGCCTTAGAAGCGGCATAGTTCGCCTGCCCTGGGTTACCTGTCGCGCCAACGATGCTTGAGATGTTAACGATCCGGCCCCAACGAGCTTTCATCATGCCGCGCATGACGCTTTTGCACAATTTGAACGTTGCCGTCAGGTTCACGTTGATGACCGAATTCCATTCGTCGTCAGACATACGCATGAACAAGTTGTCGCGTGTGATGCCCGCGTTGTTGACCAAGATATCAACAGATCCCATTGCTTCGGCAGCTTGCTTTGGCAGCGCTTCAACGGCTTCCATGTCGCTTAGATTACATGGCAACACATAAGCGCGCTCACCCAGTTCTGCGACCAAAGCCTCAAGCGGCTCAACCCGTGTGCCGCTAAGGCCCACAGATGCGCCAGCTGCGTGTAAACCACGCGCGATGTCCGCACCGATGCCACCTGACGCACCAGTAACCAATGCTTTTTTACCTGTAATATCAAACATTTATTCTTCCTTATCCTTAAATTCTTCACACCAATGGTGCGCGTTCACCCAAAATCCAGCGGACAACATCAACAGTATCAAACGCCAATGAAATACAGATGACAGTCATAATAAGCCAAATAATCTGACGGGGCCAAATTGTCATATCTCCACGCGATTGCTGCGCGATCAAGAACACAACCGCCGGGATCCAAAAGACCAGATGCGGCAGGCCAAGCAACTTAACATAGCCCATCGCGTTAAACATGTACTGGACACAAAAGGAAGCAATGACACTGGACAGTAGGGTTACGATCCCCGCTTTGCGGCTGGATTTCCAAATCAGCAAAAGAAAGGGCGCAACAAAGGCCCCTGCCAATAAGAAATTCAGCCAAATTCCAACCCATGCAGGTTGTAATGCCATTGCTTCCTCAAGGGTCATGATTAACCTTTCAGTGCCGCCGCGATGTCTGCAGAGGTGCCGATGTTGCGAGTCGCGATAGATTTATCGATGCGACGGATCATGCCACACAGGGCTTTGCCTGCACCGATTTCCCAAATCTCAGTAACGCCATTTGCCGCCATCCAAGACACACTTTCACGCCAGCGCACAGAACCGGTCACCTGATCCACCAACAAGTTGCTGATCACTTGGCCGCTGCTGACCGCTTCGGCTTGCACATTCGCAACCAAAGGCACCGCTGGGGATGCAATATCGACGTGGCTCAGTGCTTCGGCCATTACGGCCGCTGCTGGTTCCATCAATGCACAGTGGAACGGTGCGGACACAGGCAACAAAACAGCACGTTTAGCACCCTTTTCCTTGGCGATGACCAATGCACGCTCAACAGCGTCCTTATGGCCCGAAATCACAACCTGACCCGGATCATTGTCATTGGCGGCTTGGCATACTTCACCTTGGGCTGCTTCTGCAGCCACTTCGGTTGCCGCTGCAAAATCCAAACCCAACAAGGCAGCCATAGCGCCAATACCAACCGGCACAGCCTCTTGCATGGCTTTGCCACGGGTGCGCAACAAACGCGCGGTATCCTCGATCGAAATTGATCCCGCCGCAGCCAATGCAGTATACTCACCCAATGAGTGACCTGCCACAAAGCTTGCGCGCTCTAACGTGATGCCCTCGGCTTCAAGGGCGCGCATTGCGGCCAAAGAGGTTGCCATCAACGCAGGTTGGGCGTTTTGGGTCAGTGTCAGCGCATCTTGCTCACCGTTCCAGATCAGATCTGACAGCTTTTCACCTAGTGCATCATCAACTTCTTCAAAAACCGCACGTGCCGCAGGATATGCGCCAGCCAGATCGCGGCCCATGCCGATGGTCTGTGCCCCTTGGCCCGGAAATACAAAAGCGGTCGTCATATGGTTTGCCCCCATTAATATATGTTGAGATTGGTTTAAACGCCCCGCTCGCTTCGCACAAGCCAACACAATTATGCAGATCATCTGTGCGTGAGGCGCACTTAATCCTCACTAGGCTAAATTAATACCCTTCACGAAGACCTGCGCGATATCGTGCTACCACCCCATTGGAGCCAAGAACGGTCTTGCCTTTATGCTTGCCTGCGTTGTGAGCGGTGAAATACCTTTGGCAGAGGCGGTTACCTCGACCTCGGCATATAAGAGGTGGCCAATATCATGGCCCGCGTGTTGAGAGTGTACAAACGCCAGATCGATGTACCCCTCAAAATCCAAGGTCAGGAACCCAACCAGCGCACCATCACGCACAGCAGAACAGCCGCTCAGACTTTCAAGCCTGCGGATCCAAGCGGCGGGATCAGGCGCATCAGCTGCCCATGCTTTGCGTTGCTCAAGAGTATAAAAACATCCGCCGTACTACCGTGCACCGCGTCAAAGAAGACCTCTGCCGCAACAGCACCATCTGCGGGTACAAGCGGGCGTATTGTGACGGGCTGAATTACCTCAGGCAACAACTGCGTTGGTTTCTCCAAACGCGCCAATATCGCCAAAATTGAATTTTTGCGCGTATTTGCCTAAGAAATGCATGAGGAAGGTATTAATCGCGATCCGCACCCTAGGGTCATCTGTCATATGGACCCCAGTGGCATCCAAGGTCGCGTTCATCAACTTCACCCAACGCTCAGCACCACCGTCATTCATCAGCGCAATTGCATTGTGGGTATGGTGGAAGCTTAGGCGAAAGTCGGCGCCGTGATAATACGGGCCACCCCCCATCACATCCGCCCACATGGACGCTTGGGTCATCGTGTGGTGCTCAACACCACCCACGCGTTCAAATACAGAGGTGAACCACGGCTCGTCCGCAAATACGCGTTCATAAAAGCCTTTGACAATAGCAACGATGGGATCAGGCCCAAGCACAGAAAATAATTGCCAGAATTGGATCGGCTGGCTTGGGTCATTGGGGGCCTTCAGTGTTACCAGATCAGCGCGACGCATCGTGTCAGGGGGCAACAGCCCCGCATCCATCGCATTGCCCACAAAGGCAGTCTGCGCTGTCTTGGTCATATACCCGTGTTGGGTTCTAAAGTTTGGATACGAAAACACGGTCATCTGCCCTACCCCTTTAGAAGTTTGAGCCTCGAAAGAAAAAGGGCCGCTTCCAATATTGAAAGCGGCCCCAGCTTTACGTCAGAAAGTGACGCAGAACTTATTCTTCTTCTAGCGCTTCAACAGCTTTTTGAAGTTCATCTTTAGAAACTTCTTTTTCTGTCACAGTCGCTTGTTCAAACACGTGGTCTACAACTTTGTCTTCAAACAATGGTGCGCGAAGCTGCTGCTGCATTTGCTGGTTCTTTTGAACGAATTCAAAGAACTCACGCTCTTGACCAGGATACTGGCGCGCTTGGTTCATGATCGCTTGTGTCATTTCAGCGTCTGTTACTTCAACAGCAGCTTTTTGACCCAATTCAGCCAACAACAAACCTAGGCGCACGCGGCGGTCTGCCAGTTTTTTGTGCTCGTCAGTTGTTTCGATCTCAGGGTGATCGTGACCTTCAACTTCTGGATTGTCTTCGTGCCATAGCTGGTGTGCGATTTGACCCGCTTCAGCGTCCAACAAGGACGGTGGCAAATCAAAGCTGACCAACGTGTCCATTGCATCCAAAAGACCACGCTTCATGATTGCGCGTGATGCACCGCCATATTCTGCTTCAAGACGTTCACCGATTTGAGTTTTCAAAGCGGCTAGATCTTCAGCGCCGAATTTTTTCGCCATCTCGTCGTTAATCTCAGCAGCAACTGGCTCTTTAACTTCAGAGATTGTACAATCGAAGATAGCTTCTTTGCCAGCAAGGTGCTCAGCTTGGTATTCAGCTGGGAAAGAAA
>JAOKHV010000026.1 GCA_028248455.1 Ascidiaceihabitans sp. | reverse complement strand
AATGTATGGGGTGTTACCTTGCTGGGTATGACGCCTCCGGCAACGGCCAACTCCTTGATCAACAGATAAAATCGGTGACGCGTCAGATATCCTGCAACCCCGCGTGAAGGGAACAGATATTTGGACGCTGCCTTGCCCCTAGACTTTGCCAAATCGTCAGCCGCATCGCGGATGGGTAGCCATGCAACAAGCGCTTCACGCGCAGGGGGTGACAGCGGCACAATTCGTTCTTTGCCCCCTTTGCCAAGGATCAAAAGAACGCGTGGATCACCACGTGCTGCTGACACCGGCAAGCTGACCAGCTCGGTCACACGCATTCCTGTCGCGTAGAGTATTTCCATCAAACAGGTGTTGCGAAGTGTATCGCGGCCAAGGGTACGTGCGGCGCTTAAAAGCCGATCAACCTCTTCAATATCCAGGGTTTTTGGTAGTTTTGTATCAAGGCCAGGCCCGGCAATTTGAATGGCTGGATTGTCCTCCCGCCAGCCTTCTTCAAAGGCGAAGCGGTAGATTTGTTTGATTGACGACAGGCGGCGGGCCCGTGTTGATTTGGCCAACCCTTGGGCATCGCAATGTATCAAATAATGTTCGACGTCGTCTTGGGATGCCTTAAGAAAATCGACGGCTTTGCGGGCCAGCCATGCCTCAAAATCCTTAAGATCGCGGCCATAGGCCAGTAATGTGTTGTCTGCCGCGCCCAGCTCAGCCGCTTGTGCCTCTAGGAATGTTGATATCCACTGGCTCATCTGGAGGGTGTCTCAATCAATATTTGTAGGGCTGTGCGGCGTGCCATGTCCTCTAACCCGAGCGCGCGTAATGTCCCCAAAGCGGCGCTAAGTTGGCCCATGTCGCCGTCGCTGCCAGATTGAAGCATTGTCAGAGTGTTGAGTAATGCGTGGCCCAATTCGCCGCTTTTTGCTTGCTGTAGCAAGCTTGGGTCAGCTGAATTGGGCAAAAAACCAATTTTTATTGCTATCTTCAGTGGGCTGTCCGCGTTGGTTTCTCTTACATCACCGAGTGCAACAGCGGTGCGGAAGGGGTGCCTATCGGCCGCATCAGGGAAGGTCGTCGCGGCACTTTCATAGATAGAGCTATACTGGATAATCTCGAGCGCATCATCGTGTACCTGAGACGGCAGCCCAGTCTTTAACACGCCTTCTGCGAAAAGGGTGGTGAATGAGGCAGAGAGGTTGACAGATTTCATGAGCGACCATGCGTTGGGCATAGTTTTGGAAATTGCTGCTGCACTACGGGTGTTCAGCGCGGTTTCAAACCGTTGAACCGCAGAGACACGGTCCCAAATTCCGCCAGAGGCTGCAGGGCTGCGTTGTGAGTATATCCCTAGCAAGCGATTTGCTGGCAGTGCGCCAGATTGCGCGAGCCGCTCAGCACCTTCAATTTGGGTTTTCCATCCGGCAATATCGCGCAGATCAGCATTGGCATATGCCAGTGGCCAGCTGCGGGTTGTTATGGGCTGGCCTAAGGCTTCGTGCATCCGAAACAATAGGGGACTTGGCGTGGTCGGGCGTGGAAGCGGTGCGTCATTTTCAAACAGGTCAGGGTCTAAGAACCGTTCGAGAACAGCAGCTTGATCTGGTGTAATCATGCCCAACGTTCGCGCGGTGCCAAAAAGTAATGCAGCGGTGTTCCAATCTCCCGATCGAGCAGCACAGAAAATGCGATAAGCAAAATCAGGAGCTAAAAACGGGGAGCTATTTATAAGTGCACATCCTGCGGTTTCGGTTTCGTTTAGCAGGGATGCATCAATAAACCGTTGTGCGACAGCTTGGCTACGAGATGGGCCAATTTGTTCGATTAATGCTAAGGCTGGATCAAGGGCACCAGCTTTAATCAGTGCATCGACACGGGCCAAGTTGAATTGTTCGGCCTTACCGCCTGCGGGATCAGCGACTGCCAATAACAGGGTGAATAGTGTCGCTTGCGCTGCTGACAAAGTCAGTGCGGGCATGTCCAGAAGGGTTTGCGTCAACGTTTCAGCGTCGGATTTTGCCCATAGATTGACGGGTAAACCTGATATGTTCGAAGGAACCAAACCGATGATCTTAGCTGTTGGTCCATCCAGTGTTGTCACAGTTACGCCTGGTAGTGTCGCGCCGTTGCTGATCTTTGGTTCATCGGCGATCAATTGGATAGGTGCAGATTGTGGTACACTGTCCAGCCAGTCGATGGCAGACAAAGGAACTTCTGAAATTGTGCCCTGTGCCAAGGTGGTGCTGGCATAGCTCACCGTAATCAATACCGCGTGACAAAAGAGCTTAGTCTGCATTCAGGATCAGTGGTTGACGGACTTCAGTTTGGGGTGCTGAAAAATCTGCACCAAAAAACGGCCCAATATATGCATATCCGATCAGCCCGATGAACGCTAAAATAGAGATAAAAAACAATATCTTGATCAGTTTTTTCATGAATTCGGCTGCCTTTTTAGATTCTTACTTTGATAAGTTATATATGGCCTTTCTGACAATATCACGTCATTCAGTCTATTATGAACGAAATTGAGCAAACGATGGCTATTACGCCAAATCCTAAGGTGCATTACACCTTGCTAAAGACGGTTGTGATGGTCGGAATGATGGGTGCTGGCAAGACGGCTGTTGGTCGCGCCTTGGCCCAAAGGCTGGACGTTGCCTTCTTAGACAGCGATGCCGAAATCGAAGTTGCTGCCGATAGGACCGTGCCTGAAATTTTCGAGCGCGATGGTGAATCGTTCTTTCGTGGCAAAGAAACACAAATTATTGAGCGTCTGTTGATCGACAAACGCTGCATCCTATCGACAGGTGGCGGTGCGTTTCTGAGTGAGAAAAATCGCAAGAACATATCGGCCCAAGGCATCTCTGTCTGTCTCAATGCCGATCTTGAGTTGTTATGGAACCGTGTTTGCAGCAAGGACACACGACCTTTGCTTCGCACTGACGATCCGAAAGCGACTTTGAAAAAACTGTATGATCAACGGGTGCCGATCTATTCCTTGGCAGACCTGACTTTATGTTCAGCCCCTGAGTATTCGATTGAAGATATGGTGGACCAAGTGATTGACGCATTAATTGCCCGCAAAAATATTTTGGAGGTTCACAATGCGTGACATTGTTTCTGTAAATTTGCCGGGTCGTGAATATGATATCCACATAGGTCCGGGTCTTTTGGATGATGCGGGAATGCTGATCGCGCCGTTGTTAAGTCAACCACGCGTGCGCGTTATCACCGACGAAACCGTTGGTGCGCTGCATTTAGAAACATTGCGTGTAGGACTGGCGGGTGCTGGCATCGTGATGGAATCCTTGGTGCTGAAACCGGGTGAGGGGACCAAGAATTGGGAGAACCTAAGCACCTGCGTTGAATGGCTGCTGGGCCAAAAAGTCGAACGCCGTGATGTGGTTGTAGCCTTTGGTGGTGGTGTCATTGGTGATTTGGTTGGATTTGCCGCCGCAATCTTACGCCGCGGTGTACGGTTCGTACAAATCCCAACATCGCTTTTGGCGCAGGTCGACAGCTCTGTGGGTGGCAAAACAGGTATCAACACCCGTCACGGCAAGAACCTTGTTGGATCGTTTCACCAACCTAGCCTTGTTCTGGCAGATATTGATGTCCTTGGAACATTGACCCAGCGCGATTTTCTGGCGGGTTGTGGTGAGGTCGTCAAATACGGTTTGCTTGGGGATGCAAAGTTCTTTGAATGGCTTGAAACCAATGGCCCTAAAATGGCAGCTGGCGATGTTGCTGCGCGTGTTCATGTCGTG
This sequence comes from Ascidiaceihabitans sp., assembly GCA_028248455.1. Taxonomy (GTDB): domain Bacteria; phylum Pseudomonadota; class Alphaproteobacteria; order Rhodobacterales; family Rhodobacteraceae; genus Ascidiaceihabitans. The sequence continues at coordinate 22,546 of JAOKHV010000026.1, read as the reverse complement.
CGTCGCTCTGTTGAGATGAAAGCAGAAATTGTAACGCGAGATGAGACCGAGCAGGGAGATCGTGCGCTTTTGAATCTTGGCCACACCTTCTGTCATGCCCTTGAGGCGGCAACGGGCTATACTGGTCGTCTGTTGCATGGCGAAGGTGTTGCTATCGGTTGTGCGCTAGCGTTTGAGGTCTCTTCCAAGATGGGACTGTGTTCACAGGAAGACCCGAGCCGTTTGCGGGCGTTCCTGAAGAATATGGGTATGAAAACGGACCTTTCAGACATTGAGGGTGATTTGCCTAATGCTGAAGCACTGGTTGATCTGATGGGGCAGGACAAAAAGGTTCTGGATGGTCAGCTAAGGTTTATTCTGACGCGTGGCATTGGGACATCATTTGTCACCAGTGACGTGTCGCGTGATTTGATCGTTGATGTGTTGCAAGACGCGCTAAGGTCTTAATCGTGGTGTTTTTTTCGATACAAAACGAAATAACGGGGCTCAAATGAATGAATCCCGCTATTTTTTGTGCTAAACGCGCAATTACGCGCAGCGGTTTAGAATGGGATTTCGTCGTCTAGATCACGTGACGGAGCAGGAGTGCCAGAGCCACCATCAGAATTGCCGCCACCGTAGCCGCCGCCGTTATCAGATGGGCCTGAATCGTAGCCCATTGATCCGCCACCGCCGTAGTTGCCACCGCCGCCACCTTCGCTGCGGCCGTCTAGCATTGTCAAAGTACCGCCAAAGCCCTGCAAAACAACTTCGGTGCTGTATTTGTCAACGCCGGCTTGATCCTGCCATTTACGGGTCTGAAGTTGGCCCTCGATGTAAACTTTGCTGCCTTTTTTGAGGTATTGCTCAGCGATGCGCACAAGCCCCTCTTGGAAAATAGCGACAGAGTGCCATTCTGTTTTCTCTTTGCGCTCGCCTGTGTTGCGGTCTTTCCACGTTTCAGACGTCGCAATGCGAAGGTTGCAAACTTTGCCACCGTTTTGAAATGAACGCACTTCTGGGTCACGGCCCAAATTGCCAATTAGGATTACTTTGTTCACTGAGCCAGCCATGGCATCCCCCGTTTTTAAATCTTTTGACGTTGCGCATCCTAATCGCAAATACGAATCCGGAGCACATCAATTTCACAGAGCCTATACCGACATCGCTTTGGTTAAAACATCGTAAAACATGATCCATGACAGCTAATTTGATTAGATCACTGGTTTGACCGTTAAACGTGTCTATGTCACGCGAGAGCCAGATGTCGTGGGGCTAATACAAAATGCGTAGAGGTGTAGTTGTAACGATTGTTTTATCGTTTGTGGGCGAGGCTGTTCTTGCCGTTGGGTACTCTTCCAGAAATAGCAAATCTTTATTTTCATCGCAAATGAAGATTTTAGATTCCCGCGCGTCAAACCAATACAGCAGCTTAGTCAGATTAAAGCGTGCGAATGTAAACACACCGTCAAAATGGGGTGATGGTGCATCTCTTCGTATCAACGAAAAGTACAAAGGCAAATTCCTTCCAGTGGCACGCCGCCATGGTATTCCCGAAGATCTGTTCCTGCGTTTGATCAATCAAGAAAGCAATTGGCACCCAACGGTAAAATCGCATGCGGGAGCTTATGGATTGGCAGAATTGATCCCTTCAACAGCTCGCTATTTGGGGGTGGATATTCTTGATCCATATCAAAACGTTGATGGCGGTGCGCGTTATCTCAAAGAACAATATCGCACATTTGGATCATGGCGTTTAGCATTGGCAGCCTACAACGCAGGGCCGTGAGCCGTCAAAAAATATGGTGGTGTTTTTCCATTAAAAGAGACGCTTAACTACGTGAAAGTGATCTTGGAAAGCTAACCGCGGCTTCATTTTGCCATTCACTGTTCAATCTTTTGCCATTTTTTCACGTCATGGGTGTCCTATATTTATGAGGGCACTATGTGTCAGTTTCATCAACCACCGTTGCAGAACGCCTAACGCGTTTGAATTCCAACTCAGTCAAATTGTATGTGGATAATGAAACACCTCAAGAATATGAATCTGCGAACCCGATCTGCGCAAAGCCCAAAGTTAAACGCTATTATTGGACATCTATCGCGATTGGTGGCGGACTTGGTGCACTCGCGGGGCACATGTTCAAAACCAACGTTGGAATTTAAATGTTCTCTTCCCAATCGGTGCCTGTTCTCTTTTCGCTTATTAAATCCAACGAAATTATTGCTGGCATTTGCCTTGCAATGCTGGGTGGGCCCGTTCGTTCGTTCGCGTTTCAAATTTTTTGCGATACAAAACCACGTCTATCCCAGTTGTGGTGGTCGTACTTTGGTGGTTCAATCGCGGCGAACGCCATGGCGTGGTATTACTTTTACCTCACCATGACAGCCTCAGTCATTCAGCAGCAATTTTGATTACGGCTTCCATGCCTGCCAATTCTTCGTCGCTGAGATGGCACTTAACCTGATGTCCGTCTGCGATTTCACGGACGGGTGGCATTTCAATGTCACACAAACCACCTGAAACCTTTGATTTCCAACCACAGCGCGTTTGGAAAGGACAACCCGGTGGTGGGTTCATGGCAGACGGAATGTCACCTTCAAGCACGATATGTTTCTTGATCACCGAAGTGTCGGCAATTGGAACGGCAGACAATAACGCTTCTGTGTAGGGGTGGTAGGGTGGTGAAAACACCTGATCTGTGGTGCCGAGTTCAACGACGTGTCCCAGATACATCACCATCACGCGGTCAGATAGATACCGGACAATCGACAAGTCGTGGCTGATAAACAGCAGTGTGGTTTTGTGTTCGCGCTGAATATCCATCAACAGATCAGTGACAGCTGCCTGAACGGATACATCCAGTGCGGAAACGGGTTCATCTGCCACAACTATGCGTGCGTCACCTGCAAATGCACGGGCAATTCCGACGCGTTGTTTCTGACCGCCAGACAGCTGGCGCGGCATGCGGTCTGCGAATTCGCGCGGCAGTTTCACCAAATCAAGCAATTCTAACATGCGTGTGCGGCGTTCCGCTTCGCTGTTACCGACTTTGAAGATTTCAAGCGCGCGAATGATTTGACGGCCAATCGTCATAGATGGGTTCAGCGTATCAAACGGGTTTTGGAACACCATCTGAACGTCAGCCACTGTTTTGGTATCGCGGTCTTCGATTGCGGTGTTCTGAACCGCTTTGTTGTCCAACAAAATTTCGCCGTCGGTCGCGGTTTCTAACCCCATAAGGACTTTTGCAAATGTGGATTTGCCACAGCCAGATTCTCCAACAATCGCTAACGTTTCGGATTCACGCGCTTCAAAAGACAGCGTTTCGTTGGCTTTGACGACCTTTTTGTTGCCACCACCAAAGATGGCATTCGCAGCGACCTCATAGTATTTTTTAAGGTTGTCGATTTTCAGAACGACTTCGCCAATAGCGGCTTTTTCTTTTTTCTCTGCTTCAATCACAGGGGTGTCCCAATCGATCTCTGCAAACTTTAGGCAACGGCTTTCATGACGGTCACCGTGTTCCACATGTGCCATGGGGATCGCCTTGTTGGAGTTACAGCGGCCTTCCTCAAAATAGTCGCAGCGCGGCCCAAAATTACATCCCTTTGGGCGCTCGTGGGGCAGGGGGAAGTTCCCGGGGATTGCTACCAGGGGACGAGAATTCTTGTCTGCACCCGGCAATGGGATCGAACGAAACAACGCTTGTGTATATGGATGCTGCATCTTGTCAAAGACGTCTTCGATACGGCCTGTTTCGACGGCCTCACCTGAATACATCACGCAAATGCGGTCACAGGTTTCCAGGACAAGGCCAAGGTTGTGACTGATGAATAGCATGGACGTACGGTACTTCTTCCCCAAATCTTTAACCAATTCCACAACGGCTGCTTCAACTGTCACGTCGAGTGCAGTTGTCGGTTCATCCAAGATAAGAAGTGATGGTTCAGACATCAAAGCCATTGCAATGACGATACGCTGCTGTTGACCACCAGATAGCTGGTGCGGGAATGAATTGAGGATACGTCCAGGGTCAGGCAGCTTAACATCTGTGACAACCTGCAACGCGCGCTGATAGGCATCTGTTTCAGACATGTCCTGATGGATCATTGGCACTTCCATCAGCTGTCTGCCGATCCGCATCGCTGGGTTCAGTGATGCCATTGGTTCTTGATAGATCATTGCGATCTCACAGCCGCGAATGTTACCTAACTCTTCCATCGTCATTTGGCCTAAATCTTGGCCTTTGAACTTAATTGTACCGCCAACAACACGGCCATTTTTGCCCAAATCCTGCATGACGCCAAGGGCTACGGTGGACTTACCACATCCACTTTCACCAACCAGTCCAACGGCCTCGCCAGGCTGAACCGTCACTGAGAAATCCATAACCGCTGGGATCTCACGCAGGCGCGTGAAAAACGAGATCGATAGGTTTTCGATCTCAAGGATAGGTCCATCATAGTCTTGCGTCGCCATCGTCGTCATCTCCCTGTTCGGAGGTTGAGCCGGTATCAAATGTCCGACTTCGGTGTTCTGAGCAATCGGTGAGGGCGCAACACGCCCCCATTATTAGTCACGCAATGATTCCTCACGCAGGCCGTCTGCCAATAGGTTTAGGCCTAATACCAAGGTTAGCAACGAGACTGCTGGCGGTAAGAGGGGATGCACATATGCGCGGATAAGGGTACGACCGGTGTTGATCGTTGTGCCCCAGTCAGGGCTTTCTGATTCCAACCCAAGTCCGAAGAACCCTAAGGTACCGAGTAGGATCGTTGTGTAGCCAATACGCAGGCAGAAATCGACGATCAGTGGGCCACGTGCGTTTGGCAGGATCTCCCAAAGCATAATGTACCAAGGACCTTCACCACGGGTTTGGGCCGCCGCAACGTAGTCACGCGTTTTGATGTCGAGGGCGAGGCCACGAACAATACGGAAAACAGTAGGGGCGTTCACAAAGACCACAGATACAAACACGACCAAGATGCTTGGATCCATATCGTAAAAGTCCAAGAACTCTGGCAGGCCCCAAATGTTGTATTCTTTGGTTGAAATAATGTTGCCATTGTTGCTGATCAACGCGAGGTAAATCCAAGTCAACGCGCCTAGAATTAAAATCAAAAGCGGCGTGCGTACCTTTGGTTGAGTGTGATAGCGCGAGTTAAGTAGCACCCCAAAGAAGATCACAGGAAACACGAACAACACTGCTGCCATATAGTTTGGTATACCCGTTGCTACAATCTCTGGTGTGACCAGGAGGTAGAACAAAAGGATGACAGGGAAGGCGAGGATAAGGTTCGCAACAAAAGACAGAAACGTATCCAAGCGTCCGCCGTAGTATCCTGCTGGAAGGCCTAGTGTAATGCCGACCATGAACGCGAAGATAGTGGCGAACGGTGCGATTAGAACCACTGTCCATGCACCTTTAAACAAGCGGCTGAACACGTCGCGTGCAAGGTTGTCACCACCCAGTAGATACCAATTAAATTCATCGTCTTCGGCACCCCGTAGTGGCGTGCCGGGTAGTTTGTTCTTCATGCCAGAAGCTTGGCTCAGGGAGTCATGGGTGATGATCATGTCAAAGACACCGGCCATGACTCCGGCCAAGACCCAGAACAAGACAAGGGCAAAGCCGATCATACCAACAGTGCTATCAAACAACTTACCATAGAGACCTAAACTGCGTTTAAACTTGATCGAGGCCACAAAAATCAAAGCCATACCGAACCAGACAGGGGTAAGCTGTTGTGCAATTCCGCCAAAGATACCTGCTTCGGTGCCCATGACGACCCCAGCCAGCAGATAGATCATTACAATCGCCAATGTGGCAACAAAAGTTACTTTAACTGCAAAGCTGATCAGCCCACCTATACCCGCACCGGTTGCAGCGGTGCCATCTGACTTGATGTGGATTGTCTGTTCTTTTGCGAAAAGAGAGGTGATGACTTGGACAGCGACCATGATGGCAAAGATGCCAACGGCCAGTCCAAAAAAGAGGTTTAGAAAGCTAAGGCTTCCGGTCCATGTCAATGGTTCCATTGTCTCGACCCTCCCTTAAGAAATGCGAATGCGCGGGTTCAAGAAGACGTAACCGATGTCAGAAATCAGTTGGGTCAACAAAACCAAGATGACGGAGACGACCGAGATGGCCATGAGCAGTTCGATGTCGTTTCCACGTGCCGCTTCAACCAACAAACGACCAAAGCCATCATAGGCGAACAGATATTCAACGATCACAACGCCATTCAATAACCACGGCACTTGTAGCATGATGACCGTGAATGGAGCGATCAACGCATTGCGAAGGGCATGTTTCATAACAACATTGCGAAAACTAACGCCCTTTAGGCGTGCAGTGCGGATGTATTGTGCTGTCATAACTTCAGCCATCGATGCACGTGTCATGCGTGCGATATAACCCATCCCGTAAAGGGAAATGGTTAATACGGGCAAAAAGAAATTCCTGAAGGTCGCATCATCAACAGCCTTCTTAGCAGAGCCTAAGAACAGTGTTTTTGTGTCGATCCACCCCCAATCCGCAAGTATCGGTGATATTCCAAATTTGGAGGAGGCAAGAAGGGCGATAAATATTACGCCGGATACGTATTCTGGCGTCGCCGTAGAGGCTATAGAAAACGTCGACAGTGTACGGTCCAAGTTTGAGCCTTCACGCATCCCAGCCAGAATGCCGACAATCAAAGCCATTGGAACCATCAGCAATAAAACAAAGCCCATCAGTTTACCTGTTGCGGATAGGCGCTTGGCGACCAGTGCATCGACATCGGTCTTAAATACCGAAGAATAACCCCAGAACCCTTGTAACACCCCACAGAATTGTGCCCGGTCTTCAACAGGTGTTGCAGCTAAGAAACAGCGGCCGGTTACGACTGTTTGGCCAACATTATCTGTCTTTTCGTTGGTCCAGCCTGGCGCCACGCCAACCCATTGCCCAAACTTATAGGGAAGGGGCGCTAAATAGCCTCTATCGGACAGCCAGCTGTTAACGGCCTCGTCGGACATGCGAAAGTTGCCTTGCGTTTTTGCAAGTTTTTCAAGGTTAGGTGTTAAGTTAGTCATGAAAAAGACGATGAACGTCAGGCATAATGCCGTCAGCAACATCTGTCCCAGACGTCTGATGATAAAGGTTCCCATGGATGCCCCTATTGGTAGGCTGATAATTAGATTTGGCGGCCTTTGCGGCTCTTGCCAATTGCTGGGCTGTTATTGGCTCAGACCTAAACTCCCGTGTAAAATCTCCCCTTTACGTTTACCACTCGGTGTTGCTCACCGTTTTCGTGGATGTAACGCGTCTTCCTTGGATCATCAGGCTACAGATCGGAGTATAGGTCAATCCGTCACGTTAAAAAAAATCATTTAAACACGGGATTGGCGCTTGTTGGCTATTCAGAAAGTAGCTCAGGTTTGTCGATGCAATTTTGTCGGTGTCTTACCCTTATGTTGCTAAACAAAACGCGCGAAGTAGGCGGCGCTGCCAAATTTTAGCTGTGTCGCAATATCTTTGGCAGACGTTTTTGGATCAACCAGAGCAGTTTCTGTTTGGTGTAGAAGGCGCGCTGTCAGATGGTCGGCCGCGGTTACCCCTGTAGTTGTGCGACTTGCACGCGCTAAGTGGGTTGGCGTTACGCTGAGCTGTTCAGCGTGCTCTGCCATAGTAGCTCCCTTCATTTTGGGTAGCGTTAAGTTGGCAAAAAAACTCCTGACCAGTCGAATAGAGGCATTTTGTTTTATTGGCGCATGTTCAGGAAGGGCAATTTGGCGACGGACCCAAACTTCGATCAAGGCTAATGGGCACCTAATGCGGCATCTGAAAAAGGCTGATTATCCGGCACTTCACGCTGTGCAGCTTCAATGAAACCTGAAAGTTGGGCTATTGCTATGGCATCCCTGATCCGCAATTGGCGGGCTGTCTCTAAATTTCAACTATTTTGAATTGGCGGGATGATTGCAATCAGTCCGATGGCTAGGCGACCCAGATCTAGTGCAAAAACCTGACCATACGGAGTTACAATCGCGTTGTGTGCACTGACACCGCGTCTTGAGCCGTCCGTGTGCAATAGCCCCTACCCACGTGTGACCCAAATTAAAAGATCAGAAGGGTCGTCATGAAAAAGCGCAAGACGCTAATCTTGACCTCCCTTGAAGTTGGCCAAAGATCTGATTTGCAGAGTATCGGTCATAGGTTGGAATTGACATGTTTGTTCGTTTAGGTCAATTTTTTCAAATTTTTTATCTACTAATAGTTGATAAATGATGGCTTTATTACATCTCTTTTGTGTTGATCACGTTCCAATTTCTCATCTTTGACCTGAACCATGTCCGTTGCCGTTTGGCATATTGGCGGGTCGCGATGCACGCCTCTTCACGTGCGGCTTGCAAATCAAGCTCGCCTCGATGACACTTTGTTAGTTCGGGAACGCCGATCGCACGACAGCTTGGCAAAGTTGGGTCATAGTGAACATCCATGCTTGCAATTTCATCCATCGCGCCACCTGCGACCATCAAATCAAAGCGTTGTTCGATCCGAGGGGTTAACCATTCTTTCTCTGCATCCAATATGATGTTGAAACTGTGTTCTGGATCGACCAGAGGGGGCGGCGTTTCGTCTTGCCATTGGGCAAGGCCACGCCCGGTCGAAGTGTGCACTTCCCAGGCACGTTGAACCCTCGCGCGGTTCGCAACATCAATGCGAGAAACCGTATCCAGATCGAGCTGCTCCAGCATAAAAGCCAAATCCAGTTTATCGCCTTGCCATCGCACTTCAGGTGGAGTTGCGGGGATATCAGCAAGGCCTTGGGTCAGGGCGGTGAAATATAGACCAGTCCCACCAACGATGATTGGCCGTTGGGCATCTTCTAAGAAAGGCGCAACCTCGCGTAACCAATGGCCCGCCGAGTGCGGGGCATTATATGCCGTGTGGCGGTAAAGGGCATGAAGAGCGCGTGCTTCGTCGTCTTTGGAAGGGCAGGCAGTTATGACCCGCCAACAGTTGTAAATCTGACTGGCGTCTGCGTTCACGATCACGCCACCCTGTGTCTCAGCAATCGCTAAGGCCAAGCTGGATTTACCTGATGCGGTTGGTCCTGCGATCAGCACCGGCTGCTCCGGCGAGAGCTGCGAGAGTCCGTATTTGGTAAGTTTGCTCATTTCTTTTGCAGTTCCGGTTGTCGTGCATTGAATTCTGGATTGTTTTCCGACATTTTAGGGCAAGATAAAACACCCAATGCTAATTGCCTTATTCGGTACCTCAAATTGGCAGTAGAAAACTGGAGCGCCCTATGGCCAAAGAACCCCAAACATCCTTCAAACGTGTCATGCTTAAGATATCTGGTGAGGCGCTGATGGGTGATCAAGGTTTTGGGCTACACCCACCAACCGTCGAACGTATCGCCAAAGAGGTAGAATCAGTTCAGGAAATGGGTGTTGAGATTTGCATGGTAATTGGCGGCGGCAATATTTTCCGTGGCTTGCAAGGTAGTGCGCAAGGAATGGAACGTACAACGGCTGACTACATGGGAATGCTGGCAACCGTAATGAACGCTTTGGCCATGCAGTCTGCATTAGAAGAGTTGGGCATCCACACACGTGTGATTAGCGCGATTACTATGAACGAGGTTGCAGAACCCTACATTCGTCGTCGTGCAGTGCGCCACCTTGAGAAGAAGCGTGTTTGTATCTTTGCCGCTGGTACGGGGAACCCGTATTTCACGACAGATACTGCCGCGACACTTCGTGCGAATGAAATGTCATGTGAAGCGATCTTTAAAGGTACTAAGGTGGATGGCGTTTATGACAAAGATCCTGCCAAAAATGATGACGCTGTGCGCTATGATACAGTCAGCTATGATGACGTTTTGGCTAAGCGCCTTGGCGTTATGGATGCGTCTGCGATTGCCTTGGCACGTGATAACAACCTGCCTATTATTGTCTTCTCATTGGATGAGCCGGGGGGGTTCCGCGGGATCTTGGCGGGTGAGGGAACCTATACAAGAGTACAAGATTAATTGATAAACTCACTTATTAGTGGGTGCCTGTCATACTATCTGCGCAAACGTGACTAAAAATAAAGGGGCGAAAAGCCATGTCTGATGACTTCCTGCTTGATACCGATGAACTTCAACGCCGTATGGATGGTGCGATAGCATCGCTACGTACCGAATTTGCATCATTGCGCACAGGGCGTGGTTCGTCCTCCATGCTCGACCCGATTGTGGTTGAAGCTTACGGTCAGCGCACACCAATCAACCAAGTGGGGACTGTGAATGTTCCAGAGCCACGCATGGTAACGATCAACGTTTGGGATAAATCGATGGTTGGCGCAGTCGAAAAAGCCATCCGCGAAAGTGGTTTGGGCATTAACCCACAACTAAATGGCACAATTATTATGCTGCCGATCCCTGAATTGAACGAAGAACGCCGCCGTGAATTGACTAAAGTTGCTGGGCACTACGCAGAAAGCACACGGATTTCAGTACGCAACATTCGCCGTGATGGTATGGATCAGATTAAGAAGGGCAAGGCTGACGGCCTTTCTGAAGATGATCAAAAAATCTGGGAAGGTGAAGTTCAGGATATGACCAATCGCCTAACCAAAATCATTGACGAGATGCTTGAGACGAAACAAACTGAGATCATGCAAGTTTAATTCCGACATCAAGTGTGTTCATGTTCCCCCGGAAATATGTAATTATCTAGTGATTTAATGGATTTATTTAGTGGCGGATAACATTATGGGTCAAGACCTTGATACAAGCGCGGATGACGACAGCCATACTGGGCCACGTCACGTTGCGATTATTATGGACGGCAATGGCCGTTGGGCAACCCAGCGGGGCAGGCCACGCTTGTTTGGACACCATGCAGGTGCCAAACGCGTCCGAGAAATTGTTGAAAGCTGCCCAGATATTGGCGTAAAATATTTGACGATTTTTGCGTTTTCAACTGAAAACTGGAAGCGCACTCAGGTCGAAGTTGCCGGTCTTATGGGCCTGTTTCGCCGTTACGTAACTAAAGAAAAGCGCGCCCTCGCAGAGTATGGTGCACGTGTCCGTTTCATCGGTGATCGCGAGCGCCTTGATGCAAAGCTTGTAAAGTTGATGGATGAGCTTGAAAAAACAACAGCTGGGAACACTAAAATCAATCTCACTATTGCTCTGAATTACGGGGCTCGTGATGAGGTCGCTAGGGCGACCAAATTACTAGCTGAGGATGTTGCGTGCGGCGTTCTTGATCCTGCAGATGTAAATGAACAAACATTACCTAAGTATCTGGATACACGTGTTTTACCTGACCCTGATCTAGTGATCCGCACCAGTGGTGAAGCACGGATTTCTAATTTCTTACTTTGGCAATCAGCTTATGCGGAATATGAATTCATCGATACTCTATGGCCTGATTTCAGCCGTGAAGAGTTCGCGAGCTTGTGCGCCTCATACAGCGAGCGAGATCGCCGCTTTGGGGGCGTTAAAAAATGAGTAAGACATCTAAATGGTCTGACCTGACGATCCGTTTGGGATCTGCTATTTTGATGGTCATAGTTGGTCTTCTTGGATTGTTATTCGGTGGGCATGTTTTCCACGTTTTAGTCGCACTTATCTGCGGTTTGATGATGTGGGAATTGGTGCGGATGGTCACGCCGTTGAACGCCCCACTTGCGCTGCAACTTGGTATGTTGAGCGCGTTTGCTAGTATTGTAGCCATCTACAGTCCAACAGCGTTCGGCCTGCCGATTTTGTTGTCACCAGCATTCATCGGATTTGCCCAATTAACCAAGAACCGCTTTGTTTTTATGGTTTTTAGTGTGATTGTTCTGTTGGCTGGTTTTGGAATGATGACGGTGCGCGATGACCTCGGATTTACTTGGATGCTTTGGTTGATCGTTGTTGTAATTGCTACGGATGTTTTAGGTTATTTCGCCGGCCGTTTAATCGGCGGGCCAAAACTTTGGTCCGCTGTCAGCCCCAAAAAGACATGGTCTGGGACTGTGTTTGGCTGGGTTGGTGCCGCAATTGTTGGTTTCATCTTTACAAATTACACGGGTGCCTCGTTTGAGCTGATTGGTATTTCGATCGCGGTCGCAATGGCTTCTCAAATGGGTGATATTGCTGAAAGCGCAATCAAGAGAATGATGGGCGTTAAGGACAGTTCGGCGCTTATTCCGGGACATGGCGGAGTTTTAGATCGCTTTGATGGTATGTTGGGGGCCGCGGTTTTCTTGTTGTTGGTTGGCCGGTTCATCGGTTTCCCACTGGGTTTTGTGTGAGATTGATATGAACCGACGGCGTGTCAGTATTTTTGGGGCCACAGGCTCCATTGGAGAGAATACAATCGATCTGATCGCACGCAATAGCGACAGTTATGATGTTGTCGCCCTGACCGGAGCGTCAAACATCACGCAATTGGCTAAGGACGCAATTCGCCTGAATGCACAGGTGGCTGTGACTGCCCACGATCATTTGCTGACAGAATTGCGGAGCGCATTGGCGGGCAGTAACGTTGAGGCTGCTGCGGGCAAGGCTGCACTGGCTGAAGCCGCGTCGCGTCCGGTTGATTGGGTGATGTCAGCAATCATTGGTTCTGCAGGCCTCTTGCCGGGCCTCAAAGCTCTTGAACAAGGGGCAACACTGGCCTTAGCTAACAAAGAATCCTTGGTCTGTGCGGGCGGTTTGATTCTTCAGACAGCCGAAAACAACAACGCTAGAATTCTACCGGTCGACAGCGAACATTCAGCCATTTTCCAAGGACTTGTTGGCGAAGATATGGCCGCTGTTGAGCGGATAATTATTACTGCAAGTGGTGGTGCGTTCCGCGATTGGCCAATTGAAGATCTAGCAAACGCCACACTGGCGCAGGCGTCTGCCCATCCCAATTGGGATATGGGACAACGGATCACGATCGATAGCGCCTCGATGTTCAATAAGGCGATGGAAGTAATTGAGACACATGAGTATTTCGATGTTCGTTCTGATCAAATAGAGGTCTTGGTTCATCCCGAGTCTATGATCCACGCTCTTGTAGGATTTAACGATGGGGCATTGTTGGCCCATGTTGGCCCACCAGATATGCGTCATGCGATTGGCTATGCTCTTCACTGGCCCGAGCGTAAGACGTTGCCTGTTGAGCGATTGGATTTGGCAAAAATTGGTTCATTTACCTTCCGTGCACCTGATGAGGTAAGGTGGCCAGCTTTGCGTCTTGCGCGCGAAGTGATGGCACGTGGAGGATTGTCTGGGGCTGTTTTCAATGCTGCCAAAGAAACAGCACTTAATGGCTTTATTTTAGGCACGCTCAAATTTACTGAAATGTCTGAGATTGTAGATCAAACACTTTCTAATATGGACAGCAAGGGTGGTCATATTGATGACACTATGACCCTTGATAATGTTCTTCATGTTGACCATCTCGCACGTGAGATCGCGCAACACTTAATAAAACAACGGGCAGGATGAACACTTGGATATTGCGACGCTGATTGGCCAGTTTGGTGGCTTCTTTTGGATGATTATTGCGTTTGTATTCGCTTTGAGTGTGATCGTAGCGATCCATGAATATGGTCACTATATCGTAGGCCGTTGGACGGGGATACACGCGGATGTTTTCAGCCTTGGGTTCGGCCCTGTTTTGTATTCGCGTTTCGACAAGCGCGGTACAAAATGGCAGATCGCAGCGCTGCCTTTTGGCGGATATGTAAAGTTTGCAGGCGATGCAAATGCGGCCTCTGGTGTTGACGGGGAGGCGAGGGCTGAAGTGGCCGACGATCCTGTCGCACGACGTGCAACAATGCATGGTGCGCCACTTTGGGCACGCGCACTGACTGTTGCGGCGGGTCCGGTATTCAACTTTGTTTTTTCGATAATCATTTTTTTTGGCGTCATGGTCTACGAAGGTCAACCCAGTGACCCGCTGACAGTTGCCTCTCTTAAAGCTCTTCCGGGGCATGAAACTCAGTTGCGCGAAGGTGATCGTATTTTTGGCATCGCAGGTCAGGAATATGCTGTTTTTGAAGACGCGGTTAGCTGGGCACTAACGACATCGCCACCGAGTGATGGCATCTTGAATTATGATATCGAGCGCGATGGCGAGAGTTTAAGTGTAACAGGTCCGTTCCTAGCGCCTGCACGCATTGGAAATATCGTGCCGCAAAGCGCCGCTTCTGACGCTGGCTTGCGTCATGGTGATGTAATTACCCATATCAATGGCGATGCTATAGTTGCCTTTCTTGACATGAAGAACACCGTTGAGTCGTCCAATGGGGCTGATCTTGACCTAAGTGTTTGGCGCGACGGAAACGTCGAACAATTGGTACTGACACCAAAACGTGTCGACGAACCTGTGCCAGGTGGGGGCTTTAGCACCCAATGGCGAATCGGTATCATGAACGGTTTGGCGTTTGAGCCAGCGACTGAGACAGTCCCATTTTTCACTGCTTTGACGCGTAGTGTGCGCCAAGTTGGCCGCATTATTGAGGGCTCGATTTCTGGACTTGGTCACATGATTACTGGCGCAATCAGCACATGCAACCTGTCGGGACCTATCGGTATTGCACAAACCTCTGGCGCAATGGCATCACAAGGGGCGCAGAGCTTTATTTGGTTCATTGCTGTTCTAAGTACCGCTGTAGGCTTACTGAACTTGTTCCCTGTGCCTGCGTTGGACGGTGGCCATTTGGTTTTTTACGCCTACGAAGCTGTAACTAAACGCCCACCAAGCGATAACGCATTGCGGATATTAATGGGCATTGGCCTTGCAATGGTGTTGACACTAATGGTGTTCGCTTTGGGGAATGACTTGTTCTGTCCATAACCCTCGGATTTACAGGAGTTCGATATGGCCAATGCTAAAAATAACAAACGCGCTTTGATTGAGGGGCGTGCAGCATTGATCTTGGATTGATATCCAAGCCAGCACATTCGTTGATGACAGTCTGGTTCGTTCAATCGACAATATGGCGGGCTACAAGGAACGTATGCTAAAGGCGCTTGTCGCAATTGATAACGCGCGCGCTCGCAACATTCCTGTTATCTTCATCCAAGAGGTTCATCGTCCCGACCTAGTAGATTCTGGACGTGAATTGGACGGCGACGAGGATATCCACTGCCTCGAAGACAATCCAAAGACGGATATTGCGATCAAAGAGATGGATTTCCGGCCAACTGATTACCTTATCCGAGAACGTCGTTATTCAGCGTTCTTTGGCACCGACTTTGAAATTTTGTTACGTGGTTTGCAGGTGGACACACTGCTAATGTGTAGCGGTCTCACGGACGTTTGCGTGCATTATACTTTTGCGGATGGCCACCAATCTGACTATTTTTGCCGCATCATCGAAAATTGTACCGGCGGATCAAGTTTAGATGCACACTAGTATTTTTTGAGAGCGATGGAGTATCTGCAAACGGGTGCGTGCCGTTCTTTGGATGAGGTTCTGGAATCCATGGAGCAGGTGGGGCAAATATAGTTGGTTTACCCAGCGTAAGAGATATCAGGTACGGTTGCCATGTTTATGCCGCATTTCGACCAATTTCAGGTCTTATTGATTTTGTAATGTCATGTTGCAAAAAGGAATATTAATATGCAAACGATTCAAACTGGTTATCGTGGACTAAGCCTTTTGGTCGATCTTAACTGGTATCGTGGGCTGTATTTAGATACAGTATCTGCCGGTCTTTGCTTGGTATTTAGATCTGTGGTATCTAGGGTAACATGCTTCCCGGTAGATAGGGGGGAGAAATCAGTCTCATAGGGCAGATTTAGTACGTTCCCGTTTTGACAACCCAGCCTATACTCGGTACTTATCAAGGCAGCTTTTGTCTTAAGATTGGGTAATAACCATGAAGTTGCGGTTTTCTAGCAAGCACGGTGAAACACATGCATCTGGGGTTGTATTATTGGCAGCCAAACGGCTGATTAGTGTTTCCCTATTGGTTTCATCGACTTGGATGGTGGGGGTGATGCCTGCTGGTGCCCAGAATTACTCATTCAATAAGGTTGTGATCGACGGAAATGCGCGGATCGGAAATTCCGCAATCCTATCCCAAGCGGGAATCGCACCTGGCCAAACAATTAGCGCTGGCCAACTGAACGACGCATTTCAAAGAATTCAAAATAGTGGCTTGTTTGAAAGTGTTGCCATTTCTCCAGCTGGAAATACCCTGAAAATCACGGTGGTTGAACGTCCAACGATCAATCGTGTGAACTTTGAGGGTAACCGCCGCAAGAAAGATTCCGTGCTGGAAGCTTTGGTTTCATCCGCCGAACGTCGCGTTTTTAATCCCGACGTCGTAGAGGCCGATGCAGCAAAAATTGCTGAATCTTATTCAAACGGAGGTCGTTTGGCTGCCCGTGTAACGCCTAAAATTATCAAACGAAGCGACAATCGCGTTGATATCGTTTTTGAAATTTTTGAAGGTGATATAGTAGAAGTTGAGCGCCTTAGCTTTGTTGGCAACCGCATTTATTCAGACCGTCGTTTACGTCGTGTCCTTGGAACGAAGCAGGCGGGGCTATTCCGTGCTTTGGTAAAGGCCGATACGTTTGTTGAAGGCCGCATCGAGTTCGACAAACAGGTTTTGCGCGAGTTTTACCTGTCACGCGGATATATTGATTTCAGAACAAATTCTGTAAACGCAGAATTGGCCCAAGAACGTGATGGGCATTTTATCGTTTTTAACATCCGTGAGGGACAGCAATTCAAATTCGGAAGCGTTTCGACAAGCAGTGAACTAAATGATGTCGACGGTGACGAATATCAGGCAGTCACCAAAATCCGCCCGGGCGTCGTTTATTCCCCGACATTGGTTGAGCAAGAAATCGCACGAATGGAGCGATTGGCTATTCGTCAAGGCGTAGATTTTTTGCGGGTTGAACCACGCATCACTCGTAACGATCGTGACTTAACACTTGATGTTGAATTTGTTTTGTCTCGTGGTCAGCGCGTGTTTGTTGAGCGGATTGATATTGAAGGCAATACGACTACTCTTGATCGTGTCATACGGCGCCAGTTTAAATCTGCTGAGGGCGACCCATTCAATCCACGTGAAATTCGTGGATCTGCAGAACGTATCAAAGCATTGGGGTTCTTTGCTAACGCGAACATAGACGCACGAGAAGGATCATCACCGGATCGGGTAATCGTTGACGTTGATGTCGAAGAACAACCAACAGGCTCATTGGGCTTTGGCGGGTCATTTTCTGCCAATGATGGATTTGGTGTTGCAATCACACTAAAGGAATCGAATTTTCTTGGACGTGGCCAAGGGGTTAATATAACTTTTAATACTGCAAAAGATTCTCGTCGCTATGGCTTCAATTTTATTGAACCTAACTTTCTCGGACGTGACGTTCGATTTGGCCTAAATCTAAATTATGCCGAAAGCGATAGTGCATTCTCCAATTTCGATTCCAGCACAGCGACCTTCCAACCCAGCTTGGGATTTCCGGTCAGGGAAAATAGTCGTGTTCAATTACGCTATACTGCAGAGCAGGTCGAGATTGCTGCGCGTGATACAGCGGCAACTGCGGTGATCATTCTAGAAGACATTGGGAAACAGACTGCGTCGTCTATTGGTTATACATATAGCTATGACACACGAATATCGGGTTTAAACCCAGATGCAGGTGTTTTGCTGGAACTTTCGCAAGACTTTGCGGGTCTTGGTGGCGATAGCAAATACGTGAAAACTACGGCTAAGGCTGTTGGGCAGCGCCGTGTCTTGAGCAGTGACGTTGTTTTGCGCGCTACTGTTGAAGGCGGTACGTTGTCCTTCAGTGGTGGTAAGAACCGTACGGTCGATCGCTTTATCCTGACACCTGGAATTTTGCGCGGCTTTGAGCCAGGTGGTATTGGGCCACGTGATATTACTTCCGGTGATGCGTTAGGTGGTAACTTGTATGTAGCGGCCCGTTTTGAGGCTGAATTTCCGGTAGGATTGCCTGAGGAATACGGGCTTAGTGGTGCACTTTTCTATGACGTTGGAAATCTTTGGGGGTTGAAGGGAGTTACGGGTGACACGTCCCCTTTTTCTGTTCACGACAAAAGTGACAGCCTGCGTCACGTCGTTGGCTTTGGCATTCTGTTGAAAAGTCCGATTGGTCCGCTTCGTTTTAACTTTACCAAAGCATTACAATTGGAAGATTATGACCGAAAACAGGACTTTGACTTTACTCTGTCGACAATATTCTGATCCTAAGATGTTTCTGCGAGCGTTCTTATTTACCTGTTCAATGGCCCTTTTGGCTATGGGGCATGTCAATGCACAACAAATTGAATTTTCTGCTGGTCGCACACTGGTTGTCGATACTCTCCAGCTTTTTAATAAAAGCCAGTTTGGCATTCGTGCCGCACAGCAGCTTGAAATCCAAGGGGCACAACTGGCTGAAGAGAACAAGGGCAAAGAAATTGCGCTTTTGGAAGAAGAAAAGCAACTGACAGCGTTGCGTGCGACAATGACTGCCGAAAAATTTCGTATTCTGGCAGATGAGTTTGACCAAAAGGTCCAAACGACACGCGAGGAGCAACTTGCCAAGACGCAGGCGCTGAGCATGCAGATCGAAACCCAGCGCAATACGTTTTTGAATGCAGCAGCTCCGATTTTGCAGGCTTTGATGCTTGAAGTCGGTGCAACAGTACTTTTGGAACGTAGAAATGTAGTTCTGAGCACCAATACGGCTGACATCACCGCTATCGCGATTGCGCAAATAGATGGCGTTCTTGGCGACGGATCACAATCTGCAACATCTGTTGATTGACCGCGACCTTGCTCCGCATGCGTTGGCAAGGTAGTCATAAGTAACTTTTAATTCACAACCCTCTAATGACAAGAAAAGAGCTGGCCCATGAGTTCCGAGCTGCTAACCGCTGATATTAATCTGATCCAACGCATCTTGCCGCACCGCTATCCATTTCTATTGGTAGACAAAGTTCTGGATATCGATGGAACACAGTCCTCACGTGGAATTAAGAACGTTACTATGAATGAACCACATTTTCAGGGTCATTTCCCCGGCAACCCAATTATGCCAGGTGTCACTATTGTTGAGGCAATGGCACAAACTGCTGCAGTGATGGTTGGCACGGCGTTGAATATGGCCGACAAAGAAATGCAGGTCTATTTTATGGCGATTGATGGCTGCAAATTCCGTCGTAAAGTTATACCGGGCGATGTACTTGAGCTAAAGCTGACAACGGTTCGTGGCAAACCTGGCGGTAAAGTCTGGAAATTCTCCGGCATTGCTGAAGTCGACGGCGAGATGGCCGCTGAAGCACAGTTTACTGCCATGATGGATCTCCCAAAGGAGTAATTGCTTTGAGCAATATTCACCCTTCTAGCGTGATTGAAGACGGCGCACAGATCGATCCAAGTGCCGTCATTGGTCCGTTTTGCTTAGTTGGATCCGAAGTTATTATCGGTCCTGACGTTGAGCTGAAAAGTCATGTCGTCGTCAAAGGCCGCACTGAAATTGGCGAGGGGACCGTTGTGTTCTCGTTTGCTGTGATTGGCGAAATCCCACAGGACCTTAAGTTCAAAGGTGAACAATCAGGACTTTTGATAGGTAAGCGCAATCGTATTCGTGAGCACGTGACAATGAATGCTGGCACCGAAGGCGGTGGTGGAATGACCAAAATTGGCGATGATTGCCTGTTTATGGCGGGCTGTCATATTGCCCATGATGCGATCATTTGTGATCGAGTAATCGTTGTGAATTCTGCGGCTGTTGCTGGCCACTGTATCTTAGAGGACGATGTAATCGTTGGTGGCCTTTCTGGTATTCACCAATTTGTCCGCATTGGACGCGGCGCTATTATCGGTGCGGTGACAATGGTGACAAATGATGTGATCCCATACGGTCTGGTCCAAGCGCCGAGAGGTGCATTGGATGGCTTGAACCTTGTAGGATTGAAGCGTCGCGGGGTCGCGCGGGCCGACATAACTGCATTGCGCGCCGCGTTCCAGATGCTGGCACAGGGCGAGGGGACATTCCATAATCGTATTGAACGACTTGGTGCAGAAACTGAAAGCACATATGTCAAAGAAATCGTCGATTTTGTAACGGGTGATACTGACCGCTCGTTTTTGACGCCGCGCTGATGCTGGCACTTATTTGCGGCGCAGGCGCGTTGCCTGCTCAAGTTTCTAATGCACAGCCTGAGAAGCCATTGGTTTGTGTAATGGAAGGGTTTGCGCCTGATGGATTAAGCGCTGACCTTAACTTTCGTCTTGAAACGTTGGGTTCTTTGTTGATCCAATTAGGACAGCACGGTGTAACTGACGTTTGCCTGTGTGGAGCGATTGATCGTCCTAGCCTTGATCCAAGCAAGCTGGACGAACATACAGCACCTCTTATGCCTCTAATAGCAGGTGCGCTAACATCAGGTGATGATGGTGCACTGCGTGCTGTAATGGGGCTGTTTGAACAGACCGGATTCACTGTGCGTGCTGCGCACGAGTTGGTTCCGGACCTTGTCGCTCCTCCAGGTGTTTTGAGTGAAAAATGGCCAGACGCCCAAATGCGCGAAGATGCAAAGCTAGGTTCCAATGTGTTGGCTGCCTTAGCACCGATGGATGTTGGCCAAGCGTGTGTAACGGGTGGTGGGCAGCTGATCGGAGTGGAAACGATCGGGGGCACCGATTTTATGCTGTCCCATCTTCCAGACACGTCACTGCGAGCACAAGGCATTTTGGTCAAAGGACCTAAACTTGGGCAGGACACCCGCGCAGATATGCCAACCATAGGTCCTGAAACGATCGAAAATGTGAAAAAATCTGGTTTGTCTGGCGTCGTAATTGATGCGGGCGATGTGATTTTGCTTGAGTCCGCGAAATGTATTGCTTTGGCTAACGCTGCGGGTTTGGTCCTTTGGTCGCGGACGGGGGAATAAAAGGTGCGCGTCTTTGTCATAGCGGGCGAACCTTCTGGAGATAAGCTGGGCGGTGCATTGATGGCGGGGCTGCGTCAGTTACGTCCAGATGTGCAGTTCGACGGCGTAGGCGGGGTTATGATGCAAGCCCAAGGCCTAAACAGTCGTTTCCTAATGGACGAATTGAGCGTGATGGGAATAGCCGAAGTGCTACCTAAATATCGTCATCTCAAACGTCGCATAGCTCAAACTGCACAAGCTGTGATTGACAGTAATCCTGACGTTTTAATCACAATCGATAGTCCTGATTTTTCGCTGCGTGTTGCGAAATTGATAAAGCAATCGAGTGATATTCGTTGTGTACATTATGTGGCACCAACTGTCTGGGCATGGCGACCAAAACGTGCGGCAAAGATGGCGAAGATGATCGATCATGTTCTTGCGTTATTCCCGTTTGAGCCACCCTATATGGAAGCTGAAGGGATGGATTGTGATTTTGTTGGGCACCCAGTTGCGGCAGAACCTGTTGCATCTAAGGATGAAAAAGCTGCCTTTCGCGCAAAATACGGCCTTGAAAAGGCCGCGCCACTGCTGCTGGTCTTACCTGGATCACGTAAAGGAGAGGTTACCCGTCTGGCCAAGGTTTTAGGTGATGCTCTAGAAAAAATTTTAGCAAAACACCCTGACATGCGCGTGGTTGTACCTGCCGCGGGACCAGTTGCTGAATTGGTAGAGCAAGAAACGAAAGAGTGGCCGATCGTTCCAATAGTCCTTGATCCGCGTGGCCGAGAATTAGACGAAGTCATGGCCGAAAAACGAGCTGCTTTTGCCGCAGCGGATTTTGCGATTGCCGTATCCGGAACCGTTGCGCTTGAGCTGGCGGCTGCACATACGCCGATGGTCAGTGCCTACGACCTTAATTGGTTAAGTCGGGTTGTCATCAAGCGCATGGTGAAAATCGACACTGGGAATTTGATCAACCTTGTTTCAGACACCCGTCATGTTCCGGAATTTATCGGTGAAGAATGTCGTTCTGACCTGATTTCAGAGGGTTTAGAGAAATTGATTTTAAACCCACAGCCACAATTAGACGCGATGGCCGATACGATGAATCAGCTGGGGCAGGATGGTGAAGACCCAGGTTTACGTGCTGCACGTGCTGTTCTTGCGCGAATGCCTATCCTTAAATCCGAACCTTAAAGCCTGCGCTAAACGCGCTGCCAATATTTTGGGTTTTTGGTCAGCCTTTGTGAATCCATCCACCACCAAAGATCCGGCTGCTGTCACGATCATAAAACACACAGGCTTGTCCGGGTGATATACCTTGCTCTGCCGCAACCAGTTCAACTGTTGCTTCGGTTTCTGAAATTGGGCGTATAACAGCTTCTGTTGGTGGGCGAGTTGACCGAACACGTACCCCAACAACCCATTCTTCGCGTGACGTGATCGGTTCATCGCCCAGCCAGTTGATTTCTTTTAGGGGAACAATACGCGTCGCCAACATGGATTTCGGCCCGACAACAACTTGCTTTGTATCAGCGTCTAGTTTGACCACGTAAAGTGGGTCTTCCAATCCACCAATACCTAATCCTCGGCGCTGGCCAATGGTGTAATTGATAACTCCGTCATGGCGTGCCAATACTTTACCATCGACATCTACAATGTCACCGGGCGCTGCAGCCTCGGGC
>JAOKHV010000025.1 GCA_028248455.1 Ascidiaceihabitans sp. | reverse complement strand
AAAGCACCAGCGTGGCAACCGCAGGTTCTGACGCTCAGCGGCTTTGCCGTAGATCACGCGGTCGACTTTATTCCAGTAGCTACGCAATAGTTTGTTGGCAGTCTCACGACCAACGGTCCTACCATTTACAAACTTGAGCGTGCCGAACACATCCCAGTCTTGGGCCAGAAGGTGCTGCGCTAAGGCCTGTCGTTCCTGTTTGCGCTGTTCAAATCTCATTGCGGTTCTCCGCATGTATTTATCAACGAGACAAGAAAACCTGGCAGAAAAGGCTGTAACTAATGAACAGCGCAGCAAACGGCCTACAAAAACCGCATCTTTGCTCAATAGAGATAAATACCAGTGCAAGCAGCGCATTGGAGGACGCATATGAGCATAAGACTATTAGAACACATGCGGGACGAATTGATCGCCACAGGCATTGTGCAGAACACACCAGAGTTTTGTCGCAGCTGGCTGGGACGCAGCGAGGGCTATATCCGTGTGCTGCGTTATCACCGCATTGAACCAAGTGTTGAGACACTGACAATCTGTTCCAACAAGCTGGGGTATTATGCGGCGCGCTTAAATGCGTCAGATGCTGAGGACCACAAAGCGTGGGCGGCAAAGCTAATCAACCTCAAAGCCCTGTGTGACAGTGCTATTGCAAAGCAAGCTGAGGCGGTGTGGCGTGCACCTGAACGGATGGCAGTATGAGCAAGCATCCGAAATGGGTTCTGCAGCCTCAAAAATCTGCGCTGCGGTTTTTTATAGCCCAGTACTTATCATTGCGAGGTGGTTTTTTGCAGACCCCAAGGATGCGGGGCAGGGGGTACGGCAATGGATGATCGTGAAGAGCTGCGCCGCCTTATCGATGTGATTGAGAAAGGCTCAGGCAGTGGCAGTCTTGAGCAAGCCGTTGATGACATCAAAACATTCGCCAACACTGCAAGCTTTCTAGCCAACAAACTTGATACGCGGCTCAAGGGTGGTGAGGTAGAGGCCAAGAACAAGCCCAAGTCACGCATGGGTAAAGCCATCTCAACAGTACTCAAACCCAACCCGCCAACAACACCAAGTTCGCCACCCGAGCCGTCTTCTACAAATACATCCGGCATGCCAACGGCGACGAGTACATCAACGTCACAGGCTGACTTTGAGCGGCTTAAACCACAAGGTTCGCAACCACCCGTTGGGGTAAGATGATCGCAGTGGTGTCTGTTGCCGTCTGTGCTGCGGCTTACGGGGGCGACCTATCATGTTCCGCTAAGTGTGGCTGCTAACGCGGGTTGGTGGATTACTTAGGGTTAAGGCGTGAAACTGCACGGTTTTTGGTAAAAGAAGTGTGTTTGATTTACTTGGTATGGTTTGTGTCAGCAGGCATAGTTTAAATGAAAATTGTCCGTAAGATTAGAAAATTATCATAGCAACTCATTTGTTTATCTGGTCAACTATGAATTGGATTAGTGTGAACTGTGAGATCGCAATGAAAGAAGTTAAAATTACTAATTTCGGTAGAATTTTAAATGTAGACTCGATTAAATATTTGCAGTCGCTTGACGAGGGGACGGTAGACCTAATCTTTACAAGTCCACCGTATGATATTGTTACGAAAAAAAAGTATGGAAATAAGCAAGGTGAAGCTTATCAAGATTGGATTTTAGAATTTGGGAAAGAATTTTTTAGGGTCCTGAAGCCAACGGGTAGTTTGGTGATTGATCTTGGTGGAGGTTGGACACAGGGTTCACCAACAAAAAATTTGTATGAATATAGGTTATTATTAAATTTTGTTGACGAAATTGGATTCCATTTAGCCCAAGATTTTTTTTGGTGGGACCCATCTAGGCTACCTACGCCTGCACAGTGGGTGAATGTAGAGCGTGTAAGGGCTAAGGATGCGGTCAATAAAATTTGGTGGTTGAGTAAATCAGATAATCCAAAAGCAGATAATAGACGCGTGCTGCAAGAGTATAGCAAAGCAATGGAGCGGACACTCACACAGGGAACTAATACTGGAAAGCGAGCTTCAGGCCATGAAGTTAGTAACAATTTTACAATTAACAACGGTGGTTCGATTCCGCCTAATTTGATTGCTGTGTCGAACTCAATCAGCCAAGATAGCTACTCAAGCTTTTGCAAAGAACACGGGCTTATAATTCACCCAGCCCGAATCCATTCACTAATTCCTGAATTTTTTATAAGAATGTTAACTGATGAGGCTGATACTGTCATTGATCCATTTGCAGGGAGTTGCGTTACTGGTGCGGTATGCGAGCGTCTAAAACGGAATTGGGTTTGTTGTGATACTAACGAAGAGTATTTGCTTGGATCTCTGGGTCGTTTTGTAAATTTAGAGAACGACACAGAAAATTTATTTAAAAGAAAAGAATATATAATAACTGCACCAAATTTTTCCCGTCATAAAAAGCCTAAAAAAATACCCCTAGCCCTCCAAAGTCAATTTGATTTGTTTGAAGGCGAAGAGAGTTAAAAGATGCGTTCAGACAATCTAACTGAAATTGATTTTGAAACCTTTTACACGACAGGATCAAATCATGAACCTCATGAAATGATGTCGCGGGGTTTCGGTCAGTCCATTCTTTATCGAAGGGCATCAGGCTATTTTTCTAGTTCAGTACTAGATCTGTTTAAAAGCGAAACTTTAGACTTTGTGCAAGCTGGTGGAACCATAAATATAATGTGTAGTCCGGTGATGAGTTCTCAGGATTTACAACAAATTTCCTTGGGTTATGAGGCTAAAGAGTTGTTTGCTAATGGACTATTGAAAGATGTTTCTGATCTCGCTTCTTTCTCTGAGAGTGGCCATGAAATATCCTTTTTAGCAACTTTAATTCAGAAATCTGTTTTAAATATTAAGTTAGTATTTTTCGAAAATGGCGGTGGCATTTTTCATGATAAATCAGGCTACTTTAAAGATAGAAAAAATAATTACCTTAGCTTTTCTGGTTCAGCAAACGAAAGTTCGAATGCATTTTCTGGGGGTGGAAATTTCGAAAGAATAAGTGTTTTTCCATCTTGGAACAGCGACGATTATCTTCGTTGTCAAAGCACTTGCCAATATGTCGATGACCTATGGAGTGGAGATGTTAATGGTTTGGGCGTTTTCGACTTTCCAGACGTAGCTAAAGAATTTTTGGTACAGTTTGCCAGGAATGATATGGATGAATTTAAATCAATTCTTGCGCCAAAAACTAAAACAAATAAAAAAGTTAAGACGTTAATGCGTCACCAAGAATTGGCTCTAGAAAATTGGAAAGCAGCTGGAAAAAGAGGTATATTAAAGCATGCAACTGGTAGTGGCAAAACCGTAACGGCAATATCTGCTATTCGTGACCAAATGAAAGCAGGCAAACCAACCTTGGTTATCGTTCCAAGCAAATTATTACTTTTGCAGTGGTATGTAGAAATCAAAAATGAACTTGGTGATGTGCTTATTATGAGGTGTGGAGCGGGGCATTATAAGTGGCGCAAATCCTCTAATTTACGGCAGATGTGCCAAAATAGTTCCAATGACCAGCCGGGAAGTATAATCTTGGCGATAAATGACACCGCTACTTCTGTCAGCTTTTTGGATAGGTTAACGAACCTCGAGAGTATTTTAATAGTTGCCGACGAAGTTCATTCACTAGGTAGTGAAAAAAATAAGAGGATTTTTGATAAAAAGTTTGCATTTAGGTTAGGCTTAAGCGCTACGCCTGAACGTTACAGAGATGCTGAAGGCACCAAGATTTTATTTGATTTTTTTGATGGAATTGTAGAGCCGGAAGTGACCTTAAAAGATGCGCTGCTCAATGGTCGGCTAGTTCCCTATGATTATTATCCTGTTTCCACTCATCTAAGTGCAGAAGAAGAGGATAAATGGATAGTTTTAACAAAAAAAATTGTTAATTATCTAAGATCCAGGGATTTAGATTTTAGTGATGCGCGCTCTGATAAAGTAGTATCGTCGATGCTAATCAATCGTTCAAGAATTGCTAAAAAAGCACAGTCAAAAGTTAAGACTGTAGTCGATATTTTATCGAAACATTATAAAAAAGGCCAACATTGGTTAGTCTATTGTGAAGATGGAGATCAACTTCAAGAGATAAACGACGAACTGGCTTTTCGAAATATAAATCCCTTCATATACGTGTCTAACATGTCAGGGTCATCTGATGGGGAGCTAGAGGCGTTTTCATCTGAGAGTGGAATTCTTCTATCAATTCGCTGTCTAGATGAAGGTGTTGATATTCCGAAGGTTTCACACGCGATAATAGCTGCTTCGTCACAAAACCCTAGACAGTTTATTCAGCGAAGGGGTAGAGTGTTAAGGCAATATCCAAACAAGAATAATGCTGTTTTGTATGACTGTATTGTAGGGCCTGCTGATGCGACTAACGACATGAAGTTTGACGGGCTAATATTCAGTGAGGCCGTTCGTTCGCTTGAATTTGCACGCACAGCCCGGAATAAGATCTCAGCCATTTCTGTACTTCGAAACATTTTGATTGGTATCGGGGCTGACCCTGTTGATATAATGAACCAAATTGAAGGAGATATCGAGTATGACTGAGGTTGAAAATAGAGAGAATTCACATAAAAAAATTGCAATGAAATTTCTATTATCAAATAATTTAACGTTGGATCAGCCTATATGTGAAAAAAAAATTGAACATGTATACGATTTGTTCTCTGGTGAAAGCTCTGAAACGCAAAGCTTGCAAAAAAGTTTGCAAAAAATAATCAACCGGTAAGTTATAAAATGAAATTTATATCGATTGAACTAAACAATTGGCTAGTGTTTCGAGGCCAGCAAGAAATTTTGTTCCCACAGGACGATCATGCCAATATTTTGATTATATTTGGTGAGAACATGCACGGTAAAACCTCTTTACTCAACGCGGTTAGGTGGGTGCTGTACGGTGAGGCTCTCGATCGACAAAAGCGGGTTATTTCAAATGAAAAACTTCTGAATATTGATGCCAAATCTGATGGTGAGAAAACTTTAAGTGTTACTCTACGTTTCGAAGACGAAGGGCAATCTTATGAAGTCTTGAGGACGGCAAATATTAATGACGATAAAATAAACACATCACTTGTCATGAAAGAAAACAACCGAGTTCAAGATGGAGGAGTTAGCCAAAGTAAAATTGATGGATTAGTACCCAAACAAATTAGTCAATTTTTATTATTTGATGGTGAATTACTGAATGAGTTTGAGCAATTAGTTGTTGACGAAAAAGGTCAGCAAGCAAGTGCGATAAAGAGAAGTATCGAAAAGGCTTTAGGATTGCCAGTTTTGCAGAGAGCGGTTGAAGAATTAAAAGATCTCCAAAGAAATATTTCTAAAAATTGGCAATTGGAAGCTAAAAAAAGTCGTAATCTTGAAGTCCTGGTTCGCAACTTGGGGATACATGAAGGCGATTTAGCGTCTAAATTTGAAGAAAAAGAATTACTTAAGAAGCAGATCGAAGAGACTAACATTATAATAAGTGAACTTGACGATAAAATAGAAAAATCCAGTAAAGATCTCAGTTTAACAGAACGAAAAAAACTTCTGAATGAGGAATTGGCAAAAAATAAAAAAGAAATTGTCGATAAAGAAAATGCACTAAAGCAAGCTATTGCAAGTCTTTGGCGAGAGCCACTCTGTGCAGCGCTCAAGCCTTTGGTTGTAAAAGTTGAAACTGATATTAAAGTTCATTCGTCAGTTCGGCGTACTGCAGAAGTAGCATTAGGACAAATTAAAGAGTTAGAAAAGGCTCTGGAAATTAGCTTATGCTCTCAATGTGGCAGTGAATTAGCCACAGAACAACGTCTAGAAATCCAATCCAAACTTGATGGAATTAAATCATCAAGTACAGATACTGCTAACTTAGATAGGCAGATCGCTTCATTGCAGGCAAAGCTAAGCGGTATAACATTTTCGGGCCTTGAAACTAATAACTCAATTAAAATACGTAGTTTTTCTGAAGCCAGGACTGGGCTGTTACGTCGAAACATTAAGATTGAAGATGAAATTTTTGAAATTCGTAATGATTTGGCAGATTTCGATGAAGAAAATGGTAGAAGGATTAAAAATGAGTTTACTGTTCGCAATCAAGAAATCGGTCGTTTAACTTCAGAAGCTATCATAATTGATGCCGATATTGAAAAAATTGAGGCAGAGGTTAAAGCCATTAAGAAAAACCCAGATTATGTTGGTGCGATTGATGGTGGGGAAACCAAAACCCAATTGGACACGAGCGAAGCGCTGCTAACAATTTTCAACTCAGCTGTTTCTGATTACCGAGATACAATGCGTAAACTGGTTGGTGAGCGCGCTTCAGAAACCTTCGAGCATCTAACGACAGAAAAGAATTTTGATTATTTAGAAATCAATCAAAGCTATGGACTTAATCTTATCGTTGAGGGCCATCGAGTTGCCAGAAGTGCTGGCGCGGAGCAAATCGTAGCGCTAAGTTTGATTGAATCTCTGAATTTTCTTGGCCGAAGGAAAGGTCCGATGCTAATGGACACACCAGCAGGTCGATTAGATAAATCTCATCGTGAGAATGTTATGAACTACTTGCCCCAGGTTGTTACACAGTTGGCTTTTTTTGCCCATAGTGGTGAATTGACTGAAGATGACATTTATTTCGATAGATCCAAAATTGGGATAAAATACAAAATTACACGGGTTACGTCATTTCACTCAAACTTGGAGGTCATATAATGGAAGATAAGGACAGTGCAAACATAGGTTTATCCGATGAAATGCATATGAAGCTTCGTGAAATGACTGACAATGGTGTGTTTTCTGAAATGAAAGACGGTTATAGGCTTGCCGCTAGTCTAGCTATGGCTCATGGAGCGTTGATACAAGAAGGTGCACTTTCTAACAGAAAAAATATGTACGATGTCGGTGGAGTTGACGAAAATTTCATTTTCAGAAACGCAATTAATGCTATCTATCCTGAGCAATCAGGTAAAGAATATAAATATCTTGAAAAATTAGCTGATGCAGGCGTCGATCTACTTTATCAAAACTACGATGGTTTTGGAAATCTAGATTTAGAGAAAATTTTAGATTATGCACCCTAAGATAGTATTGTATTTCACTCAAGACGGTGAGGGCGAGTATAAGGTTTTGAGGTCTCTTACTTCTGCTAAAGAGTATTTGCTAAATAAAGATCTTTGGCCTGTATTTATAGATTTATCATTTTCACCAATGATCGCCAGTAAAGTTTTTGAATCATTGAATTCGCAGCCTAAATTGCCATATTTTTCACAATCTCTGGCACTAGCAGTTTCAACAAGAGATGTTTCTGTTTTTAAAGATCGGTTCACCGAAATTCAGAGTTGCAAGGCATATCCAATTTTAACTTTCATGGGACAGCCTGCTGTTACTGAGGAAGAGGTTATGGTGCATGATCTGAAAGTACAGGAAGTATTCAAAGATAATTCTCAAACCGTCTTTGATAATGAACTGTTAAACATTAGTCTGAACGACTTTGAATTTTCTGTTAGACTCACAAATGTACTGGATCGAGCGCAATTACTTACAATCGGTGATGTGCTATCTTTTTCTGAGAAGGAATTTTTCAACTTAAAAAATTGTGGAAGAAAATCTGTAAACGAGTTGAAATCATTTCTTGTAGATAGGGGTTTAAATTTCAATCAACAACACGGCGTAGCATCGAAAAATACAATTTTTAAAGATATTGATATTAACACATGTGAGATTATTTCGACCAAACCCAAGATACAAAATAATTTATATGAAAATAATAGTAATACTTATCAACCAAAAATTAATAATAAGTATGTCTGGTCCAATATTTTTGAAAACCTGCTGTCATCTTTGGATCGTATCGATGAGAGGCAACAGGATGTATTGAAAAAAAGATTAGGCGTAGGCGAAAAGCGAAAGACCTTAGAAGAAATCGGTAATCTATATGGCGTAACTAGGGAGCGCATTCGGCAAATAGAATCTAAAGCTGTTAAAGCTCTGCTACACCCTTCAAAAGGATGGAACTCTGAAAATGTTTGGGGTATTGCGCTAAATCTAGCTTTTGAGACTTGTATGTCGCCTTTGAGCGCTCATAACTTGTCTATCTTAGATGATCGTTTTGATTTTCAAGATTACGATGAGGAGGCATTGTCGCATTTATTAACACATCCAGTTTGCGACGGTATTGTTTGTTTTTTAATAAATTTCGATGGTCAAAATTACTTTGCGAGATCAAATCAATCAGAATTTGATTTAACTAAAAATGGCATTGCTGCTCTGTTGCCTGAAATGGAAGGGTGGACCATTAAAGATGTCGAGATGGCAGTCAGAGGGGTGATACCTTCAGAGTTCTCTGAGTATTTTGGTATACTCTTATCTGGCGCTCTGGAAAATTCTGAAATTGAGGAAGTTAATGGTGTGCCAGTCCTCAAATTTTACTCATCTCGGTTGACTTTAACTTCAATTGCTAAAAGTTTTTTCAATAAATTAGACACTCCAATATCCACCCAAAAATGTGAAAATCTATTACTGGAATTTCATCCAGGGGTTGAATTGCGGAGTTTTATGGGTGCAGCACAGAATTTGACAAATGTCTTTCCATTTGAGCACGGAAAATGGGGAACTATTGCGATGCTTGGTTTCACTAATGCTGAGTTGCAGCAAATAAAAACTCTTGCAACAGATTTTTTAAGTCAATTAGTTAAGAATCAATTCCACACAAATGAATTTATGGATTTCCTCAAAATTCATAATACTTTCTTTTATGTAAAGTTAGATATTTGGAAATCGTCTGGATTATTGAAGTATTTAGAGATTGGTCATCCTCTTGGTCGAAATGTTTTTTCGAAGAGTAATAACGGTTCTTCTCGTCTTCTAATAAAAGATTTAATTGTACAAATTATTAGAGATGAAAAAAAACCGATTAAGCTAAATGATTTAACAAACAAAGTAAAGTTAGTTAGGTCTGTGAATGCAGGTCTAAATATAACGCAAATTCCTGAAGTTGTTTCTTTGGGTCGTGGTTATTATGCTCTTTCTAGCTGGGAAATAGAGATAACTGAAAGTGGGGTTTTCTATAAAATTGATGATAATTCTGAAAAAAATTATCTAGATTTTGTTCATCATAAATCTCAAAGTGTCAAACAGTGGACCGAATCTGAAATTTTAATCCTGTTAGATCTTCATAATAAAGGTTTTGGGGGACCGGCAATTTCGAAAAAGATGGGTCTTACCCTTTATGCGGTTTATTCAGGTTTGAGAAAATATGCTTCCAATATTAATGAAGGTTCGCAAATTTCAGTCTCTTGCACCGCACCTGGAGAAATTGTCCAAAACGAACTGCCCTTAAGCTGGACTGATGAACGTGTTGTCAATTTAAAAAAGATGTGGGGTGATGGACACTCAGCTGCATCAATTGCTAAAATGTTGGGTGGTGGGGCAACTCGAAATTCTGTAATTGGAAAAGTTAACCGCTTGGGATTAAAAAAGTCTGATTTGAATCCTCCAGAAAACGATAACAGTACATTAGATACAGTTTGGTCTCAGTCTCAAATCCGTCAATTTGAAACGCTGCAGCAGTTGAATTATGGAACAGAAGTAATAGCAAAGATATTGGGGAAATCCGTAGAAGAGTTAAAAAAAAACTAAATAATTTGGGTTCCGTTGGTGATTAAATAAACCTACATGCCGGTTTCGAGAGAAACCCTACGCGATCAAATTAACTTATATTTTTAGTTGAGATTAACCGAAAGCTTTCGGCAACAGAATTGATCAGGGCGTCTCAGTATGGGGCAATGTTTTGCGCTAGTACTTTTGTCCTGCTCCCCATGGCTCCTTCATTCATCACGATAGACTGCGGGTCTGGTCTTCATAATTTTCGTCGGCGGTTTGGGCAGAATTGTCGTGCGCTGCATGCAATAATTTTTCAGCAGTAGAGATATTATGATTTTGATACGGTTCATTTTAAATATAGACTTCAATGTCATTTGTATTGTGCAATAAATGTTTCGTAAATTGGGCTTGTAAAGCTCACTACGGTTTAACAGAGAGGAAATTCTGCCGATGGGTGCAGTTCTACATTTGGAAAAATGACAGTCTCTCGCCCGTATTAGAAAATTGTCATTTCGTAAACACTGTGTAACCGTTCTTCAATATCTTGCAGTTGTTTTTGGCATCATCGCCAGCGCCATAAAGTATAAGCGTCTGGGTACCCTTAAGTTCAAAGGAATTGGCCTTACGTTAAAGATAAATAGCCCGAACATTAGAGGGTTTTTTCTGACAGAATTATTGATTTCATCGGTTTGTTAGACATCAAAATGCTTTATTTTGTTAAAGTCGCATTTCATCAATAATTTTTATAATTTTTTCGAGTTCATTAAGCATGGTTTCACTACTTTTTGTTGTTGAGACTATTTTTTTTAATTCTGTATGAACCCCTATCAGAGCAGTTTTAGTGTCGTGTGATTGTTGTCCAGTTAAATAGGGCCCAACTGGTGGCAGTCGATCTCTCTGCATTAAAACTTCAGAGAATCTAGATCTTGTACTTATCTCAGCAATGCGCCCACCGTTTACACCAAACCAAGATGCAATGTCATGTTGCCGGTCTCCACGGTGTAGCATGCCCTTGATTAGTGCAGCATCTTGTTTTGTAAGCGTTAAGCCACTAGTCTTTGCCCTGCTCATAGAGTTTGTCCTCAGGTTAAAACGATAGTTAATTGATCGTCTTGTTAAAAATAATTTTTGTCAATTAAGGTTTTTATGGTGAAATCATATCAAAATAAGTCTCATGCAGTAATGGCACAAAGATCAGAACCTAAAGAGAGCCTTGATAATTTCCCTACCCCACCTTGGGCTACGCGAGCTCTGTTAGAAAAGGTTCTAAATCACATTGATTTCAGTCAGTTTTCTTGTCTGGAACCTGCGTGTGGAGCTGGGCATATGTCTAAAGTGCTCGATAAATACTTTAAAACTGTATCATCAAGTGATTTGCACAATTATGGTTACGGTCATCAGGTGGATTTCAATGGTGAGTTCTACTCGGTTGGGAGCTACGATTGGGTGATTACTAATCCGCCTTTTAAACATGCTGAAAATTTTGTTTCTAAGGCTCTTACAATAGCAAGAGATGGGGTGGCTGTCTTAGTGAGAGCGGGATTTCTTGAAAGTATTGGGCGATATTCACGACTTTTTAATATTCAACCTCCATCTTATGTTGCCCAGTTTTCTGAACGAGTGCCCATTGTCAAAGGTCGATTAGATATCAGGGCTACGACTGCAACTGGTTATGTTTGGTGTGTTTGGGAAAAAAAATTTACAAGTGAGACACGCCTAAAATGGATAGAGCCTTGCAGAAAAGTCTTAGAGTCCCCTGAGGATTATTTGGAACCAATCTCATCGAAATATTGACAATTTTTATTGATTTTAGCCTTTAATACCTAATTTTTTTACGTCTCACCTTGGAGGAAATGACATCAATTATGAAATAATTTTTTTGGTTACAGATTTTTGGTCACTGTTCCATAAAAAATTCAACTGTTTCAAAGCATTTGCCTAATTTAGCTGTCAGCGTGTTCGTTCCTGCTTGAGACACCTTTAGCTGTCGTTCGAATGCCCCCAATTTTTGGGCATTTAGATACCATACAGCATCCTCTGAGCCAGTAACCGTTACAACGGAATTGCTTGAGCGTATCCAAGACCCTTCTTCTGGGAAGTTGATTAGCCGTTTACACGTGAGTTTTGTCGCTAGGTTAAGCTCATCAAACTTAGCTTTAATTTCTGGTTTTTGGGGAGGGGGTAGCCCTAAGGCGCGACCTATTTCGTTGGAAATTGGAAATGCTGAGTTTCGCCCTGTGAGCATGTTAGTTGCTTCATTGTCAGGAGTTCCAAGCCAACTCAAAACAATATGATTTTCAAATATCTGGACGCTCCATGCATCTTGACGGGCGTAGGAGGTTCCCGTTTTAAATGCCACGTTCTCGCCGTTGGGCAGTGTTTGTATCAACAGGTTGAGTACCTGATCGGCACTGTGTTGATTGAGAAACGTATAGCTCTGTTGATCTTTATTGGCTGCTGATTTTTCTATTAATTGAAGTTTAGTGGCATAACCTGGGTCAAAAATCGCAAGATAAATTTCGGCAAGCTGCTCAGGTTCCATGTAAAGCCCACCCAATGCGAGGCTAAGTCCAGCATCTTTCTGTTTATGAAAAGTGCCACCCAAGTAGCTCTTGATTTCATTTTCCAGAATATCGGGACCAACTTTTTCGAGTGCGAGCAATGCTGGTATGTTCAGTGACCGCAGCAGTGCCTCTTTTAAAGTTACCTCACCTGAAAAAGATCCATCAAAATTAGTTGGAGTATAACCACCTCGGAAAAATGAGGCGTCTTCGAAGACGTGGTTAAAGCTTATCAAGTTACGTTGAAGGGCTTTGCCAAAGATCAGGGGCTTCAGTGTGGAGCCAGGACTTCGAATAGCCGTAAGGTAGTTAATTGAGCCCTTACGCTCGATTGTCCCGTATTTGGCAGAGCCAACGTATGCTCGGACTGTTCCGCTTTTACGCTCGATTACCATCGCGGCTGATTGAATTGGTGTAGGTAACTTGGAGGTTTCAGCTGCTAAGATGTCCGCAACCTCTTTTTGCCAGTTCACATCAATAGTTGTTTTTATCGATTTATTTGGTTGTGAAATGAAGCGATCTGCTAGGTGAGGGGCGATGGACGTCGGCTTGGAAAGTCGAAAGGGCAATGGTTCATTCAAAACCTCTAGGACAAGATCATCATTGAGGGCCATCCGTTCTTTAACTTGCATTAATACTTTTTGTTTTGCCAAAAATGCATTTTTTGCAAATCGATCTGGTCTGCGTCGCTCTGGAGATTGTGGCAATGCAACAAGCAATGCACTTTCGTTTAAAGTGAGTTGCTGGGCACTCTTCTGAAACCAAGCTTCAGTGGCTGCATGGACACCTTCAATGTTTCCGCCATAGGGGGCTAAGGTGAAATAGGCTTCGAGAATTTCTTCCTTCGTCCAATGGTGTTCTAAACGAATGGCTTCGAGCATCTGCCAGATTTTAGTAGAGATTGTTTTTTGAGATAAACTTGGATCGATCAGTCTTGCTGTCTGCATGGTCAATGTTGAGGCACCAGAAACAATCCTACCTGACGTGATGAAATCATAGGTCGCTCTGATTATAGCTTGTGGATCGACGCCTTTATGCGACCAGAACTTTTGGTCTTCATAGGCGATTAACATTGCAACAAGCTGTGGATCGATTTCTTCTAGATTTGCTTTTTCCCTCCAAAAGCCATCCTGCGTAAGGCGCAGATTGAGAATAGTGTTATTGCTTGCTCTGAGAACCTGAGAGACCTCGTTGAGCCTCCCTAGATTTGGTGGCTGGCTTATCCAAAAGAATAGGCCAGCCCCAAGGATGATGGTGGAGAATAGTACCAAAAGAAAAATGGATTTAAGTATCCTCATTTGCTTTCGACAAATGCCCGCGTGATATTAGATCGCCCGTTTAGTTCGGGTGCATACATTTGCTCTACAGTCGCATCTGGGATGCTTGCAGTTGTTTCATAAGCTGCCCGCACTGTGTAGCGCACCATTGCGAACGATTTTGTACGCCATCTGTTATCAAAGTGAGCGATAAAACGATCATCCATTGCTGTGGAATAGACGGGCTGTAATCCTTCATCAAAGTCGAGAGTAATATCGTTAATCTTTGGGTTCTCTAGCATTGCCTCTTCAATTTCAAAGCCTGCAGGAAGCAGATCAGTCAACAACAAGTCAGCTTCATTGTGGAACTTCGATGGATCGATTTCGATGACAACCGTAAATAAATCACCCTGGTTTGCTTTAAAGATTCCAGAGCTTAGATCGATGCTTTTTCCATATTGATCGTACCAGCTTTTTACGACGTCGTACCCATTATCGACGGGGGCACGACCGCGTCTTTGGCCCTGAGATTTGATGTTTAGATAAAGGGGCTGTGATGCAGTGTGTTTCATTTCAAACCCCCACTTCAGTTGCTCCAGCGTCAATGGAATAGAACCTGATGCATCTAGTTCAAAGCGATTGCCATCAATAGTCACCTTTGTACCTGCTAACGATTGCTTTTCTTGGTAGTTCTGTAACGCAACCAAAAATGCACTTTGTTCAGTGGATCGATAATTTATCTGCGATAAGTATTGGTGAGTGTTTGCAATCACCTCATCGAAAATAGGTGCTATTTGGTCAACATTCAGTTCGGCCAGTAAATGCGCATATTGTCTTGCTGATTGAGCTCTTAAGTCTTTTAGATTTCCTGAGCTTTGCGGCATAAACCAATTACCAGGTACGCGTTCTGTTGTGATGTTTTCGTTTTTTGAAATCTCCAAAACCCATGTTGCGCGTTCAGCAATTTGCATCATCCGTTTAGTGTCATTGAGTTGTGCGGCTACCCAATAAGCTAGGCTTAGGTTGTCTAAGGCCATTGCAGAGTAATATGCACGCTTTGTCAGCTTTAGGCTGGCGAAATTGGTTTCTTCTAGCTGTGAATCAATTTCATAGCGCGCGCGAGAAGTTACCTCAAAGCCAGATTTTGCTAGAAGACCGTATGCGTAAAGTTTTGTGCGAGGGTCTTGGAACGTTGATCTATACAAATTTTCTAGGCCACGATTGATGCCTGTCAGAGCCGCTTCTTGGTTTTGTGCATAGGGAAGCAACTTCTGCAGAGTATCCACTGCATAGGGCTGGTAGCGTTCGTATACGCGTGAATTGCGGCTCCAGTACCCGAAAGCTCCTGACTGCTTTTGTTTGGCGAGTAGGCCGTCCATGCCTTTCTGAAGTTTACGAGAAGTGCTATCAGTGAGGCCTTTAACCTTTGATAGAGCCAATAGACCACGTGTTTTGGAACTAACTTGTTCAACGCAGCCGTAGGGGTAGACATTCAGCTCGGAGACCACTTGGAGTAAATTCACTCCTATAGAAGGCGTCAGGCTGGCTGAAAATGTGCTCCCAGCCAGATCTAGATCCACTCCCAAGGATTGATAGGGTTGGATCAGCTCATTGCCTATGCCTAACCATTTTTTTGCAGACGTCTTTACAGATTGAATTTCAGTTGCTGGATAGGAGGCCTGTCTTGCAACGATTTCATAATTTCTGCGGAAAGTGTCATCACCTGCTATTACTTTGATTTTGATTGGAAGCCGGCCCACATCAGCAGCGGTGATTGGTAATTCTGTGGTGTATTGATTGTCTGCATTCTGCGGAATGCTCATACGCTGTGTCTCATCGCCAATTGCGATCTCTAATTCAATTGGCCCTTGATATTCGTTCCAACGCAAATTCATTTTTGCCATCACTGTATCGGAGGGCGTTACAAATCTGGGCATTGAAACATCTATACTAACTGGGTCTTGAACCGTGATGTTGCTTTCAGTGTAACCGAACCCTCTGTCGTTTGTGACGAACACAACAGCCCGGATACGTCCTTCCCATTCATTCGTTGGTGCAAATGTATATGAAATAGACCCGTCTTTAATCTCCAGAAGTGGGCTTGCTAATGCAACAGTTTTGAAGAATTCGGATTTATCGACGCTCATAGCTGCTGCAATCATGTCGTCATCACCACCCACTCGGATGGATGATAACGAGGTGTCTTGAGATATAAGCTCACCAAAGTTTGTTAAAATATCATAATTCAAAGCTCGCTCACCTAAGAAGTGATCTGCCAGGTTCTTATTTTTAAAACCAGACAATGCGTGAATACCTTCATCGATTAAAAAGATAATCGCATTTCCCTCTATTGCATTAGTATCCAATGAAATTTCGATTGGGGTAGTGCTCCCGATTTGTGCCTCGGTAATAATATCCACTTTAAGAACTCGGTCAGCAGCTGCTGTTGGAACCCAAGTCTTGCCCATTGCTAATTGTGGCAGATGCTCCGAACCGCGCTCAATAGGACGGACTAATGTTGCTAGGATGTGAACGCCGGGTTCAGAAACTGCAGGAAGTGTTATGGACTGCTCGAATTCACCTTTTGGCACAGATACCTGGATTACTTTTGTGATATCTTGGTCGGCAATTAAAACTGAAAGTTTGCCTGCAAAAGGCGCTGTTCCTCTCAAATTTCCATCAGTAAAATTTAAAACCAGCTCTTCAGGTTCAGAGGCAGGCTTGGTGTCTGAACCCCAGCCAACATAGAATTCATGAATAGTTTTGAAACCATCTTTGTTGGTGATTGTGATTTCATGACGTCCCCAAGAAAGTGGAGATTTTAGAGTTAGTGTTGGGTTTGTGATTACACCAGATTCTACAGCTTCACCTTCAATCCGAACTGCGTTCCAGCGCCATCCACTCGAATAATACCAGTTATAATCGTAATATATTTTTTTGACTGTATAGCTGACCCCATCCATTGGTACAGGCACCCCTGAACGAGATATATGTGCTATTTTGAATGCGGGTGATGTATCAAGACTGGCATATTTTCCAAATTCCGAACGCAAACCAAGATAACTTGAAGCGGTGTCCAAGGCGACTTTAGATGTCTTCTTATTTGCCCGTCCACCCACATCGAAAACAGTGCCCTCAATTAAGACTTCATACATGCTTCCTGGCTGAAGGGAGTATTGAGTAGAAACCTCAGTTAGATAGTTACCATTTTCATCAAGAGTGCCCTCGAGGGGTACTCGCTGAGTGTTTTCTTGTGCTGCTTCGCTACCAAAGATGTATCCCTCGTAGTCATCAAGCTCATGCGTTCTCGTTGGGCGCACTACTGTTACGATATTGCCCTTGAGGCCAGCTGCTGGTCCGCCCGAATAATACTCTCCAGAAAGCGTAACTTTTTGTATGGCGTCTAGCGACCAAACCTCTTGCCCTGTCTGAAGTGACGCCTCTATGGTTAAAGGGACAAAATCTTCTAATACAATGGTGTGCTGAGCTAAAATTCTATCATCAACGGATTTAATCTCGACCGTATAGCGTCCGAGAGCAAAAGTGGTTTTTAGAGGTATTTCGGCAGAGAAAGCGCCAAACGCGTTAGACACAATGCTTGTTTTATAAACGGCGTCATCATTACGATTAATCAAGGACATTGTGAGGTCTTGATCTGGACTTGGCGATAAATCCAATGCCCTAACAACACCGAATATGTTTGCAATTTCTCCTGCACGAAATGTCTTGCGATCAGACGTTAGGTAAACATCTTCTTTATGTGCTTTTACTTCACCCTCGGACATGAACCGGGGTTTTTGATCAAGGCTCGTAACTTTAAGAATGCTGGTGCCGTAATTTTCGGCGCTTACGATTATGAATTCTGGGGCAAATCCATCAGAACCAGAAATTAAACTATTGGTCATAGAGACGCGGCCTAGATCATCCGCCGATCCAGAAAAAAGCTCTCTGTTGTTACGTGCGATAATGCGAACATCCGCCTGAGCGATTACCTCAGCAGATTTAAAGCTGTTGAAAAACATATCCGTTGTGTTCAGGCCTTTGAACATTTGGACTGAAATGTCTGAAATTGAAAACCACTGTGTGTTTTTTGCTTTGTAACTATTTTGATCCAGTTCAGGTGAAGAGAACGTCGCAACAAATAGACCTGACTGATCACCTTTGAGAATATCAGAAAAGTTCATATTTATTGACTGCTTTTCATTAAGCTTTCCATCTAGCTGCATAGTGCGTTCAGCTATTTTATCGCCCCAAAAAGAATCCAAACGATCAATACCATTTTCATTTAAAAGGCTGAAAACCTCATCATAAGAAGTGAGGGATGCCAGATCAATTTTGTGCAGTGTAATCGTAACTTCATTAACGTTTACATAACTCATTGGGATGAGTGCATCAGTGTGCATTGTGAGAATGGTTTTTGAACCGTCTGTTTCAATAGATGGGTTTATTTGGGGTGTTTTCGCAGCAAACTGAATAGGGACGTTTAACGTGACTAGATCGGACCCATTTCTAGTAGCTTTCAAGCCATTTTGAATCTTAATTTTGTATGAAGTCGAATGAGAAAGGCCAGAAATACAAAATTCTTTACCTTGGTCATACCATCCCAAGACATTCTTCGGTCTGGAAATTGAATAGGCATCAACAATACGGTCATTTGATGTGATTTCGAAATATTTTGCATAATCATCACCTAAGAAATCCAACGCCTCACCATCTGAAGACCGGACGAGAGCCGAGCATATTGTCGCTGATCCACCGCTATCAAATGTGCGTGAAAGATGAGCTGAGATTAACGCATCGTTCCTTACTTTGTAGAATAGATTTGCATCCGCGTTTAAAATTTTACCCCCATATGTAAATGTTGCGAAGCGTCCACTTGCCGCGACACTCTGAGTAACGTCGATCACACCTAGAAAGTTGACTTCTGTGCCAGCTGCGATTGTCGTATTTTCACCAATATTAATCTGTTGGGCTGAGATGTAGCGTCCGGTTTCTTGTGCATGTCCCATGGATGGTAGCAGTAGAATGACAATGGTGGTCAATGAGGTGATCACAACAGTCAAGTAGCTGAGTAGTTTCATAAGTGAACGCATTTTATTTTCTCAATTTGGCAGATTATGGACAGTTATTGGTCGTTTTATTTTGATACATGTTTTCTGTTTTGCAAACAGCTATGTGTACCATTCAGCGTGGGGCAGGGACTTGAGGCTTCTAGCTTCCATGAAACCACCAGCTGATTGTGAAAAACAATTTTGACGTAATTTCGTTAACGTATGCGGTAGGTTTGCGATTTGCCAGATATTGTCTTCCACATTAGCTCGCTTATCATCAAAAATAGCGGTAAACATGTCAGCTTCAGACAAGCTAACCATTTGTAAGGTTTTCCAATCCCAAGAGCCTACGCTCAAGTAAACCAAGTCAAAATTTGTTGTAAGGTCAGTTGCCATGTGAAGAACTGATGCTTTGGACGCAACCAGATCATCACCCACAGTCAAAGTTAGTTGCACAGTATCGTCAAAGCCCAACAGATTAGTTTCAATGTCAAAAATCCTAGCCCAGATACGCAGTTCAAAAGTATCACAATCCTCAGATGCTATAATTTCTAAATGATCTGAATGATTGCTGGTGCCGTCACCAATTAACACGTTGTCAGCGGCAAAGCGCCAAGGCTCTCTTGCATTGACATGAATTGGAATGACTTGGAGCATCATAATGGCGATAGCAGTGACACTACTCTTCATTGCTCAGCCCATATGGTGATAACAAATCCAATGAATAAACTTAATGCAATTATATTAACCGAAAACATATCTGCCTCTTTCATACTAATTGTTGTTACTCCTGTGAGGCCGGGAGAAAACCTCACAGGAGGAGCAAATTCATACTGCTCAACAGGCTGCCTCAACCTGTATCTCATCAATATTGTTGGACTTTGCAGACAGTATCATTTGGATATGTAATTTCTGTGAAATGTTGTGCAGAACTTGTGCAGATTGGGGGAATTATATTGCCCGGATGGTTATGTTTCGGCATCAAGAGTAAGAAAAGAGGATAACATGAGCAGAATTTTGATCGTTGATGATGAAGTGGAGATTTTAAAGCCGCTGGAATCTATGCTTATGGAAGAAAACTTCAGGGTGCGTTCATTCTCAAATCCGCTTAACGCCTTAGAGTTCTTGCGTACACAATCTGTTGATTTAGCCATATTTGATATCAAGATGCCGGAATTGAATGGGCTGGATTTGCTACGTCATGCCCGTGAAATTCACCCTGGATTACCTATCATCTTCTTGAGCAGCAAAAACGAAGACGCTGACCAGCTCGTTGGGTTTTCAATTGGTGCAGATGACTATGTTGGGAAACCTTTCACCAAACAGTTGCTTCTGCTGAGGGTAAAAGCTGTTTTGCGGCGGCATGCACCAATGACGAACCCCACTATGAAACTTATCGAAGTTGGTTCGCTTGTTATAGATCGTGAGCGGCATCTTGTTCAATGGGAAGGACAAGGTATCGAACTCACAGTGACTGAGTGTCTGTTGTTGATTTCTCTAGCCGAGCGGCCAGGTACCGTCC
Source organism: Ascidiaceihabitans sp. (assembly GCA_028248455.1). Taxonomy (GTDB): domain Bacteria; phylum Pseudomonadota; class Alphaproteobacteria; order Rhodobacterales; family Rhodobacteraceae; genus Ascidiaceihabitans. Next base: position 6,896 of record JAOKHV010000025.1, on the reverse strand, counting down.
GCAAGCGCCAGCAACTAATGGACGCATGCTATGATGGAGCAGTCTTCGTTTCTGATCGAACCATTGATAGCCATATTCGAAATATTCGAGGTAAATTTAAAGCAGTAGATGGGACAGCGGAACCGATTGGAACAATTCAGGGGCTTGGCTACAAGTTGAAGCTCTAACGTGCGCAGCATTTTGATCAAAATACTTGGTTTATTAGTTGCGCTTAATGTGACGCTTTGGCTGTTCGTTCTGATTTCTGACGATTTTATACCCAATGAAATATACAATACGCGAAACGAGCTCACATTAGCTTCAGCACTTTATAAGCAAATAGCAAAACCAATTATTGCAGATGCAGAATTGCCAGAATTTGAAAAAAGCGTACGTCTCGGAAGTGTTTTAACAAAGGAATTACTTTCAGATACAAGTCTGGTTAAAATATATAGGTATCAGGGAGATGGTGATCTGCATTCCTGGTATGAGTATTATGACAGTACCATCTGGAAGCGTAACTCTGAAATCAAGATCACAGAACTGCCGTCTTTATCAGCTGATTATCAAAAGCAGCGCACAAAGACTGAAGCAAGTTTAGCGGATAAAATAGCGTCCCGAATTTTCCAGTATTATAAACCGATCTTAGACCGTCGAATTATTACACTTCCAATCGTTGAGATAAGGGCTCGCTTTACCCCCCAAGAGGAAGTTCGCAGTGGCGATTTTGACGCTTACAATATCCGTCGTTTAATTCCTGTGAGAGATAACCGAGTAACGATTGGAATTATCGAAATTGTCGAAAAGTACTCTATCAAAGATGCCTACATTGGACGAAACAGTGCTCGGCTAAATTTGCTTGGTGGCATAAGTGTAATCACATTATTGCTTGGGTTAGCTTTATCATTCTCCATTGCTATACCACTACGCCGACTGTCCAAACGGCTCGATAAGAAATTAACGCCTGATGACATAGCTAACCAGTTGCAAAGCTTTAGGATTAAGAGCCTGAAAAACCGCAAAGATGAAATTGGGAAGCTTCATAAAAATCTTATTAAGCTAACATCTCAGGTGGCGCATCTGTTCAAAGATAAAGAACGGTTTGCAAGTGAAGTGAGCCATGAACTTAAAAACCCGATTGCAAGTATCATTGCTTACGCTGAAAACTTTGAAAGCCAAGAGGTCAAAGACCCAGCAATAATTAATAAAATAAAATCTCAAGCCATACGCATGAGTAAATTAGTTACGGAAATTTCTGAGGCTGCGATTGTAGACCATGACCTGGTAACTCAAAGGCGAGAAAAGTTCAATTTTGCAGATGTGGTCCAAGAGATTGTTGATCACTATGTCGACAGCAATGAATGCCCCAAAGTTATAATAACGTCAGACATCCCATCAAAAATGATGATGACGGGACTTCCTGATCGATTAGGTCAGGTCGTAGTAAATTTAATGGACAACGCGTTGTCGTTCACTCAACCCGCGGGAGACATAAAGGTAACGCTCTCCAAGCGGTGGAGAAAGCCTGTAATGCTAACTGTCGAAGACAGTGGGCCTGGCGTTGAACCTGAATTTTATTCCGCAGTTTTTGAGCGTTTTTACACCTCACGTAAAGGCTCTGCGGCTGTAAAAAATGCGTCGGGGTTGGGCTTGCACATTTGCCAGCAGATAGTCGAAGCGCACTCAGGATCAATTAGCGTGGATACCTCAAAGCTAGGAGGTGCTAAATTCGTAGTAATGATGAAGTGACGCACTTGACCAAAGTATGCACTTAATCTTGGTAAGTGCCCAAAACTGAATGAGATTTATGTGAAGTTATCTAAACAGTGGAAACAAAAAACACTAACCAGTTTTAGTATTTGTTTTGCGATTACATTTCTATTTGTTCAGTCAGCTGCCGCAGATGAACTGCCTAAATATGATCGCGACAGTTTTGGTGGGTGGTCAGATACAGATCGTGACTGCCAGAATACCCGCCATGAATTGCTGCAAACGCTATCAACGGCAGTCATTCGGTTTTCTCAAAATACGTGTCGAGTTCTGAGGGGTAGGTGGCTTGATCCCTATACTGACCAAATATTCTTTGACAGTAGAGAGCTCGATATCGACCATCTTGTGCCGCTGAAATACAGCTGGGACCGTGGTGCTTATAAATGGAGTAGGGCAAAGCGGGTCAGTTTTTCTAATGACCCCGTCAATTTATTTGCTGTCAAAAAGAGCGTAAACCGTCAGAAATCAGCAGATGGGCCGGCAGAGTGGTTGCCACCAAACGTGCATTTTAGATGTGAGTATATTTTGAGGTTTCAGCGTGTTGTTCGTAAATACAAACTGACACAAAGTGCTGCCGAACTGCAATTGATAGGACATGTCCGGCAGCAATATTGTTGATGATTACAGCAGCAAGAATAACGCCATAAAGGCAAACTGGATAAACTGATCAAGTGCTTTGGGATTATTCTCGGAAGTTTCAACAGTGCTTTCAGTGATGGTTTCCATCATGAGTGTCGTTGGTTCAACAAGTTCTTCGGGCATTACACCTGCAAAGGCGGAAACTGATATTAAGCTGAGAGCGCCAGCGATTACGAAATATTTCATTTTGATCTCCAAACAAATTTTAAAAGTCTCTCTGATGACCTGTGACCTGCATCTGCCATCAGAGAGAAAGGTTGAGGCGGATCTTGATCGGGTGGCCAAGAGCCATGCGACAACTGCTCACTGTCGCAGCGTATTCATGCACTGTAATTATCGAGGGCTGATGTTGGTTTCTGTAGATCTTGTGAAAAGATGTGCAGATACAATGCAAACGTGACTGAAATGGCTTTTCGCCAAGTGTTTTGTTGAATTTCTCTATTGAAAAATTCTGCCTAAGTGTTGGCTAATGTCTGTGCATAGTGTTTTCTGGATCGAAAGTTTGGTCTGAAATTTGGAAATACATGCAGAATTTTATATTTTATGATTTTGAAACCAGTGGTCTGAGCTCTGCATTTGATCAACCGTTGCAGTTTGCCGCTATTGTGACAGATGAAAACTTGGTTGAGTTAGAAAGGGTGAATATCCGCTGTCAGATAGCCCCACACATTTTGCCGTCACCCCACGCTTTGCATGTAACAAATATACATCCTAAGCAAACTGTTGAACCAAGTTTACCAAACCCATTCGAGTTTGCCCAAACCTTACAAGAGTTTATTGCTAAATGGTCGCCTGCTTGTTGGCTTGGATACAACACAATCGCCTTTGACGAGCCGATGATGCGCCAGATGTTTTACCAAAACTTACAGCCCGAAATTTTTGCGACACAGATGAACGGGAACACGCGTTTAGATGTCATAAAAATGGTTATAGCAACACATGCTGAGACACCTGATGCTTTAAGCTGGCCGATTGGTGATAATGGCAAGACTAGCTTCAAACTTGATCGTCTGGCACCGGCTAACGGCTTTGCACATGCTAATGCACATGATGCACTTGCTGACGTTGAGGCAACAATTTTTATGTTCCATAAAATTCAACTGGGTGCTCCGTCACTTTTTGCAAAGCTTTTGAGAGCGCGAGAAAAGACAACCATTGCAACTGAACTTAAGAGTTATCTGCCAATGGAGATAACCTTACGCTTTGGAGGAAATCCGCCCAGAACGTATCAAGGCTGCTATTGTGGAACCAGTAAAAGTAATTCTAACACAATAGGTTTTGCGGATTTTGATCTTAATGATGCGGCTGAATTAGCTGGGGCATCCGAACACGAAGTAACCGATCTAATTGAGGGCAGTCCTAAAAGAATACGCACATTGGCTGTAAATAAATCAGAAACATTTAGGCCGATTGATCACCCGACTGTCTCCATGTTGGAGTTTTGTGAAGCAGTTAAGAATAGCCCTGATTTGCGTACCTATGTGTCTCAAGCATTAAGTGAACGATATGAGGAACGGGACGAAGCTGATTTGGAGATCGAAGAAAAAATATATTCGGGATTTTATAGCAAACCAGATAAAGACCTGTTGTTTGAATTTCAAAAAGCAAGCTGGAGTGAGCGAGTTTCAATTGTGAATAGCTTTGAAGACGTGCGCTTACGTCAATTAGGCAAGCGATTAATAGCTTTCTATGCGCCAGAGCTATTATCCAGCGAGCAGCAGAACTCTTTAAAAGAGTTTTTAGCAAACAGATGGTCTCCAAGTCTTGAAAAGGTTCCATGGACTACTGCGAACGATATTTGGTCTAGCTTGAGTGAATTGGACACCAAAATAGAAATGAAAGCCTGGGTCGAATTTTATGAGATGCGAATAAAGTCTGCAGCCAGTTGACGCAGAAATTTTTGGATTATGGGGCTCATTTTAGAAGTTTGTGGAAGATAAGGTCAGAAGCAGCATAATGCTGGTGGGAAGCAATACTCTTTTGTAGCGCTGTGGAAAAAGGGATAGTGTACCCAACATGAGCCTCCGATTGAAAATGTTTTATAACGCGAATGCTCCACTTGCTGATGGGCTTAGACGTAATGATCTCCTGACAATGAGTGACGAGGAGTTCGAGTTTAAACATGGCTTCATTCAGTGGGCTTTTCCAATTCCAGACGGTAGCAATCACGGTTCAAACGCCCCAGTTTTAGACCTTGATACAGCTTTGTGGCTAGCTGAGAACTCGGATGTTTCAGGTTTTTTAGAAGCAATGACAGTAAGGTTTCTGGAGTTTCTTTCTCGCAATCACCATTGGAAACAAGAGTTTAATCATAATCACCTTCGTATCAGTCGCGTGATCCAGAGTTTAAGAATTTTGCACAGTTGGGAATTGGCTGACTGGTTCTACAGCAAAGTGAGAAAGTTAGCTGGTGACAGTTTCTCGTCGATGGCCCGAGCGGACAGCTACTGGTCGTTTTATGCGTCCCCTAAACACGATCGAATTGCTGGAGCCTTTGTTGGCTTAGCAATTGGTGATGCTCTTGGCGCACCCGTTGAGTTTTCGCCGCGAGGTACATTCGAACCAGTTACAACTTACCGATCAGGCGGACGTTTCAAGCTGCCAGCTGGCGCATGGACTGATGATACTGCGATGGCACTCTGTCTAGCTCAAAGCCTTTTTGAAAACGGTGGGCTAGAAGCACATGACGTACTCACGCGATTTTGTGATTGGGCTGAAAAAGGATCTAACACGAGTACTGGGGTAGCGGTTGGTATTGGTCAAAATACATTACGAGTACTTGGCGATTTTCGTCGAAATGGGTATCTTGAAGCACTGCCTTTTGGTTCCAAGAATGATGGTAATGGTGCGCTAATGCGATTAGCTCCCATCGCTTGCTTTGCACATGCTGATGTGGACAGAGCTTTTGCTTTGGCATCTGCGCAATCTAGAACTACTCATGCTTCACGTAGTTCAGAAGAGTGTTGTGCGTTGTTAGCCGAGTTGTTGTGTCAACTTATCAACGGGCAACCACTCACAACGTCTCTCGAAGTGGTTAAGAAACGTCAATGGGGCAGGGGTGTAGCCGCTGTCTTGAATAGAGAAATCGCGGATGCAGTTGAGACTGACATATCTTCTGGTGGGTATGTCGTTGATACACTTAAAGCTGCGCTTTGGTCGACGCTCTCGACAAGCAGTTTTGAAGATGCTGTGTTAAAGGCTGCCAACTTGGGTGACGATGCTGACACAACAGCTGCTGTGGCGGGGCAGCTTGCTGGTGCATTGTATGGTTATAGCAGCATTCCAAACTCTTTCAAAGTTGGCCTGATAGATGAACGAAAGCTCTACGTGACTTCGCAACTTTTACATTCCTCAATTGGACCACACCCATGACCGAAATGGATAACTACCTTCACCCAGCCAATGCACACAAACAACGATGCCCAAGATGCCAGTCTCCACTGAACACTGTTGTGGTTCACGGCCATGAACAATGTGTCGTGTGTAAATCTAACATCTTCGAGTGCTGCTCAGGGGATACCTGTGAGACAGATCATAATTTGGCTGTCGGGTATAAAAGGGGATAATGGCCCAATGAAAGACACTGCTTATTATCTGCCTGGTATGGGCGGACGCCTTAACACTGGTCTTGGAAGGGGCATACATGATCGTGGCTACAAAGTAGTAGGGCGTGAAACTCGAGGTGATTTTCAGAAGTATAGCTTCCAGGATAAAATTGATCTTGTTGCAAACGATCTTGAGCAACACTTCTGGTATGAAGAAGCCAAAGTCATTGTTAACTCTTTTGGTGCTTACCTGTTCCTGCATGCCCAGCTCCAAATAAAACCCTATCCAGGTAACGTCCTAATACTATCACCAATTATTGGTGGCTCTAATGACGACAAAACTATGATGCGGTTTTACCCACCTCGTGCTGACGTACTAGTCCAAGCAGTAAAAGATGGTGTGTTTCCCTGTCCATTATTTGCGCAGATACACGTTGGCTCAGAAGACTGGCAAAGTGGCCCAGAGGGTGTCGTAAGCTTTGGTGATGCTACTGGGATGCAGGTAAATCTTGTTGAGAACCAAGGCCATATGTTAAGCATAGATTATGTCGGGGGATTGCTTAATTCACACTTGGATTAAGATTCTAATTAGCTATCAGATGGAAGACATTGCGCTTTAAACGAGCGATGCATATTCATGGTCTATTATGGTTATGCTAAACGAATATAAGATATAGTTCTTCGAACTTCGTTAGCTTAAATGCCATGTTTAACACAGCTATTTTGCTCTACCTACAAATGACAGTAAAAACACACTATTAAGCACACCACAAATCTTGCCTTATAAGCTACTGTTATAGAATAGTTAAATTACACCACCTGTATTGAAAATCCTCGTGTCGGTGGTTCGATTCCGCCCTCGGGCACCATTTAAGTCAACAATAACAATGACTTAATCTAGTGCTAAATTTCAAAAAACCGCTAAAATCAAAAACACACCTTAAACACACTTTTTGCCGTGTT
>JAOKHV010000024.1 GCA_028248455.1 Ascidiaceihabitans sp. | reverse complement strand
GTCGATTGTTGCTGGCATCTTGAACGTCTCACTATCGGCGATCTTTACCATCGTGCCTCGCAAGATTTTGCCAGACCGTGTTTTAGGCAAGCGATCCACAACCACTGCCAATTTGAACGCGGCGACTGGGCCGATACGCTCACGCACCAACTTCACGCATTCTGCGGTGATTTCACTGTGGTCACGATCAACACCAGTTGTCAGGCAAACAAACCCGACCGGAAGTTGGCCTTTCAATTGATCGGTCACGCCAATCACGGCACATTCTGCAACATCTGGATGCGCGGCTAAAACTTCTTCCATACCGCCCGTGGACAGGCGGTGGCCTGCAACGTTGATCACGTCATCGGTGCGCGCCATGATGTATAGATAACCATCTTCATCAATCATACCTGCGTCGCCTGTTTCATAGAAACCAGGAAATGAGGTTAGATAGCTTTTCTGGAAACGCTCTTCCGCGTTCCAAAGTGTTGGCAATGTTCCGGGGGGTAGGGGCAGTTTGATTGCAATCGCACCAAGGGTGTTTGGTTCAAGTGGATGACCATCATCGCCTAAGATTTGCACGTCATAACCCGGCATTGGAACCGTTGGGGAGCCAATCTTAACCGGAAGCGCCTCAAGCCCTGCGGGGTTGCCAGCGATGGTGTAGCCAGTTTCGGTCTGCCACCAGTGATCATAAACAGGCTTTTGCAGGATATCTTTTGCCCACTCGATTGTATCAGGGTCCGCACGTTCACCCGCCAAATACAAAGCACGCAAGCAGCTTAGGTCGTATTTCTTGGCGAACTCACCTTTAGGGTCTTCGCGTTTAACGGCGCGAATGGCTGTTGGGGCGGTGAAAAAGCTGCGCACGTTGTGTTCAGAAATCACCCGCCAGAAGGTGCCCGCATCTGGGGTGCCGATCGGTTTGCCTTCAAACACAACCGTGGTGTTGCCGTGGATCAGTGGTGCATAGCAAATATAACTGTGGCCTACGACCCAGCCCACATCGGAGGCCGCCCAAAACACATCGCCCGGATCGACGTTATAGATGTTCTTCATGGTCCAGTTCAGCGCAACCAAGTGGCCCGCAGTTGGACGCACAACGCCCTTTGGTGCGCCCGTCGTGCCGGATGTATATAGAATATAGGCAGGGTGGCTGCCCTCAACCATGACGCAATCGGCTGGCTTTGTGTCTTTTTGAAAATCGTGCCAATCGACATCATTTGCATCTAGCTCGCAAACCTTCTGTTCACGCTGCAAGATAACGGTAAAATCAGGTTTGTGATCTGCCAGTTTAATCGCGCCGTCCAGCAGTGGTTTGTATTCGACCACGCGGTTTGGTTCCAAACCACAAGAGGCGGCAATGATAGCTTTGGGTGTGCAGTCGTTGATACGCACGGCCAATTCGTTGGCAGCAAACCCACCAAACACAACAGAGTGAACAGCGCCAAGGCGCGCACAGGCCAACATTGCTTCAAGCGCCTCTGCGACCATCGGCATATAGATAATGACGCGATCGCCTTTGCCGACACCTTTGGCCGCTAGCGCACCAGCCAGTGAGGCAACGCGGGTCTGCAGTTCGGCGTATGTGATCTTGGATTGGGAGTTGGTAATCGGGCTGTCGTGGATAATAGCAACCTGATCGCCACGCCCATTTTCAACGTGACGGTCAACGGCGTTGTAACACGTGTTTACACGAGCCTCAGAAAACCATTCGTAAATGTTGTTGCCGCGTTCAAAGAGGGCGCGTGTTGGGGCAACGTCCCAGTCGATTGCTTGGGCTGCGTTCAGCCAATAGCTTTCGGGATCTGATTTCCATGCGTCGTATTCTGCGTGATAGCCCATCGTTTTCTCCTCCAAGAACGTACGCAATGGTTAGGAGGTCAGGTCGCAATGGGCAAGAAACTAAGTTTGTGCCTTACCGTTGCGGGGCTGTCAGCTGTAAAATCTCGGGCCAAATGGTCGCTAAACTTTGCAAATTTGCGGCGTCTTGTGGCAAAGCTGAATATTGATGTCGGATTTGCAAAGTTAATTGCATGAATTTGCAAATAGAGAATGAGTGTTCGGGAGGAACCAAATGATCCCTCCCAAAGTTTTAGCCGTATTGTGCGACAGGCGTGCCTGCAATTGCAGCCATGTTCAAAAGTCCACGCGCTGTGATGGACGGTGATACGATGTGTGCACGGTTGCCCATGCCCATCAAGATTGGTCCAACCTCTAGGCCACCACCTTTCATCTTCAGGATGTTGCGTACACCAGATGCTGCGTCTGCGTGGGCAAAGATCAGTACGTTCGCGGCGCCATCCAAACGACCTTGGGGCAGAATGCGCGCGCGCAGCTCCGGATCAAGGGCCGCGTCGATGTTCATTTCGCCTTCATAGGCAAAGTCAGTTTGTGAGGCGTCCAAGATATCAAGCGCAGCGCGCACACGTTCGCCTGTACTACCTGGCTGATTGCCGAACTGTGATTGCGCACAAAGCGCGATCTTTGGTTCAATCCCGAAGCGGCGCACATGGCGTGCAGCCCCTATTGTGATTTCAGCAAGCTGTTGTGGCGTTGGTTCTGTGTGAACATGGGTGTCAGCGATGAACAGTGGACCATCCTCAAGGATCATCATGGACAAAGCACCAACTGGGTGTAGAGCACCACGCCCCAACACTTGTGTTACGTATTTCATGTGCCAACGGAATTCGCCGAAGGTGCCGCAAATCAGGCTGTCTGCTTCTTCACGGTGAACCATGACCGCACCAATTGCGGTGGAGTTGGTGCGCATGATTGCACGTGCCAGATCAGGCGTGATGCCGCGCCGCGCCATCAGTTCGTGATAAGAGCCCCAATATTCACGGTACCTTGGATCATTTTGCGGGTTCACAAGATCAGCGTTTTCACCAAGTACAATGTTCAGACCGGCGCGTTTGATGCGGGTTTCGATCACTTCTGGGCGACCAATTAGTATTGGGCGTTCGGTTGTCTCTTCAATCATCGCTTGGGCGGCACGCAACACGCGTTCATCTTCGCCCTCTGCAAATACGATACGGCGCGGCGTGGCGCGGGCTGCTTCGAACACAGGACGCATGACCAATGCGGATTTAAAGACAGAGCCGTCTAGTTTAGTTTTGTAGGCTTCCAAATCCTCAATCGGGCGTGTCGCAACACCCGTTTCCATTGCAGCCTTGGCCACTGCGGAGCTGACGATACCGACAAGGCGTGGATCGAATGGTTTTGGGATCAGGTAATCAGCGCCAAATGTCATTTGCTCGCCTTGATAGGCGGCGGCGGCTTCGGCTGAAGTTGTAGCGCGGGCGAGTTCGGCGATGCCATCAATACAAGCCAGCTGCATTTCGTCGTTGATCTGTGTCGCACCCACATCCAGCGCACCGCGGAAGATGAAGGGGAAACACAGCACGTTGTTTACCTGATTTGGAAAATCACTACGGCCAGTTGCGATAATGGCATCAGGGGCAACTTCGCGTACAAGATTAGGCAGGATTTCAGGGGTCGGGTTGGCCAGCGCAAACACGATCGGCTGTCGTTGGGTCATTTGACGTACTTGATCTTGCTTCAATACACCTGGGCCAGACAGCCCAAGGAACATATCAGCGCCCGCGATCACATCATCCAGCGTGCGTAGGTCGCTTGGTTGCGCAAAGGTGGCCTTGGCTGGGTTCATGTCGATTTCGCGGCCTTCATAGACCAAACCGTGAATGTCACACAGCCAGATGTTTTCGCGTTTCACGCCCATTTTTATCAGCATATTGAGGCAGGCAATGCCTGCTGCGCCGCCACCTGTTGAAACAATCTTAATATCTTCGAATTTCTTGTCTGCGACATAGAGTGCGTTCTTGACTGCAGCGCCAACAACAATCGCGGTACCGTGCTGGTCGTCGTGGAAGACGGGAATATTCATCCGCTCGCGGCAGATTTTCTCAACGATGAAACACTCTGGCGCTTTGATGTCTTCAAGGTTGATTGCGCCAAATGTTGGCTCAAGGGCGCAAACGATATCCGCTAGCTTTTCAGGGTCGGTTTCGTTCACTTCAATGTCGAAACAATCGATGGCTGCGAACTTCTTGAACAGAACCGCCTTGCCTTCCATCACGGGTTTGGACGCAAGAGCACCGATGTTACCCAACCCCAATACTGCAGACCCATTGGTGACAACCGCAACCAGATTGGCGCGTGATGTGTAACGGGCTGCATCCGCTGGGTTTGCTTGAATTTCTAAACAGGCCTCAGCCACACCCGGTGAATAGGCCCGGGCCAGATCACGTCCGTTCGCCAAAGGTTTTGTCGCACGGATTTCCAGCTTTCCGGGGCGCGGAAACTCGTGATAATCAAGGGCGGCTTGGCGTAGATTTGGGGTATCGGACATGAAAGCCTCCAGCATTTTTAAATTTAGTTTAATATTAAACTATTATTTTTATGAATGCTAGCATTGTGTTGCTAGTTGTAAAGAACACCGCTGGATGGGTTGCCAATTGGGCCGCCCCGTATCAGGCTGCATCCCATGACAGAGATACGCGCAGAAGTTTGTTTGCCAACGCATGATTTGCGTGGCGATATTGGGTTTTTCAACAAGGTGTTGGGAATGCGGATGGATATGATTTATCCAGCCGATGACCCTGCTGTTGCTGTGTTTTCGGGTCATGGTTTGTCTGTGCGCCTTGATGCAGGCCTTGATGTTGGCGCGGGACAATTGCTGATCCGTACCGATGACGTTGAGGGCTTTGTGGACGGCGAACGCGCGCTGACCTCCCCCGGTGGGACGCAGGTCGCGATTGAAGCGTTGGACGAACCCTTTGTTATGCCTGAGACAGTTCACTCTTTCGTGGTGCGCCGTTTGGCGGATCAGGCCCCTTGGGTGATTGGGCGTGCGGGTATGCATTATCGTGACCTGATCCCGGATCGTTTGGGTGGTTCGATTATCGCCAGTCATATTCGCATCCCAGATGGTGGTCCTGTACCGGACATGGTTCATTACCATACGGTCGGGTTTCAGTTAATATTCTGTTACCGTGGCTGGGTAGATCTGGTTTATGAGGATCAAGGTGAACCATTCCGTCTCTATGCTGGCAATTGTGTCATTCAGCCGCCGCAAATTCGTCACCGCGTCTTATATGCCTCTGACAATATCGAAGTGATCGAAATTGGCGTTCCCGCAGAACATGTCACAACGATCGATCATGATATGCAGTTGCCTAACGGCCCTAACAATCCAACACGTGAATTCAACGGACAGCGTTTTGTGCATCACAAAGCGGATGAGGCAACATGGAAGCCGTTTCGTGTTCCAGGCCTACAAAGCCGCGATACAACCATTGCTGAGCATACAGGGGACGTTGCTGGCGTCCATGTGATCCGTGTGGGCGAGGGTGCCAAAGACTGGACTAAACACACCACCGATATCTTGTTCACCTTCGTAATGGAGGGAACAATGACACTCGAGGGGGAAGGACGTGATCCTTATCCCCTTGAGGCGGGAGACGCATTTGTTATTCCACCGGACATGAAGACGCGATATGCAAACTCCTCGGCCGATTTGGAACTGCTCGAAGTGTCCTTACCTGCTGCGTTCGATACAATTGTTGGGAAATAAAATGTCACTAAAAAACGCGGCCATTGCAGTGCGTGAAAACGCCTATGCTCCTTATTCACAGTTCAAAGTGGGGGCGGCTATTCGCACGCCTTCTGGCGCTGTTTATTCTGGGTGTAATGTTGAAAACGCGGCTTACCCTGAAGGCACATGTGCCGAAGCTGGTGCAATCGCGGCGATGATTGCTGCGGGTGAAACAGAACTTGTGGCGGCTTATGTTGTTGCGGGTGCAGATAAACCTGTGCCGCCTTGTGGTGGATGCCGCCAAAAGCTGGCTGAATTCGCGAAGGGTGATATTGAGATAACAATGGCCACTATGGCGGGCGAAGAACAGGTGATCCGCATGGACGCGCTTTTGCCCGGTGCCTTTGATGCCGCGTTTTTGAAAGAGTAACCGCAATGAACGAGATTACAGCACGCGGTATTATCGGAAAACTGAGACAGCGCCAAACGCCAAACCGCCAAGAATTGGCATGGTTTGCCCAAGGTTTGGCTGATCATACTATAAGTGACGCACAAGCGGGTGCGTTTGCGATGGCAGTTTGCTTGAATGGCTTGGGTGATGTGGGGCGTGTTGCGTTGACCATCGCCATGCGCGACAGCGGGTCTGTTATGTCATGGAAATTGGATGGTCCAATTTTAGACAAGCACTCAACTGGCGGCGTTGGTGATTGCGTTAGCTTGTTATTGGCCCCAGCCTTGGCTGCATGTGGTGCGTTCGTGCCGATGATTTCTGGGCGTGGTTTAGGCCACACTGGCGGGACGTTGGATAAACTGGAATCCATCCCCGGTGTCAGCACGCAACTCAGCGAACGCAAATTCCGCGACGTTGTGACTAAAACGGGCTGTGCCATTGTGGGCGCAAGTGCTTCGATCGCGCCTGCGGACAAACGTTTGTACGCAGTCCGCGACGTGACCTCTACAGTGGAAAGCATGGACCTGATCACAGCCTCGATCCTGTCCAAAAAGTTGGCAGGTGGTTTGGATGGCTTGGTTCTAGACGTCAAAACCGGCAGCGGTGCTTTTATGAAAGATATCGATAAAGCACGTGGTTTGGCAGAGGCACTGACAAAAACGGCTAATGCCGCAGGCTGTCGTACAACCGCGGTTATTAGCGATATGAGCCAACCTTTGGCACCTGCGCTGGGCAATGCGTTGGAAGTGGCCGAAGTCATGCGCGTTTTGACGGTCAGTCCTAAAGGACCGTTGGTAGATATTTGTGCGGCTTTAGGTGCCGTATTGTTGGCCAATGCGAAACTAGCAGATGATGTGCAAACGGGCGCTGAAATGATTGTGAACGCCATTCGTGATGGTCGGGCGGCCGAACGCTTTGCCCAGATGATCGCTGATATGGGCGGTCCTGTGAAATTTGCAGAAAACTGGGCGCGTTTCTTGCCGGAAGCGACTGTGATCCGCGAAGTTTCCGCTGAGCAGTCGGGCTATATCACTGCCATTGATGGTGAAGCATTGGGTTTGGCTGTTGTCGCAATGGGCGGCGGTCGCTTTGTTGAAACGGACCGGATCAATCCGGCTGTTGGCTATTCAGACGTTGCTCGTTTGGGCACTAAAGTTAGCAAAGGTCATCCTTTGGCCGTTGTGCACGCAGGTCGCCCAGATCGGGCTGATGCAGCAGAGCGCGCATTGCGCGCTGCCATCACCATTGGCAGCACAAAACCAACGCTACCGAACCTAATTTACGAAAGAATTGGGTGATGGCTTTAAATGATCAGTCGGCAAAGGGGCGTGCCTTTTTGGTCGTTCTGGATTCTGTCGGTATTGGCGGGGCGCCGGACGCCGATCAGTATTTCAACGATGATTTGCCCGATACGGGATCGAACACCTTTGGTCACATCGCGCAGGCTTGCGCCGATGGATTGGCCGAAGAGGGGCGCAGTGGCCCTCTAAATATTCCAAACCTTGCAGCGCTGGGCATCTTCCACGCAGAGGCTTTGGCGAACGGGCGTGCCTTTGATGGTGCACCAGCGACTGGCACTTGGGGCGCGGCCGAAGAGATGTCCAGAGGCAAGGATACGCCGTCAGGTCACTGGGAATTGGCAGGATTACCTGTTCCTTGGGATTGGCACTATTTCCCGGATGAAACACCTGCGTTCCCCGATCAGGTGACCAGAGCAATATGTGAAATCGCCAATGTCGACGGCATCTTAAGCAACAGTCACGCGTCAGGCACAGGTGTTATCGACGAATTTGGTGCCGCCCATATGCAAACGGGTCAGCCCATCTGCTACACCTCTATCGACAGCGTCCTGCAGATCGCCGCGCATGAAGAAACCTTTGGGTTAGAGCGGCTGTTGGACCTGTGTGAGCGCCTAGCGCCTATGGTGCACGCAATGAAACTGGGCCGCGTTATTGCCCGTCCGTTTATGGGCGAACCTGGTAATTTTGAACGCACACCGCATAGACGTGATTACGCAATCACACCACCCGCGCCTGTCCTAAGCAATTGGTTCCAAGACGCTGGTCGCCACGTCTACGCTATTGGCAAAATTGGTGACATCTTTTCGATGCAGGGCTTTAACGAGGTGCGCAAAGGCACGGATGCCCAGTTGATGCAGCATCTGGATGACTTGGTTAGTGACGCCGTTGAGGGCAGTCTGACCTTTGCGAATTTTGTGGAGTTTGACAGTCAATACGGTCATCGCCGCGATGTCTCGGGCTATGCCCGTCACCTTGAGTGGTTCGATAGTGAAATTGGGGGAATGATCGCGCGCCTTGGCCCTGATGATATCATGGTGTTTACTGCAGATCACGGTAATGATCCGACTTGGATTGGCACTAATCACACCCGCGAGCGGGTTCCTGTTATCATTGCCGGTGGCAAAGCCAAAGAGTTGGGGCATATCGGTTTCGTCGATGTCGCGGCGATTGTTTCTGCACATTTGGGTATCAGTGTATAAACGACCCTGCCTTAGGTTGCGTCTGTCTGTGCACCTAAGCAATAATACCTAAACACAAAGGAGTCGCCCATGTCTGAGCATTTGACTGTCGTTGATCACCCGTTGGTCCAACACAAATTGTCTATCATGCGCGATAAGGGCACACCTAAGGTGCTATTCCGCCAGCTTTTGCGCGAAATTGCACAGCTTTTAGCTTATGAGGTGACACGTGAGTTGCCTATGACAACGGAACGTATCGAAACCCCGATGCAGCCCATGGATGCGCCAACACTGGATGGTAAAAAACTAGCTTTGATTTCTATTTTGCGGGCGGGCAATGGCCTTCTTGATGGTGTGCTTGATCTGATCCCATCTGCGCGTGTTGGGTTCGTAGGGCTGTACCGCGACGAGGAAACGCTTCAACCGGTTCAGTATTATTTCAAAGTTCCTGATGCGTTAGACCAGCGGTTGGTCATCGCCGTCGACCCGATGTTGGCCACTGGCAATAGTTCAGTTGCTGCGATTGATCTGTTGAAAGAAGCAGGTGCCACCAACATTTTGTTCCTTTGCCTTTTGGCGGCCCCCGAAGGCATCGCACGCATGAAAGAAGCGCATCCTGATGTGCGCATTGTGACCGCATCTGTGGATGAAAAACTGAATGAGATCGGTTATATCATCCCGGGATTGGGCGATGCGGGTGATCGGATGTTCGGAACAAAGTAAAATTTCCGCCGAAACTTGGTAACATTTCCCTTATTTCAAGGGTTTCTCTGGGAATAATATATGTCGTCGGGCGATCTCCCCACCATATCTAGTGGGGGCTCAGATGAAAATTACCAGAGTTATAGCTTTGGCTGCACTCGTTGCTGTAAGCTGAGTTACAGCAACAAATGCGCAGAATTTGCGCGATGCCGATCAGCCAACGGAATTTCCGTCAAGTTCTGATAAAGGCACGCAATATATTGATAACCGTGGCTGCGTTTATGTGCGCGATGGCATCAGCGGTGAAGTTTTGTGGTTTCCACGGGTGACCCGCTTTCGCAAACAGATTTGTGGTCAAACGCCATCTAACCCCGGTGCAGTTGCATCAACGTCCTCTCAGGCAACGACACCTGTTCAGATAACTTTGGAATCCCCTCAGGCCAAAACGCCAGTTGCAGTGAAACCAAAAGCACGCAGGCCAATTGCAATCGCCGCAGTGTCTAAGCCAAAAGCCAAGCGCGTGAATGCGCGTAGCCCAGCTGTGGCTAAAAAGCCAGTTGTTGCAGCAGCAGTTGTGAAACCAGTCGTTGTCCAACAGGTGCAACAGGTCGTTGCACAGCGTAAAGTTGTCAGAATTAAGTAAGGTTGGGGCACGCACTGCAGCTGCATGCAACGGCGACACAGCCACCCATAGCGGTGTACGTTGTGGTCCGCAGACCCAACTACACTATACGCCGCGTTCAAACGTTGTGACTGCTGCTCACGCGCGGTGGTTCAACAGAACCGCGGTATCTTCTCAAACCGCCGCGCCCAAACGCAGGTGGCGACACGCACATTCGGCACACAAGCCAACACAATCAGTGGCGCGACGCGCGTTGCACCTAAACATGTTGTCGTGAACCGTCAAAATACACAAAACCTGCCGATCCCTCATGGGTACCGCGCCGTATGGAAAGATGATCGTCTGAACCAGTACCGTGCAGAGCAATCATTGGCTGGTCAGGCGATGGTAAAATTGATCTGGACGCAAACTGTTCCAAGTCGTTTAGTTAACACAGCCACAGGTTGTGATGTGACGGCCTCCATACTGTTGGTTTACCCATATGTGGACGTTGCGACGCAAACCCGTGATCTTGGCACAGTATCGATCGTACGCCGTGAAAACGGCCAATTGCTGAAACGTATCCTGCGCAATCGTGTTGCTGCAACCGTGCGCCAGCCTGTTGTTTCTAGCCGATCAGCCCCTGCTGTCCAGCCACAGCCAGTTGCGGCAACTGCGCAATATGTTCAAGTGGGTACATACAATCAGCAAGACAGTGCACAAACAGTTGCCAAGCGCATTTAGCGCATGGGTATGCCTGTTCGCAACGGTAAATACATACGTGGTGGTGCAACCTATCGTATGGTGATTGCAGGCCCATTTGGTTCAAACATCAACGGTGTTTTGTCCAAACTGCATGCATCAGGATGCCACAACGCGACACTACTCTAAGGTTCATAGCTAAGTATATAATTGGGAAAGGGCGCGCTGAAAGGGGCGCCTTTTTTCGTTAGTTGCCGCAGATCGCCTGAAGACGCAGCCAGTCACTGTCGCGCAGCAATGGCTGGCTTAGGGTGCCTGAAACAGGATCACCCTCAATCAAGCCAACGGTGCTTTCGCCTGTCACATCAATGGCTTTTGCATAAGGCGTGCTGCGAATGTTGGCGTCTTTGAAGGCTGCCAATAGCGCGGTTTCATCCGCTTGGGGACGAGGTGAGCTGATTACCGTCTCTGCGTAATCATCAAGCGCTTGAGACGGAAGGTTGCCTGTCGTCAGCAATGTAAAAGTCGCCCGTATCCCTACATGGCTTAACATTTCATCCAGTGCGTCACTGGTTTGTCCGCGGACTTGTTCGGCTAGGATGAAGCCAGCAATAACATCTGGTTCGTCATAATCCTCGACCAACACCTTGTTTACCAGCACTTTGCCTCCAGGCAAATACAGGCTGTCCGTCAGGCCCGAGCGCAGCACGATAAGTTCCTTGGTCTTGGTGCGCAGAGCTAGCATTTTTAGGGCAGTGGCCGCAGGGCGTGCTTGGCACGGTTTGCCAGAGATCCGTTCAATACGGGTCAAAAGTGCATCACCAATCTTTATGCGGGTCTCATCAGGAACGACGCTTAGTGTGTGTTTTTGCAAAGCACTGGGCAACCAAAATATCAACGCTGCAGCAACGGCACCAACGGAAACTGTTGCACCCATCCAGCGCAACCGGCCGGGCTTGGGTCGCGTTCTGGACACTGCTTTGCGCAATGTCTCAATCGCATCGACCATTTCGGCCTCTGAATCCATCAGCTCAAGCGTTTCACTGGGATCACCATCTGGGTGAAATACAGCGGGTGATGTGGACCATCCATAACGATCGACCGCAGCCAATGACCAATGCGCAATAGCCTGATCATTCATATCGCTGATGATCAGAGTGGCATCGCCAATAGACACAATTACCTCGCGCCGCTGTTCTTGCGGGGAGGGTCGCCACAGACCTGTGGCTTCTAATCGATCATATTTAGCAAGTGCGGTCATAGGTTATTGGGCTGCTCGGCCTGTTATTTATCCTAAGCTAACGTAGAGGCGTGAACTTGGGAAATGAAATCACCCAGCAGGTGATCGTAGGATCAGAAATCCTTGGCTGTTGTGCGCAGTTGAAATTTCTGGATCTTACCTGTTGAGGTTTTTGGCAGCTCTTGGAACACCACCATTTTTGGTGCTTTGAAGCTGGCTAAGGTCTGGCGGGCAAAGTTGATCATTTCGGCCTCGTCGCCTGTGCATCCCTCTTTTAACTCAACAAAGGCACAAGGCACTTCGCCCCATTTATCATCAGGTTTGGCCACAACAGCAGCCAGTGATACGTCTGGGTGCCCCATCAGAACACCTTCGACTTCAACAGAACTGATGTTTTCTCCGCCAGAAATGATGATGTCTTTGGCGCGATCCGCTATCTGGATATAGCCGTCAGGGTGGTGGATAGCCAAATCCTCGGAGTGGAAGTACCCGCCAGCAAAGGCTTTTTCCGTCGCTTCAGGGTTTTTCAAATACCCCTTCATGATGGAATTGCCACGCATGACGA
This sequence comes from Ascidiaceihabitans sp., assembly GCA_028248455.1. Lineage (GTDB taxonomy): Bacteria > Pseudomonadota > Alphaproteobacteria > Rhodobacterales > Rhodobacteraceae > Ascidiaceihabitans. The sequence goes on along the minus strand of JAOKHV010000024.1, from coordinate 15,372 downwards.
TTTCACCTTGGGTCGCGCTGTCCATTGGCACTTGGACCATTTGATCGTCCATGACGGTGATGTGCTCCATCATCGGCATCGCAACGCCTTGGCGTGCTTTGATCGCCGCCTTGGCCGCTTGATCCAGGTCATCCCAGTCCTCAGCACGCCACACGCATTCTGTTACATGGCCATAGCTTTCGGTCAGGCCGTACACTTGGGTTACATTAAACCCAAGTGCCTCGATCTTGCCCAAGGTGGCAGGCGCTGGTGGGGCACCAGCGGTGAACACTTCGACGTTATGATTGAATGCGCGGCGCTCGTTTTCAGGTGAATTGACGATCATGTTCAACACAATCGGCGCGCCGCCAAAATGGGTCACACCTTCATTTGCGATGGCATTGTAAATTGCGCCTGCAGTGATATCGCGACAGCATACCAACGTCCCACCAATGACGGGCATCATCCATGTGTGGTTCCAGCCGTTACAATGAAACAGCGGCACAATCGCCATGAACACAGGGTGCAAAACCATGCGCCATGAAATCACAGTACCCATTGTCATCTGATACGCGCCACGGTGATGATAAACGACGCCTTTGGGGCGACCAGTGGTGCCGGAGGTATAGTTCAGCGCTAGGCTTTCCCATTCATCTTCTGGCATGATCCATTCATATGTGGGGTCCGCAGCAGCAAGCATATCCTCGTATGTCTTGTTACGCCCAGATGCAGGCCAGCCGTTGGCCGCATCTGGCACTTCAACGATCACAGGCTTTGGGCCTGTAAGGCGTGCAGCAGCTGCTTCGGCCAATTCTACGAACTGTGGGTCGGCTAAGATCACCTTGGCCTCACCATGTTCAAAAATATAGGCAACAGTATCGACGTCTAGGCGCGTGTTGATCGTGTTCAACACCGCACCGCATGCGGGCACGCCAAAATGGGCCTCTGCCTGTGCGGGAAGGTTAGGGATCAAGGTCGCAACCACATCGCCAGAGGTTACACCCATGTCAGCCAACCCAGCGGCAAGGCGGGTGCAGCGTTCATAATACTGGGCATATGTCACACGATGATCGCCATAGATCACAGCGGTGCGGGTGGCAAAAACATGCGCGGCGCGGCGCAAATGCGACAGCGGTGTAAGTGGTACATAGTTGGCAGGACATTTGCCCAAACCTGTTTCGTCGTTCATCCAGCCCATATGCGCTCTCCCCTTCGCGTGATCACAACGCTTGAATCGTGTGGAAAACAGGATATTGCAAGTACAATGAACTGAAAAGCAAAGTCTTATTATATGAACGCTATTCCAACCCCATCAGAGATACAGACGCGGCCAATGGCTGCGGCCCTTTGTATGATCGGTGCGATGGTCCTTTTGGGGTTCGTTGATAACTTTGTCGCCACCGTGGCCGAAGAAATCAGCATCTGGCAGTTCCTTGCTGTTCGTGCCTCAATGGCGATTCCGCTGATCTGCTTTATGTCGATGATGGGTTTGGGCACGATGCGCCCGAAACGGTTCTGGGCGGTTGCTGTGCGCAGTCTGCTGGCAGCGACGGGCCTGATGCTGTATTTTGGATCGCTGGCCTTTATGCCCATCGCGCAATCCTTGGCGGGCCTGTTCACGTCCCCCATTTTTGTGCTGCTGATCAGTGCGTTTATCCTGAAGCAGACGATTGGCAAATGGCGCGTGATTGCGGTGGCTATCGGTTTTAGCGGGATCCTTTTGGTCCTTGGCGTCCAAGACGGTGCACCGGGCTGGATCATGATGATGCCTGTGGCAGGCGGATTGATCTATGCAATTGGGTCAATGGCGACCCGCATTTTATGTTCAGAGGAAAGCACGATCTCGATGCTTGCAGGTATCATGATCGTTCAATTCATCATCGGAACATTGGCACTGGTCGGTCTGACGATCTGGTCACCTGTTGTGCCAGAGGGTGCAGATGGGTTCCTGCTGCGTGGTTTGGTTTGGCCGATTGAAGCCGTATTTCCATACATTGCAATGCAGGCCGTTATTTCGGTGGCGGGCGTTTTCTTATTGATCCGCGCCTATCAGTGGGGCGAAGCCAGCCAAGTGTCGGTGTTGGAATATTCCATCATGATCTTTGGCCCGTTCTTTGCGTGGTTGTTGATGGGGCAATCCATCACACCGATGATGATAGCGGGGATTGCCCTGATCATGTTCGCAGGCGGGATCATCGCGGTGCGCTCCAAAGAGTGAGACATTAATTCGACACGGGCTGGAAGTATTGCAGAGGCTAATGTGAGCTTTGAAAATGCGATTGCGCTGTCAGAAAATGCCCAAGAGATCGCATTTTTGCAAAATGCAGCGCAGCGATTGTTGCACCAGGAATGAAAAAGCCCCCGAATTAATGGGGGCTTTAAAACTCTTATGCTGCGACTTCGCCCTTGGGACCAAAGCGGCGATAGAAGGTTTGGTTTCTACCGGCCATCTCGCGCAGAAGGGCAGGGCATTCAAAACGATCGCCGTACTCTGCCCGCAACTGGTCACAGCGTTCTGCCGCATATGGCGTCCCAATGATGTCCAAGTAGCTGAATGGGCCACCTGTGGCAGGGGCAAAACCCCAACCAAGGATCGCGCCAACATCGCCTTCGCGGATGTCTTCCAACACGCCTTCTTCCAATGCACGCACGGCCTCTAGAACCTGTGAGAACATCAAACGATCTTGAACTTCCTGCAGGGCTGGTTGCTCGGCGGCCAATGGATACTTGTCGTGAACACCTTTCCAATAGCCTGAGCGCTTGCCTTTTTCGTCATAGTCGAAATAGCCTGCGTTAGCCTTGCGACCTAAACGACCCAAACCTTCCATCCAGACGATCAGATCGTCGGCGTCAGATGCAGGATAGGAATTGCCCATGGCGGCCTTAGTGGCCTTCATGATGCGCACACCCAAATCGATCGAGGTCTCGTCGCCCAACTGGATTGGTCCCACTGGGAACCCAAGTTGTTGCGCTGCGTTATCAATCAATTGTGGTGCAACACCTTCGGTGACCATGCGCGCCGCTTCATTGCCGTAAGGGATGATGCAACGGTTGGCGTAGAAGAACCGCGCATCGTTCACAACGATTGGCGTTTTGCGAATTTGGCGCACGTAGTCGAGGGCTTTGGCAACAGCAACATCACCCGTTTGCGCACCTTTGATGATCTCAACCAACAACATCTTTTCAACGGGTGAGAAGAAGTGGATGCCGATAAACTGTTCAGGGCGTGAAGACGCCTTTGCCAGCTCAGAAATTGGCAAGGTGGAGGTGTTTGAGGCAAAGATGCAATCTTTTGGGATAACGACCTCAACGCGTTTGGTGATCTCTGCCTTTACAGCAGGGTCTTCAAACACGGCCTCAATGATCAGATCACAACCCTTCAGCATTTCAACATCAGGGGTCGCGGTGATCAGGCTAAGCAGCGCTTCTTTCTTCTCAGGCGTCGCCTTTTTGCGGGCAATGCCTTTGTCCATGTAGGTAGCAGAATAGGCTTTGCCTTTGTCAGCGGCCTCTTGATCACGGTCGATCAAAACCACTTCTATCCCTGCTTGGGCAGACACAAGTGCAATACCAGCACCCATCATACCCGCACCCAAAACACCCAATTTCTTAACGCGTTGGTCAGGGACATCTTTTGGACGCACAGCGCCTTTTTCAAGGGCCTCTTTGTTCAGGAACAAAGAACGGATCATCGCAGAAGAGGATGGGTTCATCAGGATATTGGTGAACCAACGGGCTTCAATCTTAAGGGCTGTGTCGAATGGAACCAGCGCACCTTCATAGATCGCAGACAACATCGCCTTGGCCGCAGGGAAGGCACCTTTTGTCTTACCGCCGACTAATGCGTTGGCACCAACAAAATTCATAAAGCCAGCAGGATGATATGGGGTACCGCCAGGCAATTTATAACCCTTCGCATCCCAAGGTTTCAGCAGATCAGCATCCTTTGCAGACAGAACCCATGCACGGGCTGCAGCAATCGGATCCTCAACAACCTCATCAATCACGCCCGCTTTGAGCGCTTTGTCAGGTGCGTTCATGCGGCCCTCAAGCAGCAATGAAGAGGCCCCCATCAAACCAAGTTTGCGCACCAAGCGGGTTGTCCCGCCAGCACCCGGAAAAATACCAACCAGAATTTCTGGCAGGCCAATCTTGGCCTTTGGGTTGTTGGCGCAGAAAATGCGGTGGGTCGAAAGGGGCAATTCTAAACCAATACCTGCAGCCGTGCCCGGAAGGGCCGTTGCAATTGGCTTGCCGCCTTTGTTGGTCTTTGGGTCCATGCCTGCGCGCTCAACCTTGCGCAGCAAGTGATGCATACGCATCGTGCCCTCAAACAATCCCTTGGCTGGATCATCCCCCGCATCAGCGCGCATTTTGGCCAAAAGGTTCAAATCCATGCCACCTGCAAAGCTGTCTTTGCCAGATGTGATAACTATGCCTTTGACCGTATCATCCGCCAAGGCGTCATCGATCTGGGCATCAAGCTGTTCAAGACCCTCAAAAGACATCACGTTCATGGTCTTGTCAGCGACATCCCAAGTGATCGTGGCAACGCCCTCAACGTCTTTGGTGAGTTTGAAGTCGTTCATCTGTATCTCCCCAGGTTGGGTTTTTTGGTTGGGGTTTCGGACCCGTAATTCTTAAACTTTTTCAACAACATTTTGACAAGGGCCAAGGTCTCGTTTGGCCCGTTGCTGCAATCGTCGTCGCTCAGCAAGATGCGCTTAAAGTCATTCAAATCGGTCCCGTCCAAGCTGTCGCTTGGGTCAGGTTTGAATTTGAAAAATAATGGCGGGGTTTGTTGAACCAGGCGGACATAGGTGCCGTCATTGGCGACCTTGAGCTTTAGGTTGGTCATACCCTCAGACGCAGCAAGAGTTGCGACAGCATGGAAAGGATGGGATTTATTGGTCATTATACGCGCTCAATTATTGTTGCGGCACCCATACCGGATGCAATACAAAGGGTCGCAAGACCCACTTCTTTGTCTTGACGTTCTAGTTCATCCAGTAACGTTCCAATGATCATTGCACCTGTGGCACCCAGCGGGTGGCCCATAGCGATTGAACCACCGTTGACGTTGACGACTGAATGATCGACTTTGAATTTCTCCATGAACAACATGACGACTGAGGCGAAGGCCTCGTTAATTTCAAACAGATCAATGTCTGAGATGGTCATACCGTTGTCGGCCAAAATCTTTTGGGTGGCAGGAACCGGACCCGTCAACATGATTGTCGGATCAGTGCCAATTTTTGTGGTGGCGCGGATGCGGGCACGTGGCTTTAGGCCATGCTTTTCACCGAATTCTTTGTTGCCGATAAGGACGGCAGCAGCGCCATCAACAATGCCAGATGAATTGCCTGCATGGTGGATGTGGTTGATTTTTTCCAAGTGTGGGTACTTCATCAACGCAATCTTATCAAAGCCGGGCATGACCTCACCCATCGCCTGAAACGCTGGGTTCAAGGCACCAAGGGACTGCATGTCGGTTTGGGGACGCATGTATTCATCGTGATCAAGGATCGAGATGCCGTTGATGTCACGCACGTTGATGACAGAGTTGGCAAAACGGCCCTCATCCCATGCAACTTTGGCGCGGCGTTGGGATTCAACAGCCAATGCATCTGCATCGTCGCGGCTGAAACCATATTCGGTGGCGATGATATCGGCGCTGATGCCTTGGGGGACGAAATAGGTGTCCATCGCAACAGAAGGATCGGCAGCAATCGCAGCGCCGTCAGACCCCATAGGAACGCGGCCCATCATCTCAACACCACCGGCAATATAAGCACTGCCTGCGCTGCCTTTGATTTGGTTGGCACCAAGGTTCACAGCCTCCATGCCTGATGCGCAGAAACGGTTGATCGCAAGGCCCGGGATGGATTGATCCAGATCAGAAGCCAAAACCGCAGAACGGGCCAAACAGCCGCCTTGTTCCATAACTTGGGTCACATTGCCCCAAATCACATCCTCAACCGCATGGCCGCCCAAATTGTTGCGCTCTTTCAGGGCGTTCAATGTGACAGCGGATAGGCGCAGGGCGGTGACCTCATGGAGGCTGCCGTCCTTACGACCTTTACCACGCGGGGTGCGCAGGGCGTCATAGATATAGGCTTCGGTCATTCTTTGATCCTTTTGGCGGTGGTCTTTGCCACAATGTTGTTATGTGGAGCAGAGCAGTTCAAGAGCTGCCGCTGCGTCCTTTTGTGAGGTTACACCCGGTCAGATGGGTTTCCGGGCATTAAATCATAGGGGTGCTTCCAGCCTGGGGTTTCAGAGATGCGGGTCAACCACGCATCAATGTGGGGCCAGTCAGCGCGGACAAAGCCAAAAGGCTCTGGGTAATAGAGATAGCCACAACAGCTTAGATCGGCATTGGTAAGGGCGTCGCCGACAATCCAATCACGGCCCTCAAGATGGATGTTGAGGGTGGCATATGCGCCTTGTAGACGACCTTGGTTAAACGCAATCACTTCCGCTGGGCGCTTCGCTTCGGGCAAGAAGTTCATCAAGAAACGGGTCATTCCCGCCATTGAACTGAGCTTGTGATTGTCGAACAGCACCCAACGCAAAACCTCGCGGCGTTCCTCAGGGGAGGTGCCTGCAAATTTGCCGCTCAGGTGGCTCACATAATCTTGGATCGCACCAGATTGGGTCACTGTGTAATCCGCAGCCGTGTCGACCAAAACGGGCGCTTCACCCATCGTGTTGACAGACTTGAATTCAGGAGTTCGAGACGCGCCACCAAAAAAGTCAACGAAGACGGGTTCCCACTCAAGGCCCGAAAGTTCCAAAGTCAGTGCTGCTTTATAAGAATTTCCGCTTTCACCAAAGCAATGCAATTTCAACGTCATGGTCCATACCCCTCCCAAGGTGTTTTTTGATAAGGAAGCTGGGGGTTTCACACCCCCAGCCCCCCGTGGAGTTTATTTCGTAAGATGAACGGGGAGCGTTCACTTAGTCTTAAGGTTAATTTGCGATCCAAGTTCTGCGCGGCAGACTGGAGAGCTGAGCCGTGTGTAAGGTGAAGCCCTGCTGTTTGGCTCGTCGGGTCAATCCCAAATTGGATCGAACAGCAGGGTGGTCCCTTTTCTTCATCTTACCAGAAAAATTCCCGCCGGAGGCATCCGAATTTTCAGCCCAAGATGCCAGTTGAGTTTTACAGCTCCCGCGCGATCAACTCCTTCATTATTTCGTTTGTTCCACCATAGATGCGTTGCACCCGTGCGTCTGTCCACATCTCACCAATGGCGTATTCTTGCATGAAGCCATAGCCACCATGCAATTGCAGGCATTCATCCAACACCCATGCTTGCGTGTCTGTCGTCCAGTATTTGCACATCGCTGCTTTGTCTGGTGTCAGTTCCCCGCGCAAATGTTCTGCCATGCACTCATCAAAGAATGCTCGGCTGACCATTGTTTTGGTTTTGCATTCCGCCAGCTTGAACCGTGTGTTTTGGAATTGCATGATTGGTCCGCCAAAGGCTTCGCGTTCGCGACAATATGCGATGGTGCGCTCAACAGCGCCTTCCATCGCCCCAATGGCCGAACACGCGATGATCAACCGTTCCTGGGGCAGTTGGTTCATCAGTTGATAGAACCCTTTGCCCTCTTCCCCGCCCAAGATATTTTCGGGTGCGATCTCGACGTTGTCAAAGAACAGTTCTGATGTGTCAGCCGCGTGCATCCCGATTTTCTCAAGGTTGCGCCCGCGTACAAATCCGGTTGCGCCGTCGGTTTCCAAAACCACTAAGGACACGCCTTTTGATCCCAGTGATGGGTCTGTTTTGGCGGCCACAATAATTAGGTTGGCGTGCTGTCCGTTGGTGATGAATGTCTTTTGCCCAGAGAGGCGGTAAAAATTACCATCCCGAATGGCACGCGTTTTGATCGCTTGAACGTCGGACCCTGTTGAGGGTTCCGTCATTGCGAGCGCGCCAACCAATTCGCCGGTGACCATTTTAGGCAGCCAACGTGCCTTTTGCTCGTCCGTGCCGCAGTTCAGGATGTAGTGGGCCACGATCCCAGAGTGGATGCCGTGTCCCCAGCTGGCCAAGTTCGCGCGGCTGCCTTCGATCAAGATCGCAGCCTCATGCCCGAAATCGCCGCCCGCGCCGTCAAATTTTTCGGGGATGGAGGGGCAGAGAAGCCCAAGTTTGCCGGCCTCAGCCCACGTGGATCGATCCATCTGCCCTTGTTTGCGCCAATCGGCAAACTTGGGGGCCCATTCATTTGTGATGAATTGGGCCGTCATATCCGCGATCATCTGGTGTTCGTCGGTCATCCATCCTTTGGCCGTCTCACTCATCACAATATCCTCCCCAGATATGTTTATTTCTTGCGCGCGTCGAGCTCTGCGTTGAACAGTCGCAAACGTGCGGTCAGGTTTTCTTCGTTCACGACACTGGCGAAATTCTCAAACAGGAACGAAAGTGCCTCGCCTTCTTCCAAACCTGCATCCGCTGAAAACCGTTTTAACCGGTGATACCCGTCTTCTGTCATTGCGACAGAGAAGCGGCGTGTAAGGTGAAAGCGGTTGGGCATGGTTGTTTTTCCTGCAGTGTCCTCGGGGTAGGACGATTGCCCACCCCTTGCACCTTAGAAGTTTGCCGCATCCAGCGCCATCACCGTATCGCTTCCAGATTGAATACGTGTCAGGTGCAGTGCCGTCGCAGGCAACTGGCGCGCCATATAGAAACGACCCGTCGCAAGCTTGGTTTCATAGAATGTTGCGTCATCCGTGCCCGCAGCTAAGGTATCGCTAGAAACCTTGCCCATACGTGCCCACATTAGGCCAAGGCAGACGTGTCCAAACATATGCATAAAGTCGTTAGAACCAGCCAATGCATGATTTGGATTGCTCATGCCGTTTTGCATGAAATACATGCCCGCGGCCTGCAAATCCTTGGACGCTGCTTTGAGTGGTTCGATAAAGTCTTTATCGTAAGCTTCATCTTGGCCTGCATTGTCTTTGATAAATGTTTTCACCATGTCAAAGAACGCCATCACGTGCTTGCCGCCGTCTTGCGCCAATTTACGCCCGACAAGGTCTAGCGCCTGAACGCCATTGGCCCCCTCATAGATCATAGCAATACGGGCATCGCGGGTGAATTGAGACATGCCCCATTCCTCGATATATCCGTGGCCGCCATAGATCTGTTGCGCCTTAACGGTCATGTCGTATCCGAGGTCCGTCAAGAAGCCTTTGATCACTGGGGTCAACAAGGACACCAAACCATCGGCGTCTTTGTCATCCGCGCGGTGGGCGGCATCAATCATTGTGGCACCCCAAAGGATGAAGGCACGTGCGCCTTCAACGAATGATTTTTGTTCCATCAAGGAACGACGAATATCTGGGTGGACGATCAATGGATCGGCTGGACCCTCTAGGTTTTGAATACCAGTTACGGCGCGCCCTTGCAGACGATCGTTGGCGTAATCCAGTGCGTTTTGATACGCAGCTTCGGCTTGGGACAGCCCTTGCATCCCGACACCCAAACGCGCCTCGTTCATCATGGTGAACATGGCGCGCATGCCTTTGTGCTCATCGCCCAACAAATAGCCTGTCGCGTTGTCATAGTTCATGACGCAGGTAGAGTTGCCGTGGATGCCCATCTTCTCTTCGATGCTGCCAACGGTTGCCCCGTTGCGCACGCCCAGGGAACCATCTTCATTGACCATCACCTTTGGAACGATGAACAAAGACACACCTTTAATGCCTGCAGGACCATCGGTGATTTTCGCCAGTACCAAGTGAACGATGTTGTCCGCCATGTCGTGCTCGCCAGAAGAGATAAAGATCTTCTGGCCTGTAATCTTATAGCTGCCGTCCGCTTGTGGTTCTGCTTTGGTGCGCATCAGCCCCAGATCAGTGCCGCAATGTGGCTCTGTCAGGTTCATGGTGCCTGTCCATTCGCACGACACCATGTTTGGCAACCATTTGTCTTTTTGCGTTTCAGTCCCGTGGGCCAAAATCGCGGATGCTGCACCGTGGGTCAGACCCTGATACATTGTGAACGCCATGTTGGATCCAGAAAACAATTCGCCCACTGCCGATCCCAAAACTGCTGGCATGTTTTGCCCGCCGTATTGTTCAGGCATATCCAAGCCTGTCCAACCACCTTCTTTGACTTTGGCAAAGGCGTCTTTGAAACCAGCTGGTGTGTAAACAACGCCGTTTTCCAAACGACAGCCTTCTTTGTCGCCCGTCACGTTCAGAGGGGCCAATACTTCAGACGTCAGTTTGCCTGCTTCTTCCAGCACTGCAGACGTGAAATCTGCTTCCAACTCGCCATAGCCTGGAATGGTGCTTTCTGAGACTTTCAATAGATCGTGCAAAATGAACTGCATGTCTTTTGTTGGGGCTGTGTAGCGAGGCATAGTGTTCTCCGATTGGTCACAAATTGGGCGCAGGACGATCCGGTTCTAGTGGGTCATCCCAGAGTTTTGCTTGGTCGAGGCGATCATCTTTTCGCCCCAGCGCATTTGATGTTTTAGGTCTTCGATAGCTTCGTTCAACGTGTCGCGCTGGCGTTCCATATCAGCCAGACGGTCATTGGCTACGGCGTAGGCGCGGGCCAGTTGCGTTTTGCGGTCATCATCAACGTGGTACAGATCCAGAAGCTGGCGAATTTCCTCGAGGCTGAAGCCAAAGCGTTTGCCCAGCAAGATCAGCTTGAGGCGTGCGCCATCACGTTTGGTAAAGAGGCGCTTTTGCCCCTCACGAATAGGAAACAGTAATTCCTTGGCTTCATAGAAGCGTAAAGTGCGTGGGGTCACATTGTGTGCGTCGCACATCTCTCTGATGGTTTTTGTATTTTTGGTCATTGGCTTTATCTCCGCTCGTAAAATCAATGTTACGAGTGTCAATTGGGTCTTATCATCGTTTGATACAATGGGGAATTGGCTTACGTAAGCTGTACGCCACGTCAACTTATTGCTTTACGTAGCGTTTCTTTACGTCAAGTGATTGAGAATTTAGAAAAATAGGGATTGGGGGGAAACGCATAATTTTGCAGGCGAATTTCACAAATTTGTTCAACTCATCACAAAAGCTACGAAAAAAATGTCTGTTTTGGGCGCAGGATAGGCCGTTTCAAAAGAATCGATAGCGCGAAAATGGGGCTGCTCTATCCTAAAATAAGATCAGCAAGGATCTTAGGGCTTGGTCAATTCCGCAGCAACGTTTTCGCGTAAAGTTTGCAGTTCTGTGATGGCTTCTTCCAGATGGACGCGTTGCTCTGCTAGCTCTTTTAGTTGACCATCAGCCATGTCGATCCACGCCTCCATTTGCGCCTTTGTACCCTCGTTTTCGTAGATCAGCAGCCATTGGCGGATGTCTTCGAGTTGAAAGCCAAATTTACGACCACGCATGATCAACTTCATCCGTGCGCGTTCGCGGGCACCGTAAAACCGCGAACGGCCTTCGCGATCAGGTTGCAGCAATTCAATGTATTCGTAATACCTTAGAGTGCGCGGTGTTACATCGAACGCGGCACACATTTCCTTAAAAGATAACCTATCGTCTGTCATAGTACTCCCCTTGGGGGGCAGGTTAGGCGGGCCGCAATAGAAGCGCAACGGGTGCTCTTGCCCTTTTCGCATGGGACTGCTCAAAAGGCTGCAAACAACGAAAGGCGAACGCTTATGTCAGACAAAGTGAATATAGCCCGACAGTTTATGGAAGCGATTCCGCATTCGCGTGATCTGGGTATGGTTTTGACCGAAATCGAAAACGGTGTGGCGACAATCAGGATGCCTTATGACGAACGCTTGATTGGAGATCCGGAAACGGGCGTTGTGCATGGGGGCGCAGTATCTGCGTTAATGGACAGTTGTTGCGGCGCGGCAGTGATGAGCCATCCATCCAATCCTGGGGCCACAGCCACCATTGATCTGCGTATTGATTACATGCGCTCGGCCACGCCGGGGCAGGCGCTGTCCACCACCGCCACATGTTACCACATCACCCGTAACGTTGCCTTTGTGCGAGCAACGGCAGTGGATGAGGACACGGATAATCCCGTCGCAATGGCGACAGGCACCTTTACAATCGAGGGGCAGCGCAGATGAGAAAGCCACCTGAACCTGTACAAGTGATCAAACAACGCCGCGACGAGGCGCTGACCAAGTTGGTCGGACGCGTACCCTATATCCAATACCTTGGTGTCACCTTCGATCGACGTGGTGATGAGCTGACGGCTGTTCTGCCCTATGCGGATAAATTGATTGGCAATCCTCTGCTGCCTGCGATCCACGGTGGTGTGACCTCTGCGTTTTTAGAAATTACATCTGTGATCTCTCTCAGCTGGGCGACACTTTGGGATGATCTTGAAAGCGGTGAGTTGGAGTCCGATAGCAGAGCGTTCCGCATGCCAAAGACCATCGACTTTACTGTGGATTACCTGCGCTCTGGCCTGCCACGCGATGCTTATGCCCGTGCGCGGATCACCAGATCTGGACGGCGCTATGCCTCTGTGCATGTTGAGGGCTGGCAAGATAATCGCGAGAAGCTGTTCGCCCAAGCGACGGGACATTTCCTGATGCCGCAATCACGTTCTGATAAATCGTGAAACCGGTCACACCCACAAGGCCACCACAAGAAATCACACATAAACGTATCCTCAAGCTAGCGGTGCCTTTGGTGCTGTCAAACGCTACGGTTCCTATCCTTGGGGCTGTGGACCTTGGCGTTGTTGGGCAAATGGGAGAAGCGGCACCGATTGGGGCTGTCGGCCTTGGTGCAATAATTCTGACGACAGTATTTTGGATATTTGGCTTTCTGCGTATGGGCACTGTGGGTCTGGTGGGGCAATCCGCAGGGGCAGAAGATCACGCTGAGGTCTCCATTATCCTAACCCGCGCGCTTTTGATCGCATTGGCCGCTGGGTTAACACTGATCTTGCTACAACCGCTTATTTTCGTGGCGGCCCTCAGCATGTCACATGCCTCCGCAGAGGTCGAAACGCTTGCGTACAGCTACCTTTCAATCCGCATCTGGACTGCACCTGCAGCCATCAGCATCTATGCACTAACGGGTTGGTTGGTTGCGATGGAACGCACTTCGGGCGTGTTCTGGGTCCAACTGGTGATGAACAGCGTCAATATACTACTCAGCGTCTTTTTCGTGCTTTGGCTGGATATGGGGGTGCAGGGCGTAGCCATTGGGACCGTGATTGCGGAACTTATTGGGGCTGGGCTGGCGCTTTATCTATGCCGTGATGCGTTCAAACATCCTGATTGGCGCAAATGGGTGCAGGTGTTCGATCGGGCGAAACTGATCCGCATGGCGCTGCTGAACACTGATATCTTGATCCGCTCCGCCCTGTTGATGGTGATTTTTTCATCCTTTGTGTTCCTTGGAACGGGGTTCGGGGATGTCACGCTGGCGTCTAACGAAGTGCTGGTACAGTTCATGTACATCACGGCCTACGCGATGGACGGTTTTGCATTTGCTGCTGAAACGTTGATCGCACGGGCCATGGGGCGCGGTGATGCATCACGTCTGCGTCGTTCTGCGTTGATGACAGGTTTTTGGGGGGCTGTTGTGTGCGTCACCACAGCCTTGGCATTCGCAATCTTTGGCCCTTGGGTGATCGACCTCATGGCCAAATCACCAGAGGTTCAGGCAGAGACGCGCATCTATCTGCCTTGGATGGTTGTCGCCCCGTTGGTTGGCTGTGTGGCGTGGATGATGGATGGAATTTTCATAGGGGCAACGCAGTCACGCGATATGCGCAACATGATGATCGTCAGCTTTATCATCTACTGGATCGCCGTTTGGCTGTTTTTACCCCTTTGGGGGAACCACGGATTGTGGGCGGCATTGCTTGTGTCGTTCCTTGCGCGGGGCATCACATTAAGTCTGCGATATCCCGCACTTGAGGCCGCAGCCCAAACCCATAAGCGGGTCTAAAGCCAACGTGCCTTATCGGTACCAACAGCGTCTTGAACGTTCTTGAACCCATCGCGTTCCAACAGCGCATCTAATTCGCGGGCAATTTTGGCCGCAAGGGACAGGCCGCCATAAACCAACGCAGTGTACAGCTGTACCGCAGAGGCACCGGCACGAATTTTAGCATAGGCCTGTTCGCCAGTGCTGATGCCACCTACGCCGATCAATGGGATGGTTGTCAGCTCGCTTAGTTTCGCGAGGATGCGCGTTGATTTCTCAAACAACGGCGCGCCTGACAGGCCGCCCATTTCATCGCGGTGCTGGCTTTGAAGGCCCGCACGATCAAGGGTGGTGTTGGTTGTGATAATAGCCGCAACGCGGGCGTCCGTGGCCACCTTGGCAATGTCGGCAAGGTCTTGATCCGTCAAATCAGGTGCGATTTTTAGGAACACGGGCGTGTCGCCGCGCACCTGCATCACACCATCAAGCAACGCGGCCAAGGCCATTGGGCCCTGCAAGTCGCGCAGTTTTTCGGTGTTGGGAGAGGACACATTCACAGTTGCAAAGTCCACATAGGGACCTGCCTGCTTCAATACAGTGGCAAAGTCTTCGGCACGATTGGAACTGGTTTTGTTTGCGCCAAGGTTCAGGCCGACTGGAATGCCAGTGCCGCGTTTGCTGAGGCGGGCAGCGATTGCCTCGCAGCCGTGGTTGTTAAAGCCAAAGCGATTGATCGAAGCGCGATCTTCACTCAGGCGAAATAACCGTGGTTTTGGATTGCCTGGCTGCGCGATCGGCGTTGCCGCGCCCACTTCGATAAAGCCAAAGCCTGCGTTGGACAAAGGGGCGACAACTTCGGCGTTTTTGTCAAAACCCGCTGCCAAACCAACAGGGTTGGGCATGTCCAAACCAGCAAGCTTTGTGGCAAGGCGGCTGGACGTTACCGGACCGGGTGTTGGGGCCAGACCCATCTTCAGGGCTTTGATCGCCAAACCATGCGCCACTTCGGGATCTATCTTAAGCAAGGCCTTAAGCCCCAGCTGTTCCATTACCTGTTTCATCCGAATGTGGCCCTTTGTCGTTTCATCTAATGCGGATCGAGAGACGTGTTTACAGCAATCCCGCCGGGAATTCGTGGCGTCCATCGACCAATGGCAAAGGCTGTGCCCACGCCACATCGGCGAGTTTCAAGTTGCGGTATAGGTGCGGAAACAATGCATCCCCGCGTGAAACTTCCCACTTTAGGTCATCGCCCAGCGGATCAGTTTCAGCGCCCAATAAGCCAGATCTTGGATCGTTTGATTGGGCCGATGCATTCCGCCTAAGCGGTCAGCTCAGCGAAGATGAGCGGATGATCCAAGCATCAGCCGCGGCTTATGCGTCAGAAAAACTGGCACCACGCGTAATCGATGCCTTCGCCAATGAAGTCACCGACAGAAGCATTTTTTCAGAGATGGGTGAGATGGGCCTGCTGGGCGTAACTTTGCCAGAAGAAT
>JAOKHV010000023.1 GCA_028248455.1 Ascidiaceihabitans sp. | reverse complement strand
TCCACTGGGGCCAGCTTCGCCATGACTTCGCGGGCGTTAGGCCCTGACACGCGTAGGCTTGCCCGTGCATCAGATACATCCACAGCCAACGCATGCGCGTTGCCCAGCGCGGTGTGCATCTTGGCCAAGGTGTCTGCGACCTGATCGTAGGGGCACAGCACCAGCAACTCATCCGTGCTCATCCAGCAAATGCCAGAGGCGCCATCGTGGTTGGCGTGGCCGAGTGCGGGCATCTCGACACCCGTGACCGACGTCGCCGCCTTTTTCACCGCAACTTTGCTGAGATCACCGCGCAGGGTGATCATGCCTTGCAACCCGATCTCTTCGATCTTGGATATACCGCTATTGTCTGTGGCCTTGTCCAAGGCGCTGATCAGATTAGACATTTGGCTTCTCCCCTTCGGGATCATAGAAAACTGGGCTTACGATTTTAGCTTCGTAGTCTTTGCCATCGGTGCCCGGGAAGGTGATCACCTCACCCATGCGATCAGGTCCATGCAGAACCAACCCCATGGCGATGCCACGGTCCAAGTTTGGTGAATGATAGCTGGACGTCACCCGCCCAATCATGACGCGCTGACCGTTGGCATTGGTACCCTCACCCACGGCATAAGAACCGTCTGGCAAGGTAGATTTATCGACCGTTTCAAGACCTACCAGCTTCCAACGCTGATCGCTGAGCATATGTTCACGTTGCTGGGCGCGTTTACCCAAGAAGTCGATTTTCTTCTTGGAAATGGCCCAATTCAGGCCCAGATCCTGTGGAATGACAGTCCCATCAGTTTCATCCCCGATCATGATAAAGCCCTTTTCGGCCCGCAAGATGTGCAGACATTCGGTCCCGTAAGGCATCACGCCCAGATCGGCACCAACTGCCATCAAGGCATCCCAGAACGACTGACCTTGTGAGGCAGGCACTGCGATCTCATAAGACAATTCGCCCGAGAACGAGATACGATAGGCCCGCACGTCAAAGCCGCCAAGCGTCCCATCTTGCCACTCCATAAATCCAAACGCATCTGCGCTCACATCCATGCCGCCCAGCGCTTCGAGTGCTTTACGGGCATTCGGGCCAACAACGGCGACTTGGGCGTATTGTTCGGTCACGTTGGCCACGTAGACGTTCCAATCCCACCATTCGGTTTGCAACCATTCTTCCATGTGACCATGGATGGTTTCCGCCCCGCCTGTGGTCGTGTGGCAAAGGAATGTTTCGTCATCGATGCGGGCAACAACGCCATCATCAATCAGGAACCCATTCTCAGAACACATCAGGCCATAGCGGCATTTGCCAACCTTCAGGGTGCTCATCATGTTGGTATAAAGCATGTCCAAAAACTTGCCCGCATCAGGGCCTTTAACGATGAGCTTGCCAAGGGTAGATGCATCCAACAGGCCAAGGTTTTCGCGTGTGTTCTTTGTCTCACGCATTACCGCGTCATGGACTGTTTCGCCACTTTGAACATATGCGTAGGGACGACGCCATTGGCCAACAGGCTCCCAGTTCGCACCATTTTCTTCATGCCAATCATACATTGGTGTACGACGAATAGGCTGGAACACGTCACCCCGTGCTTCGCCACCAATCGACCCCATAGAGATAGGGGTATAGGGTGGACGGAACGTGGTGGTGCCGGTCTGTGGTATCGGTTGGTTGAGACTGTCAGACAGGATCGCCAAACCGTTGATGTTGCTGAGCTTACCCTGATCCGTGGCCATACCAAGAGTGGTGTAACGCTTGGCGTGTTCCACGCTGGTAAAGCCCTCTTGGGCGGCCAGTTGTACATCGCTGACTTTCACGTCGTTCTGATAATCAAGCCACGTTTTAGACCGCAGCTTGTACCCTGCCCCTTGTGGCATCAACCACACTGGCAACATCGCGCGTTCGACAGCGTCTTGGGCCTCGGGGGCCTTCGTGGCTTTGGCCTTAAAGCCCGCCGCCTTTGCCGCCACTTTGCCGCAGGACGTGGCATTCGCCAAAATCGTGGTCAGGGTGGTTTCGCCGTTGGCGGCCCCTGCAACACTTACAAAGCCTTGGCCCTTGTCGCCCAATGGTGGGCAGTTTGAGTCGGGGCGAAAGCTAGCTTGGGATTCATCCCACGTCAGTTTGCCGCCGCAATGGGACCATAGGTGAACCACAGGGGACCAGCCGCCCGACATGGCAACCGCGTCACATGCGATCTCTTCCAATACCGCACCTTCGCCGGCTTGGGCGCAGACTTCAACGCCAGTAACGCGCTTGCCGCCTTGGACGGTGGCAATGCCGTGAGCCATCATAACGCGAATGCCCAGCGCCTTGGCTTGCGCCATCATGTCGCTGTCATCTCCTGCGGGGCGAGCATCGATAATCGCAGGCACATCAAGGCCTGCGTGCTTCAACGCAATCGCGGTGCGATAGGCATCATCGTTGTTAGTGACCACGACCGTGCGATCACCAGAGGACACACCATAGTTCACGACATAATCGCGGATCGCAGAGGCAAGCATGACGCCCGGAACATCGTTGCCCGCAAAGCTAAGGGGGCGCTCAATCGCGCCAGTGGCTGTGATGGTTTGTGCTGCACGAATGCGCCAAAGGCGGTGGCGTGGGCCAGCCATTTCTGGGACGTGGTCAGTCAGGCGTTCATAGCCCAAGACATAACCGTGATCGTACAC
Organism: Ascidiaceihabitans sp.; assembly: GCA_028248455.1. Classification (GTDB taxonomy): domain Bacteria; phylum Pseudomonadota; class Alphaproteobacteria; order Rhodobacterales; family Rhodobacteraceae; genus Ascidiaceihabitans. The sequence continues at coordinate 25,590 of JAOKHV010000023.1, read as the reverse complement.
ACCAGCGCCCATCATACGAGTGCGGATCGTGACGTTGTCCATGGCCTCTAGTTCAGCAGTGATCGCAGTGACGAAGTCCTCAGCAGACTTACCGTCAATCGTGCCACCATCCACAACCGTTCGACCACCCAGATGGGCGGTTTGCTCAGCCACGATGACCTTGGCACCAGTCGCTGCGGCTGCTTTAGCTGCTTGCAAGCCTGCAAGGCCACCACCGATGACCAAGACGTCACAGAATGCATAAAAATGCTCATAGGTATCCGCGTCGCGATCTGTCGCTTTGGGTGCAGCACCAAGGCCCGCCGCATGGCGGATGATTGGCTCGTAGACGTGTTTCCAAAAAGACCGCGGGTGGATAAACATTTTGTAATAGAAACCAGCAGGCATAAAGCGGCTTAACTTCGCGTTCAGCGCGCCTACATCGTATTCGAGGCTGGGCCAGTGGTTTTGGCTTTTGGCTTTGAGGCCCTCAAACAATTCAGTCGTGGTGACGCGTTGGTTTGGCTCAAACTTGCCGCCCTCACCCATTTGGACCAAACCGTTTGGTTCTTCCGAACCAGAGGCCACAACGCCGCGCGGGCGATGGTATTTGAACGAACGGCCCATCAGGACCTGATCATTGGCAAGCAAGGCAGAGGCAAGCGTGTCGCCCTCAAACCCTTTGAGGATTGTGCCGTTGAAGCTAAAGCTAAGCGATTTGGTTTTGTTTAGCAGGCGGCCGCCTGTAGCAATACGTGTGCTCATGATGTGTGGCCTTGGATTGTGCAGAGCGCTTGGGAGCCTCCGGCGGGGATATTTTCAGAACAGAAGAAGATCATGAGAAAGCCCCCCATGACCAACCGGGCCGTTTAGCTGAGATAATGTCACAAATTTCTTTTGGCGGCTCGTATGTTTGGGCCGAATATGTGCCGAACACTTCTAGGGTCATGGTGCAACGCGCGGCGTGGAACCATTTTCCACAACCGTTGTTGTGACGCCAGCGTTCTAAGTGGACGCCCTTGGGGTTTTGACGCATGAATAAATAGTTCTCGAAATCCTCGTTTGAAGACTCAGGGCCAAAGCGCTTTAGATGCGCCTCGCCGCCTGCGTGGAATTCGGTTTCTTCTGCAGTGATCCCGCAGCATGGACAGTTTAGGATCAGCATGAACGCTCTCCTTTGAGTTTTCTTTTAGTCAGGCACAAAGTTTGACTTTTGAGTTTCATCAGTGCGCAACCCCTGCTGCTACGCTCTCGTCGATAAAGCGGCCCTCGATAAAGCGCTCCATGCCGAATTCGTCTGTCAGTGGCGAATGTCCTTTGGCCATCAGTTCGGCCATGGCCCAGCCTGATCCTGGGATCGCTTTAAACCCGCCAGTCCCCCAACCGCAGTTGATGAACACGCCGTCTACTGGTGTTTTGGATAGGATCGGTGATCGGTCCCCTGTCACGTCGACGATACCGCCCCATTGGCGCAGCATTTTCAGGCGTGAGAGCATTGGAAAGGTTTCGTTCAACGCCCGTACCGTTTCCTCAACATGGTGGAACGATCCGCGTTGGGTGTAGTTGTTGTAGCCGTCTGTCCCACCGCCGATGACCATTTCGCCCTTGTCGGATTGAGAAAGGTAGCCATGCACGGTATTTGCCATGATAACCACGTCCATTGCAGGTTTGATCGGCTCCGACACCAACGCCTGTAACGCCACGGATTCGAGCGGCAGACGGAAGCCTGCCATATTGGCCAGATCGCCAGAATGTCCCGCGACCACGATTCCCAGTTTATCGCAATCAATCGCGCCTTTGGTGGTGTCGACGCCAACAACCTTGCCAGCTTCGCGGCGGATGTTGGTGACTTCACATTGCTGGATCACGTCCATGCCCATATCAGAACAGGCACGCGCATAGCCCCATGCCACCGCATCATGACGGGCCGTGCCGCCGCGTGCTTGCCACAGGCCACCCAAGACAGGGTACCGCGGGCCCTCAAGGTTAATAATCGGGCACAGCTCTTTAACCCGCCGTGGGTTGATCCATTCGGTTGGAACGCCCTGTAATGCGTTGGCGTGCGCTGTGCGCTGATAGCCACGGACCTCGTGATGGGTTTGGGCCAGCATGATCACGCCGCGCGGGCTGAACATAACATTGTAGTTCAGGTCTTGGGACATGGTTTCATACAGCGAGCGCGATTTTTCGTAGATCGCCGCAGACGGGTCCTGCAGATAGTTTGAGCGAATGATAGTCGTGTTACGCCCAGTATTGCCGCCACCAAGCCATCCCTTTTCGATGATGGCCACATTCGTGATACCAAAGTTTTTGCCCAAATAATACGCGGTCGCTAAACCGTGGCCGCCTGCCCCGATAATGATCACGTCATATTTCGCTTTTGGTTCAGGGGCCCGCCATGCGCGTTCCCAGCCAGAATGATAACGGGCGGCTTCGCGGGCAATGGCAAAGGCTGAATAACGTTTCATAAGCGTCGCTTTCAAATAAGGAGCAAAGTTGCAGCTGGCGGGATTCGCAGGTGTGGGATACCTTGACCTTGTTTTGGGTGACATGCAAAAAAATAGGATACTCTGCGCGGCACTTTTTTGCAATTTTGCGACACCGCAACAATGGACGGCAACACACGCCGATCAAATGGCTCTAGGTTGGTGCAACACGCGTCCAATTGCCCCTTTTTTTAAAACTCTTGCGCGGTTACATCATGATTAACTACAAAAGGGCGACGACATGGCGTTTTGGATCACTACAATTTTGTTGGCACTGGTCGTTGCAGGACTGTTTGCCCTTGCGCTGCTACGTCGCACGGACAGACCAGATGGCGCTGGTGATTATGATGTGCTGGTTTACCGTGATCAGTTAGCCGAGGTCGATCGTGATCTGGAACGGGGTGTTTTAACGCAAGAAGATGCCAAACGAGTACGCACCGAAATTTCGCGCCGTATTTTGGCAGCTGATGCGGAACGCACCGTCGATACGGGTTCCGCACGCGGCGCACCTAAAATTGCCACTGTCGTTGCACTTGTTTTGGTCGGCGGCGGCCTGACTCTTTATAAAGGGATTGGCCCAATTAATGGCCTAGGTGCACCTGGTTATGCTGACTTAGCGTTGGCCGATAGGATTGCATTCGCTGAAACCCTTCGTGAAAGCCGTCCGTCACAGGCACGCGCCGAAGCCAGCCTGACTGATTTACCTCAGGTGGCTGAGTTTAACGCGGAGTACTTGCAACTCGTTCAAACTTTGCGGGACACAGTTGCTGAGCGACCTGACGACATTCAAGGTCATACCCTATTGGTGCAAAATGAATCCAACTTAGGTAATTTTATTGCCGCTTATCAATCTCAAGGGCGCATTATTGAGCTCCGGGGCGAGGAAGCGACCGTTGAAGACTTCACAGGTTACACAGATTTGCTGATCCTAGCAGCAGGTGGATATGTCTCGCCTGAGGCGGAACAAGCTGCCCGCGTTGCCTTAAACCGCGACCCAAATAATGGAATTGCCCGCTACTACATTGGCCTGATGCTTGCACAAACGGGACGCCCTGACATGGCGTTTCGCATTTGGGATCGTCTGTTGCAGATTGGCCCAGAAAGCGCACTTTGGATTGCACCTATCCTTGAGCAAATACCAGAAATGGCGTTGCACGCTGGTGAAAATTATCAAATCCCGACAATAGGCAATGGTCGCCCAGGCCGTCCTGTAAATGGCCCAACAGCTTCTGACATCGAATCTGCCGGTGAAATGACGGGCGCTGAGCGCATTCAGATGATCGAAGGCATGGTATCTGGATTGTCTGACCGCCTTGCCATAGATGGCGGTCCAGCAGATGAGTGGGCACAGTTGATTGGTGCATTGGGTGTACTTGGTCGAACGGATCAGGCATTTGCTATCTATAAGAATGCTGAAACCGTGTTTGCCGATGACCCATCCAGTTTGGACTTGGTCACGCGGGCAGCACAACGCGCTGGAGTGGCCGAATGATACTTGAAGACGTCACAGAGTTCAGCGCAGCCCTTAAGCCGATGCGCCCTATCATAGGGTTGGATTTAGGCACTGTTACGATTGGTTTAGCTGTATCGGATACATTTCTCGGCGTCGCCTCCCCTTTGGAAACGATCAAGCGTAAGAAGTTCGGCCTTGATGCTGCACGTTTGATCGAAGTCATCGAAAAGCGTGAGATATGCGGTTTGGTCCTTGGACTTCCACGAAACATGGATGGGTCTGAAGGGGCGCGGTGCCAATCCACCCGTTCCTTTGCCCGCAACCTTGAAAAGATATGGCCCGGCCCAATCACCTTTTGGGATGAGCGCCTGAGCACAGTTGCAGCTGAACGTGCTTTGCTCGAAGCTGATACATCCCGGAAACGCCGCTCTGAGGTTATTGACCACGTTGCTGCAGGTTTCATCCTGCAAGGATTGTTGGACCGCTTACAAGTTGTAAGGAAAGCATTATGACAACACCCCCAGTTTGGCGACGCAATGAAATCGAAAGCCCATGTATTCAAATCTGTGTAGTGCATCCCGAAACACGGCTGTGTACTGGCTGCAATCGTTCCATAGATGAAATTGGGCGTTGGTCTAAAATGCACCCTGATGAGCGTTCAGAGATAATGTCAGAGTTGCCAACCCGGCAATCAAGCCCCAAAGGGCGGCGCGGAGGTCGGGCAGCACGGTTAAAGCGTTAGTTACCCAATCATCGCTTTGCGCAACATATTTACCGCTACCAGCACTAAGAACACACCAAACGCTCGCTTCAATGGTTTAGCATCCATCGAATGGGCCAGATTCACGCCCCATGGGGCCGTGACCAACGTCATGGCAATGATGATACCGAACGCGATCAGATTGATTGCCCCAATGGTCAGAGGCGGCACCTCCATCTTCATATCGACAAACAAGAATCCGATCACAGCTGGTACTGCAATGACTACGCCAAACCCTGCCGCTGTAGCCACTGCTCGGTGAATAACTGTATTGAAAAGGCTCATCAAAGGCACGCCAAAGCTGCCCCCACCTATGCCCATCAATACAGACATAAATCCAACCAATGGGGATAGAATAAATCGCAATGAGCCTTTTGGCATCGCTTGGCCCAGACGCCATTCTGCACGTCCAAAGCTCATGTAAACACCAACGATCAGCGCCAGAATGCCAAAGATCGCCTGCAGCGTATTGGAACGTAGTTGCGAAACAACCAGCATGCCAACAAGTGCACCCACAGCAATGCCTGGGGCCCAGCCGCGCAATATATCCCAATCAACAGCACCCTTTTGATTGTAGCTGTGGACTGAGCGTACGGATGTTACGATTATCGTCGCCAATGAAGTTGCCAGACACATCTGCATCAATTGCGGACCATCATAACCAAGCGTCTGAAATGCATAAAAGAATGCGGGCACAAGAACGATACCACCGCCGACCCCTAAGAGCCCCGCAAGGACGCCAGCAACGGCACCAATAACCAAAAGAACAACAAGCATTTGGATCAACAACATCGCCTCTGGCATGATATTTCCTTTGAATTAGCCCGCTTGTGCGGCTTCAACTTCTTGAGCAGTCTGCGCGATTTGTGCGAGCGCCGCCAGAACCAGTTCGGGCCCTGCACCCGGCTTATTGCCATCATCGGACAGCATACGTCGCCACCCACGTGCCCCAGGGCGACCCGCGAACAGACCCAACATATGACGTGTAACTTGGTTTAGGCGGCCACCTTCCATCAAATGTGCTTCGATATAGGGTAGCATCTTGTGCACAGCTTGTTCTCCGCTCGTTATCTCGCCAACGCCAAAAATGACGGGATCCGCGGCACTTAAGATGTCGCTCGCCTGATGATAGGCAGCACGGCCAACCATGACGCCATCCAAACCATTTTTAATAAAATCAGTTGCCTGCTCGAGCGACGTCACACCACCGTTCACAGAGATATGCAAGTTGGGGAAATAGCCCTTCATCTTATGAACTAATCCATAATCCAAAGGTGGCACTTCACGGTTTTCCTTCGGGCTAAGGCCTTTAAGCCACGCCTTGCGCGCATGAATTGTCACACGTTCGCACCCTGCCCCAACGATCCGCGCCAGAAACTCAGGAAGGACCTCTTCAGGATCCTGATCGTCGACGCCAATGCGGCACTTAACAGTCACCTCAACGTCCACCTCAGCGCGCATGGCTGCCACACATTCAGCTACAAGCGCAGGATGTTTCATCAACACAGCACCAAATGTACCAGACTGAACACGGTCGGACGGGCAGCCAACATTCAGGTTAATTTCGTCATATCCAACATCGGCCCCCATGCGTGCGGCCTTTGCCAATTCAACAGGATCGGAGCCGCCAAGCTGCAGGGCAACAGGGTGTTCAGCCACGTCATGGTCTAACAAATGCATTGCTCCACCACGTACAAGTGCCGGGGACGTGACCATTTCAGTATACAGCAACGCCTGTCCACTTAGCTGACGGTGCAGGTAACGGCAGTGGCGATCGGTCCAGTCCATCATAGGCGCAACCGATAAGCGCGCAGAGCGCGAGACGCTAGATTTATTTGTTTTCATCAGCTTTTCCGGTGCATGAAGCAAATTATTTTATCCGCCGCACTTAGGTCGCGACCCGTCTGCATTGGTTCAAAATTGCAACTATCAGAAAATTGGTTCTAGACAAATGGAATCCAAGCAAACAATCTTTCGAGTTGGATTGATATAGCTTTGCATTAAAATTCGAAGATAACGTATCTGTCTTTAACTACCCCTCGCGAACGCCTCCGAACCAAAGTTAACAACAACATTCCAAAGGGATATGACGATGATTTCACTAACCTTAGGAATGATTGCTGCCTGTGCATGGGGTATCCACGATTTTTGCATCCGCTTTGTGTCTCAACGTGGTGGTATTCTCCCAGCGATTGCAACTGTAATGATTGGCGGGGCATTGTTCTTGCTTCCTATTTCGGGCGCTTTCGGAAATTGGTCGGCAATGACGCCGCAAAGCTTTGGCCTCAGCGCCCTAAGTGGAGCAATCTACCTTGTCGGCTGTATCGGCCTTTACAAGGCATTTGGGGTTGGTCCTGTGCGTTTGGTTGCCCCCATCGTTGGATCATATCCAATATTATCGATAGGATGGGCTGCCTTGATGGGCCAAACCGTTTTGTGGGATCAATGGTTCGCTGTCGGCTGCGTCATCATGGGTGTCGCAATTGTCAGCATGTTATCTGACCATTCCGAAAGCGACGGATCACAAAGGGCTGCAATAAGCTGGTCCTTGGTTGGCGCAGGCGGATTTGCAATGGCGTTTGCCGTTGGGCACATCGCGACGCAAGTTGGGAGTGAATTGCCTGTGATATTGGTCACACGACTGACCGCTGCAACAGGTGCCATCGCCCTATTGGCCCTGTCCTCAGGTGCGAAAATACCTGAGCGAAGCGCATGGCCCTTACTGGCCCTAATGAGCGTATTGGATGCCACCGCCCTTGGGATCGTTATTTCAGCAGGCAATTTACACCGTCCAGAATTCGCAGCAGTAGCAGCCTCAACCTTCGGAATAATAACGATTATTCTGGCATGGTTATTCTTGAAAGAACGCATGACCGCACGCCAATGGTTTGGCGTTGCAGTTTGCTTTTTCGGAGTTGGCTATCTGGCGCTTTAGTTTTTAGCCAAATCGCAAGAAATTACAGTAATAAAAATCAGCCACTCATCGTTAAGTTCGCAAGGAGCCGACCCTTTTAATGCATGCACAAGAAAATCTTATAAGTAATCATCTTCAAACAAATTAACCTTGCTAAGCCAATTGCTCAGAAGATGCGAAGCTCTTACAACACTCTATTCCAATTCTTTAAGTTTGATTAAATCTTAATGCCCGTTCCAACCAAGGAAATAATCAATCCATCTTTCCTCAAATCACCTAATACAAGGTACTCAATATTTAGCCCTATAATGCCATTTGCCTCAACTCTGATCGCTTTTGCCTTAAGTTCTAGCATTGCCAGTTCGATAGATTCCTGAAGAAAGTCAGTTTTCTTTATCGGCATAGAACGGAAAAAATTCCAAACCTTAGTGAAGAACGATATTTTTTCAAAACTATAGTGAAAATCAGTAGAAATAATCCCACAACGAGCTTTAATTCTGAGATTAATACTGCTCTCTGTTGTGACCAACATATCTTCAAATTTGTTAAAAATAGTTTCTGTAGATTTCTGTGTCGTGGAAAAAACAGGCTCTTTAGACGTCAACACTTTAGTTTGGACGCGGTCTTTTACATGACATGTAATGCACAAACCGTTGTAATTTTTCGCTGCCTGGCTTTCAGAATATCCCATAGAAACTGCACAATCACGACATTTAGCCAAAGCCTTTAACCTCCAGGTTAACAATAACTGCTTACAGTCCCGGCCAATATTCAAGCCGACTAAAATTTTATTTAATATACGTTTTTGGTATTTATCGAGTCATTTTTTCTATCATGTCAGAATTTGTCTGCATGATGCGCGCCGCTCCATTAAACTGCTGTTGTGCTCGTATCATGTTCGTCATTTCAGTTGTGATATCTACATTAGATCCTTCAACATAACCTGTCTCTAAATCACCGAAACCAGCTGAGCCAGGATTACCAAGAAACACTCTTCCCGAAAGGTCTGTCGGTGAATATTTGCCACCTCCCAGCTGTCTTAGGCCGCTTGGGTTTGAAAATACCGAAAGAGGTAAAGTCGCAACAGGTACTTCAAACCCTTCACCAAATGCAGCTAAGATATCGCCATTATTACCAATACTAATACTGGACAGAGGCGCATCCGAAACCCCTACCGGAACTTGAATTTTTTCCAACACAGTAGCATCAGCACCCAAGCCTACAAATTCCCCATTTACTGCTGTCTGTCCAAGTACAAAATCACCATCTTGCGTAACCAAAAAACCCTCATTATCAAGAGAAAATGCTCCATTTCTTGTCACAGAGTATCCAACTTGATCGGGGTGCTGGGTCATGAAATATCCATTACCAACAATTGCAGCGTCCAGTGCGCCACCCATTTCAACTAGTGCGCCTTGAGAATCACTGCGTCTGGAGACTTCGGCATTCGCCCCGAGACCGACAAGAGCGCTTTCAACCCCATGCGGAGTTCTACCGTTGTAAAACTCTGAAAACATAACAGAGGTTTTCTTGAAACCTGTAGAGTTTGCATTGGAAATATTATTTGAAATCGTTGACAGCTCCTGGAGTGCTGTATCCATACCAGATTTGATAGTCGAAAACATTACTCAAACTCCTTTATTTCTAACAGCTTTATTCCTTACAGTGAGAGAGCAATTTTCGTACCAAAGTCAATAACGACATCACAATTCATGATTTATATAAAATTAAAATATATTGTTAGAAATTAACCTAAAAAATCAAATAAATTTTTACTACTTAATCGAGAAAATGTTGCCTGAGCCGCCTCTTTATTAGTTAATAATCCCTGCAGTTTAGTAAGCAGCTCTGCCATGTCTGCATCTTCAATTTTAGAAACATCCTCGCTTAAATCGACCAATGTATTTTGAGTGCTCTCAATAAAATTTTGCGCAATACCCGTGGCTACGCTCAACTCAGTTCGCATCAAAATAAAATGTTCAAAAACATCATGTATTTTATTTTGAACTGCTGAGTTTGATAATGAATTTTGTAAAATAACCTCATCATTTACATTTGAACCGATTATTTTTTGTATCCCGATTGATTGATCAGAAGTACTCGGGAGGTCACTAGAAAAATTTGTGATTTTAAGTTCCACTCCAATTCCAGTAAATGTAATCTTATTACCGGCCGATACAGCAGCTGTTATTCCCGTTGACAAGCTATTACTATTAATTTCGGCAATCACTCCGTTGAAATCATTACCATAAATATTAGCGTCAATCTGATGAACAACTCCATCGACCAACATGTCAAATTTATAATTATTAGCTTGCCCCGACATTGGAAAAACTACGTCCACAGAGTCTCCATTTGACAGCAAATTAGATGAGGTCCCCGAAGATATATCATAATTCAAACTTTGGGAAAATTCATCTAGCGCTTCAAATACAGAAAATTTTCCACTTGACGAACCCGCTGATAAAAAAACTTCAGCACCAGAGAAATTTTGTCTTAAATGACTATTCCGCGAAACTTGCAAAGTCTTCTCAGCTGCTGATCCAGAATAACTGATTTCACCAGAATTACTCATTTCAAACGGCTCAGCTATAGCGGAGGTGCCCGAGAAATAGCCATTGCCTAAAGCATCCTGGCCATTTGCAACAACTAGAATTTCGTTTTTTATCCCTGCAATTTCTAACTGAAATAACTTCCGCTCCTCAGCGGTTAGAAAACCGTTCGAACTCTCAACATGCAGCTCTTTCAAACGAACGGCAGCATTTTGCAGCTGTTCAAAACTTATATCAATTCGTTCAAGGTCAGAAATTATCCTCCCAGCGTTATTGTTAAACTGCGCCGTCTCTAATTGATGCTCCTTTGAAGCATTCAAAAGTGATAAATCTTGAATATCATGCTTTAAAGATAAATTTTTTTTTCCCGTACTTACCTGGACTTGAATATCGCTAACTTCGTTATTCAAGCGAGAGAAAAGATCTATATTTTTTTGGTAAAAACCAGAGGTAGTGATCGTCATATTGCCCAGCTCCCGTTACATCGATCTCAATAAAGTATCTAATAATTCGCGAGCTGTTGTTAGAACTCGCGCCAAAGCCTGATATGCTTGCTGCTGCTCCATGAGACGTGCAGCTTCTGTATCAAGATCAACACCTGTAAATTCGCCTTTATTATCTAAAGCCAACTGATAAGCTGCTTCTCTCGTTTCAAGGTTTTGTTGATTAGCTTGAATTTCGGCACCAGTTTTTGATACAATTTGGCCAAAAAATTCAGAGTAACCACCCTCTCCAGTTTCAATATTTCTTAACGACATTTTCAACATTTTGTTTAAATTATTAGCGTCGTCACTATTTGTATCCGACATCAAAATTTTAAAAGTATCACCGGCTGTTGCCACACCCTCAAAGTCAATCGATAAACCTTGAAATAAAGTGCTGTTATCATCAGCAATAGATCGAGATCCTACAAGATGCCCCGTCGGAACATCAAAAATATTAATACTCGTTGGATCTATTTCATTAATAGTAAGAGAGTACTCTCGAGTTGCCTTTTCCTCAACTGTGGCAACTTCACCAATTAAGAGAGGATTACGGACACCACTGGAAATAAAAATTAAATCCTCACCTCGCATTCCATCAATTGACAGCACTTCACTAGCTAAAGAATTAATCTGAACAATAGATTTTACCCGCTGGTCATCAATATTTGAGATCCTCAAACCATCTTCAGTGAGCGACAACTGTGCTGAGACCGTTGCAATGCCATAATCTTGAGAGTCTAAATTTGATGTAAGCTTTAGAGTAGCATCCCGGGAAACATCGTAATCAGTCGATATCTTAATGCGCACTTGCGTGCCGTCATCAGAAAATTCCGTAGACCACGACATCCAGGAGGGTAAGGCTTCACCGTCTTTCGATGTTACTGAATTACCGTCAGATGAATACGATATTTCATATTCATCTAAACCAACAAAAACTGTACCAATATTTTCATTACTTCCAACCGTCGTAGAGAAATATCGAGAGTAGATTTCAGTGGAGGACTCATCATCGATGTGAAAGTCATCTGTTGTTTTGCTTAAATTTGTTGGCGCGAACACAATTCCATGCCCGCTGACGACGCCATTATTAACGGCTGCCATCAAACGGATATCATCACCATCCATTTCAAAATTAACTTTTAGCCGATCGTCTTCAGGGCCGCTTATAGTAAAATGTGATCCAGCGATCAATTTTGACAACGCATCAGTTCCAGAAAGCGAAAAATCCCCAAATTCGACTATGAGACCTTGGACCTCGATCTCCTCGTCAATATTCAATGTAGCTGTATAGTTTTGCTCACCAACAGCGAATATAATTTGTGATCCGTCAGAAGGAAAACCATCTTCCAAAGTAAAGCCACTACCATAAAAAACTGTCGAGGGTGCCATATTTCTCATGCTTTCCACAAGATGTCTTGATATCACACTTGAGGAAAAATCATTAGGGTTCTGCGGGTCAAAGCTACTAACAATATCTCCTGAAACTGGATCAGATAAAGTTAAATTATATTGTGAAGCTGAAGCAACAACATTAATATTGTCGGCATCAGCATATCGACCATCTAATTTGTAATCTGCATAAAAATTGATGTCTGTATAATCATTTTCAATATCAAAAATTTTATTAGAAAACCCCATTTCAAAGGCGACATCAGAACTATCTAATTCGTTGCCATTGTAGCTGACGGCAAAGTCAGATGAACTTTTTACTTGGACGTTTCCACCTACGACCAGATGTTGACCATCAGAAATTAAAATCGAATTTTCTAACAATCTTTCGCCAAAATGATCCAGTTGATTAACTGATATCGAAGCACCATCATCTAAGCTTATATTCTTTAACGTAATATCTCCAGCTTGAGTATGCTTCAAAACAATACCAGCATCTCCACTCAAATAGGCATTCACTCCAGTTGTATCGGATAATGAATTTATTTGAGTAATAAGGCCCATATAAGAAGAACCTGAGACGTCGAAACTGATTTGCTGACTTTCGAGATTATCTCCAATCAGTTCAAACTCCAGAAGACCATCAGAAATCTCGGAAAACTCTACTATATTTGAAGCCTCAGCTCCGATACCTAAGTCGCCGAGACCAATTGATATTTGCTCAGCAATTTGTCCCGCCATCATCCCACTATCAAAGTTTATAAGCGCATCCCGCCCATTAGAGGTTATAAAAGTAAGTGGTTCTGTAAGTTGTGTCCGAATTGTTGGATACTCTGTGGATTCGAAGACTGAAACGTTATTGCTAGTTCCGTCATCAATGCCAGCTCCTGATAAAGAAACTACAGCTAAACCATTAGGGGTAAGCCGCGAAACTACAGCGCCTGCGTAACCCTCATTTGACAATGTAGGTAAATAGTTAGCTCGGTAGACTGCTTCAGTAGAAAATCCATTTTCTTTGGTAAGTAGATTGATTTCTTCTAGTTCACTCAAAATTTTTCCTGAGACTTGTATTCCCTCTTTGGTAAAAACACTTAGATCCGACGCGCCATCGTCTTGCTTCGTTATCGCTCCTGATACTCCACCCAAAGATCCCGACAGCATTTCAGCAAAGTTTTCATTAATGGGCTGAAATGCTGAGGACACTACAAAACTAGTCCCCGATGCAACTGCGTGAAGTCCAAGATCAGTAAAGGATTTATTTTGGCTACTAGAAAGTATTGCGCCAGAATTCAAAATTTTTGCCAAATCATTAGTCGTATCCAACTCAGAGAAAACAGCTGCTAAGCTAAATTGAAAAGTTTCATCTCCTACTTCCAAAATCAAGTTATCTGATTCACTTAGATTACCGATGTTATTGAAAATTCTTAAATTTGCTTGAGATTTCAGGGATGACATTTCTTTTATAAAATCGACATTTTCAATCACACCAAGAACACCTGATGAGTTGAAACGAATGGGGTTGGCGGCATTCCTAATTTCTGAAAATATATTTGTAAGATCGTTAGTACTTGACTCAGATATCTCATCAAAATATCCGATATTTAGCTCTGAATTACCGTTGTTTTCAAGATCTGATGTAACAGTATGAAGCCCAGTAGCTGCTAACTTACTAGCATCTACAATCAAAACTTTCATATTTGCAGCGATACCATTCGATATTTTTATAGAAAACTTATCACCATTTATTGGCGTGCCCTGCACATCGAAAGTAAGGCCATGTAAGTTTAAGTGAGTAGAAAAACTCTCTGTAATAGCGCCATTAGTGCTTGTTACACTCCAAGCATCAAGCTCGTCATTAAACTCAATTTCCAATTCAGAGCCTGCCAGAATTTCTGAATAACCCTCAACCCTCAGAGTGCTATTCCCTAAGTTTTTAGGAGCCTGTAATATTATTATATTTTCCAGGCTGAATAGATCAGTTCCCCGATCTCCGTTCATATCTAAACCGGTTTTATGAATTGAATTTAGTTCCTGCACAAATTTTTGAGCTAGAGTGTCCACCTCTGAAGCCGTCACTCCTATCAAGTTGTCTGCTGAAACCAAGCCAGCCAACTGGCCTGCGGAAAAGTGTACGTCAGATAGGACGCCACTTGGGCCCAGAAGTTGTGCTTTTATACCATGCGCATCTGACTCAAACGAAACTTGGTTAAATGCATTACCTTTCAAAAGTATTCCAACTTCTCCAAGTTGGCCCAATGATACTGAAACACCACCATTATTCTGATACTCAACTGAAATATCAGCGAGTTCACTGAGTTCAGAGAGCAACTTATCACGCTGGTCTAGAAGTATATTCGGGGCTCCTCTTTTATTGGCATTGCCCAGAATTTCATTTTGTACGTTGGATAAATTTTCTATTGCACTGTTAAATTCACTAGCAGCCAATTTAAGAGTACCCTGTGTAAGTGTGCGTAAATCAGTGAGCCCAGAATGCAGGTTAGAAATTTCCCGTGAAACCGCTTTCGCGCCTGACAAAGCCAATGTTCTTAAATTCATGTCAGACGGGTCTTGAGCAAGATTGCTCAACCCATCGAAAAACTCTCCTATGCGGGTACTTACGGTTGCGCTTTTGGGGATCAATACATTCTCAAGCCGATCAAGTACCTCAGATTTAGACTTGGCAAACGAAAATGACGAAGATGAACTTTGTAACTGTAGATCCAAGAATTGATCAAACGCTCTGGTTACCCCTGCCATTCTGACCCCTAAACCACTAGTCTTAGAAATAGTTAGGACATCAGCGTTAGCTACACTAATTTCTTCGATAGAAGCATCACGGCGCGCATAACCCTCAGTGCCAACGTTAGCAATATTTTGGCCAGTTGTGGCTAGGCTGTTTTTATAGGCGCTGATGCCAGCTTTACCAATGTCAAATAGGTCTCCCATCAAAATACCTATTTAGCCTTGTCTATTTTCAATTGGCGAACAATCACGTCTGTCAGCCCTAAATTCAGAGATGATCCGCCCACTTGTGACAGTTCATTATCAAACATTTCTTGAAAATTATCGCTAGCGGAAGACCCTAAAATATCTTCACTCAGTTTGCTTTGTCGAGCTTGGTCTAGAAACATTTTAAGAAAAATTGCCTCAAATTTACCCGCTGCACCCTCCAACTCTTTGGATGCTTCACTTTTGTTAGCAGGTGCGCTGCCCGTACTTAACCCCGGGGTCATTAATTCAAAATTCAAATTTTGAGCATCGAGAACAGAAGCCATATTACTATATCCCCTAAATTATGATTAATTCAGCATTAAGTGCGCCAGCTTCTCTTAAAGCTTCGAGTATAGCCACCAAGTCAGATGACGTTGCACCGACAGAATTAATTGAATCGACAAGGTCGCTTAGTGAAACTCCCTGGCCAAAGAGAAATGCTTTTGCAATATCCTCCTTAACTTCAATTTCAGTATCAGGGTTTTGAATCGCTTGCCCAGCGTTTGCATTTGCTCCAGCTCCCACTGCTAAAGCGTCTGCTAGGTCAACATTCATATCTTCTTTCACCGTGACTGATAGAGATCCGTGGGCAACCGCCGCAGGCATCACTTTAACATCACCACTTATGACAATAGTACCAGTCCGCGAATTTATAATAATTCTAGCGGGTGGAGATGCTTTCTCAACTTCCAAATTTTCCAACATGGATACGAAGCCAACCTTTTGGCTAGGGTCTGCTGGCGCAGTTACACGGATACTATTTTTATCAAGCGGCGTCGCCATGCCTTCACCAAAGGTTTCATTAATAGTTTCTGAAATGTTAAACGCAGTCGAAAAGTCGCCTTGATGTAAATTTAAAATTACGAAATCAGTATCCAAAAAGGCTGTTTGGACAATTTTCTCAACGGACGCACCTCTGGGAATTCGCCCAACAGTCGGAATATTTACTGTTAAAGAAGAGTTGTCTGCACCCTCAACCCCTAAGCCCCCAACTACCACATTACCCTGAGCAACAGCATAAGTTTCACCATCAGCACCAAGAAGAGGGGACATTAAAAGTGTTCCTCCTTTTAAAGATTCGGAGCCACCAATAGTAGAAACGGTTACATCGATCGTCTGGCCAGGCTTAGAAAATGATGGCAGCTCCGCAGTCAACATTACCGCTGCAGCGTTATCTCCATTAAATCCGTCAACTTCACTCGTTATTCCAAAGCGTGCCACTAATGACTGCATAGATTGCAATGTGATGCCAGTATTGCCATCTCCTGTCCCAGCCAAACCAACTACAATACCGTAGCCCACGAGTTGATTGGAACGGATTCCAGCCAATGAAGTTATATCTTTAATCCTATCGGCACTAGCTGCCGAAACAAAAAAAGTAAGCATACAGCTAAGCAATAGATATTGAGGGGTTAATTTCATAATAACATCTTTTACAAAGGGTTTACGTTATCTAAAATTTTACTATACCAGCCTTTTTTACTTGAAGCAGCTATGTCACCAGCTCCAATATACTGTATGTTTGCGTTGGCAATCCGATCAGACGAAACAACATTTTCCGCGTCAATATCCTGTGGTCGAACAATGCCATGTACTCTGATGTATTCGTCGCCATTGTTTAGTGTCAGCTTTTTCTGCCCAAGAATTTCAAGGTTGCCATTCCTAAAAACACGCACAACGTGCACCGAAACTTGGCCCGTCAAAGAATTTGATTGAGCAGAAGAGCCACTGCCCGCAAAACTATTTTCACTCCCAGCGTTTAATCTGGAAGAGAGATCCACCGAGTTAGTTCTGCTTGGTAAAATCAAGTCCGCTACCCCAGGCAATGTTACCGAATTATCCAATGAACGACTTGTTGCTGCATTTTGCGATTTTGTTGCTTGAAAACTTTCAGCAAACGCAACGGTTATAATGTCACCAACTGTTTGAGCTTTAGATGCCATTGAGAACAAATTGCCTTGAGCAGAATTAAAGATCGTCCCTGACTGATTATTTTCCTCCATAAACGGCATGTCTTGAGGGTACATAGGATCAAAATCAATTCCCTTGCTATCCTCACTATGTTGAGAACAACCAGCGAGCAAAAAAACAATAGTTATGATGATTGATTTATTCATGTTTGGACCTAAAGATTATTCGAGATGTAACGCATCATTTCATCCACAGCCGTAATAGACTTTGAGCTGACCTCATAGGCACGCTGGGTTTCAATCATGTCCACTAATTGCTGCACGACATTAACATTTGACCCCTCAACAAACCCTTGAATAACCGAGCCAAAACCACCGTCTAGAGGTGCACCTTCCTGAGGTTGGCCGCTTTCAGTCGACTCAACCAAAAAGTTTTGACCGATTGGTAGCAGCCCCCTTGGGTTTCCAAAATTAGCCAAAGCTATTTGCCCAACTTCTTGCGCAAAATCATTACCTGGCAGTGTGACACTCACTGCGCCGTTAGCAGCAATATTAATGTTTGTTGCATCTTCAGGGATTTGAACCTGTGGCTGCACAACGTAACCACTTGCGGTAGTCATTAATCCATCAGCATTACGTGAGAAGGCGCCGGCTCTTGTATATCCAATCCTACCATCAGGCATCAACGCTTGGAAAAAACCAGCTCCATCAATTGCAAGGTCAAGCGAGTTATCCGTACTCACTAAACCTCCTTGAGTGAAAAGCTTTTGGGTGCTCACGACCTTTACACCAGTTCCAACTGCAAGTGGTGATGTTAAAGCTGTGTCATCAGCAGTCTGAGCACCAGCCTCTTTTATAACTTGATAAAAAAGGGTTTCAAAATTCGCTCTATCACGCTTGAAGCCCGTCGTATTGACGTTTGCCAAATTGTTGGCGATGACCTGCATTTTAAATTGCTGGGCATTTAAACCAGTTTTAGCTACGTGCATTGCGGCTGTTGACATTTTATCGACCTTTCAACTGACTTCTTCTCAGAAGATGCAAAGATCGTGCCAAAGGTTTTCTAAGTTGGGAGACTCATCAACTTAGTGCCTGCTTTATCAATTTCTTCAGCTTGTTTTATCAACTTAACGTTAATTTCGAACTGGCGTTGCATTTCCATATTGAAAACCATTTCCTCAATGGCATTGACGTTAGATCCCTCTAATACGCCCTGAGCAAATAATCCTGTTTGATCTACATCAGGTACAGAGCCATCAAGTTTTCGGATGTTACCGTCCAAACTTTTAGTTAGATCTTCCGCTGGCACAGACGTAGAACCTAAGAAACCTACCATAGTAAAGTCACCAGGTAGTGCCCCTGGCTGCCGTACCAATACTTCACCGTTATCACTAATTTTTATCGCAGAAAACGGTGGTAAAACTACAGGCTCAAGCCCATCCGACAAAACCAGGTTTCCAACCCCGTCGACAACCCTATTTTGAGTATCGACACCGAGATCACCACGCCGTGAAAGTGCTATATCACCATCTTTTGGTTGAATGAATAAATAGGCTCCATTTAACAGAGCTACATCAGTTTCACCCCCAGTATTATCAAGCTGACCAGTTTCATTTGAAAAGATACGCCCGCCTGTCTCAAGGGGAAATATCCGAGCTGTAGCTTGGTTCAATGTAGACAGAAAGCCCGCACTGCCCTCATTAGGCAAATCTCTTCTGAAACCTGGAACATTAGCGTTAGCTAAATTGTTTGCCAAATCAAATTTAAGATCTTTCAAGCCAGCAATAGAGCTTAAAGCAGTTTGAACCATTCTATCCATAATGCAGAACCCTTAATTATAGTCTAATATTGATGATAGTCTGCGTCATACTGGTTGTAGTTTCCATCGCTTTTGCTGCGGCTTGATAATTTCGTTGTGCCGTTATCAAGTTCACAAGTTCTTCTGTAATATCAACATTGGAACGCTCTAATGATCCTGACAATATATTACCAAAGCCATCTTCAGACGCCTCTCCCAACTCAGGATCACCACTAGCGGCTGTTGAAGTAAACGTAGAATTACCAATCTGCTTCAAACCACTATTGTTGCTAAAATTAGCGATAATAATTTTACCGAGTGTGACGTTAGATCCATTTGAATAACCAGCTTTTATATTACCGTAGTTATCAATCTCTAAATTAGTCAACCGACCAGAGGCAAAGCCATCTTGCGATACTTCTGTAGCAGAAAACGGTTGTGCGTATTGCGTAGCATTAGAAAAATCGACCGTTAACTCCGCATTTGGTAATCCATCATAGCTAATCTTTGTGATTGGACTGGTTAACTCGCCAGCCTTATTAAAAGTAAGCTCACCATCATCCAAATAAAGAGGATAGAAATCTTCTACAATATTGTCTGCAAAATCATCAAAATCAGCTGTAATTTCACCAGTCGGGGAAACATAAAGTGGGCGGCCTAATTCATCAGTAGCTTGAACCGGGGTTCGGACCAGCGCAGTCTCTCCAATTCCCAAAGGAACATCTTGTAGACCAAATCGTAATGCTCCATCTACTTTAAGAGTAGAACCACCACCAGTTGAACCCGTGGTAAATGTTAGATTGTTTTCCGTAGTATCGTATTCAACGGTTACGCCACCTATTGGATTTCCCGTATTGGGGTGCTGCATCTGATTAATTCTATTTTCAAGCGCAATGGCTAAAGTGGTGCCCGTGTAATTCCCTTCGGGAACAGTGATAAATGAACTAACTCCATCAACCACAACATTAAAAGTGTTTTCACCACCCACTTCTGTAACCGAAAATGCATCATTCATATCTATAAGTGCATCGATACCAGTCGCTACAGCTGGTTGAGAGATCAAGCCAGTTGCAGCCGTGAACCCGACAATACCTTCGCGAGGAAAGCCTAAAATTTGGTTCTGTCCGTTGCCAATTTTATTGAATGCGTAATCAGCATCATCTACGGGATCCACTCCACCCAAATCAGTAAGATTGTAACGGCCCACATAGATATTAGAGGCTGATTGATTACTGTCGACACCTAAAGCACTGTTGGCTGCCAACGTTTCCCCTGTAGTTCCACTTGATATGTTGAAGAGGTAGTTCACAGTGTCATATTCAACAGTCATGCCATAGCGTTTATTGGCAACTTGAAGTTCTTCGCCATCAGCCAAAAAGGGATTACCAAGGCTCAAATCATCGGACGCTAGACTGATATCTTGATTGGAGCCAAAAGCTGGAATGCCAAGACCATTAGTACCACTGTCCAGAGCTGGACTATAGACAGTGAAGGAATTTTTGCCAATTCCTGTGCCCAAGCCAAGTGATGCATTAACACTGTCAAACGTCAGTAACTGCTCCGCTTCATCATAACCAATTTTTACTGACGGATCCCGATCGTCAACCCAATTGGTTGATTGAACTGCACCATCAAGTCCCAGAGTGGATATCTCATTTAAAGATGCTAACGTTCCAAAAGCTAACGCAGCGGCGGTATTATCCGTTGTTTCGTGCGCTGCAAACCTATTTGCAGAATCTCCAATTTCTTGAACAACAATTTTTCCAGAGTAAAATGCTTCATTGACACCTTCGACTAATCCTTCAGTACTCTCGAAATATGCTTCAACAAAGTCTGATGGTTTCGCCAGGACTGTTATGGGTTGTTCGAACTCCCCTAGCTCAGGGATTTCGAGTGTTCCCATGTCAAAATCCAACGATACGATATAATATAGAGCATCATCAGGATCCACTTCAACGTTTGCAACCGCGATGTCTTCTGTTCCAAAGACCCCAGTCCATGCAGTATTGACTAGGGTATCGTCCCCACCATCAAACTGCATAAAGCGAACGGTTTCAGGTTCTTCATCAAAACCATCCACCAGAACACGAAAGAAGAGCGTGCCGTCATCATCAAGACCGAAAGTATCCTCAGTTTGATCCATTGTGACCTTTAAATCATATGCCTTAACCTCAGGTAATGAATCTGTATTAGAGTAAGCTATGTAACGATCGCTTGAAGTTAGAGGATCTGTTTCTGATTCAGCTGTGTCACCCTCGTTGTGAGTAATTGTTATAATATCATTCCCTGTTGGAATGGCGTTCGTGGGCACTGTAGAACCACCAACTAATTTCTTAAATAAAACACCATCTACACCTAGCTCAGCAATATTTTCTGAATTTACTCCGTTTACATCATCGCCCTGAATATAAGCGTTCATTGCTTCAGTGATTTTTACTTGAGCGTGTGATAGAAAGGTATTTATTTCCAAGCCAGCTTCGGCTTCATCTGCTGTGGCCACTATCGAGGCACCATGTAGGTCTATCTCAATAGGCCCCGTGGAAAGTCCAGATGACAACCCATCTCCAGAAGTAGCCTTTAGATCAATACTGAATGTATTATCAACTGTAGAAGTTAACTGTATTTTCTTATTATCACCAAATGCATTCCGCATAGCAACTTCGACAGCTTCGGCAAGTTCTGTGCCGTCATAGATGCCTGGTGGTATATCGATTGAAACGGGGCCACTTTCGTCAACGTCAACCAATAAAAAATCTTTGCCCCAAAATGTCCCTACTGTAGATTCTTCACCTTGCAGAGTTTGATACTCCATTGTGGATTGAAATTTCAATGGATCGGTTACGATGGTAACCGTCTGACCTTGACCTAAAAAGGTCTCAATACCTAGTCCCTGCAAACTAGCAGGAGTGGAATCTATTGCCACGCCCAAATCGTCTGATTTGTAGAGTGGGAAACCTTTCCCCTCCAAAATATAAGCTGGGTCTTGAGGAACTGTCGTCTGATTACCAAATTTATCAATAAAGAGCGCATTTTCTTGAGGGTCAACAGCAGGCGTCAAGCTAGGCGTGATAGCCAAGCCATCAACAAAAAGTTTGGTATCATATTTAAACGAAGGATTATCTACTGTCGGATCTTGAGTTTTAATATAAAAAACTGTTGCTGATTGTGGATTTCCGGCATTATCAAATATTGTTACTGCCGAAGTCGCCGAATAAGTATCTGGATCACTGGGATCAAAAAGGGTGTCGCTGCTAATTACAGGACCTTCAGATGAGAGATTAACTCCCATTTCGATGCTAGTTGTTTCCTTAGCGTCTCCATAAGAAGAGTCGAGTTGCATCTTATTCGCGCCGTCCAAAGTTTTGTCCGAAACAGCACCATCGTTGTCGACAGGGTAACCCAAAAGAAACTGGCCGTTATTATCAACGATAAAACCACTATCGTCCACATTAAAAGCGCCATTGCGGGTGTAAACTGTCTGAGCTGAGTTACCGCCGGCCTGCAAAGCAAAGAAACCTTGCCCAGAAATCGCCATGTCCAAGGTATTAGATGAAGCGGCAATATTACCTTGCGAAAATTGTTGAGAAATAGACTTCGTCATCGTCCCAACACCAACAGACTTAGCTTGCAGTGGAGTTGACCCATAGATATCTCCAAAATCAGCTCGGCTCTTTTTAAAACCATTCGAGCCAACGTTCGCAATGTTATTAGACGTTGTAGAGATATCGGTTTGCGCGCCTTTTAGGCCAGTGAGTGCGGTATAAAACGACATTGTGTCACTCCTTATAGAAACTTAGTTCAATTGCTGTTGTTTAAACTGAGCAAAATACGTGCCAAAAAATGATCAGCTGATTTTTTTTCGAAATGGCAGCGTAATATTTTGATATTTACCTAAAATTTACTGCTGTGCTGACATCCATCGCACCGAAGTCTTCTACATCGATAAGAACATTTTCACTATCCCCTGACCCAACAGACGCAGACAGAACCCGAGCGTAAACAGAAGGATTTAACTCCTGAGGCCCATCACCAAAGTTAATTGTTGCGTCAATCTGGAGACGACGATTTGAAGCTTGAATTTCTTCAGGAATATTTTTCCACGAAAACCCAACTAATCCAGCAGCTTGAGGCCCCAAATCCATTACGTTGAGCTCCTCGCCAGTGTCTGCATCACTAACTACAATCTTTGCCATACTAGTCGCCTGTGGCAGGTCAAGAACACCGTGCAATTCACCATTTTCATCTGGCCTTGAAACACTTCCCGGAACTAAGACCGAGTGACCCAGTAAATTTGCAGCAGTCGCAATTCTGCCTTGATCAAACTTGTCCACTAGCTTTCCCAAAGAAGAATTGACCTCAGTAATTCCCGTAACAGTTGAAAATTGAGCCATTTGAGCAATAAAATCTCCATTATCCATGGGAGCGAAAGGATCTTGGTTTTGCAGCTGAGTGGTCATGAGTTTCAAAAAATCTGACTGACCCAAAGAACCAGAACCAGCCTGCTTTGGATCTGTGGCTTTTGATATTCCCAATTTTTCGAAAAGTGCAGTTTGCGCTGCGGATGGATCTATTGACGACATAATTATTTTTTCCTCACTTGCCCATACTAATGGTTCGCATCATCAAGCCACGCAAAGTTGTGACCATTTCTACGTTGTTTTCGTATTGCCGAGACGCTTCAAGCATCTCAACGAGTTCCTCGTCTACATTAACTGCAGCAGTGTAGATAAAGCCGTCTTTGTCAGCTTTGGGGTGTCCGGGCTGATAGGATTTCTCAGCCGGTCGATCAACTTGGACAATTTCGTCAACGTCGACAGAGGATATGCCTGTCTTTTGAACATCGTCAGCATAGACGGTTTTAAATACAGCCTTTACCGCCTTGTAAGCTTCAGCGTCCGAAGACGCTACGGACCGCGCATTAGCCAGATTACTCGCAACCGTGTTAAGCCGCACCATCTGAGCCGACATGCCCCGCGAAGCTATGTCAAAAATATTCTTTATATCAGACACTTTACTCGCCCTTAATAGCTGTCATTAGCCCGCTGAATTTACGATTTAAAAATTCTAAAGACGTTTGATACCTCATTACATTTTCAGAAAACTGCATTTGTTCGACATGAAGTTCCACCGTGTTGCCATCTTGGGACGGGTTGACGGACTGGCGAAATTGAGCCCCCTCGTCACCAGTGCCAGTGTAAAATTTAAAATGTCGTTCGTTAGAAACTGATACAGGCCCCACATCCATGCGAGCTTGCAATGCTTTAGAAAAATCAATGTCTCGTGCCTTAAAATTTGGCGTCGCAGCATTTACAATATTCGATGCTAAAATCTCATTACGCTTGGCGCGTAGGTTGAGTGCATCCGCATGGGTCTGTATATGACTTTCTATCGATTTCATTTTACTATCATCACTTGCAATGTTTGGTTTGGTGTAATTGTTGCAAGGATTGTGCCAAATCAGAATGGAGATTCATTATGCCTGACGAAAAAGACAAATCGCTCACACCAACAATGTTAAAGGCGCGCAACGAAATTCTTGTTCAATTCGGAGACCACACCTTTGACCAGGCTCTAGATGAAGTGAAAACATTACTCTCAAACGAAAAATATAGCTCCACACGCCTAGCGTTATTTGCAGCACGAAGTTGGATTATCAGAAATAAAATTTATGCCATGATGAATGAGCCATTTGTCTACTCACTGAATGAATTAGAAAATACAAATATTTTTTCTGGAACAGACGAAGAAGATTTAAGCGGCGGCCTTGACGGACTTTTCGATGACGATGACGATGACGATGACGATAGAATTATTTCTGATGATCAAATTGAAATTTCAATAATAAAAACAACAATTCATGATGGAGTTAAATTTGCCAAAGACATGGTGATTAAAGTTAGCAGAATTGATGCTGAACGATTGGTATCAGACAAAAAAGCGAAATACTTCGACTGATGCGTAAAGAAGTTTTTCTCACAATCACTGCTGTGATAATTCTTGGGATAGTTTTATTTTTCATGATGCAAAATACGCGTTACGAAAGTAATCTCTTGATCTGTAAGCACACAGAAAACAACCTAAAAATTACATACACGCAGTTAACTGAGGAACAGACCATATCTTTTGAGAAGAACGGTCAAGCTTCAAAACGACTTTCATTGTCCCGAGTTGAAAAAAACTCCATTCAGTTCGAATACAAATCTTCAAAATATAAATTAAATCTAAACAGATTGAATATTATTGAAACGCTCAATGGAGAAATAAGCATTTACGCCTGTCAGCTTAGAAAATTCAAAATGTAATTAAAATAAAGGTTGTCTCCAGGATATATCACGGACGCGTAAAACAAAATCTTTGCCTGTAACTAAGACTTCTCCATTATGAACCTCACAGCTTTTTTCAATCTTCAGATATATTGTTATGGGCCTAACTGGTTCACCCCCAACACACATCGTCTCTAATTTTTGAAAATCTGAAAGACTCAAGGTGAAATAGGCATTTACTAAAGGCCTATTTGCCTTAAAGAGCATCTTGCCAGTGAATTCACCTCGTGCTTTAGCCCTTTCAAAAACTAAATTACAATTATGATTGGGTAGAGACGAGATTTCACAAGCTAAAATTAGTTCTTCAACCTTGTTCAAACCAGGCAGAACCAACTCCGCACTCGAAACAGTTAATCGCAACTCTTCATAGGTTGGCTTTAATGGCAATACTGCCATTATTTGAGCTTCAATTCGATGGTTTCACGCAATCTGGCTATTGCTGCCGATTTAATCTGGGAAACGCGCCCCGTACTAACGGTAAGAATTTCCGCTATTTCATAAACATTTAATTCTTTAACATAATATAGTTCCACAACCATAATTTGTTGCT
>JAOKHV010000022.1 GCA_028248455.1 Ascidiaceihabitans sp. | reverse complement strand
TTAGACCTCCCAATGGCTGAACCACTGCCTGAGGCGACACAGAAATATTTCGACATATGTCAGGAAAAACTGGGCATGGTGCCGAATGTTTTGCAGTCATATGCTTTTGACGTTTCTAAGCTCAATACTTTTACTGCAATGTACAACGACATCATGTTGGCTGATAGCGGGCTAACGAAGCTAGAGCGTGAAATGATTGCTGTCGTCGTTAGCTCCATCAACAAATGTTTCTATTGTTTGACGGCGCATGGTGCTGCCGTCCGTCAATTGTCTGGCGACCCGATGTTGGGCGAATTGATGGTTATGAACTGGCGCGCTGCTGATTTGGACGCCCGAACTTTTGCGATGTTGTTATTTGCTGAGAACTTGACCCTCGCCAGTGCCAAGACGTCTGAGGCAGATCGTGAGGGGTTACGTGAGGTTGGCTTTAGCGACGCAGACATCTTTGATCTCGTATCCGTTACAGGGTTCTTCAACATGACCAACCGCATTGCGAGTGGCATCGATATGCGTCCGAATGACGAATACCATAGTCAACACAGATGAACCGTTTATCGTTTAGCATATTGAGTGCCGCAATTTTGTTTGCTCATCCAGCCCTTGGGTTAGGGTTAAATTTGCCTGCCAATGCTCAAAAAATGTTACAAACGAACAGCAAGCTCGATAGTTACATCGCTCCCATTGGGCCATTTAAAGATGGAGCGATGAAAACAAAACGGATTGAGGGTAAAGTTGATCGCTCCTCGTGGCGCGTGGGCTCTACTGGTGTGACCACTTTGCAGGTTCTTGCCCCCTTGCGTGACCAACTCATCAAAGCTGGATATGACGTTGTTCTGGACTGTGACCAAAACACCTGTGGTGGTTTTGATTTTCGATTTGGCACCGAGGTGCTGCCAGCTCCGCAAATGTATGTGAACATTCGGGCCTTTCGCTTTTTAACGGCTGTGAAACCAAACGCAGCTTCGCCCTCAGATGTGGTTAGCCTGCTTGTCAGTACGTCAGAGACGTCTGCATTCGTTCAGATTATTCAAGCGGGTTCCAAGAGTGGTCAAAAAATTTCTGTTACGGCGAACGGCAGTATTCCAACGTCGACCTTGATTGCGTTGCCGACAGGCGTTGATTTGAAAAGTAACCTTTTGCGCGATGGGTCGGTTGTGCTGAATGATCTTGCCTTTGCATCTGGCACTTCAGATCTGGGAAAGGGACCCTTCCCTGTTCTAGATGAGTTGGCAGCTTTCTACAAAAGCCGTGATGACATACGGATTGTTCTGGTCGGGCATACCGACAGCGATGGTCCTTTAGAATTTAACATTGAGTTGTCAAAGCGTCGCGCGGCATCTGTGCGTAAACGTTTGCTGGATGAATACGGATTGGATGCTGACCGGATTTTGGCCGAGGGAAACGGCTTCTTGGGGCCAATTCGATCGAACCTAGACGCTGAGGGTCGTAAGATGAACCGCCGCGTCGAAGCAATTGTTTTACCGCTTCGCTAATTAAGAACGCTGTCTCGATCTGAAACGAAAATACTCTGATACACGAAGTATCGGGGCGAGTTGTTTTCCGAGGCGAGTTGGAAGAGTTTACCAGTCGGCAGGGCCTTTGTCGGCAAAGGCGTGCGCTAGAAAGTCGATGAATGCGCGTACTTTGGGCTGGGTAAAGCGGCCCGGTGGACATACAGCATAGATACCTTGAGTGCCTACTGGAAGATCAGGGATGGCATCCTCAATCAGTCCTTGGCGCGTCGCATCAGCGTATAGAAAGCTGGGGAAATATGCGATGCCAAGGCCTGAGATTGCAGCGTTCAACAAAGACTGACCATCGTTGACAGATAACCAACCAGCGGTGCGAACTTGACGCTTTTCACCGGACGGTGCGGTTAGTTTCCACATGTTGCTACTGTTTTGGTTCGAATAGTGCAGTAGCTTGTGATCGTTTGAATCGTCGATTTTTTTCCGGACGGCCATATTTTTCGAAATAGCCGGGGGATGCGATCATACGTTGGGTTGTTTCGGTCAATTTGCAAACACGTAAGCTGCTGTCTTCCAACTCATCAATACGAACGGCCATATCAAAGCCTTCTGAAATCAACTCAACATAACGATTGTTCAGAACCATGTTCACCGTGATGTCAGGAAAGTCTTCAAGTAACTCGGACAATGCAGGAGACAAGTGGTTGACGCTAAAATCAGTCGCAAAAGAGATGCGCAAAAGCCCAGAAGGGGCGGATTACATCGATGTTACCAAAGCATCAGCTTCACCTGCATCATTTAAAAGGCGGCATGCAGGATCGTAATAAGCTAAGCTAATTTTAGTTGGTGAAACAAGTCGTGTTGTACGATTCAACAGTCATGTACCAAGGCGTGTCTTAAGGCTTGAGACGTGTTTGGATACAGCGGACTTGGAGATGCCCATTTTCTTGGCAGCGTCGGTAAACCCACCTTGGTTTACGACCGTGGTGAAAGCTTCCATTTCTGTCAGCCGGTACATGGGACGATCCCTTCAATAATTGTTCTATTGCTCGTTTGTTGAGAACATCTATCAGACCCCAATCTGGGCAAAAACAGGGCACTGGTGGAATAATAAAGGGGTAATTGAGTGGATCGTTCATGGCATGGAAACAGCGGAAGAGTCTGTTTCTGATTTGAGTGATCGATGGCTCACATTGCTAAAAAGGCGATGTGAGCCATATTTTTATGGGAATTTCGTATTAAAGCGTTGCGGCCAATCGCGTGCCCTGATCAATCGCACGTTTGGCATCCAACTCTGCGGCGACATCAGCACCGCCAATGACATGGCAGTTTTTACCTTGTGCGATCAATGCGTCTGCAAGGCTGCGTTCAGGGGTCTGACCCGCACACATGACGATTGTATCGACCTCGATCAATGTTGGGTTTTCACGTGCCTCACCAAAAGACACATGCAGACCGTCAATATCGATACGTTCGTAATTGACGCCACCTACGAAACTCACGTTCTTCATTTTAAGTGCAGAACGGTGAATCCAGCCTGTGGTTTTGCCTAAACGTTTGCCGTGTTTTTCGGCCTTGCGCTGTATCAACGTTATTTCACGTGCAGACGGTTCTGGCTGTGGCCCTTCAGGGGCCAAGCCACCGCGGTGCTCTGCAGGATCAGATACACCCCATTCTTTCATCCAAGCCGGCAAATGCTCTGTCGGGCTGTCACCTTCATGTGCCAAGAACTCGCAGATATCGAAACCAATGCCACCAGCACCGATTACACCGACACGTTTGCCGACTGCCACTTTATGGCGCAATACATCGATGTAGTTGACCACGTTGTTGCCATCTTGGCCCGGGATGTCGGTGTTACGTGGTAGAACGCCAGTGGCGATAATTACCTCGTCAAAACCATCTAGGTCTTTGGCAGCGACTGTTTTTCCTAATTTGGTTTCAATCTTTAGCTCTGCGATCATCGTGCGGTACCAATCGACCAGCCCCCCAAAACTCTTCTTTGCCGGGGACTTGTTTTGCCATATTCAATTGGCCGCCAATTTCGTCTGATTTGTCGAAGACCGTAACTTTGTGGCCGCGCTCGGTTGCGGCAATGGCAGTCGAGAGGCCAGCAGGACCAGCTCCGACAATAGCGATTGTCTTCTTTGTGGCCGCATCAGGTAACGTCAATTCAGTTTCATAGCAGGCACGCGGGTTCACCAAACAGGATGATATTTTGCCGCCAAATGTGTGATCCAAACAGGCCTGATTGCATGCAATGCAGGGCGCGATTTGATCTGCCTTGCCGTTCATAGCTTTGGATACGAAATGTGCATCGGCCAACATTGGGCGTGCCATAGAAACCATATCTGCGCAGCCTGTTGCCAATACTTCCTCACCGACTTGAGGCGTATTAATGCGGTTGGATGTTATGATTGGTATGTTCACCTGACCCATCAGTTTCTTAGTTATCCAAGAAAACGCCGCGCGTGGGACGGAGGTCGCAATCGTGGGAATGCGGGCTTCGTGCCAGCCAATGCCGGTGTTGATGATGGTTGCACCCGCTTCTTCAACGGCCTTAGCCAATTGGATGACTTCGTCAAATGTTGATCCATTTGGGATCAGGTCGATCATCGAAAGACGATAGATGATAATGAAATCTGAACCAACGGCTTCACGGGTGCGTTTGACGACTTCAACTGGTAAACGCATTCTATTCTCATAGGATCCGCCCCAGTGGTCTGTGCGCTTGTTTGTATGTGTGACAAGGAACTGATTTAGGAAATACCCCTCAGACCCCATGATTTCGACGCCATCATATCCAGCTTTCTGTGCGCGCTGTGCAGTCGAGACTATGTCGTTGATTTGCTTCTGGATGCCTTCTTCATCCAATTCCGCTGGAGGGAAGGGAGAGATCGGGGATTTAACAGGGGAGGGCGCAACACACATTGGACCGTAAGCATAACGACCAGCGTGCAGGATTTGCATCGCAATTTTTCCGCCAGCATCGTGAACACGTTTAGTCACGACAGAATGGTTTTTGACATCTTCATCCGTGGTCATCATCGCGGCACCGGGCAAGACGGAACCCTCTAAGTTTGGGCCGATCCCACCAGTGACCATCAAACCAACTTCACCGCGTGCGCGCTCTGCGTAAAATTCAGCGACGCGGTTCCAATCCTTGGTTTCTTCAAGTCCAGTGTGCATGGACCCCATCAAAACGCGGTTTTTCAATGTGGTAAACCCAAGGTCCAGTGGTGCAAGTAAATTTGGATAATCAGGCATGTTGATCCCCGTTGATTTGGTGTTTGACTGTAGATCACCCAAAGGCTGGGGGCATGTCACGCACTACGCCGCGTCATCGTGTTTGTGAAATAGCGCAACGCAGGGTAAGTCGTTGCAAAAGGAGATCACAATGACGCCTCAAGAGATTGAAAAGCTGCCCTACCGCCAGAACGTCGGCCTGATGGTGCTGAACGAAGCCGGTGATGTGTTCGTTGGACAGCGTAAAGACAACAATGTTGCTGCATGGCAAATGCCGCAAGGTGGTATTGATGAGGGCGAAAATGCACAAGTTGCTGCATTGCGTGAACTTGAGGAAGAAACAGGGATCACACCTGGTTTAGTTACTGTTGTCGCCGTTAGTGATGGCTGGATTCCCTACGACCTGCCACACAACCTTGTGCCGAAACTATGGAAAGGTCGCTACCGTGGCCAAGAGCAAAAGTGGTTTTTGTTGCGCTTCCACGGCTCTGATAATCAGGTGAACATCCAGACAGAGCATCCTGAGTTTTCTAAGTGGCGCTGGCTCCAAACTGATGAACTTGTAGATAATATCGTACCGTTCAAACGGGATGTTTACGTGAAGGTCATCGAAGAATTCAAACAGCATTTATAATGCATGCGTGAACGCCTTTGTCGCTCGTTAGGTGTGCTTACGGCTGAATGATCGGAATGTGTGGGGCAATGCTGGTGTCCCACCCGTTGCTTAGACGTGGGTCATCGGCAACTTCCACTTGGCGGCTGATAGCGGTGAAGCCACTTCTGATGTAGAAGTTCAGCGCTGCGGGGCTGTCGATTGTACAGGTGTGTACATGAAACCTTGTGATGCCATGGTTCCAGGCAATATCAATCGCCTGGTTCATTAGGTAACGACCTGCACCTGAGCCAATCAGCTCTTTGGTTAAGCCAAAAAATACCAGTTCACACTCACCTGCCGTACGGAAATCCAGTTCAAGTAGCGCATGCTTTACGCCGTTTTTCATCAGTGTGAAGAAAACGACTTTGGGGTCATCGATGATCTTAGATAATTCTATTTCGCTCATATTGAGGCGCGAGAACCAAAGCCAGTCCTCCCCAACGCGGCGGTAAAGATCGCGATATTCATCAACTGTGATGTTTTCGATGGGGTGAAGCCCAATCCCATCAGGGGTCTGCACAGGGCGGGTATCCGCCCGTATGCGCATTTCTAGATGGGTGACAACCATTGCCAACTTGCCTGTTGGCACTTCATGAAACCCATTGGCAAGCATCAGTCGACCAAGCCTTCGGCTTTGAACAGCGCCAAGATGTCTTGCTCAGGGCGTGGGCCGATATGGCTGATAACTTCGGCTGCACAGATGTTGCCCATGCGTCCACAAATCTCCAAATTACGATCCGTGGCCATGCCATAGATAAAGCCTGCAGCGAATTGATCGCCCGCGCCAGTCGCATCAATAGGTACAACTGTTTTTACAGGTACATCTACGCGCTCATGGCCACGAATGATTGTTACACCGTCACCCGAACGTGTGCATACAACC
This sequence comes from Ascidiaceihabitans sp., assembly GCA_028248455.1. Classification (GTDB taxonomy): domain Bacteria; phylum Pseudomonadota; class Alphaproteobacteria; order Rhodobacterales; family Rhodobacteraceae; genus Ascidiaceihabitans. Next base: position 22,391 of record JAOKHV010000022.1, on the reverse strand, counting down.
AGCGGGCAAAGTGCTGCAGTTTTAGAAAGTGCCTCTTCTAGGTCGTCAGTTTCGAACAGGGATTTTACTTCGGCTTCATTGCCTATGACGAAATCAAGTTCGTCTCTAATCATGCGCAAGAAGTCAGCGCGGTGGCGGTTAACACAGAATGGATCAGAAATCGCGATGCCCGCTTTACCACTGGCGGCACGGGTTAGGCGGGAAGCTTGTAGAAACGCTTCTTTGCCTGCGTCTTTGTCGAACAGATAGCCCTCAAGGAACATGATGGCGGCATTGCCCGCTACATCCTCCGGCACATCTTTTGGGCCAAGGTTGGTTGAGATGCCAAGGTAGGTATTCATAGAACGCTCACCGTCCGGCGTGACGAAAATCATGCAACGCGATGTTGGTAAATCTTCGCCAGTTGCTGGGGCGTTCACAAAGTCAGTGCCTTCATCGACCATGGATTTTGCGTAGAAGTTGCCCAAAGCGTCGTCACGAACCCGCCCGATGAATGCAGTCTTCAAACCCAAGGAACCAACACCAGCAACAGTGTTCGCAACCGAACCACCTGAGGTCTGAACACTTTGGTCAATTTTGTTGAACAAGGCTTCGCTGCGGTCTTGGTCGACCAATTGCATAATGCCCTTGTCGATGTTCATTTCATTTAAAAAGGCGTCGGTGGATTGTGTGATAACATCAACAACGGCGTTGCCGATGCCGACAACTTGATACTTGGTCATAGATTTTTTCCCTCAAACGGACAGAGATCGCGAATTAAGCATGTACCGCACAATGGTTTGCGGGCTTTGCAGTGATAACGCCCATGTAGGATCAACCAATGATGGGCGTGAAGCTGAAAATCAGCCGGGATGTTATCCTCTACAGCGCGTTCGACTCCATCAACGGTTTTACCAGGGGCAATACCGGTGCGATTTCCGACGCGAAAAATGTGGGTATCTACAGCTTGGGCCGGTTGGCGCCACCACATGTTCAGCACGACGTTGGCAGTCTTACGTCCAACACCGGGCAGAGATTGCAACGCTGCACGTGAATTGGGGACTTCGCCATTGTAGTCGTTGACTAAGATCTGGCTCAGCTTGATCACGTTTTTCGTCTTTTGGCGAAACAGACCGATTGTTTTGATGTGTTCCGTCAGGCCCTCGACACCTAGATCCAGCATCTTCTGCGGGGTATCTGCGATCTGGAACAGTTCGCGGGTTGCTTTGTTGACACTCACATCTGTAGCTTGCGCAGACAAAGCAACCGCGACAACCAATGTGTAAACGTTGACGTGATCCAATTCCCCTTCGGGCTCCGGAGCAATATCTTGAAAGCGCGTGAATATTTCGCGGATGGTATGATAGTCGAGCTGTTTTGCCATAGCGTTCCTATGCCTGTTTGTCTGGGCTGCTGCAACCTTTGCGCAAAAAAACGGGTCGATTGGGTGTCGTGTACAGGTTATGTATTGGCCATGATACACAATGACGAAGAACATAGCGGTTACCACTACAACGTCATACGACGTGCGATCGCTTTGATCGATGCCGCTGAAGACAATTTATCGCTTGAAGAAATGGCAGTGCAGATGGGCATGAGCCCCACACATTTTCAGCGAGTATTCAGTCGTTGGGTTGGTGTTTCGCCTAAACGTTACCAGCAATACCTAACTCTGCGTCATGCGAAAACGCTACTGCATAATAAATTTTCAACGGTGGAGACAGCGCATGCCAGTGGCCTTTCGGGAAGTGGCAGGTTGCATGATTTGTTTTTAAAGTGGGAGGCTATGAGTCCGGGTGAATATGCCAAAAGTGGTGCGGGACTGACAATTTATTGGGGATGGTTCGATACTGCTTTTGGTCGCGCAATTGTTATGGGGACAGACCGAGGAATCTGTGGCTTGGGGTTTGCGGCGGAATTGGGTGAACAGGTAGCATTTGATGATCTTCGGGATCGTTGGCCGGGCGGAGCGTTCATAGAGGCACCAGAGCGGTTAGATACGTGGGTTCAGACGGCTTTTGGCGCTGCTGGTTCAGCATCAGACAAGACCCCGCTCCTTTTGATAGGTGCTCCTTTTCAAGTGAAAGTATGGGAGGCATTGCTGAATGTGCCATCTGGTCAGGTTACAACTTATTCAGAAATAGCGCAGGCCGTTGGAAATCCCAAAGCCGTTCGCGCAGTGGGAACCGCGATTGGCCGCAATCCCGTCAGCTGGTTGATTCCATGCCACCGGGCACTTCGTAAATCTGGCGCTATGGGTGGATATCACTGGGGGTTGCCGATGAAACGGGCGATGTTGGCATATGAAGCGGCACGGGCTGACGCATAATCAGCGAGATGCCGTCGAAATTTCTTTCCCCCTATTTGATGTGCGTATTCTGGCCTATATACGATCCACACAATGACGCCCTGCCCGAACGGGGCCGCAACTTTGAAGGCAGTATGAAATGAAATTTAGGAAAACTCCGATTATTCTAGCGATGTGCAGTACCTTTGCGTTGGGCGCTTGTACGGATCCATCTCTCTTGGGTAACAATCCAGATGATCCTAACCGTAACACAAAACAAGGTGCCCTTTTGGGTGCGGCCAGCGGTGCGTTGCTTGGTGCGTTGGTTAGTAAAGATGGTAAGCGTGGCGATCGTGCGCTCGTAGGTGCTCTAGTTGGTGGCGCAGTTGGTGCTGGTGTTGGCTATGGTCTTGACCAACAAGAAGCAGACTTGCGCCGTGATTTGGGCAACGACAACGTTTCCATTCAGAACACAGGCGATCGTTTGATCGTGACACTGCCGCAGGACATTTTGTTCGCAACAGACAGTTTTGCAGTGCGCAGTGATTTGACGCGTGACCTGAACACGGTCGCCAGTAATTTGCAGGCATACCCGAATTCAACAATTCAAATTGTTGGCCATACTGACAGTGATGGAGATGCAGCGTATAACCAAGAACTTAGTGAGCGCCGCGCCAATGCCGTCGCAGATGTATTGCTGGATGCGGGAATTCCGTTTGCGCGTATCCAAACATTTGGTCGTGGCGAAAGCCAGCCTTTGGCAAGCAACCTTGACCCAGCGGGTAAATCACAAAATCGTCGTGTTGAAATTGTGATTTTGCCTAACGCTTAATAGGCTGCAAATGTAAAATTATTTAAAGGCTCCGATTGTTCGGGGCCTTTTTGTTTCAAATTAGGGTTTTTGAACGCTGACTTCGATTAAGTTTTCATCAGGATCGCGGATGTAAATCGAATGAATAGGGCCGGTGGCACCTGTGCGTGGGATAGATCCTTGCAGGATGGCTATATGGTGAACCGAAAAATGTTTAATCCAATTTTCGAGCGGTGTTGAGGTTAAGAAACATAAATCCGCACTGCCCGCCCTTGGATGGGCGGACTTCGGGTCAAACTCCGATCCAACCTCATGCAGATTTATTTTTTGTCGTCCGAATTTCAGCGCCCACCGCCGCGTACCATCTGCAACAGTAAATGCTTCTGCCTGCATCCCAAGAACGTCTTGATAAAACCGACAGGTGTTAGGAATGTTTGCGACGGTTAAAACCAAGTGATCGAGGGCATTGACGCGAGGGGATTGTTCCATTGGTGGAATGTCCTTATCCATTTGATATGAATTTTGATCCAAGCAGAACAACAAGTCAAAGCGATGTTATGGACGCTGCACGCGCAAACTCGATGCAAGTGTCTTTAGGATTACCGCCCTCAATTAGTACTGGTGATCCGTTGCTGCCATTTTTTCACCAACTGTACTTTTGGGACCCCCAACCGCCAACAACGCTGGGCCGTGATGGACACCCAAAGGTGGGTGGGCTTGTTCCTGATATGGGACTGCCGCGTCGTATGTGGGCCGGTGGGCGACTCAGGTTTGACTCGCCTATTTTTACGGGCCTTCCCTCGATCCGAAGGTCACGTTGTGAAAAGGCGTTGCACAAAAAAGGGCGTACGGGCCCCTTGGCATTTGTGACTTTGCGCCACGAGGTTTGGCAGGATAATGCGCTGTGCCTGACTGAGTGGCAAGATTTGGTTTACCGCGAAGATCCCGATTTATCTGCACCCCGCTCAGCTGTCGTGGCTGCAGATATAGATGAAGAAGAGCAGATTGAAATTAGCTTTGATAAAACTATGCTGTTTCGTTATTCCGCGCTTACCTTCAATGGGCATCGTATCCATTATGATTTGGACTATGCGAAGAATGTTGAGGGGTATGATGGTCTAGTTGTACACGGGCCACTGTTAGCACAGCACCTAATGTTGATGGCACATAGCTCTTTAGGGGAGCTAAAGGAATTCTCCTTTCGCGCCACGTCTCCATTGATGCATTATGAAACAGCAGCGCTGTGCCGTAAGGGCCGCAAGTTGTGGGTGCGAGGGCCTGATGGACGCCTTTGTATGACAGCGACCGCCTAAGGCTTGAGTGAGGCGTGAATATTAAAGATATCGGGAATGTTGTTGCGGCCCTCTAAGACGAGATCGGCCATAACCTCTGCGATTTTTGGTGCCAACCCAAAGGCAATTTTGAAGCCGCCGTTTGCTACGAAATGATCAGGGCGATCTGGCAACTCACCCAGCATTGGTGCACGTGTGCGCGAACGTGGCCGCAAGCCAGCCCATCGCTCAATCACCGGTGCATCAGCCAAAACGGGAAGCGCAATGCGGATACGGTCTATAATATCTTCAAGCTGCTCATCGGTTGATTTTTGATCGTCAAAATAGCGCTCTGATGTGGACCCAACGCCAACGGTACCGTTTTCATGAGGGATCACATGTAGGTAATCGGCATATAGTTGTGGGGCATTGGGCATATCAAATTTTAGCAACGCGGCTTGCCCTTTTTCGCCTGCACCCACCTCGTGTTGATATTCTTGGCTTAGGTCTGCCAAACCTTGCGCGCCAGTTGCCCAAATTGTTTGTCCAATGTCAGGTGCGTCGGTCACCACGCCGACGCCTTTGGACTGCAGCGCGGCAACCAATGCGGCGCAAGCCATGCGTGGATGCATGTGAGCGCTAAGGTTGTCGTGGATCAACATGCCGGTGGGACTGCGTGGTTCCCAGGGGTTCGCCGGATCGGATGGAATGACGGACCACTGCGCATGGCCTTGCCAAAGCGTTTTTGCGGCCTCAGATCGCGTTTGGGACAGTTTTAGCACATTATCGGTGGCGATTGGCTGCAGGCGTCCGGTGCGCATGTAGCCGGTTCTAAGGCCGCCGTGTTCTGTCACCCTGTCCCAAAAGTCTTGCGCCATCAAAAGGCTTTCCAACTGAAACTGCTTTTTAGGTTCCCACCGTTCAGGAACGTGGGGGGATAGGGCACCAACAATACTGCCACTGCTGCCAAAGGCAGGCCCATTGGGATCAACCAAGCACACTTTGGCACCGCGCAGGGTGCATGCCCATGCTATAGATAACCCCAAGATACCCGCGCCTCGAATGGTAATGTCAGCCGTTGTCAAAGTGATCGCCTTTCTTCACAGTCGCCCAAAATTGAAGTCCCGCTTGTGGGATACATATAGGGCAAGCCAATGCAGGACCAGCAAGCAGATCTAGAATGGCGCGACAGCGGCGTTCCTGTCTCCAACCAGTTTGATGATCCCTATTTCAGCTTGGATAATGGCTTGGAAGAAACGCGGCATGTCTTTTTGACGGGCAATGGATTGCCTACGCGCTTTTGCGGTGGTTTTCACATTGGGGAACTAGGCTTTGGTACGGGTTTGGGGTTCTTAACTGCGGTTCAGGCCTGGCGGGCGTCTGGAACTGAAGGGCATCTGCACTTCACTAGTTTTGAAGCGTTCCCCATGACAGATCTGGAAATGGAGCGTTCGTTGTCCGGCTTCCCAGAATTGGCAGAGTTATCGGCCCCTTTGGTGCGCCATTGGGGGGCAAAATTGCAACCCATCCAATATGCACCAAATATCACGCTGAACGTAATCATGGGCGATGCACGCGAAACCTTGCCCCAATGGCATGGCAAAGCGGATGCATGGTTTTTGGATGGCTTTTCGCCTGCCAAGAACCCCGAGCTGTGGACCCCAGAATTGATGCAAGCGGTTGGGGATCATACGACTGCAGACGGGACCGTGGCCACTTATACGGCGGCGGGATTTGTTCGCAGGGGATTGTCAGACGCTGGTTTCCACGTGCAACGGATTAAAGGCTATGGGCGTAAGCGGCACATGACTGTTGCGCAATTTGGAGTTCCAGCAACATGAATAACCCCCGCGCAGGCATTATGCTGATGGTCGCAGCGACATTCGTGTTTGCGGTGCAAGATGGAATTTCTCGCCACTTGGCCAGCGAATACAATGTGCTGATGGTGGTGATGATCCGCTATTGGTTTTTTGCACTTTTTGTCATGATAATTGCGTCTCGTGGCGCTGGCGGGCTGCGCGCGGCGGCCCATACCAAACAGCCGCTATTGCAGATAGGGCGTGCTGTTCTACTGGCTGCCGAAATCTGCGTTGCGATTTTGGCGCTTACGTATTTGGGACTGGTTGAAACACTCGCGATCTTCATTTGCTACCCATTGATGGTCGCTGCTCTTTCTGGGCCGGTCTTGGGCGAACAAGTTGGGTGGCGGCGCTGGGCGGCGATTGCAGTTGGGTTTGTCGGGGTGTTGATCATCCTTCAGCCAGGTATTGGCGTGTTTGACGTTGTGGCGATCTTGCCGCTTATCTCTGCGATCATGTTTGCGATGTATGCATTGCTCACACGATATGCTGCGCGCCTAGACAGCACGGCCACCAGCTTTTTCTGGACGGGTACAGTAGGCAGCGTTTTCATGACCTGTGTCGGGATTTGGTTCTGGGAGCCGATGATTTCATCTGATTGGGTTTGGATGGCAGCATTGTGTGTCACTGGCGCGTTTGGACACTGGTTACTGATCAAGTGTTACGAGACAGCAGAAGCCAGCGCGGTCCAACCATTCGCTTATTTTCATCTTGTGTTTGGTGCGATGATTGGCGTGACGGTCTTTGGAGAGATGATCGCATTGAACGTAAGTATTGGTGCAGCGATTGTTGTCGGTGCAGGTCTATTCACCTTTTGGCGCGAACGGCAGCAAACTTGATCCCTTCAGTTCTTCTGTGAACCCAATTGGTAGCGCTGTTTTTCCCAGACGGACGCGATAAATCGGCAGACTTTCGGTGACGCGCATCACGTAGTTGCGCGTTTCACGAAACGGGATGTGTTCGATCCAGTCCACAACATCCGTACGGCCACGCGGATCGCCATATTGTTCCGTCCAGCGGATTGGACGGCTGGGGCCCGCGTTATAGGCGGCTGACATCAGTACAACGTTCCCATCAAAGCGACCCGCCAATGTGGATAGAAATGCCGCACCCAGATCGGAATTGTAATCGGGGTCTTGGGTCAGTCTTGCGGTTGAATATTCATCGCTACGGCCAAGTTTCCCTGCAACCTCTTGCGCAGTGGCAGGCATAATCTGCATCAATCCGCGGGCACCCACACCGCTTTGAACATTCGGGTCAAATTCGCTTTCGCGTCGGGAAATGGCCAATACCATCTCTGTTGCCATAGGCAGGTCACGTTGCGCCACAGGATGCAAAGAATAATAAGGTTCGGCCAAAGTGATCGTGCGTTGTGCTACGCGCTTTCCTATCATCACTGCCAAGTGTGGTTGCCCCACATCAATGGCTGCTTGGCCCAACTGTGTCGCTTGATCACGATCAAGGCGTTCGGCCAGATGGGTCCAGAAACGTTCGGCAATGTCCAATTCACCTGATGCTTGAAGCAGGAGGCCCGCTTGAAATAGGGGCTCTTGTGCAAGGGTAGAACCGCGCCAATCAGGGACAGCACTGCCGCCACCTAAATCAACGTCAAAAGGCAATCCTGCGCGCTCCGCGGCCAACAATCCATAAAACGAAGTTTGGTGTTGTGCAGCGTTTGTATACGCTTGATCCGCTTGGGCCGGATCATCGAGTGAATCATAAGCGCGCCCGATCCAATATCCTGCGCGGCCTTTTGAAATAGGTGAAAGGATCGCTTTGTCAAAACGCAGGAAATGTCCCAGCGCGGTGACAGGGTCATTCAATTTTCGCAACGCAATGTAACCAGACAACCATTCAAGATCGGCAAAGGCGGACCCTTCTGTTAGGTAGTGGCGCGAAGCCAATTGGTAGGCCAGATTTGGGTCACCATCACGCATTTCATCGCGGGCAAGCGAACGGCGGCGATTGGACCATTTTTGGGGTTGGCTCAAGGCAGCCGCGCTTGTTGATTGAGCACGCAGCAACGCCTTGGCATCAACGCGGTTGCCTTTACGTGCACGCCAGACAAACCTGTCATATTGCAGGCCTGCATCACCACCCAAAGCTGGGGGGACTTTGTTGATCAGCCGGTTTACGTTGTCGTCCAAGTTTTGCAAAGAAAGGCGGGCAACCGCTAAGGCCCGCTGCCCTTCATCGACCAGTTCTAGCATGCGACGGGCATCTGTGGCCTGACCGTCCCACAGCATATTAGATAGACGCGCCTCGTGATGCGGGTTTAGCAGATCAGCATATGTAGATAGGAACAGCGCATGGTTGGTTTCGTTCATGCGCATCGTGTGCCACGCAAGGACGATATCGGCCTCAAACGGTTGTCCTAGCGAACGCTTAGCATCAGCGTATGCCAATACGCCGCGTGGCGTTTGTGGGGCGTTTTGGGCAAAGAACGACTGGACGTTGGCGGCCCCTGCATCCAACACAACCTTTTCAGATTGCCGACGCAGATATGCCGCGCCCGGCCAATCAGGCCGACGTTCTAAAAACGCGGCCACATCATCGTAACTTCCGCGTCCAGCACGCAGGCGATGCCACTCCACAACATCTGCCGCAACGTCACCATCGTGGAAGGCTATTCTAGCTGCATTTTCCCAATTTCCAGATCGCACAGCGTCCATTGCCCAACCCAATGGGCGTGGGCGTTCGGCCACTGCTGGGGCCGCAAGTGCAAATATAAGGGTCATAGCGACCGCAAAGCGTGACTTCACTTGCATTTCCTATCGGTCAAAGGCTAGAGCCTTGCATCATATCGCTTAAGTTTCGATCTTCAACTAACGATCGGGGCATAGGCGGTTCACAGGCCATTTGCCGGCCATCAATGAAAAAAGGAGCGTGACTATGTTTAAAGGTTCTATGCCTGCCCTCATCACGCCGTTTCAGAACGGCGATCTGGATCTGGATACACTGAAAAAACTGGTTGAATGGCACATTTCAGAAGGAAGCCACGGGCTTGTCCCTGTTGGCACCACTGGTGAAAGCCCAACCCTAACCCATGAAGAGCACGAAACAGTCATCGCGACAGTTGTGAAGGCCGTTGCTGGCCGCATTCCTGTGGTGGCTGGTGCTGGGTCTAACAACACGACCGAGGCGATGCGCCTTGTGCAGTTTGCAGCCGATGCTGGCGCGGACGCAGCATTGGTTGTAACACCGTATTACAACAAGCCAACACAACGAGGATTGATCGCGCATTTTACTGCATTGCATGACTGCGCTGACATCCCAATTATCATCTACAATATCCCAGGTCGCTCTGTTGTCGATATGACACCTGCGACAATGGCGGAACTGGCTAAACTCCCACGTATAATGGGTGTTAAAGACGCAACTGGCGATTTGGCGAGGGTCTGTGATCAGCGTCTTGCATGCGGTTCTGACTTCATCCAATTGTCTGGCGAAGACGCCACGGCACACGGCTTTAACGCCCAAGGCGGCACAGGCTGTATTTCGGTCACAGCGAACGTGGCACCGGGGCTTTTGTCCAAGATGCAAACAGCATGTTTGGCGGGTGATTACGCGACTGCGCTTGAGATCCAAGACAAGGTTATGCCACTGCACAAAGCCATCTTTACAGAGCCAGGATTGGTCGGCGCGAAGTATGCAATGTCGCGCCTGGGTCTTTGCAGCGACGAGGTGCGTTTGCCCCTCACAGAGCTGACAGACGAGACAAAAGCACTGCTTGATGCGGGGCTAAAGCACGCTGGTTTGCTGTAAATCAAGCAACAATTAATATGACAAAGGGCGGGGGTTATTCCTCGCCTTTTTTGTTGGTTTTCCAACGTCGGTATCGTGTCGGTATTTGGTCGGTGGGCGGATCGGTTGGGATTAGCCCACGCGCACCGGCAATTTGTTCGCGGACAAGGTTTCTGCAATTCGATCATATACCAACCGGATTCGTTTTGGGGAATGAAGTTCCTTGTGCGTGGTCAGCCAATAGGGGACCGGAATGGGCTCCAGTTCGGACAGCATCAATTTCATCTCGGGAAAGTGGCGCGCAATGTCGTCGGTCATGGCCGAAATCCCAAGCCCCTGACGGGCCATCTGCCAACCCACATTACCACTGACGCCCAAAACCCGCAGATTGGTTTGCGTGATGGGCAGCCCACAGTTTTTTAGGAAATCCAACAACTCATCGTTTTCGCCGATACCAACGAAGTGCGCAGATCTTACGTCTTCCAAGGTTTTGATCTCGCCGTGGCGTTCAAGGTAGGAGTGGCTGGCGTAAATGCGCCCTTTGGCTTCGCAGACTTTGCGGCTGATCAGTTCCGGTTGTGTGGGGGCAACGTGGCGCACCGCGATGTCCGCCTCGTGGCGTTGCAGGTCTGATAAGGAATTTGAGGCCAGAACTCATATGCGAATTTGTGGGGCGATTTTTTGTAGGTCCGCGACGATTTGGGGCATCACGTAATATGCAAACATATCGGTTGTTGAAACGCACACATCCCCAGCCACAGATTGACCACGGCCTGAGGCCACCAAGGATGCGCGATTGGCTGCGTCGCCCATGCCTTGCAGTTCGTCTAACAAATCACGACCTGCTGGTGTGAGTTCAAGTTTGCGCCCGATCCGCTCAAACAGAACCAACTCAAGGCTTTGTTCAAATGCAGCGACTTGGCGGCCCAGTGTCGGTTGCGTCAGGTTCAGCGCACGGGCCGCGGCGGAAAACGAGCCGGTTTCAGCGGTGGCCAAAAAGGCGCGCGCTTGGTTCCAGTCGAAGTTTGAGGCCATCTGTTTTATGCATATATGCATGCCACTCAGGCAATTTTTGGCAATTCCTTAGCGTATCATACAAATGTTAGGGTCTAGGAAATGAAAAGGATCGATCATGACCAACGCAGCATTCTGGAACAAAGTAGCCCCAAAATACGCAAAGGATACGATTGGTGACATACCGGCGTACGAAGAGACGCTTGATCGGATGCGTGAAAACCTTCAGCCTCATCACCGTGTTCTTGAGTTGGGGTGTGGGACGGGGTCAACAGCGCTTGAGTTGGCTGACAGTGTGGACCGCTATATTGGAACAGATGTCGCATCGAAAATGGTTGAAATTGCACGGGGCAAATTGACTGAACAATCGCCTCAGAACCTAAGCTTTGCAGTACAAGACGCGGGTGTGATGACGTCTGGATCCAACGATGTTGTCCTTGCGCTGAACCTTTTGCATCTTTTGCCTGATCTGGAAAACACGCTGGCCGAAATTTACAAAGCGCTGCCTTCAGGCGGTTTATTGATTTCAAAAACGGGATTGTTGAAAGATGGGCTATGGCTGTTGTCGCTGGTGATCCCGTTGATGCGGGCCATTGGTAAAGCGCCGTTTGTGCGCAGCCTGAGCGAGGAAAGTTTGATTGGCTTGCTTGAGAACGCTGGCTTCAAGGTTACTGAAAAGCTGGTTCAAGGCGGGATGGTTCCGCGGGTCTTCATCGTGGCGCAGAAACCGTAGGTCTTATGAAGTAAAGCGAAGCTGTGCGGCGCCCGTCAGGTGCCGCACAGGTTTTTTAGCGTTTGCCGTAGTACAGGCCGACGACGTGCTCTGCTTCTGCAAAGAACAACCAGCGCGAGGCAAGGACACCTGCGATGTGGCTGGCCACAGCGATCAATGCGATCCAGTGACCGATTGGCAAGAGCAGCAAGACGACCGGAATAATGATCCCGAGTGCCACACCGATGATGCGCAGCTTTTGGCTGTGCTTGCGCCCTACCACGTGGATGAATTCGCGCATCAGATAGTTGGTACCTGTGTGCGGTGGTTCAAAGGCGCGCACGCTGCCGATGTTTCCAAGGCCGGTTGCAGTGGCCATTGTCGTGCCTGAGTTTTCAAAGGCTTTGTCACCCATGACCCAAGTGAACACTTGGACCACACCAGCGATGGCCAAAAGGACGATCGCCATTGTGATGTTACCCTTTAGCAATGCACCGCCAGCCAACGCGTATGACATGAACATTGCAGGTGTCAGGTTCATGTTCCAACGTGGAATGGTCTTCATCTGGGCATAGATCATTGAGGTGGTGAACACGGTCGCCAGTGCGCCAAGTGCGCCAAGCCATCCAAGGTGTTGCCAAGCGGTGCCAAAGAACACGAGGCCAAGGCCGTACAGGCCCATAGCAACCAGCGTGGTTACGGCTGCGATACCTTCGCGGCTGAGCCAGCTAGAGCGCCATTGGCTGAACGCCTTAAGGAACCGTTCTGGACGGCCAAGGTGGAAGGTTGAAGACAGTAAACCGCCCACAGCCATTGCGTAGGCGATCAGCCAGAAGACAAAAGCGACCCAACCTGTTGGTGGCGTTGGGTCGATCCCAAGCCAGAACAGAAGGCCAAAGCCTAAGCCGGAGAATGTGGTGAAGATGATGACGGATGGTGCGGGATGCATCAGAGTTTCTCCAGTGTTTTGTCGAGCCAGCCAAGGAAGCCTTTGGCCTCTTGCGCTACAGGTTCAAGGAAGGGCGCTAGAACGTCGAATTCTGGTAGCGCGTCCTTGGGCCGTGGTGGCAGGTATTTGTTCACTGGCTTTGTACCTTGTTCTGGCATCAGGTCCATACCACCGCGTTCAGCGACCAGTTTGGAAACGTCAGAGTTTTCGTCACCCAGATCACCAAAGTGGCGTGCGCCTGATGGGCAGGTGCGTACACATGTAGGGATACGGTCAACTTCTTCGAGGTTTTCGTTATAGATGCGGTCCACGCAGAGTGTACATTTCTTCATCACGCCTTCGGCTTGATCAAGTTCGCGTGCGCCGTATGGACAAGCCCATGCGCAAAGACCGCAACCGATGCAGTCTTGTTCATTGACTAGCACAATGCCGTCTTCTTCGCGTTTGTAGCTTGCGCCTGTTGGGCACACGGTGACGCAGGGTGCGTCTTCGCAGTGCAGGCAGGATTTGGGGAAGTGGATCAGCTGTGCGGCTGCTTCGTCGCCTGTTGGCTGGACTTCGAAACTGTGGACACGATTCAGGAAGGTGCCCGAGTTGTCAGCGCCATAGGCGTTTTGGTCAGACAATGGCGCGCCGTAGTTTTCGGTGTTCCAACCTTTGCACGAAATCACGCAAGCGTGGCAGCCGACACAGGTGTCGAGGTCAATGACGAGGCCCAGTTTTTTTTGGGTGAGGTTTGGTAGCGTGGTCATTTATTGGCGCTCCGTTTGTTTGTTGGTGTCGACTGGGGCGCTGTCCCAGACCCCGGAGTTTAGTTGGTAAGATGAATGGTGGGTCATTTGCCCACCTTCCAAGCCAGGTCTTTTGGACCTTTGCCAACAGGAGATTTGATTGCTGGGAGGACCGGCTGTGATTCCGATGGTGGGTCTGCTTTTTCGATTTTGACCTTGAGGTCGAACCAAGCGGCCTGACCTGTAATTGGGTCGGAGTTGGCCCAGCGAAGCCCATCGCCTTTTGGTGGCAGCAGTTCGTGGATCAGGTGATTTAGTAAGAACCCTTTAGTCACCTCAGGTGCGTCCTCTTCCAAGGCCCACGCGCCTTTGCGTTTGCCGATGGCGTTCCACGTCCAGATTGTGTTTTCGTTCAGGGCTGCCATTTCAAGAACAGGCACTGTGATCTCGCCGTGGGGCGATGTCACTTTGGCCCAATCACCATCTTTCAGGCCGCTGGTTTGCATCAGCTTGGTTGGCACATACAGCGGGTTGTGGCCGTGCAGCTGGCGTAGCCATGCGTTCTGACTGCCCCAAGAGTGGTACATGGCCATCGGGCGCTGTGTCAGCGCTGTGATTGGGTATTCGTCGCCTTTGTTCTCGTCCTCATTTGAGTACCAAATTGGCAGTGGATCCATCTTTTCTTTGATCCGTTCGCGCAGGTGATCTGGCGGTTGGCGATCCCCGTGCCCTTCGGCGGCAAGTTGGAATTTGCGCATTGGTTCGACGTAAAGATTGAACAGGTAAGGCTGCGGTGAGTCCAGTAGACCCATGCCGACTGCCCAATCTTGGTAGGCTTTGTTCCACGGTTTGTAGTAGTTCGCGCCGGCTTGGATGTGTTCAACAAAAAAGCCACCGTTTTCGATGTATTTATCGAGTTGGTCAGGGTTCACTTCACCACGCCCTGCTTTGTCACCGTTTTCGCCGCGGAAACCTGCGAGCGGGCCAATGCCCGGCTTGCGGATGTGGTTGACGATGTAGTCCCCGTAATCTGCGTATTTTTGGCTGCCGTCTTCATTGACGAAACCTGGCAGGTTTAGTTTTGCACCAAGTTCGCAAAGTACGGATTGGAAACCGCGCACATCGCGGTCAGGTTCGATGACAGGCCAGCGGATTGCATCGGCGGCTGCGTCTGCTTCACAAATTGGGCGGTCGAGCATGGAGATACAATCGTGACGCTCAAGGTATGTGGCGTCAGGGAAGATAAGATCGGCGTAGGCCACCATTTCAGAGGAGTAAGCATCGGAATAGATGATCCGTGGGATCACGTATTCGCCTGTTTCCTCATTCTTATCTGTCAGCATTTCGATCACGCCGCGCGTGTTCATGGAAGAGTTCCACGACATGTTGGCCATGTACATGAACAGCGTGTCGATCTTGTAAGGATCTCCCGCGTGCGCGTTGGAAATCACCATGTGCATCAGCCCGTGGCTGGACATTGGGTTTTCCCATGTGAAGGCTTTGTCGATGCGTGCTGCCGTGCCGTCTGCCTTGAGCGCCAGATCGTCTGGACCGTGCACAAAGCCAAGGTGCGGACCATCAAGTGGTTTACCGGGTGTGACGCCAACGTGTGGTTTTGGATGCGCGGTTGCTGGTTTTGGATATGGCGGTTTAAAGCGGAAGCCACCTGGTACTTCGACTGTGCCAAGCAAAATTTGCAACACATGCAATGCGCGGCAAGTTTGGAAACCGTTGGCATGTGCCGAAATTCCGCGCATGGCGTGGAAGGACACAGGGCGGCCCGTCATTGTTTTGTGGTGCTCGCCGCGGAAGTCGGTCCATTCTTGATCCAGCTCAAAGCTTTCTTCGAACGCGACGCGGGCCAGTTCGGCAGCGATGGCACGGATGCGTTCAGCTGGGATGCCACAACGTTCGGCTACAGCTTCTGGTGCGTATTCGTCTTCGAGATAGCGTTCGGCCATCATGTGGAACACAGGGCGGTGCGTGACGCCTGCAACGCGGTGTGTAGCAGATAGATCTGGCTTGACGCCCGGTTGATCGAACCGCGTGAGTTTGCCTGTGGCGCGGTCGATAACCAGTTCTTTGCCATCTTCGTCGCGCATCAATAGGCCAAATTCTGGCGACTTTTCGTCTGAGTTCACGAGCACTGGCGCGTTGGTATATTGTGCCAAATAGTTCAGATCGATCTTACCGGCCTTCATCAGGCAGTGGATCATCGCGAGGATGAACAATCCGTCGGTGCCCGGTGTAATGCTTACCCAATCATCAGCCACAGCATTGTATCCTGTGCGGATTGGGTTCACGCCGATGACGCGCGCGCCGCGTGCTTTGATTTTGCCAATGCCCATTTTGATCGGGTTTGAATCGTGATCTTCGGCCACGCCGAACAGCATGAACAGTTTGGTGTGGTCCCAATCTGGTTGACCAAATTCCCAGAACGCGCCGCCCATCGTATAGATGCCAGCCGCGGCCATGTTCACAGAACAAAAACCGCCGTGGGCTGCGTAGTTTGGCGTGCCAAAATGCTGTGCCCAGAATGACGTGAAAGATTGTGATTGATCGCGGCCCGTGAAGAACGCCAGCTTTTCTGGGTTCTCTTTGCGGATAGGTTCAAGCCAATCCGTTGCGATTTGAAGCGCCTCATCCCAGCTGATTTCTTCGAACTCACCAGAGCCGCGTGGGCCAACGCGTTTCATCGGTGCGTTGAGGCGTGAAGGTGCATTGACCTGCATGATGCCAGCAGACCCTTTAGCGCAAAGGACACCCTTGTTCACAGGGTGATCGCGGTTGCCCTCGATATAGGCGACTTTGCCTTCCTTCATGTGGACGTTGATCCCACAGCGGCAGGCGCACATGTAGCAGGTGGTTTTGCGGATCTCGTCGGAAACTTTGGGCGAGAGATCAATCTTTGGCTGGTTCATGTTTGGCTCCTTAAATTTCAAAGGACGCTGCGGCCCAGCGATACGGCCCCGAGGCCGATCAGCAAGGTCAAACAGGTTGGGCGATAATAGGGTTGAAGGCGGGGCGTAAAGAGGCGTTGTCCGATAAGGACGCCAATGACGCAGGGTAGAATAAAGACTAAGCCACGCAAGGTGGATGTGGTGTTCATCGTGCCAAACCAAATGTGGGTCAGCATTGATGTCGAAGAGCTGATAAACAGGAAGGCAACCAATGTGGCACGCATTTTCGCGGGTTCATCGTTGCGGGCGAGAACATATAGGGCCACGACCATGCCACCAACGCCCGCAAGCCCTGTGGTAATCCCTGCAAAGACGCCCGTTGCAATGGTTCCAGGTCGGCTAGCCAAGTGGGGAATACGGATTTTTGCAAGTTGAAGTACGGCAAGGCTAATTAGTAGGCATAGTGCCACGCGCTGAGAAAGTTCAGCATCCACGCTTGTCGTAATGTTTAAGCCAATAATAAGCCCAAAGATTGATCCGACGACCAAAGTGACAGCGGCCTTCATGTCCGCTCCACCCCATCCGTGGCGTAACATTACAACGGAAGCTGCCATTTCTAGCCACCACATTACAGGGATCAGCTCGACCGGTGGAATAATAAGGACAGCAAGCGCAAGTCCAAAAGCAGATAAGGCAAAACCAGTAAAACCTCGCACCAATCCCGCAGCAAAGCAAATCGTCGCAAACGCGATTGCCTCGGAGGGGCTGAGGAACAGGCTAGACCAAAGATCAGCCATGCGCGGCCTGAAGGGCGGTGACTGCGATCATGTGCAGGACATCGTCAGCAACACACCCACGCGATAGATCGTTGGCGGGTTTTGCAAGACCTTGAAGGACAGGGCCAATCGCTGTGGCACCGCCGATGCGCTGGGTGATTTTGTAGCCGATGTTGCCTGCGTCTAGGTTTGGAAAGATCATGACGTTGGCGTGGCCTGCGACGGATGAACCGGCGGCTTTGCTGTCGCCTACGGAGGGGATAAAGGCGGCATCAAATTGAAGTTCGCCATCGACGTTAAGGTCGGGTGCTTGTTCTTTTACCAGTGCGGCGGCTTGGGTCACTTTATCCACGTTTGGGTGGCGGGCGCTGCCTTTGGTAGAGAAAGAAAGCATCGCAACCTTTGGTGTCTCATCCATCAATGCTACGCAGGAGGCTGCGGATTGCTGGGCGATTGCCGCGAGTTCTTCGGCTGATGGATCAATGACCAATCCGCAGTCAGAATAGATCATGCCGCCGCGCCCCGATGGGTGCCCCTCTGGCAGAACCATCAAAAAGAATGATGACACGAGTGGTGCGGTTTTGGCTTTGCCGATGACCTGCAGTGCTGCGCGCACGGTATCTGATGTGGTGGCAACTGCGCCGCCGACGGTTCCGTCAGCGTGATCGTTTCGCACCAACATGGCTGCAAACACAAGCGGATCGAGGGCCTGCTTTTCGGCGATTTCCATTGAGACGCCTTTGTGCTGGCGTAACTCAAAATAGGTTTGGGCAACTTCTGCAGTCAAAGGCGATGTGGCGGGGTCTTCAATGCGGATTGCGTCGCTTGGTACGCTTCCCGCATCTGACAATTGTTTGGTTATCTCTTCGGTTGGACCAACAAGAATGATCGTCGCAATTCCCGCTGCAACAGCAGAAACGGCGGCAGCCACGATCCGAGGATCGTGGCCTTCGCTAAGTACGATACGGGCAGGGGAGGCCGCTGCGCGTGTTTGCAGGTTATCCAATACACTCATGACGGCCTCCCAACCTTGTTTCTTGGAGCAGCAGTCACTTAGACCTTTTGCTGCTGCATGTCGTCTTTGTTGATGCCTGCAACTTCGACAGGGTTCTTCATTGCGTCACGACGGAATGGGTCACCTAGTTCTTGGTTGATCATCGCTTCGATCAATGTGGTGATACCGTTTTCCATTTGATCTTTGATCGCTTGAGCGAGGGCCGCTGTCAGCTCGTCTTGTGTGCGGGCAACAACGCCTTTGAGACCACAAGCGTTTGCGATGCCAGCGTATGAAACGCCTTCGTCCAATTCAGTACCAACGAAGTTGTCGTCAAACCAAAGTGTAGAGTTACGCTTTTCAGCACCCCACTGGTAGTTGCGGAACACGATCTGTGTAATCGCAGGCCAGTCGCCGCGGCCAATCGCTGTCAATTCGTTCACAGAGATACCGAATGCGCCGTCACCAGCGAAACCAACAACTGGCACATCTGGACGACCAATTTTCGCGCCAACGATGGACGGAAGGCCGTAACCACATGGACCGAACAAGCCTGGAGCCAAATACTTGCGTGCTTCATTGAAGGACGGGTACGCGTTACCGATCGCGCAGTTGTTGCCGATGTCAGACGAGATGATCGCTTCAACTGGCAATGCTGCTTGGATTGCGCGCCATGCCATGCGTGGTGCCATCCAATCAGGTTTCGCCGCACGTGCACGTACGTTCCAATCCGTGCCTGGATCGTCTTGCTCTTCTGTCATGGAAGTCAGCTCTTGAGCCCATGAAGATTTAGTTTGCGCAACCAAGTTTTTGCGATCTGTGCGGCCTGCGTCACCCGCATCGTCTGCGAGTTTGGAGGAGATTGCAGTTGCAACTTTTGCTGCATCGCCAACGATACCAACAGTTACCTTCTTCGTCAGGCCAATGCGGTCTGGGTTCAGGTCAACTTGGATAATTTTGGCTTCAGTTGGCCAGTAATCAATGCCGTAACCCGGTAGAGTTGAGAACGGGTTCAAACGTGTACCCAAGCAAAGAACAACATCAGCTTTGGAAATTAGTTCCATGCCAGCTTTTGAACCGTTGTAGCCGAGTGGGCCTGCGTAAAGTGGGTGGTTGCCCGGGAACGCATCGTTGTGCTGGTAGCCAACGCAAACTGGTGCGTCTAGTGCTTCAGCCAAAACGCGAGAGGCTTCGATACCGCCTTTGGACAAGATTGCGCCAGCACCGTTCAAGATCACTGGGAACTTAGCAGCTGAAAGAAGATCAGCTGCGTCTTGTACCGCTACGTCGCCACCTTGTGGCAATTCGAAATCAACGATGACTGGAAGATCGATATCGATCACTTGTGTCCAGAAGTCGCGTGGTACGTTGATCTGTGCCGGCGCAGATGCGCGTTTCGCTTGCATAATAACGCGGTTTAGCGTTTCTGCGATGCGGGTTGGGTCACGTACTTCTTCTTGGTAGGCAACACAGTCAGCGAACAGATTCATCTGCTCCATCTCTTGGAAGCCGCCTTGACCGATTGTTTTGTTAGCGGCCTGTGGTGTAACCAAAAGTACAGGAGTGTGGTTCCAATATGCTGTTTTAACAGCAGTTACGAAGTTGGTGATGCCTGGGCCGTTTTGAGCGATCATCATGGACATTTTGCCGGTGGCGCGGGTAAAGCCGTCAGCCATCATGCCGCCAGATGTTTCGTGGGCACAGTCCCAGAAAGTGATGCCCGCGTCAGGGAAGATGTCGGAGATTGGCATCATGGCAGAGCCGATGATCCCGAATGCGTTGTCGATGCCGTGCATCTGTAGCGTTTTTACAAAAGCTTCTTCTGTAGTCATTTTCATGGGGGAGACTCCGAGTGCGGTGAGTTTATAGGTGATTCAATTTTTAAGCGGAGGATAGGGTTTTGCCTACGACTCAGATAGGGCCAAATCGCCTTTCCGCGTAGGTCCAGATACTTCGGCTGCTCGAATGGCTTGGGCAACCAGTTCGATCCCTTTGGCGATCCGATTTGAGGGGATCGATGAGTACGCGAGCCGGTAGAAGTGTTTGGGACGCTGTTCGCCGCCAAAGAACGACTCGCCTGGATCGATCAAAACCCCTTGGGATTGCAGAGTTTTCGCAAGTTCTGAAGTGTCTACATTCTCTGGGGCGCGCATCCAGTAGGACGATCCGCCATAGGCCCCTTGGCCCGCAATCTGTAGGCCATTGCCCTCGATCGCTTGCTGCATCACTTCACGCCGTTCGTGGAATGCGGTGCCCATGCGGCGAACCAATGCATCATAATGACCTAACGACAGGAAATATGCTGCGGTGCGTTGGATGTGACCGGGGGGGTGGCGCAGGACAGAGGCACGCAAGGCACGAGCCTCTTTGATGAAGGGTTCAGAGCCAACAAGATAGCCCAAACGCAGACCCGGAAATAGCGATTTTGAGAAGCTCCCCACATAGATCACACGCCCATCTGGATCGAGAGATTTGAGAGCAGGGGAGGGTGGTTTTAGGAAGGACATTTCAAATTCGTAATCATCCTCAACGATCAACGCATCCATCTCGCGTGCGCGCTCAAGCAAGGCGCGGCGTCGGTTCATCGGCATGGTGCCGTTTGTGGGGCATTGATGGCTGGGCGTTGTGAAAATAACATTTGCATCTGGGGGGATAGCGTCTGGGGGTAGGCCGTCTTGGTCGACTCGCACAGGTGCCATGTTACAGCGAGATTGGGTCAAAATATCGCGCAATGCGTGATAGCACGGGTCCTCAAACGCGGCAGTGCGGCGCTGGGTCAAAAGCACCTGCGTGGTGAGCCACAAGGCGTTCTGCGCGCCGAGTGTAATTAGGATCTGTTCCGGACGGGCAGAGATACCGCGGCGGGGTAGGGTGTGGCGGGCGATGAATTCGATCAGTTGTGGGTCATCTTGGTCGTAATAGTCGGTGGTTAAGGGCGTGAAATCGCGCTGGCCAAGGGCCTTGAGCGCGCACAAACGCCAGTTGGCGTGGTCGAACAGGGTTGGGTCCGCTTGACCGTAGGTAAAGGGATGTTTGTATTTGGCCCATTCTTGAGGTTTTCGTGGTGTTTGGCCGCCGGAGAAGCGTTGCCCAATGGCACGGGTCCAATCGATGGTATCTTCAATCGGTTCGACGGATTTAAAGTTGGGTGGGGAGGGCGCGTTGCGTGAAACGTAGTACCCAGATCGACCACGAGAAGTCAGATAATCGTTTGATAACAATTCAGTATACGCAAGTGTCACGGTGATGCGACTGACGCTAAGGTGGGTGGCAAGTTTGCGGGTCGAAGGTAGCTTTTCACCGGGTTGAAAACGGCCCGATAGAATACCCCGCGCAATCATCTGCTGGATCTGGCTTTGCAGCGTTCCCTGGTAATCGGGATGAAGGAAAAATGTTTCGACAGGTAGGGCCATAACATACGTATACTCTGGATATAACCTGGGTGTAAACTGGACTTATGAATAGGTGAAAAGGTCACCAATATCTGTGACTTACTACCTGTATGCATCATTTTTAATGAGACTTCACGTCTCAATTTTGCAATTATGGACAAAAAATCGGTCGAGGTACGCAGTATTAACCCTGCAAACGATACGCCAAAGGTGGGTTTGAGCATTAAAATAAAGGAGATACTGCACAGTTTAGACCATGAATTGTACAGTTTGACAGACCTAGGGAGGCCGCAGAAACGAATTTTTGTGGGGCAATGTACAGAATGGGGCCCAAATTGCACGGTTCAGGGCCTTTGAGGTCAAAAACCTGGGCATCAGGTTGAAACCGCGAAATTATTTTGGTGGGCGTTGGTATTGCCGCCGCATTTCGTTTAATAGTTGCCAACCGCGGACCGTACCTGTGTCCGCTCATAAGAGAGCCCCACAGCTATGTCAGAACCACATATGAAAATGGTATTGGTCACGCCCGAAATTCCGTATAACACGGGTGCGATTGGGCGGACATGTGTTGCGTTGAATTTGGAACTGATCCTGATCAAACCCTATGGCTTTTCATTGGACGAGAAATCCGTGCGCCGCGCCGGCACGGATTATTGGAAGCACGTCAATCTAAGTGAATACGACAACTGGGAAGACTTTCTAACGCAGCGTAACCCGCCACGCGAAAACCTGCATTTTTTCGAAGAGCACGGGGCGCAAAGTTTTTACACGCCTGAATATCAACGTGATGCGTATTTGGTGTTTGGCTGTGAATCCGCTGGCCTGCCAAAGACGATTTTGGACGGGATGGAAGACCGCACGTTTAACCTGCCGATGTTGGACAAACGGGTACGGTCACTGAATTTGGCGAACGTGGCGGCGGCCGTGGTGTTTCAGGCGATGCGTCCGCAGTTTATTTAGCTCTACGTCCGA
>JAOKHV010000021.1 GCA_028248455.1 Ascidiaceihabitans sp. | reverse complement strand
TCCATGTTGGACACAGAACTGTGTCAATTATTCCGCAGATCACCAACTTTGGGCCTGAGGCATTTGAGATGAATTGAAAAAAACTCGCGAAGTAAGCGGTATAACCCAGCCAAACTACAACGTTTTTTGGCAGTCTTCGCTTGTCCCCAACAAGCCACTGATCGCCATCGAAACAGGTTCTGAAAAAATTGCAAGGGCGTTGATGGGCGACGTGAGGAAAAATTAGTTTTTGGCCTTGATTTAATTTTGTGTCAGTGAATCGCATCTATTTGACACCTGCCAAGCGTTACACGTAGCCTTAAAAAATGCTCATAGACCGGGCGCTTTGGGGGACAATATGCTAGATCACGAGAACACGTCGACAATTGGGACGCCGATCGCCAAAATCCATGGTTTAAGGGTCGAATTCCAAACAAAAGACGGTTCTGTCGTCGGTGTTTCGGACGTTTCCTTTGATATTAATTCCGGTGAAACGGTCTGTGTCGTCGGGGAATCTGGATCAGGGAAATCGGTTTCTTCGCTGTCTTTGATGCGCTTGGTTGAGTTTGGTGGCGGTGAAATTACCGGCGGTCGCCTATTATTTGATCGAAAAGATGAAGGTCAGATTGACCTGGCCCAGACTGAACCGAATCTGATGCGTTCGATCCGTGGCAATGAGATAGGCATGATATTTCAGGAGCCGATGACGGCACTGAACCCCGTTTTTACCGTTGAGCGTCAACTGACCGAAGGTTTGCGCCTGCACAAAGGTTTATCCAAGGTTGAGGCCTCTGAGAAGGCGCTGGAGCTGATGCGCGAAGTGCGTATTCCAGAACCAGAGCGTCGTTTGAAACAATACCCCCACGAGTTGTCAGGCGGTATGCGCCAACGTGTGGTGATCGCAATGGCGCTGGCCTGTGAGCCGCGCCTTTTGATTGCGGATGAGCCAACTACGGCTTTGGATGTGACCATTCAGGCTGAAATTTTGGCCCTGATGGACCGATTGAAGCGCGAAACCGGCACCGCCGTTATGTTCATCACTCACGATATGGCGGTTGTTGCTCAGATGGCTGACCGGGTTGTGGTCATGTTCCGCGGTGAAAAGGTTGAAGAGGGGACTGTCGAGGAAATCTTTGAAAACCCGCAGCATCCTTACACGAAGGCCTTACTGGCCGCCGTTCCCAAATTGGGCGAGATGACGGGCAAAGAATATCCAGAACCGATGGTTCTGATGGGTCGTGATCAGGGCCCGATTGAGCCGATCAAAGGCAGTGACGAAGTCTTGCTGGAAGTTGAGAACCTCACCACCCATTTCCCAGTCAAGGGTGGGTTTTTTCGCCGCACAATTGCGAATGTTCACGCTGTTGAGGACCTGTCGTTCACCATCAACAAAGGTCAGACTCTGAGTTTGGTTGGAGAATCTGGCTGTGGTAAATCCACTGCCGGTCGTTCGATCCTGCGCCTTGTTGATCCGCAAACTGGTGTTGTGCGCCTTGGGGGTAAAGACATTATGGCGCTGGATACCAATGGTTTGCGCAATGCCCGCCTTGATATGCAGATGATCTTCCAAGATCCCTTCGCATCTCTGAACCCGCAAATGCAGTTGTCGGATCAGGTCGCCGAACCAATGCATAACTTTGGCACGTTGAAGGGCAAAGCGCTGCAAGACCGCGTTGAGATGCTGTTTGATCGTGTTGAGCTGCCGCGCAGTTTTATGCGTCGCTACCCACATGAATTGTCAGGTGGCCAACGTCAGCGGGTTGCGATTGCCCGTGCCTTGGCATTGAACCCGAAACTTATCATTGCGGATGAAGCCGTGTCCGCACTGGATGTTTCCGTGCAGGCCCAAGTGTTGAACCTGATGATGGAATTGCAGGCCGAATTGGACCTGTCGTTCTTGTTTATCTCACACGACATGGCCGTTGTTGAGCGCGTCAGCCACAATGTGGGTGTTATGTATTTGGGCCGTATTGTTGAGATGGGGCCACGCTCTGCCGTGTTTGAGAACCCGCAGCACCCATATACTCAGGCTTTGATGAAGGCGGTGCCTATCGCTGATCCGCGCAAGCGCAAGGATGAGAAAGATTTGAACTTTAAACCCATCCCGTCACCCATCCACCCTGCGTCTTATGTGGCCGAACCATCGGTGTACCGCGAAGTTGGCCCAGGCCATAAAGTGTTGGTGACAGACAGTGGATATTGAGCCTGTGAACCGTTTAACCCCGCTTGAATTGATGACCCAACTGATCGCCTTTCCTACGGTCAGTCGTGACAGCAACCTGCCGTTGATCGAGTGGGTCGAGACCTATCTGACCTCACACGGTATTACCTCGCACGTTTGGCCAGATCCTGATCAGCCTCATAAGGCTGCGTTGTTTGCCCATGTTGGCCCTGATGTGGAGGGCGCTGTTGTGTTGTCTGGGCACACGGATGTTGTGCCTGTTGATGGCCAGCCGTGGGACACGGACCCGTGGGAAGTGGTTGAGAAAGACGGCAAATACTATGGCCGTGGCACCTGTGACATGAAGGGCTTTGACGCATTGGCGATCTGGGCCTTGGTTGAGGCGCATTATGCAGATATTTCACGTCCCCTTCAGATCGCGCTTAGCTTTGATGAGGAAGTTGGCTGTACCGGTGCGCCGCCCATGATTGAGGCGATGCAAGGCTTGTTGCCCAAGGGTGATGTTGTCATTGTGGGTGAACCTTCCATGATGAAGGCCGTGACCGGCCATAAGGGCGGCAACGCTTACATCACCCATATGATCGGTTTCGAGGTGCATTCCTCGATCTATTACCAAGGTGTAAGCGCGATCCATGAAGCGGCCCGCCTGATCCAGTGGGCAAACGAACAGAACGAGGCCAATGCGGCCGCGACGCCTGCACCAATGGCTGCGATGTTCGATCCGCCCTATACTACGTGGCACGTAGGCACGATTGATGGTGGCACAGCCGATAACATCACGGCCAAGGATTGCCATTTCAATATGGGCTACCGCGCAGTTCCGGGGGATGATCCTGCTGCATTGGACGCGATGTATTTTGCCAAAGTGAACGAGGTGAAGGCCGCGATGCAGGCGATCCAACTTGAGGCGGATATTAAACTAACGCCAAAATTCGCGGTGCCACCGTTGTTGC
This sequence comes from Ascidiaceihabitans sp., assembly GCA_028248455.1. Taxonomy (GTDB): domain Bacteria; phylum Pseudomonadota; class Alphaproteobacteria; order Rhodobacterales; family Rhodobacteraceae; genus Ascidiaceihabitans. Next base: position 26,415 of record JAOKHV010000021.1, on the reverse strand, counting down.
CCGAAACGGATGGGGCAGCTGAAACATTGGCCCGCGTTATCACAGGTGACAATGCCAGCCATGTTGTCAGTTATGGCACAGAGGCAGGACAGTTTCAGGCGGCGGGTTATTCCGCTGTGGTCTGTGGCCCCGGCGATATCGCGCAGGCCCATCAGCCCAATGAGTATATTGAGGTGGCCCAGTTTAACGCAGGCCATAAATTCATGCGCGATTTAATTAAAAAATTAGCATAGGCGCTGTGCTTAGGATGTGCTTATGACTCCGTTTCCGATCTCTTTGTCCACGCCCATCACATATGCGGGCCCGCCCCCCAGCGAGGCGGAGGTTGTGGTTATTGGTGGTGGCATCATTGGTGTGTGCACCGCGCTCTTTTTGGCTGAGGCTGGTAGACGCGTTGTCCTGCTGGAAAAAGGCCGTATCGCGGGGGAACAATCCAGCCGCAATTGGGGGTGGATCCGTCAGCAGGGCCGTGACCCAGATGAAATTCCAATTATGGCTGAGGCACAAAAGATTTGGCGTGATTTTGCGGCTAAAACCAATGTTGATATTGGCCTGATCCAAGGTGGTGTGACCTATCTGGCCCACACAGAGGCGCAGATGCAGGGTTATCGCGAATGGTTGGAGCGTGCCAAAGCACATGACCTTGGTAGCCGTATGTTGACTGCCGCGAGCGTTTCGGAGCTGTTGCCAAATATCCAAGGCAATCATGTTGGCGGTATTCACACCCCAAGCGATATGCGGGCTGAGCCATGGGTTGCTGTGCCTGCGTTGGCGGGTATCGCCGCTTGTGCAGGAGTCAAAATCATTGAAAACTGTGCGGTGCGTGCGCTGGATATGACGGCGGGACGTGTGAGCGGCGTTGTGACCGAAGCGGGCCTGATCAAAGCGCCAGAGGTTGTTCTGGCTGGGGGTGCGTGGTCCTCATTGTTTTTGCGCAATATGGGAGTTTCCATCCCGCAGCTGAGCGTGCGGGCGACGGTGGCGGCAACTGATCCGTTGCCTGTTGTGCAAATGGGCGGCGTTGCCGATCGTGATCTGGCGTGGCGGCCCCGTGTCGATGGGGGATATTCCCTTGCCTCTGGCGGGTTCATTGAGCTGTTTGTTGGCCCTGATGCGTTCCGCGCTTTGCCCAAATTTCTTACGCAATTGCGCCATGATCCGTTTGGTGTGCGTCTTAGCCCCGCGGCGCCAAAGGGGTTTCCCGATGCATGGAGCACACCGCGCAAATGGGCCCCTGATGCGGTAAGCCCGTTTGAAGCGATGCGCGTGTTGAACCCTGATCCGAACCCAAAAAAGATCCAAGACCTTTGTGCGCGGTTTGAAGCAATGTTTCCCCATATTGGGACTGTGCGTCTAAAATCAGTATGGGCAGGGATGATTGATACCATGCCTGATATCATTCCAGTGATGGACCGAGTCGCAGCCTTGCCGGGTTTGACGTTGGGCACGGGGTTCAGTGGTCATGGTTTTGGCATTGGGCCAGGGGCAGGGCGTATACTGGCCGCGCTGGCAACTGGTGAAGAAGTGGGTCATGATCTTACAAGATTCCGCTTAAGCCGCTTTAGCGATGGCAGTAAAATGCGGTTAGGCCCTGCCATATAGTTAAAAGGTGATTACATGCCGATTAAGAACAGATTTGCCGAAACCCACGCCGAAATCACAAGATGGCGTCGTCATTTGCACATGCACCCTGAATTGGGGTTTGATGTGGATAATACTGCCAAGTTTGTTGAGGAACGCCTGCGTGAGTTCGGTATTACCGACATCACCACGGGAATTGGTCAGACGGGTGTTGTGGCTGTTATCAGGGGGCGCACCGATACGTTAGGTCGTGTGATCGGCCTGCGTGCTGATATGGATGCGCTGCCGATCCATGAACAAACAGGGCTGGAATACGCCAGCACGATCCCCGGCAAGATGCATGCTTGTGGCCACGACGGGCACACGGCGATGTTGCTGGGCGCTGCGCAATATTTGGCAGAGACCCGCAATTTTGACGGAACAGCCGTGATGATCTTCCAACCTGCGGAAGAGGGCGGCGGTGGTGGCCTTGAGATGTGTAAAGACGGTTTGATGGAACGTTGGGGCATTGATGAGGTTTATGGCATGCACAATATGCCGTTCTTCCCCGTAGGCGAATTTGCGATCCGTTCTGGCCCGTTGTTGGCGGCTGCGGATGAGTTTTACCTGACAATCACTGGACGTGGTGGTCACGCTGCGGCTCCACATGAGGCTATTGATCCTAACGTAGCAGCTGCACATGTCATCCTAGCGTTGCAAACCGTGGCATCGCGCGTCATTGATCCGCTTGAGAACGTAGTTGTGTCCGTCTGTTCACTGCACTCAGACACAGATGCGCATAACATCATCCCCCAAGTGGTAAAGATGAACGGCACCGTGCGTACCCTTGATCCAAAGGTGCGTGACCTCGTTGAAGAAAAGATCAAGAAACTGGTCATCCTTACGGCCCAAGCCCATGATTGCGTGGCCGAACTGGACTACAGACGCGGCTATCCTGTGACAGTAAACACAGATGCCAACACAGATTATGCCAGCGATGCGGCCCTTGCGGTTGCAGGATCGGTGGACAGCAACACACCGCCGATTATGGCCGCCGAAGACTTTGCCTATATGCTGGAAGAGCGCCCAGGTGCATATATCATGTTAGGCAACGGGGACGGGGCAACTGTCCATCACCCAGAATATAACTTTAACGACGACGCGATCCCTGTAGGATGCAGTTGGTACGCTGAGATGGTTGAACAGCGCATGCCCTTGACCACTTAACGCCCTTTGCTGACGCCCACCATCAGACTTCATAAGGAAGACCCATATGCCCGTAAAAAACAGATTTGCCGAATTGCACGACGACATCACAGCATGGCGCCGCGACATCCACAAAAATCCTGAAATCTTGTTTGAAACACACCGGACCAGCGCCTTGGTCGCTGAAAAATTGCGTGCCTTTGGATGTGATGAAGTGGTTGAGGGCATTGGGCGCACGGGTGTTGTGGGTGTGATCAAGGGTAATTCAACAGCTTCTGGAAAAGTGATCGGCCTGCGCGCAGATATGGATGCACTGCCCATTCATGAACAAACCGGGCTTGAGTACGCCTCAAAGACCGACAACGCGATGCACGCTTGTGGACATGACGGTCACACAGCCATGTTGTTGGGCGCGGCGCAATATCTGTGTGAGACCCGCAATTTTGATGGCACCACTGTGGTCATTTTCCAACCCGCAGAGGAAGGCGGTGGTGGCGGCAAAGAGATGTGTGATGATGGCATGATGGATCGTTGGAAGATACAAGAGGTCTATGGCATGCACAACTGGCCGGGCATGCCTGTAGGGGATTTTGCCATCCGATCCGGCCCGTTTTTCGCAGCGACCGATCAGTTTGAGATCATCGTAGAGGGCAAAGGTGGCCACGCGGCCAAGCCACATGAAACCGTCGACAGCATCGTTGTTGCGGCACACACGGTGACCGCGTTGCAATCAATTTCTAGCCGTAATGCTGATCCTGTGGATCAATTGGTGGTTTCTGTCACTTCAATCGAAAGCTCATCCAAAGCGTTTAATGTCATCGCGCAGCGCACCCATATGAAAGGGACTGTGCGTACCATGTCCAAGGACATGCGTGCCATGGCCGAGCAACGCCTGACCGCCATCGCCAAATCCGTGTCTGAAACATTCGGGGCAGAGGCAGAAGTGAAATATTACCTTGGCTATCCCTGCATGGTGAACCACCCAGAACAAACCGAATTCGCAGCTTCCGTTGCGACGAAGATTTCGGGATCATGCGCAGATGCGCCATTGGTGATGGGCGGCGAAGACTTCGCCTATCTGCTAGAGGAACGCCCAGGGGCCTACATCTTGGTTGGAAACGGCGACACTGCATCGGTGCACCATCCAGAATACAACTTTGATGACGCGGCAATTCCAGCTGGATGCAGCTGGTGGTCAGGCATTGTCGAAGAAAGGATGCCTGCGGGGTGATGAGGGAGGTCTTCGAATACGGGCGAAGTGAATAATTATCTTGGGTGATATTTGGGATTTTTTTTGGGACCCACACTTACAACCGCCTAACGTCTAGTGGGGCCATCAACCGCCAGTATGGCTCATGTGTCGTGGCATTTGCCCGTCTAGTTGTTGGCGTGAGTAATCGAAATCGTGCCCTTTTGGCTTCATTGCGATTGAGGCGCGGATGGCGTCCACTAGTGGGCCGTTGTCATCTGGATGGGCGCGCAAGGGGGCGCGCAGATCTGCCATGTCTTCTTGGCCCAAGCACAGATAGATTTCTCCGGTACAAGTCAGGCGCACGCGGTTGCAGCTTTCGCAGAAGTTGTGGCTGAGTGGGGTGATAAACCCAATCTTTTGCCCTGTTTCCTCAAGCCGCACGTAACGCGCAGGGCCACCTGTGCGTTCGGCCAGTTCTGTCACGGTGTAATGTTCGCTGTATTTTGCTTGAACATCCTTGAGGGACCAATATTGGCTTAGGCGATCCTCGTTCCCGATGTCGCCCATGGGCATAACTTCGATCCACGTCAGGTCCATGCCCAGCTCTGCACACCACTGCGTGATATGTTGTAGTTCGGGTTCGTTAAAACCTTTTAGGGCCACAGCGTTGATCTTGACCTTTAGCCCAGCCTTGAGGGCGGCATCGACGCCGCGCAGCACTTGAGGCAGGCGGCCCCAGCGGGTGATGTCTGCGAATCTCTTCTCGTCAAGGGTGTCGAGTGAAATGTTCACGCGGCGCACACCTGCGGCAAACAGATCATCTGCGTATTTCTCAAGCTGGCTGCCATTGGTGGTCAGCGTCAGTTCCTTGAGTGTTCCAGCTTCAAGGTGGCGCGTCATACCGTCAAAGAACGTCATGATCCCTTTGCGCACCAAAGGTTCACCGCCCGTAATGCGCAGTTTTTCAACACCCAGACCGATGAAGGTCGAACACATACGGTCCAATTCCTCTAAGGTCAGCAGTTCCTTTTTGGGCAGGAACGTCATGTTTTCAGACATGCAGTAGACGCAGCGAAAATCGCAGCGATCCGTCACGGAAACGCGCAGATAATTGATGGCACGTGCGAATTGGTCAATAAGAGGTGCATTCATTGGTATATGGTTAGGGATGCGCCGATGGTAGGGCAAGAGGGAAAGGGCGATTGATGCCGATGCGTGTGCAAGCTACGGTAATAATATGAAACATATTATCGTGATGACCGTTATCGGGGCCAGTTTAGCCGGGTGTGCAAACCTTAACCTCGGTGGTTTGGGCACCGGGAATGCTATTCCTGACGCTGTGATTGATGTGCCGTTAGGCGTTGCAACCAGTGAATTAAGCCCAATCTCGCGTCCAGAAGAGGGCACACCGTCGGTCGCGCAACCTGTTGCTGGGCAAAGTGGATTGCGTGGGGTCACTGTTGCGTCCCTTGGAACCCCCGCGCAAACGGGTCTGTGGTTAAAGACCCCTTTGGTCAAAGCGCAGCAAACTGGCAGCGTAGCCTATAACGGCAAAACAACGAGAGTATTGTTAATCCCGATTGTGGGCGAAGCAACGGCCGGTAGCCGCATGTCTTTGCAAGCATTTCAGGCGTTGGGTGCACCGCTGACTGATCTGGTTTCAGTCGAGGTGACGGGGTAAACCAGCCGCGGCGCATGTAGCGACTGGTTCGGTTTTTTACTTAAGCAGCTTTGCAGATTCTTTGGCGGCGAATGGCTTCATCGCAGCGCTATGTTCCTCTAGGAACGCAGCAACGGTTTCTGGGTCGTGTTTGGACAGCTCCAGCAACCAACCTGCGATCGCTTTTTGAATAAACCATGCACGGTCTGGAACAAGCGTTGCCGCCCAGCTCAAGACACGTTGGCGGATTGCCATGTCTTGTTCTTTGGGGTGGTTCTGTTTGGTCCAAGGCAAGGTGATCATCAGTGCCGCACGGCGCGTCCACATATGTTCGGACGTTACCCATGCCCCAACGTGATCGATGCGGGATGGGTCCGCCACAACACGCTTTTGACCCGCCATACAGGCGTAATCTGCAATCGCAAGGCTATCAAACTCATCCACCCATGATGCGATCAGGCCCCAAACGTCGTCATCTTCTTTGATGCGCGCTTGGGTCAGTAATTTGGCTGCGGCAATACGTGCCTCAAAGATATCGGTTTCCCATAGGGCGTCAGCCAGATCGACGCGCTGTTCCACGTCCATCTGTGTGCGCCACTCTTTGGTCAGATCATTGATGATCGGGTTGGCAACACCAAGGTAGGGGCGGGGTGCCTTATGGTAGGCCGCAGAGCCTTCAGCTTTTGCGGCGTCTTGGTGTTCGTTGAGTTGCGCAAGTGCGTCCTCGAGGTTCATGTCGGATGTATCCAGTATATGCGTTGGTAAGCCATCCAACGTGATGTAAGTGGCCCGCCAATTTCATGGCAGGCCGAGTGAGCTAAACGCCCTTTACTCTACCGTTACGGATTTGGCCAGATTGCGTGGTTGATCCACGTCTGTGCCTTTGGCAACTGCGGTGTGGTAGGCCAGCAATTGTGCAGGGACCGCGTAAACGATTGGGGCGACAACGTCTGGTACCGTTGGCATTTCGACGGTTGCCCATGTGCCTTCGCCCGCTTCCTTGAGCCCTTTGGCATCAGAGATCAAAACGACCTTGCCTTTGCGGGCCATGACCTCTTGCATGTTCGATACGCTCTTATCAAACAAAGGATCGCGCGGGGCTATCACAACGACTGGGACATGCTTGTCGATCAGTGCGATTGGTCCGTGCTTTAGTTCGCCAGATGCATAAGCTTCGGCGTGTATATAGCTGATTTCTTTCATCTTTAGCGCACCTTCGTGAGCCAATGGATACATGACGCCACGACCCAAGAATAAAATGTCGCGTGCCTCAGAAATTTTGCGTGCAGCGTTTTGCATTTGTGCGTCTTGGTCGATCGCTGCGTTGATCAATGCCGGTAAAATACGCATTGAAGCGACGTGATCTGCAAACTGTTCTGGCGTGATTTCACCGCGATCAGATGCCGCCTTGAGGGCCAGCGACAGCAGCACCGTCAATTGGCATGTGAAGGCTTTGGTCGATGCAACGCCAACTTCAACGCCTGCAAAGATGGGCAGGGCCAAATCACTTTCACGGGCGATTGAACTTTCAGCGACGTTGACCACCGATAGGATCTTGTCCGCTTTACCTTCGCAGTAGCGCAGGGCGGCAAGGGTGTCTGCTGTCTCGCCAGACTGGCTCACGAACAGGGCAACGGTGCCTTTGGTGATTGGGGGCTCGCGGTAGCGGAATTCTGATGCCACATCGATTTCAACTGGGATGCGTGCGATCTGTTCAAACCAGTATTTGGCCGTCATGCAGGCGTAGTAGGCCGTACCACACGCAACCATTGTCAGACGTTCTATCTTGGTAAAGTCGATGCCTGGGTCTGGAAGATTGATTTCGCCCTCTGGGCTTATGTAGTGGGACAAGGTGTTGCCAAGAACAGTTGGCTGTTCGGCAATTTCCTTGGCCATAAAGTGCTTGTAACCGGACTTGTCGACACGTGAGCTGTCAATTTCGATGGTTTTGACGGCGCGATTGGCCAACTCACCATTCTGGTCACGAATTTCTAGGCTTGTGCGTGTTAGGACCGCGCAATCACCTTCTTCAAGGTAGGTGACGCGGTTGGTCATTGGCGCAAGTGCTATGGCGTCTGATCCAATGTACATTTCTCCGTCACCGTGACCGATTGCGAGAGGAGAACCTTTGCGCGCTGCGATCATAAGGTCCTGTTCGCCGTCAAATAAGAAGGCGAGGGCGAAGGCACCGTCAAGTTTTGCAAGTGTTTGGTTTACGGCTTCTATTGGTGTGGCACCCTGAGAGATAAAGTAATTCGTCAACATGGCGACGGTTTCAGTATCTGTATCAGTTGTGAATTCGAGGCCGTGTGTTGCGAGCTCTTCGCGCAATTCACGGAAGTTTTCGATGATGCCATTATGCACAACGGCCACTTTGCCCGACTTGTGCGGATGCGCGTTGTTCTCGTTCGGTGCGCCGTGTGTCGCCCAGCGGGTGTGGCCAATGCCAGATTTACCTGCGAGCGGTTCATGGACCAAACGATCCCCAAGGTTCACCAGTTTGCCGATAGCGCGACGACGGTCCAAGGAACCATCGTTAATCGTCGCAATACCGGCGCTGTCATAGCCGCGATATTCTAAGCGTTTGAGTGCTTCAACGAGAATTGGAGCAACTTCATTCGTCCCAAGGACCCCTACAATACCACACATTTTAGCTGCTCCCTTTCAGTTTGGCCTTCTTGGACTGTAACATATCGAACAATTTCTGTGCCATGCCCGGTTTTGATACTTGGCGTGCACGACCGATGGCCAAGGCTTCGGATTCAACGTCTGAGGTGATCACTGACCCGCTACCGGTCATCGCGCGATTGCCAACGGTGACAGGTGCAACCAGCATTGTGTTGGACCCGATAAACACATCGGCCCCAATTTCGGTGCGGTGCTTTAGGACGCCATCATAGTTGCAGGTAATTGTGCCGGCGCCGATATTGCTGCGTTCACCGATTGACGCATCGCCGATGTAGGAAAGGTGATTGACCTTGGCTCCTTCAGCGATTGTTGCATTTTTAACTTCTACAAAGTTGCCGATGCGCACGTTTTCGGACAATTCAGCACCGGGGCGCAGGCGGGCGTAAGGGCCCACGACACTGCCGCGTGAAACATGGCAGCCCTCGAGGTGTGAAAATGCGCGGATGGTTGTGCCGGATTCGACTGTTACCTCTGGGCCAAAGACCACATTGGGTTCGATGATTGTGTCCCGTCCGATGACGGTGTCCAGCGATAGGTACACGGTGTCGGGTGCAACGAGCGTTACACCGTCTTCCATGAGTGTGAGGCGGGCAGCAGCCTGATACATTGCATCAGCGGATGCAAGTTCTGCGCGTGAGTTAACGCCGAGGGTTTCACCCTCTGAGCAGGTTACAACGGTTGCTGAATGGCCTGCATTGCGGGCAAGACCAATCACGTCTGTAAGGTAGTATTCACCAGATGCGTTGTCGTTTGTAACTTGGCTCAATAAATCAAATAACATCGGACTGTTGCAGCAAATAACACCGCTATTACAAAGTTTTATTTCACTTTCTGCAGGTGAAGCGTCTTTAAATTCAACTATGCGTTCAAGGGATGAACCGTTGGTCACAAGGCGTCCATATCGGCCAGCATCCTGTGGTTCAAAGCCAAGGACAACAACGTCCGCCTTTGCATCCAACATTGCCTGCAAGGTTTCGGGTTTCACGAACGGCGTGTCACCGTAAAGCACGATCACCTTACCATCAAAACCTGCCAGCGCATCAGCGGCTTGGGACACGGCGTGGCCAGTGCCAAGCTGTTCGGTTTGCAAGACGACCTTGGCCTCTGGGTCATAAGCTTGGGCCGCTTTGGTCACGACCTCTGCGCCGTGGCCAGCAACAATAACGGTGTGGGCTGGATCAAGTGTTGCACCCGCGCGCATCGCGTGGACCAACATCGGCGCACTCGCGATTGGGTGAAGTACTTTGGGTAAATCGGAATTCATCCGTGTGCCTTTGCCGGCACCCAGAATAATTAAAGCAACACTCATGCGAAATCTCTTTCGTTCTATTCGCGCCCGTTTTATCCATTTGTACCAAAGGCACAAGGTATTTGGGCATCAATTGAGATTGCGGGTTGCAATACTCGAAAGCGGTTGACCGCTGAAACCATCAAAGGGGCGCAGGCTATGAAGACAGTAATTTTTGATTTGGACGGCACATTGGCCGACACCAGCGGTGATTTGATTGAGGCCGTAAATGTTTGTTTTCGTGACATGGGCGTTGGCGATATGTTGGACCCTTTGACAGATGCAGGCACGGCGTTGCGCGGGGGGCGGGCGATGTTGTCGCTGGGGCTGCAGCGTTTGGAACGTGCCAATGACGCGGATATTTTGGATCACTATTACCCCGTGCTGTTGAAAGCCTATGCCAAAGATATCGACAGCCGCACTGTTATGTATGATGGCGCGATGGATGCCGTTGAGGCACTAAAAACGCTGGGTTATGGTGTTGGTATTGCCACGAACAAGCCCGAAGGGTTGGCAGAGGAGCTGTTACGCCGCCTTGGTGTGCGCGATGCGTTTGCATCGATGGTGGGCGCGGATACGCTGTCGGTGCGCAAGCCAAACCCCGAACATTTGTTCGAGGCGGCGCGCCGTGCGGGTGGTGATCCTGCGTTGACCTGTCTGATCGGGGATACGGATACGGACCGCAATACTGCGCGCAACGCTGGCGTGCCGTGTGTCTTGGTCACCTTTGGCCCTGCGGGCGGCGATATGGCAGCATTGGAACCCGAGGCATTGTTGGACCATTATAAAGACCTGCCAGACATTGTGACCAATTTGTTGGGGTGAAGGAGTTGTTTTGGGGTTTGTAAATCTGCGTTGTACGTCTTGACGCGCAGCACTCGTTTCAGCACAACACCCCTATGGCAGAGTATTTCACTGGTAGTTTTACCCAACAAGAGTCCATTCCCGAAGCTGGTATAGAGGCGGCATTGACGGTCATGCGTCATGGCCGTTTGCACCGTTACAATACGGCAGCGGGCGAATTGTCTGAAACGGCACTACTGGAGCAGGAGTATGCGCAATATGTCGGGGCGAAATATTGCCTTGCTGTTGCGTCTGGTGGTTATGCGATGGCGACGGCTTTGCGCGCGTTGGACGTTGCACACGGCGATAAGGTGTTATCGAACTCCTTTACCTTGGCTCCTGTGCCGGGTGCGATTGCAGCAGTTGGTGCGCAGCCTGTGTTTGTGGGCGTGACTGAGGGGCTGACAATTGATCTGGATGATCTTGAGGCTAAGCTGGATCAAGCCAATGTTCTGCTTCTAAGTCATATGCGTGGGCATATCTGTGACATGGATCGTTTGATGGCGATGTGTGATGCGGCTGGGGTGAAGGTTGTTGAGGACTGCGCGCATACAATGGGGGCGTCTTGGAACGGGGTACCATCTGGGCGTGCTGGCGCGATTGGGTGTTATTCTTGTCAGACCTATAAACACGTCAATTCGGGCGAGGGCGGCTTTTTGGTCACCGATGATCCCGAGTTGGCGGCAAAATCGATTATGATGTCGGGCTCATATATGCTGTTTGAACGGCATCTGGCGGCTCCTGATGTCGAGATTTTTGCAGATATCAAATACGAAACGCCCAATATCTCGGGGCGGATGGACAACTTGCGCGCTGCAATTTTACGCCCACAGATTGCGGATTTGACAACGCAGTGTCAGCGTTGGAACGATCGTTACTATGCGCTTGAGGCGGGGTTTCGTGACATTCCTGGGCTGAGTGTTGTTGAACGTGCGCCTCAAGAAGTTATCGTTGGTTCCTCAATTCAGTTCCTGTTGCTGGATTGGTCTGAGGATGCAGTGGTTGAAGTGGTGGCTCGTTGCTTGAAACGTGGTGTGGAGTTGAAATGGTTTGGTGCCGCTGAACCTGTAGCGTTCACCAGTCGTTACGACAGCTGGAAATACGCAAACCCTGTCCAAATGCCAGCTTCTGACCGTATTTTGCGCGGTGTGGTGGATATGCGCGTGCCGCTGACCTTTTCCATTGAGGACTGTGAACTGATCGCGCGGATTATTCGGGCTGAGGTTTCAGCGGTGTATCAAGCGCAAAGCTGATTCAAAGGAGCGCCTTAAGGCGCATTCCATACACTATTGTGCGCATGGGGCATCTGTTACGGCAGGTGCCCTAATGTTGTGCACTATTGACCGCTCTCTTTGATTACGCTTAAGTAATGAACGAGTGTTCAATAAACTTTGCTGCTGCAATTTGAGGGGATGTTTCCATGTTCAATGCCACGATGAAATTTGATTTGGGTGAGGATGTGAATGCCCTGCGCGAAATGGTTCACCGTTGGGCGCAAGAGCGGGTAAAGCCGATGGCGGCGGAAATTGACCGCTCTAACGCGTTTCCCCCTGAGCTATGGACTGAAATGGGCGAATTGGGCCTGTTGGGTATCACTGTGGGCGAGGAATTTGGCGGTTCTGGCATGTCCTATCTGGCGCATACTGTTGCGGTTGAAGAGATTGCGCGGGCTTCTGCCTCTGTTTCTTTGTCTTACGGGGCACATTCGAACCTGTGTGTGAACCAGATTAAGCTGAATGGCACGCCTGAGCAGAAGGCAAAGTATCTGCCTGGTTTGATTTCTGGCGAACATGTGGGCGCGCTGGCCATGTCAGAAGCGGGTGCAGGTTCTGACGTGGTTTCGATGAAGCTGCGGGCAGAAAAGCGTAATGACCATTACCGTTTGAGTGGCAACAAATATTGGATCACAAATGGTCCAGATGCTGAAACGCTGGTGGTCTATGCCAAGACGGACCCTGTTGCTGGGTCAAAAGGTATGACGGCCTTTATCATCGAAAAGTCGATGGTTGGTTTCAGTACATCCCCGCATTTCGATAAACTGGGCATGCGCGGATCGAACACGGCCGAACTTATCTTTGACGAGGTTGAAGTCCCGTTTGAGAATGTCCTTGGCGAAGAGGGGCGTGGCGTTGCGGTTTTGATGTCTGGTTTGGATTATGAACGCGTGGTTTTGGCGGGTATTGGCACCGGCATCATGGCTGCCTGTTTGGACGAAATCATGCCCTATATGGCAGAGCGTAAGCAGTTTGGTCAGCCGATTGGGTCGTTTCAGCTGATGCAGGGGAAGATGGCGGATATGTACACTGCGATGAATTCTGCCCGTGCCTACGTGTATGAGGTTGCTAAGGCCTGTGATCGTGGTGACGTGACGCGCCAAGATGCGGCGGCGTGCTGTTTGTATGCCTCTGAAGAAGCGATGAAGCAGGCGCATCAGGCAGTGCAGGCTATGGGTGGTGCAGGCTATCTATCCGACAATCCGGTTGGCCGTATCTTCCGCGATGCTAAGTTGATGGAAATTGGAGCAGGTACCTCAGAAATTCGTCGCATGTTGATTGGTCGCGAGATGATGGGAGCGATGGCGTAACCCATGCCTAGCCCTAATCAGAATATGGCGGCGCAGTGTTTGGCCCATCCGGCTGAGCATTTGGCGATTGTTGATCTGACTGGGCAATTTCGACACGAGATTACCTATGGCGCATTGGCTGAAATGGCCGATGGTTTGGTACGTGCCTTGATGGCGCGTGTGCAGGGAGGTGACCGTGTTGGTGTGTTACTTAGTCAAAGCCCATGGTGTGCTGCAGCCCATATCGCGATCTGGAAAATCGGCGCAATCTCAGTACCTTTGTTCAAACTATTCAAGTATGATGCCTTGCAATCTCGTGTTGATGATGCGGGAATTCAGATCGTTCTGACGGATGATGAGGGCGCTGGATTGCTGGACGATTTGGCTGAATCTTGGATGGCAGATACCGTTGGGATCACGGGTGGTGTGGTTGAGATGACGGCGGTTGAAACGGATACCGCTGGCGTTCTGATCTACACCAGTGGCACCACGGGCAGCCCCAAGGGGGCGTTGCATGGGCATGGTGTGTTGGGCGGACATTTGGCGGGTGTTTCACTTAGCCATGACCATTTAGGCCAATCAGGTGATTGCCTTTGGACCCCTGCAGATTGGGCGTGGATTGGCGGGCTGTTTGACGTTCTGATGCCGGGCTTGGCCTTGGGCGTTCCTGTGGTTGCGGCCCGGATGGAGAAGTTTGAGGCCGAGGGCTGCGCTGCGATCATTTCTGCGGGCGCTGTGCGCAACGTGTTTTTCCCACCAACGGCGCTGCGCATGTTGCGGGCGTCTGATGCTGCGATTGCTGGATTACGTTCTGTCGCCTCTGGTGGGGAACCTTTGGGCGCTGAGATGTTGGCATGGGGGCGCGAGGCCCTCGGCGTTCAGATCAACGAATTTTACGGACAGACCGAATGTAATATGACGGTGTCCTCTTGCGGTGCTGATTTCTCTGTGAAGGCGGGCTGTATTGGCAAGCCGGTTGCAGGGCACGATGTGCAGGTTGTGGATGCACAGGGGCAGGTGACGTCTGAGGAAGGCGACATCGCTGTGCGGCGTGGGTCGCCCTCAATGATGTTGGAATACTGGAACCGACCTGAAGCGACGGCAGAGAAGTTTATTGGTGATTGGATGCTGACGGGGGACCGTGGCGTTTGGGAGGGCAACTATCTGCGCTTTGTCGGGCGTGAGGATGATGTGATCACCTCTGCCGGATATCGCATTGGGCCTGCAGAGATTGAGGATTGTTTGTTGACCCATCCCGATGTGATGACTGTTGGGGTTGTGGGCAAGCCTGATGCGCTGCGCACCGAAGTGGTGAAGGCCTATGTCGTGTTGCGCGACGGGGCGGTTGAAGATGCGGATGGGTTGCAGCTTTGGGTTAAGGATCGGTTGGCAAGTTATTCGTATCCAAGAGAGATAGGGTTTTTGGTGGCTTTGCCGATGACAGTAACGGGTAAGGTTATTCGTAGGGAATTGAGGGCGATGGCAAAAAATGAGTTCTGAAGCTGGATGGATGGAATTTGACGAACCTAAGGTTCTGAAAGCTGAATATGTATTGGACGACGCAATGAGTGCAATTTGGAAGTGGTCTCATGGACCAATCGTGAAGGGCGTTGAATCGAGAGTTATCTACGCCGCTGCAATTTCTCTGTTGAGAGTTGTAGGCCATATCTTACAGAAGGTCGACAGCAAAGAGCATCCAGAAATTTCAGATGCCGTAAAGCAGAGATTTACAAGGTGGAAAAAGGGCGACGGAAGAGACCGTATCTTTACTTGCTTCATTGAGACGGAAAGAAATTTGCTGCTAAAAGAGTATGCTCCCAATTGGAATCCAAGCAATCAAGTTGAACTAAATTTTGTGCCACATGTGTTTGATGGGGCTCATCAGCCATCCCAAGACTCTAAAAAGCTTCAGGGTAAATTGAGCAAAAATCTTGAAGGAAAAACGATTTCCGCGATCTTAATGCCCGATGGTGTTTTGCAGGCCACTCCTTTGACGAGCTGTTAGTGAAAGCAGCGACTTGGTGGGGTAACTAATTACGCGAGATCAAGAAAGGTTTAGCAACTTAATGAAACTCAAATCCCAAATTCTAACCTCCTCCGAGGCATTCAAATCCAACCTCGTAGCCCACGAAATCGCCTTAGCACAAATCTTGGAAGCCGCTCAAGCGGCTGCGTTTGGTGGGGGGGATCGGTCTCGGGATCGTCATATCTCTCGTGGTAAGATGCTGCCTCGGGAACGGGTGGCAAATTTGCTGGATGCGGGATCTCCGTTTTTAGAAGTGGGTGCCACGGCGGCCCATGGGTTGTATGATGGCGCGGCCCCTTGTGCGGGTGTGATTGCGGGCATTGGGCAGGTGCAGGGCCATGAGGTCATGGTCATTTGCAATGATGCGACTGTGAAGGGTGGCACGTATTACCCGATGACGGTGAAAAAGCATTTGCGTGCGCAGGAGATTGCGGAGCAGAACCGTTTGCCGTGTATTTATCTGGTTGATAGTGGTGGCGCGAACCTGCCCAATCAGGACGAGGTGTTTCCAGACCGCGATCACTTTGGCCGGATTTTTTACAATCAAGCGCAGATGAGCGCCAAGGGTATTCCGCAGATTGCTGTTGTCATGGGGTCGTGTACCGCTGGGGGCGCTTATGTGCCTGCGATGTCGGATGTGACGATCATTGTGAAAGAGCAGGGTACGATCTTCTTGGCGGGTCCGCCGCTTGTGAAGGCTGCGACGGGCGAGATTGTGTCTGCTGAGGATTTGGGAGGCGGCGAAGTGCATACGCGGCTGTCTGGTGTGGCGGATTATTTGGCAGAGGATGATCCGCATGCACTGGCTTTGGCGCGCCGTGCTGTCGCATCGTTGAACTGGGATGGCGGTGGGGTGAACCACGCCGTACGGGCTTCAATGGCGGCGTCTTATGATGAACCATTGTACGATGCTGCTGAGTTGCTAGGCATTGTGCCTGCCGATACGCGCCAGCCTTATGACATTCGTGAGGTGATTATGCGGGTGGTGGATGGTTCGCGCTTTGATGAATTCAAGCCGCGCTTTGGCGTGACTTTGGTAACAGGATTTGCCCACCTCAAGGGATGCCCCATCGGGATTATCGCCAACAATGGTGTGCTTTTCTCGGAAGCGGCGCAAAAAGGTGCACATTTTGTTGAGCTGTGTTCGCAACGTAAGATCCCGCTGGTGTTCTTGCAAAATATCACAGGCTTTATGGTCGGTCGGAAGTACGAGAACGAAGGCATTGCGCGCCACGGGGCCAAGATGGTGACGGCTGTCGCGACGACCTCTGTTCCAAAGATTACAATGGTTGTTGGCGGTTCATTCGGCGCTGGTAACTACGGCATGTCGGGGCGGGCCTATTCGCCGCGTTTTATGTGGAGTTGGCCGAATTCACGTATTGGCGTGATGGGCGGAGCCCAAGCGGCTGGCGTTTTGGCGACAGTAAAGCGTGACGGGATTGAGCGTAAGGGTGGTGAATGGTCGGCTGAGGACGAAGCTGCGTTCAAACAGCCTACGATTGATATGTTTGAGGAACAGTCACATCCTTTGTATGCGTCGGCGCGTTTGTGGGATGACGGGGTGATTGATCCGCGCAAAACCCGAGATGTATTGGCGTTAAGCCTGTCGGCGTCGTTGAATGCTGAGATAGAGGAGACACGGTTTGGCGTGTTCCGGATGTGATTGCGAGTTTGAGGGCTCTGCCCTCGGCGCTGTGCGCCTCACCCGGAGTTTGTTTTGCAAAATGAACGGGGGCTGGGCATGGTGACTTTGGTGGCAGCGCGGGCGAAATATAGGGGGGCGTTTGCCTATTCTGTTGGTGACAGCGCGGCGTTGAATGCTGAGATATTGGCCTTGATGCGGTCTGGTGTGAAGACGGGCACTTGTGATGTGTGGTCCATCTATGTTGATGGAACAGAGGAATTGCCAGTTGTGGGTCGTGTGGACATTGCGCTGGATTGGGAAGGGCGGCCAGCCCTTGCGACGCGTACACTGGCAGTTGAGCGGATCACTTTTGATAAGATGGATGAGGTGCGTGTTGCACAACAAGGCGAGTTTCGTGATTTGGCCCATTGGCGTTTGGGCTATGAAGCGTATTTGACCTGAGTGGGTCGTTTTGCGCCAGATGTTGATATGATGTTTGAGCGTTTTGAAATTATAGAGGACTTTGGACAATGACAGATTTTCAAATGGGGCCTTTGACCCTGACTGTGAAAAGCTATGCTGACGATTTGTCAGAGGACTTTTACGACGCCAACTGGTTGGTTTTGGATGTGAAGTGTCCCACGGATGAGGGGGGTGTCGCGTTTCAATCACCTTGCCTTATGACCACAGATATTTTTGATTTCATGGACGAGATCAATGATCTGCTCGCGGGGCAGGGTCGTCAGGCCTATTTGGTGAGCCTTGAGCCGCAAGTTGATGTGCGCATTGCCCGTGGGGATGGCCCCGATCTGTTTACATTGGATGTGGAGTTGACCCCCAACGCGGAGGATGACGAGGACATCTATGATGCCGCTGCCATCGTTTCACGCGCGGACGTTGAAGAAATGGCAAAACAAGCGGCTGCCTTGGTTGAGGCGTTTCCTGTGCGTGGGATCGAGGGCAGCTGATGTTTGACAAGATCCTGATAGCCAACCGCGGTGAGATTGCCTGTCGCGTCATCGAGACGGCCCGATCTTTGGGGGTGACTTGTGTTGCTGTCCATTCTGATGTGGATGCAGGTGCCAAGCACGTTCAGATGGCGGATATGGCAGTTCATGTTGGCGGTAATGCCCCAGCGGACAGTTATCTGCGCGGTGATGTGATCATTAAAGCGGCGTTGGATACTGGCGCACAGGCGATCCATCCGGGATACGGGTTTCTGTCAGAGAACCCTGATTTTGTGGATCAGGTAGCAGCCGCTGGTTTGGTGTTCATTGGCCCCTCAGCGGATGCAATCCGCGCTATGGGGTTAAAGGATGCCGCGAAAGCTTTGATGATCAAAGCGGGTGTGCCGGTTGTGCCAGGGTATCATGGTGCCGATCAGGATGATGCCCTGTTGGCGGCTGAGGCTGGTAAGATAGGGTACCCCGTTTTGATTAAGGCCGTTGCTGGTGGTGGTGGCAAGGGAATGCGTCTGGTGGAAGAGGCGGGTTCCTTTGATGAGGCGTTGGCGTCTGCCCGCTCTGAGGCTGCAACGGCGTTTGGCAATTCTGATGTTTTGGTTGAGAAGTTTGTGACCAAGCCGCGCCATATTGAGGTGCAGGTGTTTGGCGATGGCACACAAGCGGTTCACTTGTTTGAGCGGGATTGTTCCCTGCAACGCCGTCATCAGAAGGTGATCGAAGAAGCACCAGCCCCCGACATGACCCGAGAGATGCGTGATGCTATGGGGCAAGCTGCCGTTCTTGCGGCAGAGGCGATTGGTTATAAGGGCGCAGGGACAGTTGAATTTATCGTGGATGGCTCTGACGGATTAAAAGCCGATGGGTTCTTTTTCATGGAGATGAACACCCGTCTGCAAGTGGAACACCCCGTGACGGAGGCCATTACAGGTGTAGACCTTGTGGAATGGCAGCTGCGCGTCGCAGCGGGAGAGCCTTTGCCCAAATCTCAAGGCGAGCTGACAATCAGCGGCCATGCCTTTGAAGCGCGCCTATATGCCGAAGATGTCCCCAAGGGGTTTCTACCATCCACGGGTACATTGGCCCATTTGCGTTTTCCCGAAGGTGTGCGCGCGGACAGTGGTGTGCGCGGGGGCGATACGATTAGCCCGTTCTATGATCCAATGATTGCTAAGGTGATTGTACATGGGCCAACACGCGACGTTGCACTGGCTAAGTTGTCTGCTGCCTTAAAGGGGACGCAGGTGGCGGGAACGGTAACCAACCTTGGCTTTCTGGTTGCATTGGCAGAGCACAAAGGCTTCGCTGCTGGGGATGTGGATACAGGTTTAATTGCCCGTGACATTGATACGTTGACGGCTGTCGCTGTTGTGACGCCATCCCATTGGGCGCGTGCAGGTATGGCGGCTATGGGTCTTGATACGCCCAGTGCGGGGGCAGGGTTTAACCTGTGGGCCGCGCTGCGCCAATCTATTGCGTTGTCCAATGAGGGGGAAGCGGTAACTCTTTTTGTAGAGGTGCACAGTGCTGATACGCAGACATGGTATGTGGGTGACGCTGTTGTTGTGGCCCAGCGTGTGGGGGGACAATGGCTGCTAGATCGATTGTCAGCACCCGCAGTTGCGATGACAGAGACCTGTGTCACAGTGTTTGACACATATGGCATTGCCTTTGATATTGTTGATCCCTTGCAACGTGATGCCAGTGCCATGGGGGATGGTAATATCGTTGATGCCCCAATGCCCGGATTGGTGAAGGCTGTGACCGCCAAAGCAGGACAGTCTGTAAATGCTGGGGATCGCTTGGCTGTGTTAGAAGCTATGAAGATGGAACATGCGCTATTGGCTGCCCGTGATGGGGTAATTGCTGAGGTTTTGGTGAGTGAGGGGGATCAGGTCGAAGCTGGTGCCGCGCTTATCCGTTTGGCGGAGGTTAATACATGAATGGCATAACACTGCACCACTGTCCGCAATCACGCTCTATGCGGTCGCTTTGGTTGTTACATGAGTTGGGTGTTGAATTTGAAGTGGTCACCCATCCCTTTGGTAAGAACCTGCGCGATCCTAACTATTTGGCCCGTTCACCTGCGGGTCGTGTCCCTGCATTGGAAATAGAGGGGCGTTCGATCTTTGAGACGGGCGCAATTACCGAAGTCTTGTGTGAAACATATAGCCCGAATGCGCTGGGCAGGCCTGCTAGGCACGTTGAACGTGCGGATTGGTTGATTTGGGTTCACTTCTCAGAAACCATCAGTCAACATTCCGCCGCTTTGACCCAACAGCATGTGGCCCTTTATGATGACACCATGCGCAGTCCGATTGTGATGAAGTTAGAAGCCGCCAGATTGGCAAAATGCTATGATGCCATCGAAGGGCGCTTGGCAGAACTAGGGGCGAATGGACAGTATTTGTTGCCCACTGGTTTTAGCGCCGCTGATGTCTCTGTGGGCCAAGCCGTTTATATGGCATTACATTTTGCAAAATTGGATGCCCACCCACTTACTTCTGTGTGGTATGAAAGGATAGCCCAACGTCCTGCATTTCAAGCCAGCCTGCCAAAAGGTGATGAGCGTCTATATCCACAGGAGTTCTTTGCCCCCTGGCAATCATAGGAGTTACCCATGTCTTACCAATCCCTTGGAACCAACTTAGGCCATGTTGATATTTTTGAGATGGGGCCGCGTGACGGGCTTCAGAATGAGAAGGTTGAGGTTTCAGTCGGTCAGAAGATCGCTTTGATCGATTGTCTCAGTCGCGCAGGGTACAGTCGTATTGAATGTGCAAGCTTTGTAAGTCCCAAATGGGTGCCACAAATGGCAGGCAGTGCTGATGTCCTGGGGCGGATTAGTCGCGCAGATGGCGTGCGCTATGCGGCTCTTACCCCCAATATGCACGGGTTTAATGACGCTAAGGCAGCGAAGGCCGATGAAGTTGCTGTGTTTGGATCTGCTTCAGAAGGGTTTTCAAAAGCGAACATTAACGCAAGCATTGATGAGTCCCTTGATCGGTTCGCGACTGTGATTGAGGCTGCGCGTACTATTGATATGCCGGTGCGTGGGTATGTGTCTTGTGTCGTTGGCTGCCCGTATGACGGAGAGGTAGACCCAAGTGCGGTTGCCCGTGTGGCTGAGCGTCTGTTCAGTATGGGGTGCTATGAGATTTCGTTAGGGGATACGATTGGTGTTGGGGCCCCAGACACCATCGTGAAAATGTTGATGGCAGTGCGTGAGGTTGTCCCAGTTGCGCGTTTGGCGGGGCATTATCACGACACCAATGGGCGGGCGATTTCTAACATCGATGCATCCCTTGCGCTGGGCGTTCGTGTGTTTGACGCTTCAGTGGCTGGATTGGGTGGCTGCCCTTATGCGCCCGGTGCTGCGGGGAATGTTGCAACTGAAGATGTGGCCGCGCATTTGCAGCGATTAGGCTATGAGACGGGCCTTGATCTGACTGTTGTTGAACAGGCCGCTGAAATGGCCCGTGCAATACGGGTCATATAAATACCTATCTGGAGTGAATTCTTGTTTGAGACACTGAAAATTGATGTGGACGCGCGTGGCGTCGCTACATTGACGTTGAACCGCGAAGCCAAGCACAACGCATTGTCGGCTATAATGTTAGCTGAGCTAACACAAGCCGCGGCTGATTTAGGGGATGATGACAACGTGCGTGTTGTGGTTCTGACGGGGACGGGTAAATCATTCTGTGCGGGTGGTGATCTGGAATGGATGCGCGAGCAGATGCAAGCGGACCCTGAAACCCGTGCCAAGGAGGCGTCAAAGCTGGCCTTTATGCTGCAAGCGTTGAACACGATGCCCAAGCCAATGATTGGTGCGTTGCAGGGTAATGCCTTTGGGGGTGGAGTTGGTATGGCCGCGGTCTGTGATGTTGCCATTGGAATCGATAGTTTGAAAATGGGGCTTACTGAAACGCGTCTTGGCATTATTCCCGCTACGATAGGCCCTTACGTGGTCTCACGGATGGGAGAGGGCAGGGCGCGGCGTGTTTTCATGTCATCGCGCATATTTGATTCAGCTGAGGCTGTGGAGCTAGGCTTGCTCGCACGGGCCGTACCCGCAGCGCAGTTTGCTGAGGCGATTGAAGCCGAAGTTGTGCCCTACTTGTCCTGTGCCCCTGGAGCGGTTGCGGCGGCCAAAGCACTGGCGCGCAGATTGGGCCCTCGGATTGATGAGGCAACCATCGAAATCACCATAGAAGCTCTGAAAACCCGTTGGGAAACTGACGAAGCGGCAGAAGGCATTGGCGCGTTTTTTGACAAACGCAAAGCGTCTTGGATGTGATTTTCGAACCGGTTGGCAGATTGTCGTGTGATGACATTTAGAAAGTGAATCACGGCCGCAATCGGATGATCGTTTATTGCCCAATGCGCGTCATAAGTGCGTACACAGATTAACCGAATGGGAACTGCCGCAGTGTTAGCGCTGCAAACAGAGGTATTTGGGCGCCAAAATTGCTGTGGTGTTGGTTGACCCCACCACATGTGGGGAGTACACCCCTAACCGTTAACCTTGCGACTTGATGCGCAGGCAAAAGTGTTGCGTAAGACAAAGGAGCCACCGTGGAAGAAATGCTTAGGGAGTACCTCCCGATCCTCGTATTTCTCGCCGTCGCCATTGGGCTCGGCCTTATTCTTATCATTGCAGCGGTTGTGATTGCTGTCAGCAATCCAGATCCTGAGAAGGTTTCTGCATACGAATGCGGGTTCAACGCATTTGATGATGCACGGATGAAATTTGATGTTCGATTCTATTTAGTCTCGATCTTGTTCATTATTTTCGATCTCGAAATTGCTTTTCTGTTCCCTTGGGCGGTCGCCTTTAAGGATATCAGCATGGCAGGTTTCTGGTCGATGATGGTGTTCTTGGCTGTGTTGACGGCTGGTTTCGCTTACGAGTGGAAGAAAGGAGCCTTGGAATGGCAGTAACTGACGCAGGTTCCTTCGGCGCGGGTCCAGCCTACGCTGGCGGCGACAGAGAGCACGGTACGCAAGCTTTGAATGCTGAGTTGCAAGACAAAGGATTCTTGCTGACCTCAACAGAAGATTTGATCAACTGGGCCCGTACGGGTTCTTTGCACTGGATGACCTTTGGGTTGGCATGTTGCGCGGTTGAGATGATGCATACTGCGATGCCGCGTTACGACCTTGAGCGTTTTGGCACTGCGCCACGTGCTTCCCCGCGTCAGTCTGATTTGATGATCGTTGCGGGCACATTGACCAACAAAATGGCACCAGCTTTGCGTAAGGTTTATGACCAAATGCCAGAGCCGCGTTACGTGATCTCAATGGGTTCATGTGCAAATGGTGGCGGCTACTATCACTTCAGCTACTCAGTTGTTCGTGGGTGTGACCGCATCGTTCCTGTTGATGTATACGTGCCTGGCTGCCCTCCAACAGCGGAAGCCCTTGTTTATGGCATCCTTCAGCTACAACGCAAAATCCGCCGTACTGGCACAATTGTTCGGTAAGGACCCAATATGTCTGATAGTTTGAAAGAACTTGGCGGTTACATCGAGGCAAAGCGCCCTGATTGTGTTTTGGCTTGGGATGTTACTCGAGGTGAATTGAACGTCGACGTGGCCCCTGCGAACATTGAAGGGCTTGTTGAATTCCTGAAGTCTGACCAGACCTGTAAATTCTCAACTCTCGTGGATATCACGGCTGTTGACTACACAGGTCGTGCCAAACGTTTTGATGTCGTTTATCACTTCCTCAGCATGTATCAGAACCACCGCATCCGTTTGCGGGTTTCGGTACGTGAAGAACAAATGGTATCATCCATCTGCGAAATTCACCCGTCAGCCAACTGGTTTGAACGCGAAGTGTTCGACATGTTTGGCATTTTGTTCACGGGTCACCCTGATTTACGCCGTATCCTTACCGACTACGGGTTCCGTGGATACCCGCTGCGTAAGGATTTCCCGACAACGGGCTATACTGAGGTTCGTTACGACGAAGTTGAAAAACGCGTTATTTATGAACCCGTCAGCTTAGTCCAAGAATATCGTCAGTTCGATTTCATGAGCCCATGGGAGGGTGCAGAATACATCCTACCGGGTGAAGAAAAAGACGGCGCTGAGAAGGGGACTAAGTGATGGGTAGTATTTGGTGGCTGAGCATTAAGTTGCAAGAGTTGGAGAAGCGTTAAAATGATGGATGGCTCAAAAGGCTTCGATGATGCGCTGACCGGCGAACAGAAGATCCGTAACTTTAATATCAACTTTGGCCCGCAGCACCCTGCGGCTCACGGCGTTTTGCGTCTTGTGCTAGAGTTGGACGGCGAAATCGTAGAACGCTGCGATCCACACATTGGCTTGCTACACCGTGGCACAGAAAAGCTAATGGAAAGCCGCACTTATCTTCAAAACCTTCCATACTTTGACCGCCTCGACTATGTAGCTCCAATGAACCAAGAACATGCTTGGTGCTTGGCGATCGAAAAGTTGACGGGCGTTGAAGTTCCGCGTCGCGCGTCCTTAATCCGTGTGTTGTATTGCGAAATCGGCCGGGTGCTGAATCACATCCTGAATATTACAACCCAAGCGATGGACGTTGGTGCGATGACCCCATTGGCTTGGGGTTTTGAAGAGCGCGAAAAGTTAATGTGCTTTTACGAGCGCGCATCTGGCGCACGTTTGCATGCTGCGTACTTCCGTCCGGGCGGTGTGCACCAAGACCTGCCAGACGCATTGATTGATGACATCGAGCAGTGGGCACATGAGTTCCCCGCTATTATTGATGATATCGGTGGTCTGTTGACTGAAAACCGTATCTTCAAACAGCGCAACGTCGATATCGGTATTGTCACGGAACAAGACATCCTTGATTATGGTTTCTCTGGTGTCATGGTTCGTGGCTCTGGCATGGCGTGGGATTTGCGTCGCGCGCAGCCTTATGAGTGCTACGGCGAATTCGAATTTGAAATTCCTATTGGTAAAAACGGCGATTGCTATGATCGTTACCTGTGCCGCATGGAAGAAATGCGCCAGTCTGTTTCGATCATCAAACAAGCCGTTGGCAAGTTGCGTGAAGCGACAGGTGATGTTTTGGCCCGTGGTAAGCTAACACCGCCATCACGTTCAGACATGAAGACGTCAATGGAAAGCTTGATCCACCACTTCAAATTATACACCGAAGGTTTCCACGTTCCTGCGGGTGAAGTGTATTGCCCAGTTGAAGCGCCTAAAGGCGAATTTGGTGTGTATTTGGTTGCTGACGGCTCTAACAAACCTTACCGCAGCAAAATCCGTGCGCCGGGTTTCTTGCACCTTCAAGCGATGGATCACATGAGCAAAGGCCACCAGTTGGCTGACGTTGCTGCGATCATCGGAACCATGGATGTTGTGTTTGGGGAGATCGATCGCTGATGATGCGCATCGCCTCTCTTCCATATTTCTTAAATACTCCCGTTTGTGGCACTTTTAGCCACTGCGCGAAACGAAAGTCGCTCTAATGCTCCGCCGCTTGCACAAAGACCAACCAGACAGCTTTGCTTTCACCCCAGCCAACCTTGCGTGGGCAGAAGCACAAATTACCAAGTATCCAGAGGGCCGTCAGGCTTCTGCGATCATTCCTTTGCTATGGCGCGCACAGGAACAGTACGGTTGGTTGACCCGTCCAGCGATCGAATATGTGTCTGACATGTTGGGCATGGCCTATATTCGTGGCCTTGAAGTGGCATCTTTCTACTTCATGTTCCAATTGCAGCCAGTGGGTTCTGTCGCGCACATTCAGATTTGCGGGACGACGTCCTGCATGATCTGTGGTGCTGAAGACCTAATGGAAGTGTGCAAAGAGAAAATCGCGGTAAAACCGCATGAGTTGTCTGCGGATGGTAAGTTTTCATGGGAAGAAGTCGAGTGCTTGGGCTCATGCTCAAACGCGCCAATGGCTCAAATCGGCAAAGATTATTACGAAGATCTGACCCAAGTACGCATGGGCGAGATTATTGACCAATTGGCCGCTGGTTACGTGCCGTTGCCTGGTCCACAAAATGGTCGCTATGCTGCTGAGCCTTTGAGCGGTTTGACCAGCCTGACCGAGTACGACAGTGGCAAGACACAGCATAATGCGTCTGTTCAACTGGCATCCGACATTGGCGACACTGTTAAGCGCATCGATGGAACAGAGGTTCCGTTGACCGCGCCATGGCAAGGTAAGAACGATCCTGCTGCAAAAGCTGCGACAAAACCAGCAACTGCTAAAAAGGCTGTGCCGAAAACTGCAAAAGCTGAAACCGCACCAAAAGTAGCTGCCAAAACAGCTGCTGCACCTGCTGTTGCAGAGGGTTCGGGCAAAAAGCCAAAAGTTATGAAGACTAATTAAAAACAACAAAAATACTAAAAATAACTTCTGAATGGGAGAGGGACACGACATGGAAAATTTTACCAAGAATAAGACCTACACAACGTGGTGCTGGATCATTTCTGCGGTTGTTGGAGCCGTTGTTGCTTTGGTACTTTGGAATGGTGCTTGGAACTTTATCCCCAGCGCATTTATCGGTCTTCTCATCTTCATCATTGGTGGCGCGTTGTTTTCTTGGTTGCTGTGCAAACCACAAGCTCAATCAACCGCATCTACAGTGGCTGCGTCCAACACAACGGCTTCTAGCATGATGGCGGGCGGCGCAGTTGCTGCTGCAGCAACGGGCGCAGCGGTTGCATCGTCTGCTTCAAGCGCATCGGCATCTGCCAAATCAACAGCTTCAAATGCAAAAACAGCCACAGCTAAGAAAACTCCTGCTAAGAGGGCTGCGGCTAAAACGACTAAGGCATCTGCAAAAACA
>JAOKHV010000020.1 GCA_028248455.1 Ascidiaceihabitans sp. | reverse complement strand
GCCGAAATCATACCACGAAGTGCGCCACTTAATCGGCCCAACTCATCCCGCCGTGCTGTTAAATCAGGGATACGGATACGACCAGGATTTACCTTACGAGAGTTTTTGTCACGACCCTGCTCTGCGGCAGCGGCCAAATCAGACAACGGGTTTGCGATAGTCGCAGCCAGCGCCAAACTAAGTCCAATTGAAACCAGTGTTGCGATGATAAACATCTGCAACATATTTTCATTTTCACGACGAACCAGTGCATCGATTTCGCCAGACGCACTGGTAACAGCCACGACACCAACACTTTCAGTACCTTGTTTGATCGGTGTGATAACACCAAACCAAGACAAGAAATCTGCATCCAATGCATTTTGGAGCTGTGTGCCTTGCACTAAACTAGCGGAAACCGAAGACTTCAACTGTTTTTCAACAGACCGAATTTCATCAGTGCTGTTTGCTGCGAACAGCGATGAGATAATAGACCAGAGCCAATTCAAACCGTCTGTCAGAACAGTTGAAGATGGCGCAATATCTTCACTCGCGCCCATGACATCGATTGTTCCGGAAGTATTCGCAATCAATGTTTCTGATGGATCAAAAATAAAAACTTCAGTCCCATTACGAAGATCGAGGCCATCCAAAGTAGCGTAGATGTCGACACCGCCGCCAGTTGCTAAATTAACGGGAACACCCGTTGGCAACTGTGCTTCGATAACATCTGCAATCAATTCTGCTTCGCTCACCAATGCCACGGCGCGCTGTACAGCTAGACTGTTACGAGATGAGTTTAGGTAGGAAATGCCAGCAATCAGAAAGCAAAGCGCAACCAGATTAAAAGTAACAATTTTCCGAGTGATTGGCGAGGCAAGTAAGGAAAACAGCCCACGCCGTTCACGGTGTGCGCGCATTTCGGAAGGTGCTATGGCATCTGGGGCGACCCAATCGTCCCCCACAACCACATCACCGTCTCGCGATAGTACAGATGTCATATTCCGCACGATGTTCCTTTCGGCCAGCGCCAACAGGTTAACTTAGTCTTCGTTGTATCGATAACCGATACCATAAAGCGTCTCAATCGCTGAGAACTCATCATCAGCCGTCCGCATTTTTTTGCGTAACCGCTTGATGTGGCTATCGATGGTACGATCATCAACATAAACTTGATCATCATAGGCAACACCTGTCAGTTGATCACGCGATTTCACGAAACCAGGACGCTGAGCTAAAGCTTGCAGAAGCAAGAACTCTGTCACGGTCAAAGAGACGTCACTGCCCTTCCACGAAACCGAGTGGCGTATAGGATCCATACGCAACTCACCGCGTTCCATAACGTTGGTTTCTTCACTGTCAGCTACAATTTCGCCCGCTTGAGCATCTTGGCGACGCAGCAATGCGCGAATGCGCTCAACCAACAAGCGTTGAGAAAACGGCTTCTTAACGTAGTCATCAGCACCCATGCGGAGACCCAGAACTTCGTCAATTTCATCATCTTTAGAAGTCAGAAAAATTACTGGCATTTTCGTTTTTTGACGAATGCGCTGAAGTAAATCCATTCCGTCCATACGAGGCATCTTGATGTCCAATACTGCCATGTCAGGCAATTTTTTGTTGAACGCATCAAGTGCGGCTTGTCCATCGTTATATGTCTCTACTTCGAAACCTTCGGCCTCGAGATTCATTGAAACAGACGTCAGGATATTCCTGTCGTCGTCAACCAATGCAATCTTGCCCATTGCCCGTATCCTTGTACTAAAACTACTGTCGTAATAATTTTTTATTCTTTTCGGCACAATTGGCAGATTAGACCAGCGAATCAATCCCACATTGCGAATAACGCATAAATCTCGCCACATTTGACCATTAAAATAGTTAGTAATGGTTAAATTGCGGCACTTTCACGCCAACCGTGTATCTGCGAGGTCAGTCTGCTAAAAAATAATTCGATGATGGCGCTAACGTTTGCGCTAACGGACCATAACTGACCTGTTCATGTATGAAAACAGCATGTTAAGACCAAGAAAGGTGTAGTGCAGGCGGCTGTGTCTGCGTTACTTGGTTCAACCGCGAAAGCGGAAGCAGGAGAGACATGATGACTTTTGGACGCGTAAACCCGCAATTCCAAGTTGAAGACCAAGGGATTACAGACTTGGGCAATGTCTATTATAACCAAGCGGAACCTGCCTTGGTCGAAGCAGCTGTAAAGCGCGGCGAAGGTCAACTCGGCAAAGGTGGCGCATTTCTGGTAACAACCGGCAAGTTCACTGGCAGATCACCAAAAGATAAGCACGTTGTTAAAACCCCGTCAGTAGAAGACACAATCTGGTGGGAAAGTAATGCTGCGATGTCACCCGAAGGGTTTGACGCGCTTCACGTTGATATGCTGGAACACATGAAGGGCCGTGACTATTGGGTCCAAGATCTTATCGGTGGCTCCGACCCTGCATTTGCCATCAATGTCCGCATGATCACCGAGCTTGCGTGGCACGGGCTATTTATTCGCCACATGCTGCGTCGCCCCGATCAAGATGCGCTGGATCACTTCTTGGCCGACTTTACAGTTATCAACTGTCCAAGCTTCCAGGCAGACCCAGCTAAGCATAATTGCCGGTCAGAAACAGTGATCGCGATGAACTTTGATAAAAAGCTAATCCTCATTGGTGGAACAGAATACGCTGGCGAAAACAAAAAATCCGTCTTCACCTTGCTCAACTACCTACTCCCAGACAAAGGCGTCATGCCGATGCACTGCTCTGCCAACCACGCAACTGGGAACCCTGTAGATACAGCTGTGTTCTTTGGTCTCTCAGGCACGGGTAAAACAACATTGTCCGCTGATCCAGCGCGTACACTGATTGGAGATGATGAGCATGGTTGGTCTGATCGCGGCACATTTAACTTTGAGGGTGGGTGTTATGCTAAAACCATCAACCTGAGTGTCGAGGCAGAACCTGAAATTTTCGCTACAACTGAAAAATTCGGAACCGTAATTGAAAACATGGTCTTTGATGACGAGACCAAAGAACTAGATTTCGAAAATGACAGCCTGACAGCCAACATGCGTTGCGCGTACCCCCTGCACTATATCTCTAACGCAAGCGATGACGCACAAGGTGGACACCCAAAGAACATCATCATGCTAACCTGCGACGCTTTTGGGGTATTACCTCCCATAGCGCGACTGACACCTGCACAAGCCATGTACCACTTCCTATCAGGCTTCACGTCGAAAGTCGCAGGTACAGAGCGTGGTGTCACAGAACCGGAGCCAACTTTCTCAACCTGTTTTGGCGCACCGTTCATGCCTAGACGCCCAGAGGTGTACGGTAACCTATTACGCAAAAAAATCGCAGAACACGGGGCAACCTGCTGGTTGGTCAATACTGGCTGGACCGGCGGTGCATATGGGACGGGTTCCAGAATGCCAATCAGTGCAACACGTGCTTTGTTGACGAGTGCGCTGGACGGATCGCTAGCATTTGCAGAATACCGAAAAGATCCAAATTTTGGTTTTGACGTTCCCGTTGAGGTCAATCGCGTTGCGGATATTTTACTTGATCCGCGCCAGACTTGGGATGATGCAGCCGCTTACGATGTTCAGGCAAAAAAGTTGGTCGACATGTTCGCTAACAACTTTGTTCAATACCTACCTCATATTGATGATGACATCAAAACTGCCGCAATCGGGTAAGCACTCCAGCAAAAGAGACCCAGAAGGGCCGCGATTTTTACTGCGGCCCTTCTGAGATGATTAAGCCGCCTTAGCAGCTGGCAGCGAGACCAAATCAGAAACTAGCATCTCGAGCAGATACCGGGTCTCTTCATTGCCAAGATAACTCAAAAAACCTTCCAGCGGCACGCCTGAACCTTTGCTGTACTACCGCAATGCTCCCTTATCATTGAGCATATCCCATACGCTCAGCAAAGCCTTTGAATGCGACAGTGCGCGCCATGAACCCAAAAATATAGTTTGAGTTCCAGCGTTGCATCGCTGTCAGCAATCCACAGCGGGCTAATACCGTCGACAATCCGTTAACGCGAAATAGGCCAGGCTTATCGCTCATCCAGACTTCCCCGTGATAAATCATGCGGCCAGTAATGTTACGGGCACTTGGACTCGCGTGGAACCGAGAGCGATCGAGATCGAGATCTGGAATAGCAGGAGGAAGCTCACGGAAGCGATTGAACATGTACCAACCAAGGTTTCCGTTCTTCAAATCTAAAAGGCGTACTGCTTGAGTGTGCATCAAGTCACCATCAAGATCGCGGCCCGTCAACCAAAATGCGTTTCCCTCGTTGAGGTTCTGGATGTCTGAATCGAAAGAAGCACCAAGCTCTTGCTTTGGACGGTCGCGCAACAGAATTACACGGTACTCATCAAATCAGTCCCAATTTGAGCATCAAGCCCACCTTCAGATAAAATTTGCTGGCTACTGTCGATAAAAAGCGCCGAAGCGGTTTGAGTTTGAATCGGCATATTTGTGCCATCACAAGAATACTTCCCAGTGACGTTACCAAAAATTTAAATCCCGTTTTTTACTATCTTTAGATCAAAATTTATCGAAATTTCTTCGGATGGGGCGATAAATTGACTTGAATCTAGTCCAAATATTTCAATTTCATCCGTAGGCTCGACTAAAGAAAACAACGCTGAGCTTCCGTCAGGGAATCGCCCCCCTAACATAAGACGGCGATAATTCACCGTCTGAAGCTCACCAACACCGCCCCGCGAAACCATAGTATAGACATGGTCGACACGTGCATTTTGCGTAGTTTGGACCTCATGGAAAGACTGATTTAACATCCGCGCAAAATCTTCACCACCAGGCATTTGGTCTATTTTTTTCCCCACGCTGCTCCGTGCTTTTTCACGGCCAAACCAATTTACATAAAATGATTTCTCGCCAAACTCGACACAAATCCATCCCGCAGCAGTGTGGCGATATACAATCAAAAATGGCCTAACATGGCTCATCTCTTCTGCTTCAATATTACCGCCACCCAATGCCCATGAACGGAAAGTTTCACGCATTAACGGTGATTTTTGGGCCCAGATACTTTGCAAAGAGTGCTGTTGTTGATGGAAAAACCATCCATTTGGCTCTTCATGCTTCAAATATTGCAGTCCATTTACATCCAAAGACTGACCACGCAACCAAGCATGGCCTCGCGCTAAGATTTCATTCGCTTCTGGTAATGCGTGGGTGCCTGCTTCAGTTAATTCGTACCGGCGATCCACAACCCTAAAGAGAACAACTCCTTTGATCTCCTCTAGGTTGTCGATGTGCCGGCGAACGGTCTGGCGTGTACTACCAAGTTCCTCAACTGCATGCGAAAGGTTCAAGCGCTTCGCAAGTGTCGAGAATGACCTAATCATCTCGAAAAAAAGGGGATTAGTTACTTCTTTCACGGGCATACAGTTTTTCGACGTGGCCAATCTTTCATGTCTCAGATGACCTAACCACACAATTCAATGGTACGCAAATCATACATCAACGCAACATCTATGGTTGAAAAATGTTCAATTCCACCCAATTGCCAAAATTTTAACTTTCTAGCATTACGGTAATAACTCAACTGGAGATGAACCCAATGCCCCATGAAGTAGATATTCACGTAGGTCGCAAACTAAAGCAGGCGCGCACCTTGCGTCGTTATTCACAGACTGACGTTGCTCGCGGCCTGAAGCTTTCGTTTCAACAAATTCAAAAGTATGAAATTGGCTCAAACCGCATCGCGGCAAGCCGATTGTATGAGCTATCAAAAATTCTTGACGTGCCAACGTCATATTTTTTTGAAGGCCTAGCAGAAGAAGCTGTAAATCCAGCAGACAATGCAATGGACATCATGAGTGCAGTTGCTTCTATCAAGGATGAACAACTAAAATCACGTATCATTACCTTCATTCAAGACGTTGCTGGTACGACAACTGCGCGTATTGACAGAACTTAAAACATCGCAGCGCGGCGCACTAAGTTGAGACCTGCAATCAGCAGAACAACTAGCGTCGCGCAGCGAAACACCCCTTGATCAATTCGGTCGAAAACGCGCCCGCCCAACCACAATCCCAGAATGGCTGGAGGTACCATTGCCAAACTGAATGGCAATGTTTCAGACCGCAAAACGCCCGATCCTAAATGCGCAAAAGTTAGAGCGACAGCTCCTAACCCATATATCACACCCTGTATTCGCATGTGATCGTTCTTGTTGGTGCCAAGCGCAGCCAAATAAGCAACTGTGGGTGGCCCCCAGATACCTGACAAACCACCCATGAAACCTGCAAAAGTGCCAATTCCTACAGCGACACGGAAAGACTGGCCCGATAGCTTCACTTCCACTCCAGCAAGCTGCAGCAACGCAAACAGCACAATTGGCAGCCCAATCACCAAAAGCATCGTCTGCAAGGGCAATAGTCGGACCAATTGAGCCCCAACGATTAAAGCCAAAAGCCCAAAAAATAAGAATACTCGGAATTTTATAATAGAATTCCACGCAGCGGCCGGCCCCTGCCGAAGCGCCTGGAACACATTTGTGCAAAGTGTTGGCACTATAAGGCCCGCAAGTGCCAATTCTGGCGACAGGAACGTACTGAGGCCAGAAACAAACACCATTGGCATCGCAAAACCCACGATCCCTTTTACGATCCCAGCGATTGCTGCAACCAAAACAGCAAAGCACAAGTGCTGAAACGTGAGAATTTCAAGAAGTTGTTCCATGGTTGTTCTATAACATGTTGGTTAGAACCCAACAGGCCAAAATCAATAGAGCAACAATATATTGTTTTTAAGTTTATTTACGCATTTTTATTGCGTACCGCCTGCACCTCACGTAAAATGGTCGTGGAAAATGAGGAATTTACAAATGCCAAAAGTCCAGCAAAACCCGCAGAATGATACTCCAGTTATATTGACCGACCTATTGGCCTTAACCCAGTCCGCACTTGCACCGGTTCAAACCATTCTGGAAACTGCGACAATGCATCTGCGAAGCCTCGTATCGAAGGACAGTCGGGTATCTGGGCAACTTATTGAAGAACATCAGACAGCGACACACGGCCTTGCATGGCTTGCCACCTACTCCCAATCGTTGGAACAAATGCAAAAGTGGGCCGACGGTTTAATTAAAGCAGATAAGTTTGGCGAAACTGAGCAGCTCATTTTACAGATCACCTTTGGAGAATACCTTTGGCAGATCTATGGCGGCATCCAAATGAACCAAAGTGAGGTCTTGCGATTACAGGATTTGGGCTTAGCCCAAAATGACATGCGGGGCATGATGGAGCCTGCGATTCAAACGTTAACCCAAAATGGGAATACCCAAGCAGCACGCATTCGGTTGGTTACTTTGATGCAGGAGCAATCAGCAAATATAACCGTTGGTGCGACTGGCCTTGATGACGAGCTGGAAATGATCCGCGAACAATTCCGTCGCTATGCCGTGGAAAAAATCGAACCATTCGCGCATGATTGGCACCTAAACGATGAATTAATACCAATGGAAATCATCGAAGAATTGGCAGAAATGGGCGTGTTCGGGTTAACAATTCCAGAAGAGTTCGGCGGATTTGGTCTTTCAAAAGCGTCCATGTGCGTCGTGTCAGAAGAACTGTCGCGGGGATACATCGGCGTCGGCTCCTTAGGGACACGATCCGAGATCGCAGCGGAATTGATTATCGCAGGCGGAACTGAAGAGCAAAAACAAAAATGGTTACCTCGATTGGCATCCGCTGCGACCTTACCGACAGCTGTGTTCACGGAACCCAATACAGGCTCTGACCTTGGTTCGCTCCGCACGCGCGCAGTTAAGGACGACAATGGTAATTACCAAATAACGGGAAACAAGACATGGATTACCCATGCCGCTCGCACCCAAATCATGACCCTACTCGCCCGCACCAATTCGGATGATGACACCTACAAGGGGCTGTCAATGTTCCTTGCGGAGAAAACACCTGGCGACGACAGTAACCCATTTCCGACAGAAGGTATGACAGGTGGAGAAATTGAAGTGCTTGGCTATCGTGGTATGAAAGAATACGAACTTGCTTTTGATGGCTTCCAAGTCAAAGGTGAGAATTTGCTAGGTGGAGAAGAAGGCGAAGGCTTTAAGCAATTGATGGAGACGTTTGAGTCTGCAAGGATTCAAACCGCAGCTCGGGCGATTGGCGTAGCACAGTCAGCATTAGATTTATCAATGCAATATGCCATCGACAGAAAACAATTTGGCAAATCACTGATCGAATTTCCACGTGTAGCAAACAAGTTAGCAATGATGGCGGTCGAAATTATGGTTGCGCGCCAGCTCACGTATTTCTCAGCCTTTGAGAAAGATGACGGACGGCGTTGTGATGTAGAGGCCGGAATGGCCAAACTACTCGGCGCGCGTGTCGCATGGGCAGCTGCAGACAATGGTTTGCAAATTCACGGCGGCAACGGCTTTGCGCTTGAATACAAAATTAGCCGCGTTTTGTGCGATGCGCGTATTCTCAATATCTTTGAAGGTGCCGCAGAAATTCAAGCGCAAGTGATTGCCCGCCGACTTCTGGGATAAGACTCGCAGCTGGATTTGAATTAATAGAGAATGAGGGCGAAACACTGCAAACAGGAACTTCCATGCGCTTTGCTGCCCTCGCACTTCTAGCCTTTATTCCCGCATGCCAAGCGGACGAAACAGTACGCGCCTACGGTGCCGCAGCTCGGGAATGGACGCTGGTTGAAATCAATGGACAACCCTTCAATGCCAGCGCAACGCTAACCTTCCCCGATGAAGATATGATCGCAGGCAAAGCACCATGCAATCGATATTCCGCCAGCATGACAGTTCCTTATCCATGGTTTGAAGTCGGCCCGATCCTTGCCACAAAAATGGCCTGTGGCGATTTGCGAAAAGAAACCGAATACTTCACAATTCTGCGGCAGATGACCCTCTCAGAAGTTCTTGGGGACGTACTAATTCTCAGCACACCAGAGGGAAAGAATATGGTTTTTAAAGCCGACGGCTAAATGCATCAACAAAACGCGCCCGCGCCTGAGGCAATGGACGTCCACCCAAAGTCGCAGCAACCTGTGAGTGAAAGAAATGGCCTGTCGTCTTAAGGCCCTCAAAAACTTCAAGATCCGGGGCATTTCCGATGCCTCGCAAAATATCTGGCAATGGCAACAATCGATCGGCCCATTCACCAGCCGCAGCACGTGAAACCGCGCGGCCTGACTTTGGCGACACAAAGCCTAAATCGACCGTCACACCTGACACGGCACAGGCATCAAGCTGCAGCGAAAAACCAACCTCAGCCAATAAGGCCATTTCCCACTTTAAATAAGCAAGCGGCCAAACCTCTGGGTGCTCCAGAAGATCAAGCAACTTTTCTGTTTGGCGATAAAGGGCCGCATGTGTTTGACGTTCGGGCAAACAATAACTCAACAAACTCGTAACAGCGTTCAGCCCCGCCAACATTAACCGATCTGCCATCGCCGCCGCTGCGCGACTGCGGATGGGTTCGACGGTATAACTGCCAATGTGGTCTTCAAGGCGTGCCCGCCACACAACATCCAATTGTGCGCCAGGTTGCAAAATTGGCCCCATTCGCCGCCCTGCCCCACCTCGGACAACACCGGCATGAAGTCCATGGGTTTCAGTAAAGACTTCAATGATGGCAGAGCTCTCGCCATGGCGTCGCACAGCCACCAATATGCCCGCGCCGCGCCATTCCATATCAGGAAATTCCCTCTTGATCTAACAAGTGGCGTCCCAACCGATCTTCGACTTCAATCACCCACACGTCTGGATCAAAACTTTTTTGGCGATCAATAGATACATCAACATCCCGATCGGCCCCGCTTGCCAACTCCGACCAATTGCGTTCTCCAGTCATCAGATCAAAGGAACGCTGGAACAAGACGGCTCTGCCATCAAGCGTACTTAACTTCACCAAAACCGCACCACCCGTATCGTCGCCATGGGCAACAACAAAAGCAGGGATATCAAACATTCGCAAACGCATCAGATAAGCGTCCACCCAAAAGCGTGAGGTCAGCTTTGCCATGGGCAACCCTTGGGCTTCATCTTACCCAAAAAACTCTCCCCGAAGGGCCGGTTGGAGAGTGGCTCAGGCATTTCCGTCTTTGAAATTCAAACCCATTTCAGAATAGCGTTCGGCTTCATCCAGCCAGCCGCTGCGAACTTTAACCTGTAGGAACAAATGTACCCGGCGGCCAAGGAATTCCTCCAGCTCTTCGCGCGAGGCTTTTGAAACCGCTTTGATAGTCTCACCTTTGTGGCCCAACAGAATGCCTTTGTGGCCGTCGCGAATGACGTAAATAATCTGATCAATACGTGCTGAGCCATCTTTACGCTCTTCCCATTTCTCAGTTTCCACCGTCAGCTGGTAAGGCAGCTCTTGATGAAGGCGCAGGGTCAGCTTTTCACGGGTCATTTCTGCCGCAATCATGCGCAGCGGAAGGTCAGCGATTTGATCTTCAGGATATAACCACGGCCCCTCAGGCACTTCTTCAGCCAGCCACTTGCGCAGCGTATCAACACCGTGGCCTTTCTCTGCTGAAATCAGGAACGTTTCTGTGAACGGATAGCGCTCGTTCAACGCTTTGGTCAGGCCCAGAAGTTTCGGTGCCTCAACACGGTCAATTTTGTTAACGGCCAACGCAACCTTGCGATGCGCGCCAATGTCATTCAGCCCCTCAAGGATGCGTTCTACGCCCTCAGTGATACCGCGGTTAGCTTCGACCAAAAGAACAACAACGTCCGCATCAGCTGCACCACTCCAAGCCGCCGCAACCATTGCGCGGTCCAAACGGCGTTTCGGTGCGAACAAGCCTGGCGTGTCGACAAAAACGATTTGCGTCTCACCTTCCATCGCAACACCGCGGATGCGGGCCCGCGTTGTTTGCACTTTGTGCGTTACGATTGATACTTTCGCCCCAACCATACGGTTGAGCAAAGTTGACTTACCTGCATTCGGTTCGCCGATAAGGGCTACAAAGCCTGCGCGGGTGGTCATGTTAGTTCTCCAATTCCGACAAAAGCGCTTTGGCCGCTGCCTGTTCTGCCTGTCGTTTTGATCCTGCCGTCGCAATCGCCTCAGCCCCAGAATCAAGTCGGGCGGCAATTGTGAAGACAGGTGCATGGTCGGGTCCGCTACGAGACGTTTCAACATACTTCGGCGGGTTCATTTTGCGGGCTTGAGCCCATTCTTGTAGCGCTGTTTTGGGATCACGGGCATCGTCTTCGACGCCTTCAATCCGTGTTCTCCAAAACCTAAGGATAAAGTCGCGCGCCGTGTCATATCCAGAATCCAGGTAAACAGCAGCAATGACAGCTTCCATCGCATCACCCAGCAAGGCTTGTTTGCGACGCCCACCAGAAATCATCTCGGACCGACCAAGTCGCAAGACCTCACCGATACCAATCTCACGGGCAACGTCTGCACAGGTTTCTTTACGCACCAATGCGTTGTAGCGTGGTGCAAGCTGACCTTCGGCCGCATCCATGTCGCTAAGGTATAGCGCCTCAGACATCACAAGCCCCAATACGCGGTCGCCTAGGAACTCCATACGTTGGTTGTCGCTGCGCGTATTGGACGACATCGATGAATGCGTAACAGCACGCGATAAAAGAGCTGTGTCTTTAAACGCATGGCCAATACGAACCTCAAAGGCTTTTAGTTCAGCACTCAGCTTCATAGCGAGTCACCCAACGTTATCGGCCTATATGCGTTCATTCGTATCAATTTACACCCTTAAAGAAGCGATCACTACGCCAAGTCCAGAAATACAACATTGAGCTGCCAGCTGACGAAAACATGATTCGATCTGCGCGGCCAATTAAGTTTTCATAAGGCACAAATCCAACACCACCACCAAGCTGGGCAAACCGGCTATCGGTTGAGTTATCGCGATTATCACCCATGAAGAAATAGTGGGCTTCAGGGACTAGGAAAATACCCGTGTTGTCTTGGCCTTGGTTCGCGATATTCAAAACAACATGCTGTGATCCATCGGGGAATGTCTCAGTCCAGCGCGATTTCTCACAAACTGCACCTTCTCCAACAGGACCATTTTCGCATCTTGGCTCAAGACGGTGAGGTCCCTGTGGGCCTTTAACCTCTGTGAATGTTCCTGCAGGTGTTTGTGGAACGGCAACGTCGTTCAAGTGTAGAATTCCATCTTTGACCTGTACTTTGTCACCGGGCAATCCAACCAGACGCTTGATGTAATCGGTCCCATTAACAGGATGGCGGAACACAACAACATCGCCACGCTCAGGATCGCCGGCCCAGAAACGACCGTTGTCGCCATCAAACGCACCACAGATTTTCTTTGCGTCTAGGTTAATGCCAAAACGATCAAGGCGAATGCTGGGACAGGACGCGTATGAATAGCCATAAGCCATCTTGTTCACGAATAGGAAATCACCAATCAAAAGCGTTTCTTTCATCGAACCTGACGGGATCCAGAAGGGTTGAAAAAATAGGGTGCGGAAAACACCTGCAATAAGCAACGCATAGACCACGGTCTTAATAGACTCGATGATCTGATTTCCTTCTTTTATAGCCTGAGCCATCTTTAAGTCATCCCTACTCGGTTGGTTGAAGGGTACATGCGACCCCCACGCCATCAAGTCAAGCTATGGGACGTGCTTCGATAACGACAAATGCTTGTGCCCAAGGGTGATCATCCGTCAAAGTAACGTGAATTACAGCCTCATGGCCCTCAGGCGTCATGGCCGCTAATCGTTCAGCAGCCCACCCTGTCACTGCCATTGTTGGCTGGCCTGTCTTCAAATTAGTAACGGACATATCCCGCCAAGCAATACCCATGCTCAATCCAGTGCCTAATGCCTTTGAACATGCCTCTTTTGCAGCCCAACGCTTAGCGTAAGTGCCAGCCACATCTTTGCGCCGCTCTGCCTTGGCCTGCTCAACTTCGGTAAACACCCGATTGCGAAATCGATCACCAAACCTATTGAGCGTGCCTTGGATGCGCTCAATATTAGCTAGATCCGTTCCGATTCCCAGGATCATGCAAAGTTCCCAGCACGGGCTTCGTCCATCAAGCGGCGCATTTCAGCCATCGCTGGCTGCAATCCGCGAAAGATAGCTTCGCCAATCAGGAAGTGACCGATGTTCAGCTCCATCACCTCTGGAAAGGCAGCAACCGGTTTGACAGTTTCATATGTAAGCCCGTGGCCAACATGAACTTCCAGCCCCAAAGAATGCGCATAGGTGCTCATCTCACGTAGGCTGTTCAATTCGCGATCACGATCATCCAAACGATTTTCGTGATGTGCATCGCAATATGCACCCGAATGAAGTTCAATAACCTGCGCACCGATACGATGGGCCGCATCAATTTGGCGAACGTCCGCTGCAATAAAGATAGAGACGCGGCATCCTGCATCTCGCAAAGGCGCAATATAATGAGCCAACCGGTTCTCTTCACGGGCAACCTCTAAGCCACCTTCAGTGGTACGTTCCTCTCGTTTTTCAGGAACAATACATACCGCGTGGGGTTTATGACGCAGCGCGATTTGTTGCATCTCTTCCGTCGCGGCCATCTCAAAGTTCAATGGCACGGTTAGTATATCCATCAGGCCTTCAATATCGGCATCCGAAATATGGCGACGATCCTCACGCAAGTGCGCCGTTATTCCATCGGCACCAGCATCCTGAGCAACGCGTGCAGCACGTAATGGATCAGGAGTGTCACCACCACGCGCATTGCGGACCGTCGCAACATGATCGATGTTCACGCCCAAACGTAGTTTTCCAGATATTGTCATTGGATGCCTCAGATTTCGATTTAGCTTGTGCCTACAGGGATACAATCACGAACGAATATTAGTACACATTAGAATTGTATCAACACGCGATAACTTATTGATCGTCACCAGTATCTGCTTTGCGTTTCGCATCCGCTTTCGCGCTTGCCTTGGCCTTTAGTGCTTCGAATTTCGCCTTGATGAGGCCCTTACGGCGATGCTGGTATGCACGGATCAGCGGAACACTAATATAATAGCAGATGGTTCCAAACACGATGCCAGGGATTATCCCCCCAACCATATAAGGGTAAAAAATCTCGGCATAAAAGACAGAGATGCCATGCCAATCCGTTGGGTTGCCCATCCAAACCGCCTTGAGGTTATAGACTAAGTCAGCACCAGCATCCGCGAATTTCCCACCGAAGGAACGATGCGCATCCACTTCCATTTCTGTACCCAACAGCCAGTGGCCGGTTTGCAATGACATAACCGCAATAGGGACATAAGTTAGCGGATTGCCAAAGAAGGTACCCATCAAAGACGCCAACATGTTCCCACGCATCAGCTTTGCCATCAAAACTGCGACCAAAAAATGCATCGTATAAAACGGAGTAAAGGCTGCAAACACGCCGGCCCAAATGCCACGCGCAATCCGCTCTGGACTGTCAGGAAGGCGGCGCAGGCGGTGACGCACATAATGAAACGCACGTGTCCAACCGCCACGCGGCCAAAGAAACTCGACCGCCGCACGCACATATGTCTTAGGATCGCGGCGTCTAAAAATCACCAGCATTGTCCTCTACGGGTCATCCCGATGGCGCAGAATTGGCATCAGGTAGGTCTATGTTTCTATATCGCTCAATTGCAGCGACTTCGTCTTGAGCATTTAGTGCACCCATAAGGGTATGCAAATGCTGTACATCCCGTAAATCGACATCAATCAGCAAAAGGAAGTAGTCAGGCTTACGATCCATGAATTGCAAGTCAGAGATATTGGCTCCGGTCTCACCTATCAAGGAGCAAACCCGACCTAAAACACCTGCGCCGTTACCAATCGTCATGCGAAGGGTCGCGGTGTACACCGCCGCATGGCTTCCGTCATGCCAACGCAGATCCAACCAATCATCCGCGCGATCCTCTAGTTTAATCAAGTGTTCACAGTCGATCGTATGAACAACGACCCCACGCCCTCGCATACTGATGCCAACAATACGCTCGTCGGGAAGGGGCTGACAGCAGGTTGCACGTTCAAATGATTGCCCCGCTTTAAGGCCAATAACGGCACGGCTTGCATCAACCGGTGCACCCTTTTGGGGGATCAACTCAGGATAAATCGCTTGAACAACCTGTCGTCCGGTCAATTCTGCACTGCCCAAACGCGCAAGAACCTCGTCCGGATCTTTCAAACGTAAAACAACTGCAGCAGTTTCCAACGCTTTCTCTGTCGATTTCTGACCAACATGCGCAAAGGCTGATCTCGCCAGTTCGCGCCCAAGCTTGATAAAGCTCTCGCGATCGGCCTCACGCAATGATCTGCGAATGGCTGTTTTTGCCTTACCCGTTGTTGCAATTTCCAACCACGTCGTTTGAGGCGATTGACCTTCCGCCGTGATGATTTCTACAGATTGTCCGTTCTTCACACGTGTCCACAATGGCACACGCATGCCATCAATCTTGGAGCCGACACAGGCGTTGCCGATCCGTGTGTGAATCGCATAGGCAAAATCGATAGGCGTTGCACCGCGTGGCAATTTGACCACTTCGCCCTTTGGCGTGAAGCAAAACACCTGATCCGAATACATCTCAAGTTTGACAGCTTCCAAGAAATCTTCGTGGTCATCTTCGCCATCAAATTGTT
Organism: Ascidiaceihabitans sp.; assembly: GCA_028248455.1. Classification (GTDB taxonomy): domain Bacteria; phylum Pseudomonadota; class Alphaproteobacteria; order Rhodobacterales; family Rhodobacteraceae; genus Ascidiaceihabitans. The sequence continues at coordinate 14,222 of JAOKHV010000020.1, read as the reverse complement.
CGGTTAGTTGCGAAATCCACTTCGCGGGATCCACCGCGAACGGATTTTGTGAGCGTACACCGTCTTTGTAGGACCAGTGCGCAGCCACACCCGTTTCTGCCACATCGTGCATCTGACGAGTGCGGATTTGCACCTCAACTCGTTTACCGTCACGACCGGAAACAGTCGTGTGAATTGAGCGATACCCGTTGGTTTTCGGCTGACTGATATAATCCTTGAAGCGGCCAGGCACTGCACTCCACCGCTGGTGGATAGCACCCAAGGTACGGTAACTATCTTCCTCGCTATGCGTCACAATGCGGAAACCATAAATATCACTAAGACGGCTAAAGGACTGATCCTTTTCCTGCATTTTACGCCAAATAGAATAAGGTTTCTTCGCGCGGCCAAAAATCTCGGCATCAATGTCCGCTTTTTCTAGCTCCATCCGCATATCGCCGGTGATGCGCTCAATCACATCGCCAGTCTCACGCTGAAGACTTACAAAACGGCGCATGATGCTGGAGCGACCTTCCGGGTTCAGCACCCGAAACGCCAAGTCTTCTAGCTCTTCACGCATCCACTGCATACCCATGCGACCAGCCAATGGCGCAAAGATATCCATCGTCTCGCGGGCTTTTTGAACCTGCTTTTCGGGGCGCATCGATTTGATCGTGCGCATATTGTGAAGCCGATCAGCCAACTTAACCAGAATAACGCGCATGTCCTTAGACATCGCCATAAACAACTTGCGAAAATTCTCGGCCTGTTTGGTTTCCGAACTGTTCAGCTGAAGATTGGTTAACTTCGTGACGCCATCAACCAGTTTCGCCACCTCTTCGCCAAACAACTCAGAAACCGAAGCGTATGAGGCTTTGGTGTCTTCAATCGTGTCATGCAAAAGGGCCGTGATGATTGTTCCATCATCTAACTGCTGTTCAGTTAAAATCGCGGCAACCGCGACAGGATGGCTAAAGTAAGGTTCACCCGAATGACGGAACTGGCCTTCATGCATCTCTCCGCCATATTCAAAGGCGGAGCGTATAAGCGCTTCATTGGTTTTGGGATTGTAGTTGCGGACCAGCGCGATCAGATCGTCGGCAGATATCATTTGGTCCGCATCCTAGCGTTTGGCCTTAACTTTGGCCTTGTGCAGCCATCAATTGGCGAAGCAACATTTCTTCGTTCATGCTGTCTTCTTCTGGCTTGTCTTGCTCAGCGCCCATCAACAAAGCCATCGCATCTTCTTCAGCCTCATCGACTTCGATTTGCGTCTGGTTGCTTTCGATCATACGCTCACGCAGATCATCAGCGCTCTGTGTTTCTTCAGCAATTTCGCGCAAAGATACAACAGGGTTTTTGTCATTGTCGCGATCAACGGTGATTGCTGAACCGGCGGAAATTTCACGCGCACGATGGGATGCTAGCATCACCAGATCGAAACGGTTCGGAACCTTGTCTACACAGTCTTCTACGGTAACGCGGGCCATGGCCAAGCTCCAAAATTTGGTAAGTGTTGAGGGCTGGTATTTATTGCCCTTTTCCTAAGTTTACAAGCGTCTATTGCTGCGCATTTAAAGGTATTACGGCGATTTTATCAACTGCAGGCAACGCATCTAGCATTTCTGACACGTTTTTCCCCAAGACAGGATGTATCCAATCGGGTGCAATATCCATCAACGGAATCAAAACGAATGCACGATCCTGTACGCGCGGGTGCGGGATTATCAGTTCCGTGGGCGCTGTGGTTTTTTGTATCTCAATATCCAAATTGCGCCACTTATCGTGTATTGCCAAACTTGGAGACACAACATCTTCGTTTGCGATCAGATCAAGGTCTAATGTCCGTTGCCCCCAGCGCTGGACACGCTCCCGTCCAAACTGCGCCTCGACGGCGTGCAGGTGTTCAAGGGTTTCCTCAGGCGACCACGGCACCTCAATCAAAAAAGCCGCATTGATATAGTCAGGACCAGCACCCGCCGGAAAACATGGCGTTTGATAAAATCTACTAGTTTTCCGAATCATCGCGCCACGATTTTCGATGGCTGAAATCGCCTCTCGAACGATGACGTTGGGTCGCCCTTCAACCGCGCGTTGGTTACTTCCAACTGCAACTATCATTAGTGAATTACATTTAAGCAATTTTCCGCCCTTTTCTACAGACTGCCATCTTGCTTGATTACACAAAACCCCTATTTTCGCCGTTGGACACCGCAGTATTTATTTTCACTCACGGAATTGTTGGCGGTGTTCTTCGGAAAGGTACTCTGATGTTTTACAAAGACGAACGGCTTGCGCTGTTCATCGATGGTTCGAATTTATATGCCGCGGCTAAGGCACTGGGTTTTGACATCGACTATAAACTTTTACGTAAAGAATTCATGCGTCGCGGAAAATTGCTGCGTGCATTTTATTATACTGCACTTTTAGAAAACGATGAATATTCGCCAATCCGCCCCTTGGTCGATTGGCTGAACTACAACGGATTTACGATGGTCACTAAACCGGCCAAAGAATACACCGACAGTATGGGTCGGCGTAAGATCAAAGGTAACATGGATATCGAACTTGCTGTCGATGCCATGGAACTTGCCCCTCACGTCGATCACATCGTTATATTCTCAGGTGATGGCGATTTCCGCCCATTGATTGAGAGTATTCAACGTCAAGGCGTTCGGGTGTCCGTGGTTTCCACTATCCGAAGCCACCCACCGATGATTTCAGATGATTTACGCCGTCAGGCAGACAACTTCATCGAGTTGGATGAACTAAAAGACGTTCTTGGGCGTCCACACCGTGAATTCCCGATTGAAAAGCCAGAAGCTCCTGCTTCGCAAGACTAACGCTGATCGCCAGTTTAACTGGCGATCACACCTCACCCAATCACAATCTACTGCTGCGCCATTTAGCGGGGTGGACCTTGGGCACTCGCGATATTAACTCTGTCATAACAGTTGATGGAGAACCCCATGCCAAACACCCCCTTAACGCTTTACCTGGCCGCGCCACGTGGCTTTTGCGCTGGTGTAGATCGCGCGATCAAAATCGTTGAAATGGCAATCGATAAATGGGGGGCTCCCGTTTATGTGCGCCACGAAATTGTTCACAATAAATTCGTTGTGGATGGTCTTCGTGACAAAGGGGCTATCTTTGTAGAAGAATTAGACGAGTGCCCTGATGACCGTCCCGTCATCTTCTCAGCACACGGTGTTCCAAAATCTGTGCCCAATGCAGCACAAGCACGCCAAATGGTGTTTGTCGATGCAACCTGTCCGCTGGTCAGCAAAGTTCACATCGAAGCACAACGCCATTCCGATCAAGGCCTACAAATGATCATGATCGGTCACGAAGGGCATCCAGAAACCGTAGGCACAATTGGCCAACTACCCGACGGCGAAGTTTTGTTGGTCGAAACACCCGACGATGTCGCCCACGTAACGGTCCGTAACCCCGACCAACTAGCCTACGTGACACAGACAACGCTTAGCGTTGATGACACGGCAGACATAGTTGCGGCTCTCAAAGACCGGTTTCCTAAAATCGTTGGGCCGCACAAAGAAGACATCTGCTACGCAACGACCAACCGCCAAGAGGCCGTAAAAGCAATGGCCCCAAAGTGTGACGCCATTCTTGTTGTTGGTGCACCGAATTCTTCAAATTCAAAGCGCCTTGTTGAAGTTGGCGCACGTGCGGGATGCAACTATGCACAACTCGTTCAACGCGCAGCTGACATCGATTGGCGAAGCCTTGAGGGCATCAAATCTATCGGGATCACAGCGGGTGCCTCCGCCCCCGAAGTTCTTATCAACGAAGTCATCGACGCTTTCAAATCGCGTTATGATGTGACCGAAGAGCTGGTCGAAACCGCCGTTGAAAACGTCGAGTTCAAAGTTCCGCGCGTCTTGCGTGAAGTCGGATGATGCAATGAGCGATAAAGAAACCATCGGGGTCTATGCTGCTCAGGCTGAGAAATATGCAGCCATCACTGACGGCGACAAAATCAACGATGCGATCCTTTCAGGTTTCATTTCGGACTTGCCCGCAACAGGTCATGTTCTTGACCTAGGATGCGGCCCCGGTACCTCAGCGGGCATAATCGCCAAAGCAGGTTTTCAGGTCACCGCCACAGACGCCGTTCCTGAAATGATTGCACTCGCGTCCAAACACGCCGGTGTTGATGCTCGGTGTGAAACGTTTGATGATATCGATGGTGAAAATATCTATGATGGCATCTGGGCAAACTTTAGCCTGCTGCACGCGACCAAGGCAGATATGCCGCGACATCTTTCTGCCCTTGCCAAAGCACTGAAACCCGATGGCCAATTCCACATCGGACTGAAAGAGGGCACAGGTGAAAAACGCGACGGGATCGGGCGTCATTACAGCTACTATAGCTTAGAAGAATTGACCGGTCTGTTAAGCGCTGTAGGCCTAACCGTCTCACAACATTCAAAAGGCAGCGCAATTGGGCTGGACGGCACTATGGCACCTTGGATATGCGTGCGGGCATATGGCTAATTTAATCGCATACACAGACGGCGCATGTAGCGGCAATCCGGGTCCAGGTGGCTGGGGTGCATTGTTGCAGGCAAAAGACGGCGCAACAGTTGTTAAAGAACGTGAGTTGAAGGGCGGCGAGCCCGCAACAACCAACAACCGCATGGAGCTTTTGGCAGCAATCAACGCGCTGGAATCTCTGACACGCCGTACTGAGATCACAATCGTAACCGACAGCAACTATGTCAAAAATGGCATCACCAGCTGGATTTTCGGTTGGAAGAAAAACGGCTGGAAAAACGCAGCCAAGAAGCGTGTGGCGAATGCTGAACTTTGGCAACGTTTGGATGCAGTGAACTCAAAACACGATGTGACGTGGAAATGGGTTAAGGGCCACGCTGGTCATCCAGAGAATGAACGCGCTGATCAGCTGGCGAATGCTGGCATGGCCCCGTTCAAACCAAAGAAATAAGCGATCTTATTTGCGCCAATGCGTTGGGATAATCACCAGCGCACCGATTGAAGACAAAATAGCGTTCAAACCAGCGCTGCTAAAACCAATCCCAAACATCAATCGCACAAAGTAGAATAGAAACGCACCACCCACGCAAATTATGATGGATTGAAGAATTCCATTGTGGGTGAAATTGCTTTTCTCAGCAAGATATCCAACGATCCCTGCAATCACGACTGTGCCTATCATTGTAGGAAACATGGTATCTTCTCCGCTATAGTTGCGTGCCAGCCGCAATTGGCCAGCCGTTCTGGAACTGCCCAGCATCTTGCGCACTTTTACCTGCACGCTGCAAGTGTGTTAGTCTAATCGCACCGCTGCCACACGCAATTGTCAAAGCGTCATCCAAGACTGCACCAGCATTGCCATTCTGATCAACCAAAGTAGAGCTAAGAACCTTAATACGTGTTCCATCCATCTCAAACCATGCGCCGGGGAACGGGGATAGACCGCGGATCACCCGATCAACTTCAACGGCTGATTTGGTCCAATCAATCGCTGCTTCTGCTTTGTCTATTTTGGCCGCGTAGGTGGTCCCCTCTTCGGGTTGTTCCTGCGGTGTGAGCTGATCCAAATTTGCCAACGTCTCTACAATCGCATCCGCACCCAGCACGCTAAGGCGGTCATGTAGCTGCAAGGTCGTTTCCGTTTCACCGATCGAAATTGCATGACGGCTTAAAACTGGACCTGTGTCCAATCCTGCCTCCATCTGCATAATGCAGACACCCGTTTCAGCATCACCAGCTATAATGGCGCGGTGAATTGGTGCCGCCCCACGCCAACGCGGCAAAAGGCTTGCGTGAATATTCAGACACCCGTTTTTGGGCGCATCCAAAATAGATTGGGGCAGGATCAAACCATATGCCACGACAACTGCGACATCTGCTTCCAGCGCTACAAAATCGGCAAGGGCCTCGTTTGTGCGAACGCTTTGGGGATAGCGAACCATCAAACCAAGCGCCTCAGCCTTAGATTGAACTGGGCTTAGGCGATCTTTCTTGCCACGGCCTGCAGGGCGCGGTGGCTGGGAATAGACTGCAACGATCTCGTGACCTGCATCAACAAGCGCTTCAAGCACCGGAACCGAAAAATCCGGTGTTCCCATAAAGACTATACGCATCATTCCCTCGCAGTAGCATGCCGTTGGCACACCAAAAAAACTTATGTTTTACGTGCTTTACGCAGCAGCATATCGCGTTTCACACGGCCAAGATTGTCAAAATACATTTTGCCCTGCAGATGGTCGATTTGGTGCTGAACGCTCGTCGCTTCAAGCCCTGTAAAATCACCACGCGTTATTACGCCATCTTCATTCAGATACCGAACGCTTACATTCTTAGGCCGCTTAATAATCGCAGAAACACCTAGCAAATTTGGGCTGGCTTCATCGTGAGTGTTCATTTCTTCCGACGCTGACAGGATAGTTGGGTTTGCCAAAAGTATCCGCCGTTTGCGATCCGGCGACGCATCCACAACGGCCAGCTGCATCATGACGCCGATTTGCGGCGCGGCCAATCCGACACCGGGCATCGCATCCATCGTCTCAACCATATCCGCCCAGATCAAACGAATCTCATCTGTAATTTCGGCAACTTCCGGCACGGCTGTGCGCAACCGCTTGTCTGGCCAACTGACAAACGGGCGAACCGTCATTGCGCCGCCTCGTACTGCGCAATCAAAGCCGCGCGCGTGTCAGCTTCCAAATGATCAAATGTCACAATCCCATCAAGATGGTCGATTTCATGCTGCACACAGGCCGCACCGAACCCGTCAAAGGATTGAACATAACGACCACCCTCAAGGGAAGACCAAACCATCTGAACCTGCGCCGGGCGGTTCACTTCGGCCAATACGCCCGGAATTGAAAGACAGCCCTCTTCCAAAACAGTGCGTTCTTCGCCGATTTCTTGTAACATTGGATTGATGCAAACCAACGGATCCGACTTGCCTTCGTTCCAACCGATATCCATCACAAATAGACGGCGTAATGAACCAACCTGAGACGCGGCTAAACCACGACCCTTAGCAGCATACATGGTGTCCAACATATCTTGGGCCAAGGTGCGAATTTCTTGGGTGATTTCCTCAACCTGAACACAGGTCTCAGTCAGTCGCGCATCTGGCCAAAGGACGATATCTAGGACGCTCATCCCCGATCAGCCCCGCGCCAATTCGCGCTTTAGCTTCACCATTTTACGGGTGATCATCTGGCGGCGAAGGGGTTTGATGTGGTCGATGAACAACTTGCCCTCGAGGTGATCGATTTCATGCTGAACACAGGTGGCCCATAAGCCATCCATCTCTTCGTTTTGTTCGTTCCCATCCCGATCTATCCAGCGCACTTGCACTGTTTTAGGTCGGGTAACATCCGCAAACAAATCGGGGATAGACAAACACCCCTCTTCATAGACGTTCTTTTCATCCGAGGATGCGATAATTTCCGGATTGAACATGATCAAAGGACGGGCTGTTTCACCCTCTTCTTTGACGCAGTCCAAAACAATCAAACGGTGCAAAATACCGACTTGCGGCGCAGCCAATCCAACGCCAGGGGCATCATACATGGTTTGCAACATATCATCGGCAAGCGTGCGCAATTCATCTGTCAAATCTGGCACATCAGCGCAGACTTTTTTCAGGCGGGGGTCGGGGTGCAATAGAATAGGACGTATCATGGCAGTGATGTAGGACAATGTGCCGTCCCGCGCAACGCCTCTTGCAACCCTGCCATATCCCGTTAGCTTGCCAAAAACCCAGCAAGATAGTGGAGACACCCCCATGAGCTTTGACGATATCATCGACCGCCGCGGCAGCCATTGTGTAAAATGGGACATGATGGAAGAAATCTATGGCGTCCCAACGGACACCGGTCTTGCTATGTGGGTCGCTGATATGGACTTCCGTCCACCCCAATGCGTTTTGGATGCAGTTCAAGGACAAGTTGATCACGGGGTGATGGGCTATTTTGGGGATGATTCCAAATACAAGGAAGCCATCAACTGGTGGATGGAAACGCGCCACAACTGGAAAGTTGATCCGTCATGGATCTTTACGACCCACGGCTTGGTCAACGGAACGGCAATGTGTGTCGATGCGTTTACATCTGCAGGCGACGGCGTTGTCTTGTTCACGCCAGTCTACCACGCATTTGCGAAGGTTATTAACGCCGCAGGTCGTAAGGTTGTTGAATGCGAGTTGACCAATAACAATGGCCGCTTTGAAATGGATTTTGACGCATATGATGCGCAAATGACGGGTTCAGAAAAGATGGTGATCCTATGCTCGCCGCACAATCCAGGTGGACGCGTTTGGTCCAGGTCAGAGTTGCAAGGCGTTGCAGATTTCGCAAAACGTCACGATTTGATCCTTGTGTCTGATGAAATTCACCACGATCTGGTCATGCCGGGCAGCACACATATTCCAATGACCTACATTAACGATATCACTGATCGTTTGGTGATGATGACGGCCACAACGAAGACCTTCAACATCGCCGGTTCACACTCTGGCAACGTTATAATTGAAGACCCTGATTTGCGTGCCAAATTCGCGGGACGTATGGCTGCGTTGGGCTTGTCGGCCAACTCATTTGGTCTGTTCATGGCCACAGCCGCTTATTCACCTGAAGGTGCTACGTGGGTTGATGGGTTGGTTGAATACCTTGATGGAAATCGCAAACTCTTTGATGCAGGCGTGAATGCCATTCCCGGCCTTGCCTCAATGAATTTAGAGGCAACATATCTGTCTTGGGTGGATTTCGACGGCACAGGAATGAGCCGCGAGGACTTCACCAAACGCGTTGAAAAAGACGCGCAGATAGCTGTAAACCACGGACCAACCTTTGGAACAGGTGGTGATACGTTCCTGCGCTTCAACATCGCGACACCACGTTCACGCGTTCAAGAGGCGGTTGATCGTTTGGCGAAAGCCTTTGGCGACCTTCAGTAAAACGAACAAAGGCGCGGTTTCAACCGCGCCTTAACTTAACTCAATTTTTCTAACCGATTGGGCTTTGGCTTAGCTAGCGCGGCCAAGCAATGCGATTGGCGCATCTGGATCACGCACAAAGTCGATAGCCGGCTGTTCGGACACCGCAGTCAAGCGTTTGAATTCAAACAGCATCTCGTCCTCATCCCGCTCGTTCGCAATGATCAGACATTGGAACAAGTGGATCGCACCATCATATAAGTCAACCAATCCACGCAATTGTGGGGCTGTTTCCGCATCGATTGAAAACCCAGTCTTCCACATACGCAGCACTTTATAGGTCTTGTCATCAACAGAGATGCGCAAACGCGACGCCTTTTTCATCCGCGCCAATCGGGCACGGTCTAGACCTGCCTGAACTTCTTTTGGAACAAATGTTGTCATCCGACTTCCCTTATTTGAGTAACGTAACAATGACCTATGCATTAGCAGCTGCAAGTTAAATCTTTGTGACAGACTTAAGATATCGCTTCACCGCTCAAAAGACATGTGCGCCAGCGCAGAACCCATGAGCGCGAAAATCACTATCCACAGGGCACACAACCATTTAGCCCTAAATTAACAATATTTGGAGTGGTTTAATGGGATTATTGGTTGGCGGCGTTTGGCACGACACTTGGTACGACACCAAATCGGCTGGCGGCAAATTTGAACGCTCACAAGCGAAATTCCGCAACTGGATTACCGCCGATGGATCAGCAGGCCCATCAGGTATCAGCGGGTTCAAGGCAGAAACAGGCCGCTACCACATGTATGTCAGTGATGCATGCCCATGGGCACACCGCGCACTGATCTTCCGCCAGATCAAAGACCTCAGCGACCACATCACTATCTCAACTGTTCACCCCGACATGTTGTCAGATGGTTGGTCCTTTGAAAAAGACGAATACGGTGCAACTGGGGACACCTTGTTTGATCTGCCATTTGCACGTGACATCTACACCCGCGCAGACGCGACGTTTTCTGGCCGCGTTACCGTGCCAATCCTTTGGGACAAACAGCAGAACACGATTGTTAGTAACGAAAGTTCCGAAATTATCCGGATGTTCAACACCGCGTTCAACGACGTGACAGGCAACACCGTTGATCTGTGGCCCCAGCACATGCATGACGACATCGAAGCTGTGAATGCGCGGATCTACGATACGCTAAACAATGGCGTCTACCGCTGCGGGTTCGCCACAACACAGGCAGCTTACGACGAGGCCGTGCATCCGTTGTTCGACACATTAGACTGGATCGAAGATCGCCTAAGCACGAAACGCTATTTGCTTGGGGATCGCCTGACAGAAGCAGATTGGCGGCTGTTCACAACCTTAATCCGCTTTGACGCCGTTTATCATCTGCACTTCAAATGTAACAAAAAACGGATCGTGGATTACCCAAACCTATGGGCGTACACCCGCGAACTTTATCAAGTTGAGGGCGTCGCAGAAACCGTCAACATGGACCACATCGTGCGCCACTATCATTACAGCCACGAAAACATAAACCCATACCGGATCATCCCCATCAATCCAACGCTAGACCTAATTGCCCCACACGGCCGCGGATAGCGCTGCGCATCAACGGTTTTTGTTGCCCAAAACCCTAACATCTATGCGACAGAAACCGGAATTGACGAACTTTGGGAAACTCACTTGATAATGATAGGGTTTTCACTTCTTTTAGATTAAACAACGGCGAAACATGTTGTTCTAATTGACTGTGAAAGAGCTCAATCTTGACCAAAAAGAGTAACGATCACGGTGGTGGACTGGACGGTGCTGCACGCCAATACGGCGGCAACCGCACTGATTGGATTGATCTATCGACTGGGATCAATCCCCTGCCCTATGGCGTATCTGGAATTCAACCTGACGCATGGACCGCACTACCTGATCAAACCGCCGCAACCAACCTCACAGATGCAGCGCGTGCATTTTGGAATGTACCTGACACAGCTGCAATTCTGGCCGCCCCAGGTGCATCTTCCCTCATAGCAAACATGCCACGACTTGCCCCAACAGCATCAGTTGATATCGCGGGCCCAACATACAACGAACACGCCAGCGCATTCGAATTGGCCGGTTGGAAAACGGATGGCGCAGCTGCTGCGCAAGTCGTTGTTCATCCCAACAACCCTGACGGCCGCATCTGGTCGATTGATCAAATCAAAGCACCGTTGCGTATTATCGACGAAAGCTTTTGCGATGTAATGCCTCTGCAGTCGTTGATCCAACACGCTGCTGAACCCGGCACAATCGTGTTGAAAAGCTTTGGTAAATTCTGGGGCCTTGCAGGGCTGCGCCTTGGCTTTGCCATTGGCGAACCGGCGTTGATTGAACAATTGAAAACCATGTTAGGCCCATGGCCCATCTCCGGTCCGGCATTAGCAATTGGCGCGCAGGCACTCAGGGATCACGATTGGGCCAACCAAACACGCATGCGCCTAGAAAAAGATGCTGCGAAACTTGACCAACTGATGACTGCAAAGGGTGCCACCGTTGTTGGCGGCACAACCTTGTTTAGGTTGTATGATGCAGGGGACGCAGCAGAATGGCAGGACCGTCTCGCCCAATCCCAAATCTGGTCGCGCATTTTTCCCTACAGCACGCGCTGGCTGCGCCTTGGCTTGCCGCACCCGATGGACTGGTCACGTATTGAGGATGCGTTATGAGCACCGCAGCCCTTCTCTTTTTCGCCATGATCCTTGATGCTATTTTTGGTGAACCCAAGTGGTTATGGCACAGGGCCCCACATCCCGCCGTGCTCATGGGTAACCTGATCAAGTGGTGTGACGAACAATACAACAGCGGTAAAAATGCCAAGCTCAATGGCGTTCTGACGCTTCTCGCCCTCGTGACTGGCGCAGCGCTCTTGGGGTATATCATCAGCTTGTTTGGCGGGATCGTTACAATCTTAGTCACTGCAATTCTACTCGCCCAAAAATCCTTGGTTCAGCATGTCCAACAGGTTGCAGATGCCCTGCGCCTCTCCCTTGATGAGGGCCGCCAAAAGGTCGCCATGATCGTGGGGCGCGACACTGCACAAATGGACCAACCCGCCGTGGCACGCGGCGCAATTGAAAGCGCGGCTGAAAACCTGAGTGACGGTGTGATCGCACCAGCCTTTTGGTTCCTGGTCGGCGGATTACCAGGTTTGATGGTCTATAAAATCGTCAATACTGCGGACAGCATGATCGGCTACAAAACCGAACGGCACGCCGATTTTGGATGGGCCTCTGCCCGCTTTGACGATCTGCTAAATCTGATCCCCGCACGGATAACCGCAGCACTTATCGCATTGCCCGCAGGCGTTCACGGGCAATGGCGCGACATCATCGCCGACGCAAAACTTCACCGCTCACCAAACGCAGGCTGGCCCGAAGCGGCAATGGCACGCGCCATCGACATCGCACTATCAGGCCCACGCGCCTACGAAGGGCAGATGCAAGATTTCCCATTCGTACATACAACGGGAAATCAGTTTGCGGGACCATCAAGCATCGACGCCGCATGCTCTATGCTATGGAAAGCATGGGGCATCGCACTTTTATTCACCATCATCCTAACCATTTTATAACGGACACCAATATGCGCATACTTGTTTTAACCGCTGCCCTCCTCTTGCCACTCGCGGCCCACGCCGAATGTGGTGGCTCCTTCAATAGCTTCAAAAACGGACTAAAGTCCGAAGCCGTCGCGCAAGGTATTTCACCCGCGAAAGCGGATGCGTTCCTGTCGGGCATCCATAAAGATGGCAGCGTCCTAAAGGCTGATCGCGCCCAAGGTGTTTTCCAGAAACCATTCATCGAATTTTCACGCCGATTGATTTCATCAAATCGGATCAGCTCCGGGCGCTCAAACGCCAACCGCTTTGATCGCGTGTTTGATAACGTCGAATCCACATACGGCGTAAATCGCAACGTGTTGTTGGCGTTCTGGGCTTTTGAAACTGATTACGGTGCGTTCCAAGGTGACTTTAACACCGCCAACGCTCTGGTCACATTGGCCCATGATTGCCGCCGTCCAGAATTGTTCCGCCCACAGGTTTTCGCGGCAATGACCCTTTATGAACGCGGCCAATTTGACCCAGCACGCACAACAGGTGCATGGGCTGGTGAAATCGGTATGGTGCAAATGTTGCCGCGCGACATCTTGGAAAACGGTGTGGATGCCGACGGCGACGGCCGCGTATCACTCAAGACATCTGCTCCGGATGCGCTAACGTCAGGCGGCAAGATGTTGCAGCACTTGGGTTGGAACGCAGGCCAACCATGGCTGCAAGAAGTGACCGTGCCAAACAATATGGATTGGTCAAAAAGCGGCTTGGGCACCACCATGTCCGTTGGCGACTGGCAGGCAATGGGTATTCGGGCACGCGAAGGCAAACTTGCCAACCTTCCAGCGTCTTTGATCTTGCCACAAGGTCACAAGGGCCCAGCATTCCTAGCCTACCCAAACTTCAACGTTTACTTTGAATGGAACCAATCATTCACCTACGTTCTCACAGCAGCCTACTTTGCAACACGCCTACAAGGTGCCTCGGCTTATGACGCTGGAAATCCGGATCAGGGCCTTCAGGGTGACAGCATGAAACGCCTGCAATCCAAATTACAAAAGCGTGGATATAACGTTGGCAAAATCGATGGCATTTTGGGCGCACGTACACGCGATGCAGTTCAAGCAGAACAACAGCGCCTTGGCCTACCAGCCGATGCATGGCCGACACCGACACTGCTGAACAACCTATAAATCGATTTCACGGGTTGGATCTATGATCTGGTCCTAAATCAAATAAGCCCCGTAGAGCACATACTCTGCGGGGCTTATCTTTTAAAATAGGAATGACGCGAAACTGGGGCCTTAGCCCACCATCGCCGATGCCTTTTTCAAATCAACAGACACCAATTGGCTCACACCTTGTTCTGCCATTGTGACACCAAACAAGCGGTCCATACGGGCCATGGTCACCGCGTGGTGTGTGATGATTAGGAACCGCGTATCCGTCTGGCGGCACATCTCATCCAACAGGTCGCAGAAACGGGTCACGTTGGCATCATCCAAAGGCGCGTCGACCTCGTCCAACACACAAATCGGTGCAGGGTTCGCCAGGAAGACGGCAAAGATCAACGCCATCGCGGTCAACGTTTGTTCGCCGCCCGACAACAAACTAAGCGTGCTCAGTTTCTTTCCGGGCGGTTGGCACATGATCTCAAGTCCGGCTTCCAACGGGTCGTCACTTTCGACCATCACAAGGTTCG